>CAVQHT010000018.1:0-230497 GCA_963712355.1 uncultured Acidobacteriota bacterium
CATTGAGCTCAACGTTTCGTTTCCGCAGTCGCTCTTCCAAGCGAGACGAATGGCGGGGGCCGTCACGACCGGCCCCCGCCGCCGATGTGATTACTTCCTGGCCGCGAGGGGATTGCCGCCGAGCGCGTTCGAGATCTCGGTGATCGCCCGCTGCGCGCGGATGCTGTTGCCGGCATCGTCGAGCGGCGGCGAGACGACGGCGATGCCGAACTTGCCGGGCGACACCGCGATGATGCCGCCGCCCACGCCGCTCTTTGCGGGCAGGCCGGTGTGATACAGCCACTTGCCCGAGTCGTCATAGAGGCCGGCCGTCGCCATCACGGCCAGGACGCCCGGCACCTTGTCCGCGTCGAGCACCTGCTTGCCGGTCACCGGGTTCTTGCCGCCGGCCGCGAGCGTCGCCGCCATCATCGCCAGGTCCTTCGCGTTGACGCCCACCGAGCACTGGCGCGTGTAGAGATCGACCGCCTGCTGCCAGTCGGTCTTGATGTAGCCGTAGGCGAACATCAACGCGCCGATCGCCTGGTTGCGCTGGTTGGAGTCGGACTCCGACTTGTAGACGTCCTGCAGCACGGTCAGCGGACGCCCGGCGTAGTCGTTGTAGGTGCCGATGATCTTCTTCCAGACGGCGTCGGCGTTCGCGCCGGTCACCATGCTGGTGGCCGAGATCGCGCCGGGGTTCACCAGCGGCATTCATCTCCGGCGCGCCGGTGCCCGACGACCATCTTGACGCCTTCGATCGCGATGATGGAGTTGAACCTCGCGCCGGTCGCATCGACGCCGATGCGCTTCTCGATCGACTCGAGGCCCTGCTCCTGGATCACCTGCGCCATCGTGAAGACCTTGGAGATCGACTGGATCGAGACTTCGGTCTTGATGTCGCCGGCGGTGTAGACCTTGCCGTCCGCGCGTCACCAGCGCGATGCCGAACAGATTCGGATCGACCTTGGCGAGCGCCGGAATGTAGTCGGCGTTCTTGCCTTCCTTGAGGCCCTTGAACTGCGCGTAGGCGGCGTCGACGCGCTTTCTGGATGTCGGCCGGCGCCTGGGCCCGGATCACGCGATCCGGTGACGGCCAGCAGCGCGACGACCGCGACAGCGACGGCCGAGCCGACGTGGTGATGACATCGATTCATGACTAACCTCCAACCTTGGCCGAGAAGCTGTATTTGAACGAGAACTGGATGCGGAAGTCGTCGGACGAGAAGCCGTCCGAGTTGTTGTTCGCGCTGGCCCACTGGAACTCGCCGCCCATCATCACGTTCTTCACCGGCGTGTACAGCAGGTTGCCGCAGCACGTACTGGCCGTTCTTGTAGGCGTTGGCCGACTGGCCGTTGCTGTTGTGATGTCCACGCGCGAGTAGCCGACCGAGCTCGTGACATCGCTCGTTCCAGTTGTGATCGAGGTAGAGCGACGAGGCCGAAGATCGCCGAGCGCCTCGCCGACGACCGGCGTCACCGTGTTGCCCGGATTGCTCTTGATCGCCGACGTCGACCGGCGCGTCGTTGAAGTAGTTCTCAAGCCCGCGCCGTAGACGAGCTGCAGCCGCAGCGCGTCGTTCGCGCCGACCTTCAGCTTCGAGCTGAGCTGATGCCCCAGCCCCACGACGTGGCCGCTGAGATCGAACGGGTCGGTCGTGAGCAGGTCGTCGTACGCGATGTAGCGGAGCGCGCCGCCGACCTGGACGTAGCCCCACTTTCCGCCCATGCGGTAGTGGCCCGTGAAGTCGGGCGACGGGAACCGCGCCTTCACGTTCTGCAGCTCGACGCGGTCGGCGAGCACGCCGGCGTCACCGCTCGCGCCCGGGGCCTCGACCGCGATGCGCGCGTTGCGAGTTGCCGTCGTTGAACGGCTCCCAGAACACCTGCACGTTGCGGAAGAACAGCATGCCGTTCGGTCCCCAGTAGTCGAGCATGTTCGGGAAGACGTCGACGTCCATGAACTGGCTGTTGGTCTGGCCGCCGCCGAACTGCTTCCACTGGCCCCACGCATGCCGCAGGCGGATGGTGGTCTGGCCGGCGTCGGCGCCGACGCCGAACATGTCGAACTCGAACTGTCGCCTTCACGTCGCCGTTCGACGTCGGCATCGCGCCCTTCGCGCCGAAGCGGCTCTGCCGCGCGCTCAGGTAGAAGTGGCCGTCCTGGCCGAACTGGTTCGCGAACGAGGGCAGCCTCGACGGCCGGTTGACGTCGTACCAGTCCGGATTGTTCTGCTTGAAGTCGGCGATCGCGTCGGCCTGGCCGAAGCCGTAGATCTCCATGCGTCGGCGTCTGTCGGCCGGCGGCGACGCCTGCGCGCGCGCGCGCGTCGACGCCGCGCCGAGCAGCAGGACGCCAGCGCGCCGCCATGCAGCAGCTCGTCCGGACTTCGTGTCGCGTCGCATGTTGTCTGACTCCTCGTTGTCGATCTCGATCGTCTATTTCGCGTTGCCCGTTCCCATGCGCGGACGCGCCTGCGTCCCTCGTCGAAAAGCCGCTCGTAATTGCCTTTGCGGACTTGAGGCTCGCTTCCGGCGTCAGCTGCGCGCCACACCGGCGCCCACATGTCGAACACGCGCGAAGTACGGCGCCGGCGCTCGCCGGCGCCACCGTGTCGGTGCCGAACAGGAACCGGTCCGGGTACTTGTTCAGCATCGCGGCCACGCGCGCGATCGACTGCGGCGACGGCGACGGCGTACTTCGCCACTTCGTCCCACGAGATGTCGAAGTTCACATGGCTGAGCGCCGGATCGGTCAGCATCGCCTCGACGATCTCGACGTGGTTCGGGTTGCGTTCGGCCGCTTCCGCCGAGACCTGCACCGGATGGACGACGCGGCCGAGACCGATGTGCGCCCAGATGATCGCGGCGTTCGGATGGCGCTTGAGCAGCGCCTTCATCTGCGTCAGGTACACCGGCTCGGTATCCGGCTTCGCGAACGGCATGTCGATGTCGCTGTGCAGGATCACGACGAGGCCGGCTTCCGCGGCGAAGTCGAGAATGCGGTCGAGCGCGGGATTGGTCAGGCTCGCCGTCTCGCCCGACGACCTTCGCCGAGACGAATTCCTTGTGGATGGTGAACTCGCCGATGCCCGGTGAACACGCCCGGGAACATCTGCAGCACGCGCCGGATGTGATCGACGCCGTACATGTCGGCCGGGTTGAACCCGGTGATCATCGGGTCGAAGCGCGCCTGCTCCTCTGGCGTGAGCGATTGTAGACGCTCGCGATGTAGGCGTCGGTGAACGAGTAGTAGTAGAGCGGCGCGTCGCTCTGCAGGTAGTAGGTCGGCGCGAAGTCGCCGGAGTTCGCGTACGACCATTGCTGCTGCAGCGGAATGCCGAACAGCGTCGATCGGCCGACGCGCGTGCCCATGATCTGCAGGAACTCGCGCGGCGTCATGCCCTGCTGGATGTAGTTCGTCAGGTGGAAGTGCGAATCGTAGAACTCATTGGCCGCGCCCGGCGCCGTCGAAGACGAATTCTGCGCGGCGGCAAGCGCTCGCATGCCTGCCACGCCGGCCAGGAGGAGGCAGGCCGCGAAAATCATCAGGCGCCGACGGACGTTGGAATCGCGGGTCATCATCGAACTCCACTCGTTTTCAGAAGCACACCAAAGAGCGCGGGCTGATGTCGGTGCTCGCTGGAGCCCAAGGCAAGGAGCCGGGCCACGTCGGCACTCAATCGAAAAGACAGAGGCAATTGGCGAAATCGTGTTGAGAAATGCAGGCTGGTGTTGGTGATTATTCCCTGTTGCGCCGAAAAATCCCCCGTCAGACGATCGCAGTCGAGCTGCCCGGGCCCATCCTCCAGCGGTGATGGGCGTGCGAGGCGTCACTTCAATCATGTCTATACCTCCTCGCGAATCGGCTGCTGCGGGGCTCGCAGCGCGTGCACGATGTCGAGGCCACCGATGTGCTCGAGATAGTCAAAGCTGATGTCCGGAGGTATCACCGAGAGGTCGATCACGGCGAGAAGGAGGCGGTATTCGGCGGAGCGGATATGTTCGTCGAGGTCCTCCCGCGTGACCCACCGGTCGCAGATCGTCAGTGCCTCCTGGTTGGTGGCGTCCTGATAGAGCGAGAATCCCGCGCATCCGGCCCTCGCAGTGGCATGCCCCATCAAGACCCGCAGCATGCGAAGGACTTCAGACAGTGCGCCTCCGAGATCGCGAGTCGCACGGTGGACTGGATCATCGCTTCCGCATGCTGCAGAAAGGGTGCTTTGCGTCAATCGGGAATGAGTTGTCGTGGAAGTCCTCCTGCTTCAAGGGTTTGCTTCCGTACGTCCGCTGACTTAGGTCCCGACGCACCACGCGCCACGTCCCAAAATGCCGGGAATTCCTTACCAGGCTGCGAGGTCGAATGCAGCCGGTCTCCGAGAATACAACGCCGAACCTTGCGAGCAGCGTCGACGTATCCAACTTCGAGCGCCTGCTGACCGACATCTCCACGAAGTTCATCAACGCGGCGCCCGAGAGCGTCGACGCCGAGATCACCGCGCCGTTGCGATCGGTCGTTGAGTTCCCAGCAAGACGCACCGGTCAGCGCAGCTTCACGAGGCGGAAGCCGACGTGATTCGTGCCCGTGCTGCTTTCGCCCTTGCCCCGCGTGCCGACCATGTAGCGTGAACAGTACTGGTCGGTGCAGAGGAACGACCCGCCCCGGTGCACGCGCTTCTTCTCGGTCGGCTCACTCGGGTCGAACGGCGTGTCGGGGCCGCGCGGGTTGCGCGCGACGCCTCCGGCGGACGCGAGCTGCGCGTAGTAGTCGGGTCGATACCAGTCGCTCGTCCACTCCCAGACATTTCCGGCCACGTCGTAGAGGCCGTAGCCGTTGGGCGCGAACTGCGCCACGGGCCCGATGCCGTCGTAGCCATCCTCGCCCGTATCTCTGTCCGGGAAGTGCCCCTGAAAGGTGTTGGCCATCGCGTGGCCGCCCGGCGTGAACTCGTCGCCCCACGCGTAGAGCTTGCCGCTCAGCCCGCCTCGCGCCGCGAACTCCCACTCCGCTTCGGTGGGCAGGCGTTTGCCGGCCCACGTCGCAAACGCGACCGCGTCGTCGTACGCGACCTGCACCACCGGGTACTGCTCGCGACCCGTGATGCTGCTCTCGGGGCCCTCGGGATGGCGCCAGTTCGCGCGCTTCACGTACGACCACCACTGGAGGTGATTGTTCGAGCGGCACGGGATGAGCCGGGCGGCGAGAACACGACGGCGCCGGCCACGAGATTCTCCGGCGGCGCGCCAGGAAAGTCCTCGGCGCGCGGCGTGCGCTCGGCGATCGTCACATACCCGGTGGCCTCGACGAACTTCGCGAACTGCGCGTTGGTCACCTCGGTCGTGTCCATCCAGAACCCATCGACGTAGACACGATGAATCGGCCGGGAATCGGTCGTGGCCTGCATGCCGACCATGTTCATGCCGGGCGATTCGGCGGCGCCCATGGAGAACTCGCCGCCGGGAATCCACACCATGCCCTGGGGCGGTTCACCGGGAGCCGGTCGCGCGTTTTCGACGGTGGGCTGGAACGACGCCGGCACGGACACACTCGCGGGGCGCTTCGATTGACCGGCGTAGAGCCACCACCCGACGCCGCCTATCGATGCCGCCGCGAGCAGCAAGAGGATCGTTCGGGCGGCGTGACTGTTTCCGCCAGACCGCTGGCGACGCTTCTGCCGCTGTTGCCTACCTCTCATGGTCGGATCTCCCGGCTTACCGCGGGGAACAGGAAGACCGCCATCATCCGGAACCGCCACGTGGCGCCGGCGGCGGGGCTCGCTACCATGGGACCCGCAGCCATCACCAGGTTGACGGGCCGCGTGCCCAGCCGCGCGACCTTGCTGACGTTGAACAGCAGCGGCGCGGTCCACGTCTCGTCGGCGTTCCAGTTGCCCGTGGCCTCCACCTGCGCGCCGATCGAGAGCCCGCCCCCCAGGTTGTAGTTGGCGAACGGCTGCAGGAACGCGCCGTTGACATCCTTGCGGTTCGTGTTGCCGCTCGTGGACCAGATCTGGTTGGCCAGCATGCCGAGCGTCCACTTGCCGGGCTGCGTCAGCACGACAAACGTCGGACCGATGCCGAACTTCTCGCTGCCCAGCGCGTTGGTCGTGGCGGTGGGCAGCAGCATGACGGGACCGACACCCCAGATGACGCGACCCGGATTCGATGGCGAAAAGAACGCGCTCAAGACCGTGTCGGCCATGCCGTTGATGCGAACCCCATCGGACGCGGGCTGCGACGTGAGCGGCATGATGACCCGCAGGATGACGTTCGTACTCTTGCTGACCGGAAACGGCACGACCGGCTGAAAGTTGAGCAGCGTGCTGGTGGCGTCGTTGTCGCCGATGCCGAAGTCCCAGTTGCCCTGGAACGGCACGCTGATCAGGCTCGACACCGGATTCTGCGTTGCCTTCGCGAGCGCCTCGGCGTTCTGGGCTGGGGGCTCCGCCGCGTTTTGGGCCGCAGGTGCTCCCGGGTTGCTCTGTGCGACGGCGCTTGCCGGCGGCGTCGCCAGCATTATCGCGGCGCTAAGAAAAACCGCCTGTAAGAAACTGCCTCGCATTGTCCGGTCCCTTCTGTTTCGGAATTCGCCCTGCCCAGAGTCCCCCGCGTGAATAGTGAAGGGCTGCGCGCGCATGCTGGGCCGCACCCGGATGGACGGGTGCGGCTCCTGGGTTTGCGCTACTGGGTCGGCCAGCGCCGGGTCACTTGCCGCTGCCTTGTGGGCTGGTCATCGACTCCATGACGCGGTCGAGGCTGAAACTGCCCGGCTTCATGCGCGGCGGGAATTCGCGGAAGCTCTGCAGCCACTGCCCGACGTAGGCGGCGGCGGGGGCCAGCATGTACATGCGAGGTCCGACCCAGTCGATGTAGCTGGTGGATTCGCTCGAAGCGCGCTCGAGCGGGTCCATGCGCAGATTGGTCAGCATCGGCCAGCGCAGTTCCTCGAACGGGGTTTCCCAGACCTTGAATCCAACGGAGTTTTGCCGCAGGAAGGTCATCTTCCAGTTGTCGTAGCGGAGCGCCGCCACACTCCCGCCGTCGGTCCAGTAGATGAACTCGTGACGCGGAGACTGGGCCACTTCGCCTTTCAAGAACGGCACGAGGTTGTAGCCGTCGAGGTGGACCTTGTACGTCATGTCGCCAATCTTCTTGCCCTTCAACAGATCTTCTTTGACGGTGGGGTCACCCGCCGCCGCGAGCACCGTCGGGATCATGTCCTCGTGTGCGCCGATGTCGTTGATGATCGTGCCGGGCTTGACGACTCCGGGCCAGCGAATCATGCAGGGGACGCGGTAGCCGCCTTCCCATTGCGTGTTCTTCTCGCCACGGAATATCGTCGAGCCGCCATCGGGCCACAGGAAGAACTCCGCACCGTTGTCGCTGGAATACATGACGATGGTGTTGTTTTCGATGCCGAGCTTCTTCACTTCATCGAGCAGCAGGCCGACATCGCTGTCGTGCTCGAGCATGCCATCCGCCTCGATGCCCAGGCCGCCGCTCTTGCCTTCCCATTTCGGGCTCAGGTGCGTGTAGGTGTGCATGCGGGAGGAGTTCCACCAGATGAAGAACGGCTTGTCGGCTTTCGCCGCCTTGTCCATGAACGTGATCGCCCCGGCGGTGACTTCGTCGTCAATCGTCTCCATGCGTTTGCGCGTCAGCGGGCCGGTGTCCTCGCACTTCTGTTTACCCATCTTGCCGAAGCGCGGGTCATCGGTGGCATCGTCCTTGTCCGTCGCGAAGCAATGCAGGACGCCGCGGGGGCCGAACTTTGCCTTGAAGGCCGGGTCCTTCGGGTAATTCACATTCTCCGGCTCCTCTTCCGCATTCAGGTGATAGAGGTTGCCCAGCCACTCATCGAACCCATGCACCGTGGGCAGCATCTCGTTGCGGTCGCCAAGATGGTTCTTGCCGAACTGGCCGGTTGTGTAGCCGCGCGGCTTGAGCAATTCAGCGAGAGTCGGATCCGCCGTGGTCAGACCCTCCTTCGCCCCGGGAAGGCCGACCTTGGTGAGGCCGGTGCGGATGGGCGACTGCCCGGTGATGAACGCCGCACGCCCGGCGGTGCAACTCTGCTGGCCATACCAGTCCGTGAAGGTGGCACCCTCATGGGCGATGCGGTCGATGTTCGGCGTTTTGTAGCCCATCATGCCCATGTTGTAGGCGCTGATGTTGAACTGGCCGATGTCGTCACCCCAGAGCACCAGGATGTTCGGCTTCTTCTCCTGGGCGGCGGCGGGCGCCGCCAACACCATCAGCGCGAGAGCGGCGGATGCCGCCGCGATCCATGCGATTCCGGTCTTTCTCATGAAATTCCTCCTGTGAGCGTCAACTGCATCGTCTTGCGTCTTCGATCCGATTACTGTCGCAACCGTGTCAGCCTTCTGTGTCGCATGTGACGGCATGAGAGCTCCGCGCCCGTCCTGCGTGGCGCGCGCATTGCTGACGCGAGTCGCCTGACACGTCCGCGTTGCCGCTCTTGGGACGTTCACCTGTATCGATGCGCGATGACGTCGTTCGATAGCCGACCGCCGGCCGCATGCGTCACGGCATGATTGCAAGTCGATCACCGCCGCGCGCAGCTCCAGGCTGATATCGTCGAACGCGCACGCCGACGTCGGCCTGCGTCGATAGCATCACCCTGCGCGCTCGAGCATCGACCGGTCGCTGAAGTCGGCCGAGCAGCCGACCACGCGGGTCTCGGCTGCAATGTCGATGCTGGCAGCTGTGCGCTGACGGGAGGTCGCTCAACGCCGCCGGGCCGGTGAAATGGGCGGTTGGCGACATCGACAGCGTCGGATGCCGCCGACGAGCACGGCGTGCCGGGCTTCACTTCGTAGATCACCTTGCCGTTGAAGAGCGTCTGGTCCAGCTGCAGGTGCGACGGGGCGCGATGATCGGGTCGTGTAGCTCACGTCGGTCGACAGACGATGAATTGACGTCGCCGAGGACGCCCCAGCGCCCCCTCCTCGCCTCGCCGTGCAAGCGAAAACGCGCCCGCCAGCTTCGACTTCGCGTCGGCGAAGTCCATGTAGACGGGGATGTTCCTGGTGCCGTTGATCGCGAGGTTGCCGTCGGTGGTCGCCGCCCAGAAATACAGCGGCGCGACGTCGACCTCCCACTTGTCGGTCTGGGCGAAGGCGCGAGCCGGCATCCCCAACAGGCCGCAGACGGTCGATCACCAGCGCGCACCTGCGCGAGATGCGCTTGACGAAGATTCGTGGCATCGTTCTCAATGTCCCTTCCCGACCTGCGCCTTCGCTGCGTCGCGTCGTTCCTGACTCGCCATGACCAGCTTGTAGGCGACGTAGTACTTGTAGATGTTGCTGACGTAGGTGACGGTCTCGCGGCCGATCCGCTCCGATGCGACCCGCTCGACGTTGCCGAACCAGACGTTGGGATCGAGGCCCTGCTTCTCCGCCTCGCGCCGGAGCTGCCTGATGCGTCCGGGCCCGGCGTTGTACGACGCGAACGTCATCAGCCCCTTGTTCACGTCGTCCATCGGATCGTCCTTGTAGTACTGGTCCATCATGAACCGCATGTACTTCACGCCGGCGTGGATGTTGGCCTCGATCTCGGTGATGTCGCCGACCTTGAGGTCCTTGCCGGTGGCGGGCATGACCTGCATCACGCCGATCGCGCCCACCGGGCTCTTGGCGTTCTGGTCCAGCGTCGACTCCTGGTAGCCCTGCGCGGCCATCAGCAGGTAATCGACGTGGTACTGCGCGCCGTACTTCTTGAACAGGTCGACCACCGCCATGAACTTCTTGCGCTCGGCCTCGGACGCGGCGTTCTTCGCGTACTTGACGTTGTCGAGATAGCGGCGCTCGATCGTGTTGCGGAACGCGTCGCCTTTGCCGTGCTTCCGGATCCACGTGTTGACGGCCTCCAGGAGCCGTGGATTCTCCTTGCGCACCGCGATGGCCAGTTCTCCGCCGGACCGCACGGCCACGTCGGCGTGCACCGTCAGGTCGGTGAACACCTTCTTCCAGAACTGGGCGAGGTAGTCGTCCGTGATGGTGATCGGGACGAGGCCGGCGTTGACCATCTCGAGCACGTCATCGTCCTCGAGGACGACGGGGAGCGGCGTGATCACCACCGCCGGCTTGCCGCGCGCCTTCAGCTGTTCGTTCAGCGTGGCGAGGCTCTCGGCATAGATGCTCTGCTCGCGGACGAACACCTCCTGGCCGGCCAGGTCGTCCACCGTCGCGATCGGCGGCGCGCCAGGCCCGGTGACCACGACTTCGCTCACGTTGGTCCGCGTCGGCTCGGAAAAGGCCGCGAGTGCCCGCCGCTCGGGCGTCACGGTCAGCATCGCGGCGATGAGGTCGACCTTGCCGTCAGGAGGGCGGAGGCCAGCTGATCGCGCGACAGCGGGATGGCGGCCACGTGCACCTTGAGGTTGCCGGTCTTCAGATCGGCGTTCAGATCGTCCTCGAACTGCTTGATCGACTCGTACGCCAGCCCGCGCTGCTGCCCCTTGTCGATGAAGTAATGCGTGCGGTTGAAGGTCACCGCCACGCGAATCAGGCGGCGCTTGACCATCTCGTCGAGGTCGCCGGTGAACGGCTTGCCGACGGCGCCGCGCATGTCTTCCGGGAGGGCATCGTACGGCGAGGCCGCTTCCGGCAGCGGCGCGTCGGCGGCCGCGCGTTTCCGGCGCGGAGCGGCTGCCGTCGGCCGCCGGCGGCGGCCGCCTGTTTCTCGCTGGCGCATGACGTGACGGCCACCACGGCCAGCGCGACGATGACGAGGCGAGTCGTCGAATCGATGCGACGCCCCGGATTGCGATCATGTCCGGTCGTCCTTCCGAAGGCGTGCTGCGGCGGTCCGCGCAGCGCCTGCACCAGGTCGAGACCACCGATGTGCTCGAGATCGTCGAAGCTGATGTCCGGAGGCGTCACCGACAGGTCGATGACGGCCAGAAGCAGGCGGTATCGGCGGATCGGACATGCTCGTCGAGGTCCTCCCGCGTCGCCCACCGGTCGCAAATCGTCAACGTCTCCGGGTTGGTCACGTCCTGAGAGATCGAGAATCCCGCGCAGCCGGCTTTGGCGGTTGCGTGCCCCATGAAGACCCGCAGCGTTCGAAGCACTTCGGACCTGTGCTGCTCCGCGATCGCGAGACGCACGGTGGACATGATCATCTGGTGCGTAACGCTGGATTCCGCGGGGACTGAACGAGAGGAATGTTTCGCAGCTCGTACCGAATCGCTGCGCGAATCTTGTTCTCGAGCATAGAGCGCGCCGCTTTCATGCCGGAAGCGCGGTTCTCGGGCACCACGAGCTTCTTATCAGCTGAACCTCGGCGTCAGCGATAGTACATGTTCGTCGTCCCGCGTCGGGCCATTGGAGAGGCACAGCCAGCGCGCCGAACTGATCGTGAACGCCCGTCAACTCAGTCATGAGTCGAGTCACCATCAATCCTCCATGCACGGTGAAAGCCTGCGACCCATACCAGTGCAGGAACGGTGCCTCGGGAGCCGGGAACGGGCTTTCGCCGCAACTGCCCGCGCTTCAATGGTTTGCTCGGCTCATTCTGCAGGCGCGAATACCGCAGGAAATGATCGCCACGTCCCAGAATGCTGGGAGTTTCCCAATCGGCCGTGAAGTAGAATGGGTCCGGCTCCGAGATTCATGCCGAACTCTTACGCTCGATCTCAGCGCCTTCGAGCGCCTGCTCACCGACATCTCCGACCCGGTTCGTCAACGCCGCGCCCGCGAACGTGGATGCCCAGATCACCGGGGCGCTTCGATCGCTCGTCGAGTTCCTCGCCGTCGATCGCAGCACGCTGTTTCAGTGGTCTGCCGACGGCCGGGATCTGCCAGAACACGCATCACTGGGTTGCCGAGGGATGCGAGCCTGTTCCCCCAGTCATTCCGGAGGAGGTCCTGCCGTATTCCCTTCGCAGGGTCCTCGAAGGCCAACCGTTCTGGTTCTCGAGCCTGGATGAGCTTCCACCGGAAGCGGCGGTTGACCGCGCATTCCTCGAGAAGCACGGACCACAAGTCGAACCTGTCGTTCCCGCTGGTCGCGGGAGGATCCGTCGTGGGCGCGCTCGCATTCGGCACGCTGCGGCAGGAGCGCGAGTGGCCTGAGGTCTTGAAGGATCGTCTCTCGGTCGTCGCGCACGTCTTCGCGAACGCGCTCGAGCGCAAGCGATCCGATCTCGCGCTGCAGCACGCCTACGCGGAGGTCACGCAGCTCAAGGAACGGCTCGAGCTCGACAACCAGTACCTGCGCCAGGAGCTCGCGACCGAGGTGGGCGACGACGCGATTGTCGCGCAGAGCGCAGCGATGAAGGCCGTGCTGCGCGAGGTCAGGCGAGTGGCCGCCACCGATTCAACGGTGCTGTTGTATGGCGAGACGGGCACGGGCAAGGAGCTCCTCGCTGAAGCCGTGCATCAGGGCAGCAAACGAAAGGACCGGCTGCTGGTCCGCGTCAATTGCGCGGCGTTGCCCGGGCCGCTGATCGAAAGCGAGCTGTTCGGTCGCGAGAAGGGCGCGTACACGGGCGCGTTGTCTCGGGAGAGCGGACGGTTCGAGGTCGCCGATGGCGGCACGCTGTTTCTCGACGAGGTCGGCGAGCTCCCGCTCGAGTTGCAGGCCAAACTGCTGCGGGTTCTGGAGAATGGCACGTTCGAGCGACTGGGCAGCAGCCGAACCGTGAAGGTCAATGTCCGCCTGATCGCGGCCAGCAATCGCGACCTCGGCCAGGCGGTGCGCGAGAATCGGTTCCGCCAGGACCTGTTCTTTCGCCTGCAGGTGTTTCCCATTCAGATTCCGCCGCTGCGCGACCGCCGTGAGGACATTCCGCCGCTCGTCTGGGCCTTCATCAAGGAGTTTGGCCGGCAGCTCGGCAAGGTCATCGAGAACGTCCCGCGTCGATCGATGGAGGCGCTCCGAGACTACTCCTGGCCGGGCAACGTCCGTGAACTGCGCAATGTCATCGAGCGGTCGATGATTCTGACGGACGGCCCCACGCTTCGCGTGGCGCTGCCGGATGGCTCGCAGGCCGCCGCACGTGCTGGAGCCGGCGGTGACGCTCGAGGACGTCGAGCGCCGCCACATTCTCGACGTGCTCGGACAAACGGGATGGCGCATCAGCGGTGGCAACGGCGCGGCGCGCATTCTCGGCCGTCAAGCCCACCACGCTCGAGTACCGCATGAAGAAGCTGGGCATCGAGCGGAAGCATCTCGCGGTTCGGCGTCCTCCTGATCCCGCCGACGTGAAGGCCCTCCTGGATCTCGCCGTTCCGGCGATGACGTTCCTGCTCTTGCTCGCCGTCGGACTGGATCTCGCCCCCGCTGATTTCGCGCGCGTCCGCCGGCAGCATCGCGTGCTTGCGGCGGGCCTGCTCGGCCCGCTACTGGTGCTGCCGCCACTGGCGCTCCTCCTGGTCGTGTTGTCCCGTCCTTCGTCTGATCTGCAGGCCGGATTGCTTCTGGTGGCCGCGTGCCCGATCGGCGGGATTTCAAACACGTACAGCTACCTGGCGAGGGCATCGACGGCGTTGTCCGTGACGCTCACGGCGTGTTCCAGCCTGTTGGCCGTCGTGACCATTCCTGCACTCGCGCTGGCCTTCGGGGCAGCGTTGGGCCACCCATGGGATTTGCCGCGCCCCTCCCGCTGATTCTCGCGCAGCTGCTGCTGATGCTCGCCTTGCCGGTCGCTCTCGGGATGTGGGTGCGGTTCAGTCGGCCGGCGATGGCTGGACGTTCGCAGCCCTATCTGAGAGCGCTCGGGTTTGCCGGGACGGCGGCGCTGATCGTGTTGATCGTCGCGAGCGATCCTGTCGTGTTTCTGAACGGCCTGCGCGACACCGTGCCGCTGGCCGCGACGTTCGTCGCCGCGTCATTTCTTGCCGGCTGGTTGATCGGTGCCGCGAGCGGCGCGTCACCGGCAGATCGATTCACGCTGGCCACCGAGTTCGCCACGCGGAACATGGCCGTGGCCGCCGCCATCGCGCTGACACTGGCCGGACGCGTCGAGTTCGCCTTGTTCGCGACGACGTATTTCCTGACCGAGATTCCCCTGATGCTGGGCGCCATCGTCGTCTATCGCCGATCGCGGCAAGTCGCTTGACGTCTCGACATGTCGGGGTCGATTAATTTCAGACTAGTCGAGGCCGACCCGGTGTTGGCGTTACCGCTCCATAGCTACAGCCACAACGTCAGCTACAACTTCGACGGACTCGTCGTCACGGCGCCAATAAATCGAACGACAAACGTCGGATATACGTGGGTCAGGAGCGGAATCGTTGAAGCCGTAGATGGCAGTCTATTCACTGCGCCTGGTCCGACGCCGCAAGGGAATCTCGATGCGAGGGCGGTCCGTGTAGAAGTCCTTCGTTTTGTAGAACGTGCCTTTACGTTGTTCCGAAAGTTGGAAATCGCACCCCCCGTGTTCGTTTTCTTGACGCTCACTCACGCGCGCGACCGCATTCTCGGAATCTCGGACGCGCTGCGGCTCCGCCCAAGGGTCAATAATTTCGCGCTGCCGCGCACCATCTTCGGCGCTTTTCGACACGCTTTGGCAAAGCGCGGGACAACCATGCTGCTTGGAATACAGCGATAACGGCACGCTGACGCCGAACATTTAAGCGCGCACAAGCCCCTTTAGTGCCGCCGCCCGTGCGCGCCCCGCATGGAGCCGACGGACCATCTCGTCATCCCCGGTGACTTTGATTTCCTGCCGCTGCTCCCGCGGCTTGTCTATCGCGCGGTTCATCAGGTCGGTGAATGCCTGGATGCTGGGGTCTTTCTCCCAGACCTCGATGATCTCCTCATCGCGGCCGAGGATCTCCCGCGCCCGCGCCTCCGTGACCCGCAGGAACTTCCCCGTGCGCGTGTTGCGGACCACCAGGTAGCGGAGGCCCAGAGCGTTGCAATCTGAGCGTCGAGGAGCGGCCCAAACTGTGCCGTGACGGTCTGGCGCACCAGCTCCCGCGCCTGCTCTTTGACCAGACTGCTCGGCCAGCGCGCCGCGCGCCCGACGGTGAAACCGGGCCAACCAACGGCGGCCGAGCGCAAATTTGGCGCGACCAACGGGCGCGATCACGGATATTCGGCGGGGCCATGGCTCCGCGCGGCCGCCGATTCGCGACGCAGGGCCAACGTCGGCGGCCGGATCAGGCCGCGCCAGCAACGGCCTGCGTGATCGGGTCTCGTGGGGTGATTCGCTTATGAACACAAGATCGTTGCTACTCGCGTTCGTGATGACATCGGCGGGAGTCGTCGTCTCGGGTCAGAGCCCCGCCATCGCGACCGACGTCACGCGTGAAGAATTGGAAAAGGTCGTCGCGGCGGCAACCGCGGCGGGCCGAGGCGATCAAGCCGCCAGAATCGTCGACGCGGGTGGCGACAACGTCGGTGTTTCAATCGTCCGCCGCACCCCGAAGTCTCCAGGCTCCACGGTGAATCACACGAAGATCACGGAGGTCTATTACGTCGTTTCAGGTTCCGCGACGCTGATGACTGGCGGAGAGGTCACTAATGAAACGCCGATCGATCCGAACAGCGACGATGTGAAGATTCTCACAGGACCAACCAACCGCGCAACATTCGTGCGGGTCATCCAAAGACGGATTGTCAAGGCGGGCGACGTCGTGATCATTCCTGCCGGTGTCTATCACGGTTTCAGCGAAGTGCCTGATCACATTGAATACATGACGATCCGCATGGACCCGCAGCAGATACTTCCTTCGACGTATGTGCATCCCGTCCTGACGCCATAACTCGGAATGAGGTTCGATTACGCGGCCCTTCGCCGCACGCGGCAGACGGTCGCGCACGCGCGCGACATGACGTGGCGTTGCATGGAAACGCCATACCTGAATTTTCGCCTTCGGTTCGTCCATCTCCTTGAAAACCAAGCAGGTTACTGCGGTTCCAAATCGCTCGCCGTCGAATCGCAGGCCTTCTGGGAACACATCCTGCTGAAGCTGCTGCTTCTGGTTTAGATCAAGTTCCATCCACAGCCGCGCCGCATTTATCAAAAGGTGCTCCGCGAAGGCGAGCACGCCATCGATATCAATCTGGTTCTCCTGAAGCGGGATCTATCGTCACCCGTCGTCAGGAGGTGCGTCTCCGCTATTGAACGAGCGAAACCATAACCGATCGACGACCAAAGCTGACCGCCTTGTGGCAGTCTCGGATGTAGAGATCAATCCGCCGTCCCCGGATGCGTCCGCCAGTGTCCCTCACAACGTAGACGCCGTTATAAGGCTTGTCGAGTCCCGTGAGGCGAACATGTGAACCCAGCGGGAGGACGGCTGGATCGGCCGCGATGGTCTTTTCATTGGGTGCCGTGCCGGTGGCCGTGACACTGCCGGTGCAGTACGCGGTCGCGGTGAATGACGATGCGCGGACGGGTGCCTTCGGGGGGGTCTTGTTCGGACCATGATGCTCGGCACATCCAGCGGCGACGAGTGAGAAGACCAACAAGCAACCGGCAATGAAGTTGCGCGGCGTTATCGACGGCACGAAGTCAACCCTCGCCTTTTCCGTCTATGGAATCAAGCTCAGGGCGACACGGGATGTCACGAAACGGTCGTAGCCAACGAACACGTACTGGTAAGGAATCTGCCGTCCGCACGACTCACAATTAGATTCACCAGGCGCGTTGGGCGCGTGGGACCCTGCGCCGCCACCGTTTCGGCCACGCCACAGACCCTGCACAATCTGCATAGTCGCCCGGGCACCTGCGCGGGTATTCTCGCCTAGCGCTGCCCGTGTGGCAGCAGACTACAAGCGAGGTCTCTGGTGAACGCACGGCACATCATCCTTACGGCGGCCGCAGCCGCGATTCTCTGCACAGCGCCGCGGCCGGCTGCCGCGCAGGCAGTCGTGGTAACTGCGAAGATCGCAATCGATCCGTCCATTTCCGGCACGATGCACGGAGCGGCGACCGGCATCACCAACGGCTCCACCCTGGCCCTCTCGGAGCAGTCCTGGACCGACACCCATGCGTCGAACTCACCCCTCTTCATCGGCGGCGTCGACGTGCCGGTCGGCCAGAAAGTCTCCGCGGTGGGGTACGTCGAGTACGGCCGCGCGGGAGCGAACACGGTCACCATCGGCACCGCGAACGGCAGCGACCTGCGTGGCGAGTTCGACCCGTACAAGTACCTGGGGGCTTGAAGGCGGCGTCCGCGGCGGTGGGCGTACCGGACCGTACGGGTTTGCCACCATCGGCTTCCGCCACGTGAGCGACATCCAGGTCACCACGAGCCTTCAGGGGCTGGTGAAGTCGCCGTTCTACCAGGCGTCGAACGTGCTGACATACGGCTTCGGCGGCGGTTTCATGTTCGGTCCGATCGGCTTCGAAGTGGCCGCCAAGTACGCCGGGGCGCTCACCGCGGACGAAAACGCGTCACGAACGTTCCAGGACGCTGCCAGTGATGGCGCCCGTTGGTCCCTGCCGATCAGCCTCGTCCTTCGATTCTGAGCAGTCTGTCTGGACTATCTGTGATGCTTCAGCGAGCGCTTGCTCACTTCGGCGTGTCACCTGAATAGCCGACCCACGCCGAGATACACCCGGAAGCGGCCATCGCCGCCTGCCGACGCGGCCAGCAGGATCGGTCCCACCAGCGTGTCGGCGATGACTCCGCCACTGACGTTGGTGCGCCACGTCGCGGTGGAAAAGTCGTCGAACGCATCGCCGTTTTCGATCCAGCCGCCCGCGAAGATGCCGGCGCCGAGAAAGTCCGGGAGGCGGCCGACCTGGCGCAGGTACCCGCCGGTCGCGAGATAGTAGTGATTGCCCTGCAGCTCCCCCTGCTGGAACGCGC
The DNA here is from genome assembly GCA_963712355.1 of uncultured Acidobacteriota bacterium. Classification (GTDB taxonomy): domain Bacteria; phylum Acidobacteriota; class Vicinamibacteria; order Vicinamibacterales; family CAVVIG01; genus CAVQHT01. Next base: position 17,772 of record CAVQHT010000018.1, read on the forward strand.
CCAGGCGAAGCGGCGATCCCAACCGGAACTTGTCCGGCAGCAACGGATCGCCGTGGAAAGAGGTTCCGGCCTCCCCGTGCACGAACAAACGATTCCGGCCGCTCACGCTCCAGAACCGCGTCGCGGCACCGGAGAACTGCGTGAACGGCGCCTCGGGCGTGGACGTGCCGCCCTGCACGCGGTCGGGACCATCGAATTGATAGCGCAGCGCCACGCTGCTGAGCGTTCCTCCCCGCGGCACCACGGGACTGTCCTGTGTGTCCAGCCGCCACATCAACCTGAACGAGGCTTCCGAACCTTCGATCGTTCCGAGGCCGGTGTCGCCCACATCGAGATCGCTGTCGACGCGGCCGAAAACGAAACCGGCTCTGACATCGCTGCGCGCACCAAGATTCACGCCACCAAGCAGACCGACCCGCGAGAATGATTGGCCGTACTGTGCGGCGACTTCGTCGTCGGCGAAGATATTGAACGTCGAGGTCGTCCAGCTTGCGGACGGTGCGAAGAACACAGGGCTCGTACCGATCGGCTCGTACAGTTCCGCGCCAATGGCGGGATCGGAGCCGAGCGTCCCGTCGACGCGCAGTTCGGAACCCGATCCCAGTACTCCGTACGACAGGTACCGCGCTGTCGCCGTGATCCGGAAGTCGGTCGATCTCGTGTTCTCGGCGTTGAGGCCCAGCATCAGGAACGGCGGTGAGTACGGCTTCAGCCGTCCTCGCACGACGAGCCCGACCTGGCCATCGGCGTTCAGCGCCGGACGCCAGGTCACCGTCTGGTAGCGGTCAAGCCCGGTGAACGGCTCGAGGTCGCGCTCGAGTGCCACGACGTCGAGCGCCGCTCCAACGTACCGGGGAAGGATGAAACGCAGGCGCGCGGCGTCGCCTGGTGCAAAGCCTTCGACGTCGACGAAGGCCACCGGCGGCAGTTCGCGAAGGCGACGCTCCTGGCGTTGCTCCCTCCAACGCCCATACGCCTCGTCATCCACCGCCAGCGGCAGCAGTTGTTCGCGCATCGCCTCCGCGGCCTTGTAGCCCTCGTCAATCAGCTCGGCGCTCCGGCGCCAGTCGAGCGAACCGAATGACTCGAGCGGCACGTTGATCACGACGTCCGCCGAGGCAAGCGCGCGCTTCGTGGCGGCGCGGGTCATCGCGTCCAGCGTCGACCCGGCCACGCTCAGGATCGTGAAGCTCAGGGCGTCCTTGTCCTCGAGCTCACCGACGTTGATCGCGACCACGCGGTCGGCACCCATGCCTCGAACGACGTTGGCCGGGACGTTGTTCATCGCGCCACCGTCGACCAGCACGCGCCCGTCGAGCTCGACGGGCGGAAACACCAGCGGCAGGGACATGGTCGCGCGCATGGCGTCGGCAAGCGACCCGCGATCGATGACCACCTCGCTCGCCGTGATCAGATCGACCGCGACAGTGCGGAACGGCGTCGGAAGCTCGTCAAACGATGACAGGTTGAAATAGGGAGTGGCGACACGTGCGAGAAAGCGTTCGACCTGTTCGCCCGTGTTGAGCGACGCAGGAGGGACGATGCCGCGGCGGAGTCCGAACTCGAGACGAGAGGGATAGTCGCGCCCGTCGGCCTTGCGCCTGATGTTCTTGAACGCGAACCCGGACGACCCGAACAGCTCGTCCCAGTTCATCGAGGTGATCAGGCGATCGAGTTCGTCGGCGTCCATGCCCGACGCAAAGGCGCCGCCGACAAGGCCGCCCATGCTGGTGCCGGCAGCCACATCGATCGGAATCCGGTGTTCCTCGAACCATCGGATCACGCCGATGTGGGCCAGGCCGCGTGCACTCCCTCCTCCGAAGGCGACCCCGACGACCGGCCTGCCATCCACGGGTGCACGTTCCCGGCGGACCGACGGGTACGGCTGTGAGGTGGCGCTCGCGACGGGCGCCTGCCGGAGCGGCGCCGCGCAACCGGCTGCGACCATCAGGGCCACACACCACAGCGCGACGCACACAAGGCGCCAGGCGGCTGGAGGAGCCGGCGTTGCGATCCTCATGTCGCGATGACAGGTGGAAGGGCCGACACCGAACCTTCGGGCGGGTAGTCGATCCGATCGGCCAGAGCCTGCGACGGGAGGCCGGAACTATTCGCCGGAACTCCTCCCAGTCGCCCGATGTCACGTAAGCCTGCATCTCGATGCTCCACAAAGGTCCGTCCATGCTGGTGACCTTCACCGCCGATACCCGGTTCGACAAGCTGTCGCCGGCATCGTCGTGGCTCGACTACATCACGCCGGAGGACACATTCGATGTGGATTATGGCCGTTTACTGGCAGCGGCGTTTACGCGAAAAGGCTGGCGCGCCCGGACGGGATTACCTACTTCCCTTCTTGCGTCTATTGCGGTCACATGGGTGACAGTTTCGTCCGTCCGGTCCGGAAAGGACGGTAGGATGCGGCCATGGCTCGGCCGTTGGTCTCTGTAGTCGTGCCCACGTACAACCGGGTCGAATGGCTCCCCGCGGCGGTGCGATCGATTCAAGAGCAGACGTTCACCGACTGGGAGTTGATCCTCGTCGACGATGGGTCGACCGACGAGACCGAGAATTGGGTTCGCGGTCTTGACGAGCCGCGCATTCGCTATGTTCGACGACGTCACAGTGCCAGCATCGCCGCGACGCGGAACGCAGGCGTCCACCAAGCGCGCGGTGATTGGATCGCGTTCCTCGACTCTGACGACCGCTGGCTTCCCGACAAGCTGACTCAGCAGCTCGCGCGGCTTCGGGACAAACCGGATACGCGCTGGTGCTATGCGAAGTATCAGATGATCACCAAGGATGGCGGCGCCGTTCCACAGCCGCACGGCGGCCCGTGGCGTCCATTCGAGGGCTGGTTTGTCGATCGCATTCTGACCACGGAAGCGGCGGTACCGGTGCCGACTCTCTTGGTGTCTGCCGATCTTGCGCGAGAGCTGCCGTTCGATGAGCGTCTGCCGCTTGCCGAGGATTACGACTTCGCGCTGCGACTGGCGGCGAGGGCTCCTGGCTGCGTCGTGGACGCGGTGATGGCTGAGTTTCGCATCCACGACGGGCGCACGACATCTCGGTCAGGGCCATTCGACGGATATCTGGGCAAAGTGATCGCATACCGTAAGGCAGCGCTGGCGATCCCGGATCGGCGCATTCGCCGCGTGGCACAGCGGCAGCTTCGCTCGCACCTGGGCGAATTTCTGAGACGGGCGGTCTGTCACGGGTCTCTTCGCCAGATCGTTCGCGTGGCCGCCGCACTCCGGCGCGCATGACGCGAACCGCAGGAGTCGCCTCGGGTTTTGACTTCCAGCGGCGAACCATCGCGCCTGAACGCTACGCAACAGTTTCACAGACCGCTCGCCCACTGCGCGTTCTTGTGATAGTGTGCCGCCGGAACCGCCTCTGAACACCGCCGTCCGCGTCTAGATCGTCCTTTTCTTCTGCTCCACATATCAACGCAGGAGTCGTGTGTCCATGGATTGGACGCGCAAATGGAGATCTATCGTGGATGTACAAACAAATTGGTGGGAGAACTTCTTCGAGGGCGTGGCCGTGACGATGTGGCTTCAGGCGATTCCGCCGGAGCACACGCAGGGCGAGGCCGACCGGCTCGCACGGCTGCTCGCCGCAGCGCCAGGCGCGGAGGTTCTCGACGTGCCCTGTGGCGCCGGCCGGTTGGCCCTGGTGCTCGCCGAGCGCGGCTACCGTCTCACGGGCGTTGACCGGTCATCGGAATTCCTTGGTCATGCGCGATCTCGAGACGTTTCGGGTCGCGTCACCTGGGAACAGCGAGATATGCGGGACCTGCCATGGCAGGAACGGTTCGACGGTGTTTTCTGCGCGGGCAACAGTTTTGGCTATCTCGACGATGAAGGAAACGCAGTCTTCCTGCGATCGGTCAGGAACGCACTCAGGCCCGGAGGGCGGTTCGTTCTGGACACGCCGATGGTGCTCGAGAATCTTCTGAACTATCTGCAGCCGCGGCCCTGGTGGAAGGCGGGTGATGTGTATCTGCTGGTCGAGAATCAGTACGACCCGGCAAGTGCACGCCTCAACACCGAGTACACCTTCGTGTCCAACGGCCGCGTCGAGGTGCGGCACGGATCGCACCGGGCCTACAGCTATCGGGAACTCGTGGAACTGCTGACGGCCTCCGGATTCGCGGTGGAGGTCGCCGACGCATGGACCCGCGACGCGCACGCAGTGTCTTTCATCGCGACCCGGGTCTAGTCTCTGCGTTGTCCGGCAGCCCGTGTCTGGTGCTCAGCGCGGGCTGCTCAGATTGGCCCCTTAGTTCATAGCGGGCGACGCTGTATTCGCCCGAACAGGTCGCACTCTTGCTCGGCGTGCCCAACGCCTAACCGAGGAACGCGCCGCCGACCCTGCTGACAACGATACCGCCCATGCCCACTTGAAAACCTCGAGGACGAGGACACTCAGCAGCAGGAACGTTCTCTTTTTCATGAACTAAGAGTAGCGACCTCCGCACGATCTCCGGGTAATCGGGGAGGCCAGATCGCGCGACTCTGGCGCGCGAAGTCCGCGATTCGGCGAAGTGTCGCTATCTATCTCCTCTATCGAAAAAGGCCTGACTCTCTGAAGAGAATCAGGCCTTGTAGAAAGGAACGAGCGCCGAACTGTTAGAGCGTCTCAGTCGAATCCGGGTTCGAGGCCTTGCGCCGGCGTGCTTTCGCAGCGAGGCCCACGAGACCGGTGCCCAGAAGGATCATCGAAGCCGGCTCGGGGACCGCGGCGAGCGGCGTCGGATCCGCCGGCGGGATCGTGCCGCGCACGAACGAGTAGTCGGATCCGAACTCGACGTAGCTCCCGTTGCGAAGAAACGAGGTATCCGTTAACGCCGAATTCAAGGTCAGCGTCAGGACCACGGAGCTCTGAAGAAACTCCTGGTTGTTCCCGATGTCCTGGCTGCCGGCCGGCACCAGTCCCCACTTGAGACCGTTGTTGTTGATCCCGCCGCCCGCAAACGCCGTCGTCGCGTTGCCGCCGCCGTTGTGCGACGTCACGGAATTCAAGGCGTTCGGCAACGAGTTCCCGCCGGTGTTGCCGACGCCGGTGTTCGAGAAACCATATTCCTTGTTGAGGTTATACGCGGCGCCATTGGTCGTCCACGTGCTGCCGTTCGTGCTCTTGACCGCACTGGATCCCGCGCCCAGGGCCACGTTCCCGCCCGTAATGGACACGCCGGTGGGTAGCTGGAAATTCAACGACGCCAGCACCATGTTCGAGCTGCCGTTCTGGCCGCCGAAGGGCGCCGTCGACGTGTTGGCCCACAGAATCGTGAGGACGTTTCCGTTGACGGAGAAGTCTGCCGACGATGACAGTCCGTTGCCCGCGTCGTACACGATGGAGGTCGCCGACGCAGGCTTGCTGATGCCCACGAGCAGGCTCAGCGCTAACCCAAGTACTCCGAAAATCCGCATTGATGTCCCTTTCCTACGATTTGCATCCTGCACCGAAGTCCACCGCAAGAGAACTGCGCCCCGGGGCCGCCCACGATGAGAATTTGGCGACGCGAGAAGAGTAACGAGCTACGGGTCATCTCGCGGTAACCCGGAAGGCCAGATTGGCGGTGATCTGGCCCGAAAAGTCAGTGGGAGTGCCGTGGGGTGTTTCGGCTGAGTCCGGCGGCACATCTGCGCCACACCGACCTCACAACGAATACCCACCCCGCCGCAGTTCGTGCTGGAGAGCGCCGGTGCTGTCGGCGACTTCCCCGGTTTGCCGCGTACCCGGCCGCGCGGCCGCTTCCTTCATCGGTGGTGACGAAGTGAGCTCGAATCTCAAGGATTTGGTTTCCAATAGCCACCTCCTTGAGTCCCGCGTACGCTTCATTGATCTGTTTGAGCTTTTCCTGCGCTCGCTGTTGCAGCGTCGGGCTATGTGTGAATCGATCCGGATGCCAGACTTGCACCAGCTGGCGATACGCCTCGACGATCTCGGCCAGCGTCGCTCCGGGTTCGAGTTCCAGAGTGGACAGCCAGATTTCACGTTGTGTCATATGGGGTGCTGGCGGTATGTGAGCCATCACGCCACATGTTTCACGAACGCGCGCGCTCTCCCGGTAACCGAGGGGGCCAGATCTGGGTCAGTGTGGCGCGAAAAGTCAGTCGCTGGCGCAAAACGGGTCGTTTGGGACGCTGGCGGCGGTAAGGGCGGGAGCGATCAGGCCCTGAACTCCAACGGCGTCTGCCCGGTCCACCGCCGGAACGACCGGTGGAACGCCGCAGGTTCGGAGTACTGCAGAAAGAACGCGATATCGCCGACGCTCAGGCTGCGATCCTGAAGCAGGGCGCGCGCGAAATCACCGCGCACCTCATCGAGAATCTGCCGGAATGACGCATGCTCCTCGGCCAGGCGACGGGTCAGGGTTCGCCGGCTGACGGCAAGCGCCGCGGCAACGGCGTCAAGCGTCATGACCGATTGCCCCAGACGCTCGACCAGCACGCGTCGCACGCGTGTGCTCACCGCGCCGGCATTCGCCCGATCGCGTACGCCGAGCGCATTCTCGAGCCGGCGCTGGATAATCTGCGCGAGCGCCGGATCGGCTTCGCGAATCGGACGTGACGCATCGGCGGCGCTGAGACTCATCGCGCTCGAACCGGCGCCAAACCGGACCCGTGCGCGGAAGAACCGCCGATGCTCCGCGATGTCCTCCGGGGCCGGATGCGCGAACGACACACGGACCGGCACGATGTCGGCTCCCGTGCTGTCGCGCGCCAGCTTGAGCGCCACGGCCAGGGCAAATTCCGTCCGCGCGGAATGCAACGGCGTCGTGGCGGTGTCGTGGACCAGAAACATCAGGCTCTCGCCTTCCCGGTGCGCCCGCGCCGCCACGCGATCGCTCATCAGGCGCCCATACCGCGCCAGGCGATCGATCCCTTTCTCGAGCGAGGGGCTGGCGCGCAGGGCGAACTCAATGAGGTCGAGCGCGCCGCGCGGCAGCGATTCGGCGAGATGAATACCGAGCGCTTCGTCGCCGGTCAGGCTGGCAGCGAGGCGCCACGCCATCTCGGTGTCAGCCTCCGGGACGCGGGTATCCGGATCGTCGAGCCTGGTCCGCCCAAAGAGCTGGCGGATCGGCGCGGCGTTGACGTCGCGGCTCTCCACCCAGGCGATGAGGTGCGGCAGCGCCCAGCCTTGTACGGATGACGCAACGACCGCGCGTTCGTGTCCCGGTGCCGCTTCCTTCGATGTCATGGGGTGCGCTCGGTGCCATCAGTGGCAATCGGGGCATCGCTGCCGTCCGTGCGGCCCAGCCGCCCCATCGCGGTGCCCGCGTGGCCGACGGCATCAACGTGCCGCGCGGCTTTCGCCAGGCCTCGCAACGGCATGTTGTTGTAGATGCACTCGTACTCGCCGGCGCGCACGAGAAAGGTCTCGTGCCAGATTCCGATGTCGCCGTTCGATCCGACGACCTTGTTGAACTTGACCCAGTAGGGGTAATGGATCTTGTCGCGGTTGCGCGAATACGCGGTCAGGTGCTCGAGCGACCGCCAGTCCTGCACGTTCGTCGTGAGGTTGAGCGATTCCCATCCCAGAAATCCGCTCTCGGGTTGTGCGGCGACTTCCGCGAGCATCTTCGGCATGGTCGAGAAGAACCACAAATACTTCGGGAGTTTCCACCAGCGATTAACGGGCGCCAATCATGAAGACGACGAAGTCGCCTTCGATCGACGCGGCGATGCGGCGGTTAATGGTGTCCATCCGCGGGAGTGTAATTCAAAGTGGAGATACGGGATTACTTGAACCGGTCGGCATAGACCAGCGGCTGGTTGGTCTCCCAGGGGCGGTAGTCGTTGCTGAAGTCGATCCGCTCGCCGAGCGGCGGATGGTTGTCGCGGAACCACGTGTAGAGCCACCCCGGACGCGGAACGCCCAGGTTTTCCTGCTGCAGGATCACGAACGCCGTCGCGGCCGCGTGATTGTCGTGCGTGAGCTCCAGCGCGAAACGGTCGGCCTCGTGTTCGAGGTGGCGCGAATAGGCCAGCGCGATCGGATCGGTGACGAGCGACACCACGCCGGCCACCAGCAGGATGAGCGGCAGCGACGCGACGTCGGCGAGCGTGGTAAATCCAAAGCGCGCGGAGTAGCGGTCGATCAGCGCGCCTGATATCCGATAGACGGCATACAGCAGGAGCAGGATGGTCGCCACTCCCATGCCGATCAGGCGCCAGACGTGGCCGAGCACGTAGTGCGCCATCTCGTGTCCCATCACGATCATCAGCTGCGGCCGATCGAGCGCCTTCAGGATCGTGTCCCACAGCACGATGCGCTTGGTGGCGCCGAACCCGTTCACATAGGCATTGATGGCCTTGGTGTCCTCGCTCTTGGCCACTTCGAATACGCGACCGCCTTCGATGCCCGCGCGGTCGGCGAGGTGGAGAATCTGCGCTTCGAGCGCCTTGTCCTGCATCGGACCGAAACGGTTGAACAGCGGATCGATCCAGAGCGGCGCGACCAACTGAACCAGGACGATGAAGGGTGCCGCGAGCATGGTCGGTGTAGAGCCACCATCGGCGCGGGCTCCGTTTGAGCAGCAGATATGGCACCCACAGAAAGAGCGCTCCGATGACCAGCGTCACCCCAAGACCGGCCGCCTGATCGCTCACCCACTTGGCCAGCGTCTGGTTCGACAGCCCGTAGGCGTGCTCCCGCATGAAGCTCTCGTAGTACACGCGCGGCAGATCGATGGCGGTGGTCAGGATGGTGAAGACGATCCAGTAGAGCGCGATGACGAAGAACCACCGGCGTCCGACGCGGGCCGACCAGTCGCGCATGCGCGCGGAGAGCCCGGTCCAGAGCAGGATCGCGGGGAGCACGAGCGCCCACACGGTATTGAACAGCCAGAGGATGGTGCCGCTGCGCTGATAGGCCAGCGCCTGCGGTGTCGGCTCGGGCACCGCCACGCGATCACCCGACGCGGATCGCGCCGCCGCTCGCGTGTCGGACGCCGGCGCCGCCGACTGCGCCGACACTCCCGCCGCGAGCACAATAATCGCCGCCGCGATCAGCAGCGCCGCGCGAGTCACGGCTACGGCAGCGCGGAGTTTTTGAAAGCGCATCGCGGATTCCCGAGGTCTTTATACCCTGCTTTGCCTGCGACGCATGTTGTATTGTGGCGACTACCGATGATGCCGCACACACTTCTTGCACTGACGATTGCCGCGGGCGCGTGCTCGACGGACCGCGTGGCGACACGGCAGAACGAATCGCCCCGCTGATGGCAGACCAGACATGAACAAGGCGTTCACGAGGCAACCCGATCCCAGGAAGGACGCGCACGGCCCGGCCGCCGAAGACGCCGCACGCGCCAAGGTCGCGAGCAGCAAGAACTACATCACGCCGGGCGGCCTGCAGCGGCTCAAGGACGAGCACCGGTTTCTGCTCGTGAAGGAGCGGCCGGCGATGACCAAGGTCGTCGCCTGGGCGGCCAGCAACGGCGACCGCAGCGAAAACGCCGACTATCAGTACGGCAAGCGGCGGCTGCGCGAGATCGATCGGCGGATTCGCTTTCTCACGAAACGGATCGATGCGGCGGAAATCGTCGATCCGGAAGCGCCGCGCAGCGGGCGCGCGGCGACGCACGTATTCTTCGGCGCGACCGTCCGCTACGCCGTCGCCTCCGGAACGGAAAAGGTGGTCAGCGTGGTCGGCCTCGACGAAGTCGATCTGGATCGCAACCATATCAGCTGGTTGTCGCCGCTGGCCCGTGCGCTGATGAAGGCCGGCGCCGGCGATCGCGTGGTTCTTCACGCGCCGGGCAGTACGGAACACCTCGAGATCCTCGAGGTGCAATATCAGCGCATCCAGGTGAAGCCCTTCGTCGAGCCGCCCGGCGCCGAGTCCGCGCCCAGGAGTCGTCCTCGCTAGGGGATCTTCGCCGTCACTTTTTCAATGGACTCGTCCAGTTTTCCGAGCATGCCGGCGATCGCGCCTGCCGCTGCGGTGAGTGCGCGTTGCTGGCGGGCAATCGTGATGATCGCCATACGATCCTGATACTGGGCACTCCAGCTGGCCTTGAGAATCTGCGCGTAGTATCGCTCCGCATCGCGGTAGCAGGAGTCCGTCACGTCAGACCACCCCTGCGTCGGGAGATATCGATGCAACCCGGTCGGCGTAATCACCCCCGGGCCATTCGCAGGCAGAAGGTTCGCCCGAATCAGCAGTTTCGAGACGAGATCGGAACAGAAAAAATCCTGTGCCTGCGGCGGCAGGGCCAGACCGGGCAACAAGCTGGACACCTCGGCTCGAAACTGATCGTCGAGACCCATCTTGGTGCCCAAATCATCGGGCCTGGAGGTCCACTCATCCAATCGTCCGGAGGCCACTCGATCTATTACCGCGCCAAGGATGGAACGGCTCTCAATCGCAGCGCGCAGCCGCCGTATGGAATATTCACTGCCAATCAACGCGAGCATCAGATCGGAATTCGTGTCGAGATCATTTGGCATCGCCGGCGGCGCAGGAGCACGCCAGACGACTGTGTTCACGGCAGGAATGAGCAAGTCTGGCAGCAGTCTCAGACGCACACCCTCGCCAAGCGGCGCCCCGCTCCACGAGACCTCACCATCCTCAGGCGACGTGTACGCTTCAACGACGAAGTCCTCGTCCAGCACGAGCGCGGCGTGGGAAAACATCGGCGTGCCCAGCGAGGCGTACGGGTCGGCAAGCGATTGCCCGATGCAGTTCAGGAGCGACTCTTTTCCAGGCGATCGAACGAGGATCACATCTCCCGGGACTGGAGTCGGCGCGGTTGGTGGTGTCGTCATGCAGCGAATCCTAGCGCACCGGGCTGATCTCCATTCGAACTGTTTGACCTTCGCGCGCCTCCTGGATAACTAGAGACGCGTGATCACGTCGATTCAGGAGATGCAGTGGGTCCTGCGCGCGCAGTGCGGCGACCGCGAGGCGCTCGAGGCGCTGCTGCGCGGCGTCCAGCCGTCGCTGCGGCGCTATCTATCCGGCGTCGCCGGTTCCACAGACGCGGATGATCTGCTGCAGGACGTCCTCGTCCTCATCGTCCGCAAACTGGGCCACCTCGAGGATCCGGCGCTGTTCCGCCCCTGGATCTTCCGCATCGCCAGCCGCGAGGCGTTCCGTCACGTGAAGAAACGCCGGACCTGGCAGGACCGGCACGAGAGCGACTCGGCGCTCGAAACGCTGCCGGCGCCCGAAGTGCGTCCGCCGGACGAGGCGCTGCGCGACTTACTGGCGGCTGATGTGATCTCGCCGGCAAGCCGCGCGGTTTTGATCCTGCATTTCCAGGAAGACATGTCCCTGCCGGAAGTCGCCGCCGTTCTCGACATCCCGCTCGGCACCGCCAAGTCGCGCCTGGGATACGGACTGAAGTCGATTCGACAGTATCTGAAACAACCTGGAGGCTCCAATGGCTGACCACAACGAAGAAGTGCTGCGCCGATCGCTCGACGCCGTCGACCGCAACAGGAACTGGCTGCTGATCGGGCTGGGGGCGAGCGTCCTCCTGTTCGTGTTCGTGTTCCTGCACGGCGCGACCGCGATGCACTCCGGCGAGGGCGGGACCGTGCAGGCGGTGCTGGCCCACTACTTCATGCTGCTCATCTGGGTGACGGCACTGGCGCTCATCGTCATCATCCAGATGAACGTCATGACCAAACGGATTCTGCGTGCGATTGAACTCGCCTCGAAGAAGTGAGCGTGTCAGGATTCAGGAGTCATGACATTCGCAACGCCAACCCTCACCCGTGCGGCGGGCGCCGCGGATGAACTCCGCACCGGCGGCCGCGTCACGCGCGAGGCGCTCGTTGGGATGGCCGCGATCAGCGGAGCCCTGGACACCGAGTTTGGCGACAACGTCACGTCAACGGACGCGGTCACGCTTCGCAGCCGCGTTCAGCGGGTCAACGCCTCGCTGATCATTCTGAACTCGTTCTTCGAGAGCTACGCGCGCGGCATCGCGCTCCCTTACGCCGAATTTGCCTTCTTGTCGCGCGGCGTCACGTCTCTCAGGCTGCCGTCCTGCCCGGGCTTGGGCTCCGTCCAGACGTGCCCGCACGTCCCGCAGCGGAAATAATTGACCTGAGACAGGCTGCTGTTGAAAACGAGCAGGCGCGCGTCGGTCCCCTGACACTGGGGACATTGCCGGGGATCGATTGCCGGGATGGTCATGCCGCACGACCGGGCCCATGCCGCAGATTTGCGGGAGCGAACTCGGGCGCGCGGGAATATCGTATCGGCTTCGCCAACCTCAGACTGTCGGATCCCTGACACTCTATGGCTCAGACCCTTCGGCGATCTGGAGCACGTGCAACGAGGGTGTGGAAGATTCTGACGAGGCGGGAGTCGAATAACGGGGCACAGCCGGGCATGGCCCTCCGAAGAGGACCACGTCCGTGCCGAATTCCTCTAGGTCGATGTGCGGCGGACGTTCTCCGCGCGAGGTCCCTTCGGACTCTGACTGACGGTGAACTCTACGCTGTCACCTTCGCGCAAATCGGCGATCCCTTCGCCGTAGATGGCGCTCTGATGAAAGAAGTACTCCTGCCCCCCGTCGTCTTTGAGGAACCCAAAACCCTTGTCCTGCCGCAACTTCGCAATCTTTCCGGTCATCGTCACCTCGAGGTAGTTATCCTGCCGTCCGGGCCGAAGACATTCCGTCGGACGTCCTATCACTCTACGGGTTTCAGGACGGCGCGGCAAGCCTTCGCCGCAGTGCCCCGTTCTGACCGGTCGCGCTGGACTTCTGGCGGCGTCTGGAGTTGCTGTCAGCGGACGGGCTGCTGGTTGCGTTCCTCGGCCCTGGCGCCCCTCAGGAAATTCTCGATCGCGTAATTCCCCTCGTGGCAGTCCACCGCGAACAGCCGCGCATCGGTAGCCCTGAACGGCCATTCCGCCGTCCACGCGGTCGCCCACGTGTCGGGATCGTCGACGGTGACTCGATAGCGCAGCGTCTGCGCGTCAACCCTCGTGAAACGTTCGACGACGTGGAGGTGTTCGCTGGAATCGAGCTGGTGGGTGTCCGGGCGGAAGTTCGTCGTGTCCACCACCAGCGTGTCGCCTTCCCAATGACCGACCGAATCGCCGAGCCATCTCTTGATGGCCGCCGGAAGGTGCGTCGCGTTCATCCGGATGATGCGCGTGTCGTGCACCCACTCCGTGAAAATCATGACCGCCGTATCGGTCTGCACGATCTGGTAATACGGCGCGAGGACCGCGCTCGGCAACATCGGCGGCGACGCGGTCGAACCGCCCAGCCCGAAGTTTCCGAGGAGGCAGCGTTCGGCGAGATTCACCGCTTCGGGATCGTCATAAGTGCGTTTGGGCCTGGCGGCGACGCGCGCCTGCGCGGCGGGTAACAGCGGCGGCAGCATGCCGTTCGGCGGATCGACGATCAGCGAGGTGCGCAGGCGATCGACCTTGATCACCTCGGATTCGACGTACGTGTCGTCCACGTCAGCCTGCGTCAGCCGATCGGCCGGCGTCGGCAGCCGGTTGCGGATGCGATCCGCGGACGTCCGCTCGTACTCGGCGGCCTGCTCCGGCGTGAACGTCGCCGCGTCCTTGAACTCGGGCGGACGCTGGAGCGGCGTCAGCGTCGCGCCGTTCCAGATCCCCTGAAGATCGTGCGACGGCGGCTGATTGTGTTGGGCGCGAACCGATCCGTACGACAGAACGAACGCAAGGGTCACGGCACACGCAAATCGAGGTGGCATCGGAACTTTTACCTCTGACATTTCACTGTATGGCCGCCGCTGCACGACGGAAGGTGACTTCTGCTCCCGGCGGTGGCGCCGTCGCACCGCGACTGACGCCGACGGCGACCGAACGCTGATCCTCGGAAAGGCGGAATCGCCACGCGATGCTGGTGTCGCCGTCTTTCATCTCGGCCAGCTCGAACGTCAGGTTATCGATCCACCTGGCGACCGCCACCGCGCCGCTTGTGCCGCGCGGGTGTTCGCGGCCGTCGGCGGCAATCGAGTAGCTGCCGCGTTCTTCGCGACCCGATCCGTCCACACGTACATGGGAGATTGTGAGCAGATCTCTGTCGAGCGCAAATCGCATCTGCGCCGGACGAAACCGTCCGACCATGCTCGGCGGTCCGAGAGTCTCGTCCGCGGTCCACGTGCCGGCAAGGCGCGCATTGAGCGCGTCCGGCTGGAGCGGCGGCAATCGACGAGGCATCACATCTCCTATCGAGGCTTCATGTGAACACAACGTTCCGGACAGTACCAAGCGAACGCGGCGCGCGCAAAACCGTGCCTTTCCAGCCGCGTCAGGCGCCGGGCGCCTTCGCGTAGACCCACGCGTGCCCGCCGGACGCGAGCGTCGCTGTGATCCGCACGTAGCCCGCGGGCTCGTAGGTATCTGATGCCGCAAGCTCCTCGTCCGTGACCTCGAACACCATGCCCGTGACTCGACTGTCAGGCCGGCCGTTGAACGCGACGATGGCGTGGTCGGCCTTGCCGCTGGCCGCGACAAATTGCGGATCCTCGACCCTGAAGAGCGATTGCTCGAAACCGACGAGCTCGTCGGGCTCCCCGTGAAGCAGCCGTCCGAATGTCGACAACTGCACGGCGTCGTGCTGGAGCGTCCCGTACGAGAAAAGCCGCGGCATCGCCACCGACCTCGTCCTGAAGAATACGGCTATCTCGATTCGTCCGCCAGGAAGCGGCGCCACATCCTGGAACAGACCGCGCAGCACCAGACGCGCAGAACCGGGTCGTACTCGATCAGCGTGGTTTCGCCGCAGCTCGGGCAGGCTTTCTCGCCAGGCTCAACCGCCTGTTGAGGAAATGGCGACTTTTCCTGAGAGGAATTCCTGATATTCGCCATTTGTTCGCCAATGAGAATATGGCGCTCTGGCGACGCGGATCAAGCCACAAGATATGGTGCCGGCTGTTGAATGCCTTCCGGGAAACGTGTGGGGTCAGACCGCCGCGAATGCCCGGGTCGCGACCGGCGCGGACTGGATGGACAGGTGCCCCGCCAGCGCCGTCGCCACATCGCGGACCCACGGCTCCTGCATGATCTCGCGGCTGCGGTTGTTGGCGGCCACCGGATGGACCTGGACGCCGCCCTTGACGAGCGGCCCCCAACCGAGCGTCGGGTCGCGTTCGAGCACCTCGGCGCGGAACAACACCATGTCGCCCACGTACGGTGTGGCCACGTAGTCGCGCTCGGCCTTCTGATTGTTCAGCCAGAAGAAATAGTCACGCACGTGCGCCGGCAGCGCCACGCCGCGGGCCCGCGCGGTGCGCCAGCGCATGCGGCGGATGAGGATCGAGATATCCGACGGCTTTGTTTTGGCGAGGTACCAATAGAGGCGCTTGAGGCGAAGCGACGCGCCCATCGCGGCAGCCGGCGGAAGCGGCTCGCCGGCTGACACCGGCCGTATCACGCGCTGATCCCCGCCCTGTGCCTGGTAGTACAGATAATTCGGCGCGTTGAACAGCGTGAGCACGTTGACGCGCTCGCCCATCTTCGCGAGCTGCTGCGCCATCTCGTAGGCGACGATGCCGCCGAAGCAGTAGCCGCCAAGCGCATACGGCCCGGTCGGCTGCACCGTCCGCATCTCGCTGATGTAGTGCGCCGCCATCTCTTCGACTTTGTGATGAGGCGGCTGGTCGCCGTATAACCCTTGCGACTGGAACGCGTAAAACGGCTGGTCGGTCCCCAGGCGACGCGCCAGCGCGTGATACACGTAGACCGTCCCCGCGCCGCCGTGGACGCAGAAGATCGGCGGCTTCGACCCGAGCGGCTGGACCGGGACGAGCGACGTCCAGCGGCGCGTCGGCGCGGGCGCCGACTCCTCCACCATTTTCGCGAAGCCCTCGATGGTCGGGGCCTGAAACAGCGCGCCAAGCGGCAGGCGGCGGCCGAACTGCGTTTCCATTTCCGAGAGCAGCCGCGCGCCGTTGATGGAGCTGGCGCCCAGATCGAAAAAGTTGTCCGTGACGCCGATCGACTCGATGCCGAGCACTCTCGTCCAGATGCTGCAGAGCGCGGTCTCGAGCTCCGTCCGCGGCTCGACGTGATCGCCATCGTCGAACACCTGCCCGGTATTCATCGCCAGCAGCGCGCCGCGATCGACTTTCCGGTTGGGCGTCATCGGAAACGATTCGACCTGCACGAACGCGGACGGGACCATGTAGCGCGGCAGCTTGCGCGCCAGGTGCTGACGCATCGTCCCGATCAAATGATCGACGGGCCTGTGCAGCCGGACGTAGCCAACCAGGCGCCGCCCCGAGCCGTCCGAGTCGTTCGTCGCGCAGACGATCGCCTGCGCGACGCTCGGATGTTCCTCGAGGACCGCTTCGATTTCTCCCAGCTCGATCCGGTAGCCGGAGATCTTGACCTGATGATCCGCGCGCCCGAGAAATTCGAGATCGCCTGACGGCAACCGGCGAACGACGTCGCCGGTGCGGTAGAGACGCGCGCGTCGCGTCACGCGGATCGGGCACGAACCGTTCGCCCGTGAGCTCGGGCCGGTTGAGATATCCACGCGCGAGCCCGGTGCCGCCGATGAACAACTCGCCCGGCGTTCCGTCCTCGACGTCCTGCCGCGATTCGTCGAGCACGCGCACGATCGTCTCGGCGATAGGCTGGCCGATCGTGATCACATCGGCGCTGGTCACGCGCTGCAGCGTGGACCAGATGGTCGTTTCAGTTGGCCCGTACAGGTTCCACAGCTCGGTTCCGCGAGTCAGCAGATCACCGGCGAGCAGGCGCGGCAGCGCTTCTCCGCCGCACAGGATCCTGAGACCAGCCTGTCCCTGCCAGCCCGACTCGATCAGCAGGCGCCACGTCGCCGGCGTCGCCTGCATGATGGTCGCACCCGCGTCCGCGATCAGTTGCGCCAGCGCATCGCCGTCGACCGCCGTGGTCCGCGTCGCGAGAACGACGGACGCACCGGTCACCAATGGAAGCAGAATCTCGAGCACCGCGATGTCGAACGACAGCGTCGTCACGGCGACCATGACGTCGCTCGGCGTGCAGCCCGGTGTGCGCTGCATCGATTCGAGGAAGTTGACGACACCGCGATGCAGCACCTGCACGCCTTTGGGCCGTCCGGTCGATCCCGACGTGTAGATGACGTAGGCGACGTTGTCTGGTGTCGTGGCAGCCGTCGTGCTGCCGGCAGGCTCGAGCTGCATCCGGCGCTCCGTCCACGTACACGCACTGGAGCGCGTGCTTCGCGAGGCGCGGCGCGAGCTGCGACTCCGTGACGATCAGATCGAGCGCCGCATCCTGGATCATGAAATCGATGCGGTCGGCGGGAAACGATGGATCGAGCGGCACGTACGCCGCACCCGATTTGAGAATCGCCATCAGCGCGACGACCATGCTCACCGAGCGATCGACGTACAAACCGATCAGCTTCTCGGCGCACGCACCTCGAGCGCGCAACGAAGAGGCGAGCGTCTCGGCGGCGAGATTCAGCTCTGCATACGTGAGACTGCGGTCTCCACACGAGACCGCGATCTTGTCGGGCGTTTCACTGGCCTGATGTTCGAAGAGATGATGGACGAGAGAAGACGGGCGGCGTTCGATCACCGATAGAGGCTAACGATCTGACCATGAACGGGTGATTAACCAGACACGCTTGCAAAAATAAACAGACGATGAGTGTTAACAATGCAGAGATAGAACAGACGGGCTTTCAGATGAACAGATGATGAACTTGAGAGGCCGTCGATTATGAAGCGACGATTAACTCGCGGTCGAGATTGGCAGCCACACACGAAATGTGCTGCCCGTCGCATCACTCGCTTCGACATCGAGGCTGCCGCCGTGAGCGATCGCGACCCATCGCGCAATCGGCAAGCCGAGTCCGGCGCCGTCGCCGCCGCGCGCGGTATCGACGCGCACGAAGCGATCGAAGATGCGCTCGCGATCGGCCTCGGGAATGCCCGGTCCCTGATCTTTCACGCGGATGGTGACGCCTGACGCGTCCGATTGAACCTCGAGGCCAACAGTTCCGCCGGCCGGGCTGTAGCGCACCGCGTTCTGCAGCACGTTCATCAACATCCGCTGCAGCAACTCCTCGTCGCCGGTGAACGGAATCTCGGACGGCGATGGCAGCGACAGCCGCACATCGCGCTCGCGCGCGATGACGCCAACCGTCCGTCCACATGCCGCGATCAGCTCGTCGAGATAGAACGAGACGCGCTGCAGCGGATACCCATCGGCATCGGCGCGCGCCAGCGACAGCATGTCCGCGACGAGCCGGCTGACCTGCGTCGCCTGGTCGCGCACGATCGTCAGCGCTTCCCGATACTCACTCTCGGTGCGATGCTCCTGCGACAGCGTGACATCGGCGGCCGATCGCATCACCGACAGCGGCGTGCGCAATTCGTGAGAGGCATCCGCCATGAACCGGCGCTGTCCGGCGAGCGCGGATCGCAGCCGTGACAGCGAGTCCGTTGAACGCACGCGCAAGGGTGCCGAGTTCGTCCGTGCGATCGGATTCGCCGAGATCCGACAGTCCCGCCAGTGGAATTTTCGATGCCTGATCGGCCATCGCGGTAATCGGTCGGAGGCCGACTGACGCGAGCCAGAGTCCGCCGAGTCCCGCGATCAGCAGCGCGATGGGAAACGCCACAATCATCGCTTCCTCGGCTTCGGATCGCGTATTGCCGACCACGCTTCCGGTAACGATGATCACCTGGCCGCCACTGAGGCGCGTCTGCTGCGCGCGGACGCGCCATTCGCGCCGGAGATCACCGTAGGCGGTCCACCTCACCCGACCGTCGATCAGCTCCGGAACAGGCTGATAGCGGCAGCCGGTCCAGGCGTTCCGCGATCACGGTGCCTTTGTCGTCGAGGACCGCAAACGCCCGCTCGTGCTGCGCGATGGCCTGGAGGGCGACGTTCGCCGCCATGGCCATCGGCGACTGCTCCTGGAACTCCTCCTCCATCATGTTGACGATGGTCTGCGCCTGACTGGCCAGCTCGCGATCGAGGCGCCGCAGCGTGATGCGATCGAGCTCCCGGCTGACCACGATGCCGCACACCACGAGCACGACGACCAGTGCCAGCACGTACCAGAGGGTCAGGCGGACCCGCAGCGACAGTGGTCTCATGGCAGCGCTCGTGTCGGTCACCAGCTGGTAGCCTTCGCCGCGCCGCGTCCGAATCAGCGATCCGGCGCCCGGGCGATCGAGCTTGCGGCGCAGGCGCTGCACGTAGACGTCCACCACGTTCGACATCGGGTCGTAGTGCTCGTCCCAGACGTGCTCGGCGATGTCGCTGCGGCTGACGACGTCGCCGGCCCGCCGCACCAGGTACTCGATGAACGCGTACTCCTTGGCGGTCAGCTCGACCTCGCGGTCATCGACGAGCGCGATGCGGCGGCGGGTGTCGAGCGACAACGACCCGACCGACAGACGCTCGGGCAGCATCGGCCGGCGGCCCCGCCTCACGAGGGCGCGCAACCGCGCGATCAGTTCGCCGAAGTCGAAGGGCTTGACGAGATAGTCGTCGGCGCCGCAATCGAGGCCGGCGATCCGCGCGTCCACCGTGTCGCGCGCGGTCAGCATCAGGATCGGCACGGCGCTGCCGGCCGAGCGCAGCGACCGGCACACGCTGAAGCCGTCGCGGCCGGGCAGCATGACATCGAGAATGATCGCGTCGTAGTCGGTGGTTTCCGCCTTGAAGAGCGCGGTATCCCCGTCAGGCGCGTAATCGATGGCGTAGGCCTGCTCGCGCAGCCCCTTGGCCAGCAGGTGTGCCGCGCTTGGTTCGTCCTCGACCAGGAGAACTCGCATAATGATGGTTCGCGGGAAACTCTCCCACGACTACCGGCAAATGTCCAAACTTCAGGCCTGGGCGGCGGCGGCCGTCAGTCTTCTTTCCACGGGTTGTTCGCGAAGATCGCCACCTCGGGCCACAGCACCCGGCGCGGCATGTTGACCTGCGCCATGATCGTCGCGGCGATGTCGTCCGCGTACAGTTTGTTCGGGTTGTTCCGGCCGCCCCTGCCGCCGAAATTCGTCTGCACCTCGGACGGACACACGCAGACGACGCGGATGCCGTGCGGCCGCAGTTCCGCCTGCCAGCACTGACTGATCCCGCGAACCGCCCACTTGCTCGCGCTGTAGGGCGTGCCGGCCGCCGCGCCCTTCATGCCGGAGGTCGAGGCCAGATTGACGATGTCGCCGTGCCCCTGCGCCTTCATCAGCGGCACGACGCGATTGGTGATGTCCACCAGCCCGAACACGTTGGTCTGGAACATCGTCCGCATGGCGTCCACGTCGAGCGCGCCGATCTCGCCGCGATAGGCGTAGCCGGCGTTGTTGATGAGGACGTCGACGCCGCCCATGTGCTCGCGGCACTCGGCGACGGTACGCTCGTTGTCGTGCCCGTTCGAGACATCCGCGACCACGCCGCGCGCGCCGGTGGCCTGTGCGACGCCGCCAATCAGCCGCTCGTTCCGCCCCGTGAACACGACTTCGTGCCCCGCGCTGCGCGCCTGTTCGACGAGCGCCGCGCCAATGCCCTGACTGCCGCCGGTGATCAAGAAACGCAGCATGCTGATGTCCTCTCTGGTCGGCGGCCGCCCGTTCGCGGTCCGCGTACAGCGTTCATCTTGGCACGAGCGATGGGGTCCGGCTGAAGCCGGACACTACGCAGTATGGTTAGCCAAGCGAAAGCGGACACTACGTCGTAAGACTGTGGCGCTAGTTTGCCGCGACCTTGCGGAGCATGTCGGCGCGGATCGGCAGGATGAACGAGAAGCGGTAGTCGCCCTGCATGCGCCCGATCGGAATACCAACCAGCACGCCGCGTTGATCGAGGACGCCGCCGCCTGAGACGCCCGGGTGTCCGTCGGTCAGGCTCGTCACGAGGCCGGTCGGCGTGCGCTGGCCGACATAGCCGGTGGAGACGACGACGCCCTTCGAGTAGTCGTTGCCCAGCCGGAAGATCGGCGCCGCGAACTCGTAGGCGAACGACGTATCGACGGTCAGCGCCGGCAGATCGAGCTCGCGTGTCTTGATGACCGCCCAGTCGCCCGGGTCCACTTCATGCACCGCATTGCCCGAATCGACGATGCGCGCGGGGATCTCCTGGCCCTCGTAGACGATCTTGACCGCGGTGATCTTGCGGCCGGCGGTCGATTCGGCATCGCTGCCGGCGAGCGCCACGACCGCATGCTTGACGGTGATGAAGTAGCCGTTTCCGAGGTAGCCGGCCGTCCCGTAGTTCTTCTGGCCGTGATTGTCGTAGGTGTAGAGCTCGACGAAGCTGGCGCGCCGCTCGCGAATCAGGCTGAGGGGCACCAGGCCCATTTCGGTGCGCAGCTGCTCCTTGATGTCGGCAACCATGCGCGCGCGCTCGGCGGCCACTCCGCTTGAATGCCTCCGACGCGCCGCCGGTGTTGTCCGCGACGCCGGCCGTGCCGAGGCCGCGCGGGTCGCGCGCGATCGCCGACTGCAGTTCGACGCGCAGCGCATCAAACTGTTTGTCGTAGGTCGAGCGGTCGAGCGCGTCGAGCCGGCGCGCGTGGAGCACGCCAAGCGTGAAGAAGCAGACCGCGATCGCAATGACCGCGCTGACCAGCCCCATGCGTCGTGAGAGTCGTGCCACCATTGTGCGAGCACATCCCGCGAGAGACGGACGGAGGCCCGCTCCCGAGAAAAAACCGCAATTGAGTTGTCGGAAAAGTTGGGCGAGGTCGAACTTTTACAAAAGGACCAGCTCGTGCACGCAGAGTCAATGGATTTTGCGAACGCCTGCCCCACCGTGGCCACATCCGAACGTCTGCGATCCAATAACGCCGAGCGCTCCCTCACTGAACACTATCGGCGGCTGATGAGCGATTCATCGCGCTCCGCCCGCCCAACTCGACGGAACCACCACGAAGTGAGTAGCGGCGTGCAGATCGCCGTCACGATCACCGACGCCGCGACCTGAACCGTGGCCGCCGGCGCGATCGGCGGCGTAGGACGGGTCTGCCAGCGCGACGGCCTGCGGCACCACGGCCGAATTCCTGCCGTGCTCGATGCCGCGGCTCCCGCGATCCCCGTGCCGCCGAACAGGCGGTCGGCGGCGATGCACACCGCGCCCGTGACCGTCACCACGGTAAGCCCGAGTATCACGCCGGGAATGCCGGCCGTCACCACGGCCGCCAGGCTGATCGTCTGGCCGAGCGTGAACGCCATGAACGGCACGATGACCGGCTCGTGCGATCCAAAGAACTGCCGCAGTTCATCGTCGAGGTTCCCGAGAATCGCGCCGGCCACAATCGGCGCAACCACCGACACCATCGTCAGCCACGGAATCACCGCCAGCCCGGCGCCGACGAAGATGATCATGGTGAGGAACGGACCGGTCTCGATCGTCTGCACGACGTAGGTGCCGGCGTCGTCGTCGCTGCCCATGACGCTCGTCAGGGCGAGGAACATGCCGCCGTTCGTGTCGCTCATCGCCACCATCACCGCGAGCGTGCTCAGGCCAAAGAGGCTGCCGTCGAAGAGTTTCGCGACGGTCAGCGCGAACACCGTCGCCGTGCCGACTTTCGCGACCAGCAGGCCGAGGCCGCGCAGCAGCATGCGCGGCGCCGCGCGGAACGTCATCTTCGTGCCGGCGACGAACAGGTACATGCCGAGCATGGTGGGATAGCCGACGCCGGTCAGCGCCTGCGTGAAGCCGCCGATCTTCAGGAGATCGGGGAAAAACGTGTTGAGCACCATCCCCATGAACAGGGGCACGACCATCAGCCCGCCCGGCACGCGGGTGATGGTGCGGTAGATGCGCATCAGGCGATGTGAGCGCCCGTGGTTTCGACGTACACCGAGTAGAGCGACTGGCTGGCGGCCATGAACAGGCGATTCCGCTTCTGCCCGCCGAAGCACAAATTCGCGCACGTCTCGGGCAGACGAATCATGCCGATCCGCTCGGCTCCGGGCGTGAAGACCTGCACGCCGGGCGGCGCGCCAGCCCAGATGTTGCCGTCGGCATCGCAGCGGATACCGTCGGCGTAGCTGGGCGCTCCGGTCGTCGGGTTGTCGAACGCAACGAACCGCTTGCCGTTCTTCAGCGCCTTGCCATCGATGTCGAAGACGCGGATGTCGCGTCCGGTCCCCGTGTCCACGATGTAGGCCTTCTTGTAGTCCGGCGAGAAGCAGATGCCGTTCGGCTGTCCGAGCTCGTCGGTCACCTTCTCGATCTGCAGCGTCTTCGGATCGACGCGGTAGACCGCCTCCTTGGTTTCCGATTCCGCCTTGAAGCCCTCGTAGTTGCCGCGAATGCCGTACGTGGGATCGGTGAACCAGATGCCGCCGTCCGGATGAACCGCGAGATCGTTCGGCGAGTTCAGGCGCTTGCCCTGGAACTTGTCGGCGACGACCGTGACCGTGCCGTTGACTTCGTAACGCACGACACGCCGGCCGCCGTGCTCACACGACAACTGCCGTCCTTCGTAGTCGAATGTGTTGCCGTTGCTGTAACCGGAGGGGCTGCGAAACACCGTGACGCGTCCGTCCTCTTCGATCCAGCGGTTCTGCAGGTTGTTCGGAATGTCGCTCCACACCAGGTAGCGGCCCACGCCGTTCCAGGCCGGCCCCTCGGACCACGACGCGCCGGTGTGCAGGCGTTTGATGACCGTGTTCGACACGATGTACCGGCGGAACCGCGGATCGAGCGCGACGATGTCGGGGTCCGGGTATCGGATCGGCTCGCCGCGCGTCCAATCGCGTGCGGCGGCCGGAGGAAACTGCGGCGCCTGGCCTTGAGCGCGCGCGGCGATTGGCGCCAGCGCCAGCCCGGTCAGCGTGGTCGAGAGAAACGCACGTCGATCCATGGTCACACTCCAAACATTGACCGCGCCTGGATCTTCCAGGCGCCGTCGCGCAGGATGGCGAGAAAGACGCCCTCGTCTTTCGACAGCACGTGGCCGTCGCGGCCAAGGCGGCTGATGGCGACCGTCATCGACACGCCGTTCGCGCTCACCTGCACGACTTTCGATTGATCGAGCCGCGTCTGATACCACGTGCGCTGGCGTCCCGGTTCCGGGCCGGCCAGGAATTCGTCGGCGGTTTTCGACACCTCGACGCCGCCGTCGCCCACGCGCACGTGGGGATAGTGCAGCGCGCCGGCCAGCGCTTTCGGATCGTGCGAGTTCAACGCCTGCAGGTATGCCGCGAGGGCGGTCAGACCCGCTGCCGAATTTTTCGCGGCCGTCGCCGCGTCCGTCTCGCCGGCCCCGGTCGCGAACCGCGCCTGAACGCCCCAGTGGTTGTTCTGGTTGGTGATGATGTAGGTGATGACGCTCGAGCCGAGCGGGCGCCCGTCCTCGGAGTAGCGCTGCCATTTGCCGGCCACGTGGACCTTGTTCAGGCCGACCTGAAGGACGTCCATCGACACCCACTCGCTGTGATGCCAGCCGGTCCGCAGCGTCTGTTCGAAATTGACGCCGGCCGCGTACTCTTCAGGCGACCGCGTCATCTCGAAGGCGCCGGCGCCCGGACGCACGTGCGGAAAATGGAGCGACGTCGCCCAGATCCGGCCGTCGCGCGAGTTCCAGGTCTCGAGATAGCGATCGAGCGCAATCGTCGCCTGCTGAGAGCGAAGCGCGATGGCGGCCGGATCGAGCGCCGTCTGACCGGTGAGGGACGTACCGGCCACGAGCGTGACGGACAGAAAACACAACACCGCGCTGCGACGCATGGCCTGCCCTCCGAAACGTGTGCGGGACTGCGGCGCATTCTAGCCGCCTTCCGGCTTCCGCGCGTGGCAGAATACGCGCGAGGCTGTTCCGATGCGCACGTATTCCCCCGTGGCGGTCCTGTTCGTGCTCGCGCTCGCCGGCGGCGTCGCTGCTCCACCACGGCGATCTGCGCGCGCAACACGGGGCCGGCGTGACGGCGCGCCGCCTGACACAGAATCCGCTGATCACGACACGCTCGTCCGCGACGCTCGGCGACAACATCAACGGCCCCACCGTGATCCGCGTGCCGGCGTGGATCGACCGCCCGCTCGGGCGCTACTACATGTACTTCGCCCATCACATGGGGCGGTTCATCCGGCTCGCCTACGCCAACGCAGTCGAGGGGCCCTGGACGGTCTACGAGCCGGGCGTGCTGCCGGTCGAGATGACGGCGTTCTTCCGGCCGCAGCCGGATCCGCCGGAGAACCTGGAAAACTTCTACACCCACGTCGCATCGCCGGAAATCGACATCGACACCGAGCATCGCCAGTTGGTGATGTGGGTGCACGGCTGGTGGACCAACGGCACGATGTGGCCGGTGGGAGAGGCGGCCGCACGCGAGTGGGCGCGGCGCAACGGTTACGGTCAGCTCACGCAGACGACCACCTCGAGCGACGGCGTGCATTTCACGACCCGTCCCGATCTCACGAAAACGAGCTACCTGCGGGTGTTCCGGAACGAAGGCGCGCTGTACGGGATGGGGCGTCTCGGCCTCCTGCTGCGATCGAAGGACCCGCTGGCGGCGTTCGAGCCCGGGCCGAATCCGTTTCGCGACACGAAGTACGCCGGACGAGTCCGCCACGTCGCCGTGCTCGAGCGCGGCAGCACTCTTTACGTTTTCCTGAGCGGGATCGCCGATGCGCCCGAGCGCATCATGGTGTCCACGATCGACATGAAGGGCGACTGGACCACGTGGAAGGCCTCGGAGCCCGTGGATCTGCTCCGGCCGGACGCGCCGTATGAATGTCCCACGCTGCCCGACCTGCCGTCCGAGCCGGGCGACGTCAAAGGCGAGGTCCGGCAGCTTCACGACCCGGACGTCTTCGAGGACGGCGGCCGCACGTTCCTGTTCTATTCCTTCTGCGGCGAACAGGGGATCGCCGCCGCCGAGCTGACCTTCGCACAATGACCCTGCCGCGGGGCCCGCATGCGACTTGACCGGGCTCTGCCCCGCCGTGATAATTCGGGCGTCCCGAGGGAGGGTTTGTTGAGAAAACTCGTCGCCGCCGCCGCAGCAATTCTCGCGGCTACCGCCGTGCTCGCTGCCACCGAGCGTATCTTCACGAACCCGAAACCTGACGCGCACCTGAAGAAGCTGTTTCCCAGCGCGGTGGCGTTCTCGCCGCTGTCGGGCACACCGCTCCATTTCACGGCGTATTCGAGCGATCCCCAGAAAAACCCGAAGGCCGAACCGCTTGGCTTCGCGTTCTGGACGACCGACATGGTGCCCGAAGAACATGGCTACCACGGCGCCATCCACATCCTGGTCGGCATGGACCTGCACGGCATCCTGACCGGCGTCGTCGTCGACTATCACTCCGAGCCGTACGGCTATTTCTCGGTCGAGCCGAAAGAGTTCGCCGCGCAGTTCACGAACAAGAGCATCCGCGATCAGTTCAGGGTCGGCGGCGACGTTGACGCCGTCTCGCGCGCGTCGCTCAGCATCGCCAGTGCGACCCGCGCGATCCGCGACAGCTCCCGCATGGTCGCGCGCGCACTGCTGACGCCGGACGCGGTGAAGCGGTGAAGCGGCTGTTCACCAACCGAACCTTTCTCGCGCTCCTCTTCATCGTCGCCCTGAGCGGCCTCGCGGTCTACGCGCAGCAGCCCGCCGCCGATCCCTGGGGCTTCGACGATGAGGTGAAGGTCGAGACGTGGGGATCGATCCTGCGCCCGCAGGCGGTGGACCTGGCGTTGACGACGGCGCTGATCGGCTTTGCGCTGGTCAGCTTCTTCAAGAAGAGCGTCCGCCTCAAATACATCACGCTCGCGGCGACCGTCGCGTACCTCGGCGTCACGAAGAGCACGCTGATTTCCATCACCGACATCTTCCGGGTCGTGGACTGGGACTTTCCGACCTTCAAATACAGCATCACCTGGTATCTGTTCGCCGGCTTCACGGTGGTGTCCACGGTCCTCTGGGGACGGCTCTACTGCGGACGCATTTGCGCGTTCGGCGCGTTCACGCAACTGATGGACGCCACGGTGCCGAAGCGCTTCCGCATGGAGCCGCCGGCGTGGCTCGAGCGACGCGCCGGCTTCGTGAAGTACGGGCTGCTGGTCGCGGTCGTCGCCTACTACATCGCGACCAAGCACACCGGCATCTACCGGTACGTCGAGCCGTTCTGGATGTTCACGCGATCGGCGAACCTCGTGCTGTGGTCGATGCTCGCCGTCCTGCTCATCGCGACCGTGGTCGTCCGCAATCTCTACTGCCGCTTCCTCTGCCCGGTTGGCGCGATGCTCGGTTTGATCTCGCAGGTGACGACCGTCTTCTCGATCAAGCGCTGGTCGGAGTGCAAGACCTGCAAGATCTGCGAGAAGGCGTGCGAGTGGGGCGCGATCCAGGGGCCGAAGATCGTCAAGTCCGAATGCGTGCGCTGCGACGACTGCGAACGGATCTACGACGACAAGGCGAAGTGCGTCCACTGGCTGATCATCGTCAAGAAAGAGAAGTTAGCGGCGGCAAGAGCACAGATCTGAAGCGTTGTCGGTGCGTGGGTGCGTGGGTGCGTAGGTGCGTGGGTGCAGTGCCTGGTGCTCAGTGCTTGAGTGCGGGGTGCACGCTGCATCTGCACTCGCACCCCGCACCTGCACCTATGCACCCTAGCACCGCACCCAAGCACCCACGCACCTACGCACCTACGCACCGACGTGCGTCATGTCCCTACGGCGCGTCGGTAGGCTGATGCAGGATCGTCACCGCGTCCTTGAGTCCGCTCGAAATCAGGACTTCGTTCTTGTCCGAGACGATCACGCCCTCGACGTGCGGCAGGCGCTCGATGAGCGCCATCCCCTTCTCAGGACCGAGCAGAAAGACCCCCGTCGACAGTCCGTCGGCGAGCAGCGGGCTGTCGGCGACGATCGTCACGCTGCGGCAGCCTCGCGCCGGCTGGCCGGTGCCAGGATCGATGATGTGGTGATAGCGAACGCCGTCCTTCATGAAGAACCGCTCGTAGTCGCCTGACGTGCTGAAGGTCGAATCGCGCAGCTCGACGACCGCGAAGCTGTCGCCGCCCGGGCCACGCGGATCGTTGATGCCGAGACGCCACGGGCGGTCGCCGCGCACACCGCCGACATAAAGGTCGCCGCCCGCCTGAATCACGAAATCTTTCAGGCCGCTGTCGCGAAACATCCGCACGGCGTCCTCGACGGCGTAGCCCTTGCCGATGCCCCCGAGGTGCGCGCGCATCCCCTTCTGCTGCAGGAACGCGGTTCCCGCGCGCTTCGTCCACCACCAACTTGCGGTAGTCGATCAGCGGCAGCCGCCGGCGAATCTCGGCGGGGTCGGGGATGCGGTCGTCCTGATCCTGATCGAACTTCCACAGGTCCGACAGCGCGCCGAAGGTGACATCGAACTTGCCGCCGGTCCACTCGCTGATCTGCCGTGCCGCCTGCAACGCCTGCAGCGTGTCCGCGCTGACAGGAACAGGATGGTCGCCGGCCGCGGCATTGAGCCGCAGGACGTCGCTCCCGTCCTTCCAGACGCTCATCAGGCCGTCGAGGCGATCGAAGTCATGGAAGACGTCGTCGAAGACTGCGCCTGTCTTCAGCGGATCGTCGGACCACGCGGTGAGGTGCAGTTCGGACCCCATGGCGAGGCCGCGCCGCTCGACAGCTGCAGCGGTTTTTCGTCCGGCGAGGTCCTCGCGCAGCCGGACGCGAGCGCCATGACGCCGACGATGAGGACGATGGGGCGAAAAGCCGTTGCGCTCACGTGGTCATCAGGATAATGTGCCAGCCTCATGAAGGTCACCCGCCGCGATTTTGTGGCCGCAGCGGGGGCCGCCGTGTTCGCCGGCGTCAGCCGGCGGGCCTGGGCCGATCAGCTCGGACCGGGCGAGTATGCGCTCGATCTCGATCGGGTCCGCGACGGCATCCTGTACATTCCGAAAACTTACAAGCCTGGCGTGCCGATGCCGCTGGTCGTGCAGTTTCACGGCGCCGGTGGTTCCGGGCGCGCCCTGCGCGGCACGTTCGACATGGCCGAGGAATTCGGCTTCATCGCGCTCGCGCCCGATTCGCGCGACGAACGCACCTGGGACATCCTGCTCGGCGGATTCGGACCCGACGTCGAATTTCTCGAAGCGGCCTTCCGTCAGACGCTGGCGCGGTGTGCGGTCGACCGGCAGCGGATGACCGTGTCCGGGCATTCCGATGGCGCGTCGTTCTCGCTGTCGTTCGGCATCGGCGCCGGCGACGTCTTTGGCCACATCATCGCGCTGTCGCCGGGAGTCATGACGCCGATCGCCGCGCGCGGCAAGCCCAGGCTGTTCATCGCGCACGGTACCAGCGATCCGGTGATGCCGATCGACGAGACGAGCCGCACGTTCGTGCCCCGTCTCCGGAAACTGGAATACGACGTGACATATAAAGAGTACGACGGCGGCCACGCGGCGCCGGCTTCCATCGTGCACGACAGCTTCGAATGGCTGCACCTTTAGCGAGGACGCATGAACCTGCAGGCGCGCGCAACGAACATCGTGATGAAACCCGCCCAGGAGTGGCGGGTCATCAACGGCGAGATGACGACACCCGCCGAACTCCTCATCAACTATGCGGCGCCGATGACGGCCATCGCCGCGGTGTGCCGGTTCATCGGCACCACGATGATCGGGATGCCGGCGCGTCGCGGGCACGGTGCGGATCGGCGTGGTGCGCGGGTTCTCGAGCGCGTTCGTATCCTGGATGCTCGGCCTCCTCGGCGCGTATCTGGCGGCGATCGTGATCGACAAGCTGTCGCCTAGCTTTCAATCGAGAGGCGGCATGACCCAGGCGCTGAAGCTGGTCGTGTATGCCGCGACGCCGGTCTGGATCGGCGGCATCCTGAACCTCGTCCCGGCGTTCGTCCCTGTTGCAGGTGCTCATCGCCTTCTACGCGGTTTATCTTTTCTATCTCGGCCTGCCGATCCTGATGCAGACGCCAGCGGACAAGGTCGTCCCGTTCATGGTCGTGTCCGCGGTGGTCGTCGTCGTGCTGACCGTCGTCGTTGGCGCTATCCTGGCCGCGTTGACCGGGGGCGTGAGTTCCGTCCTGTAAGGGTGACGTGATGACACGTGCTGAATTTCTGCGCTGTGTGTTCGGGCTTGCGCCCGCGATGCTCGCGCCGCGCTGGGCATTCGCGCAGGGCGATGCCGCGCGGACGCGCATCGCCGACTCTGATCAAGATCTACGACGCGCAGGGCATTCATCGGACCGCGACGCCGGTGGACAACGCCTCGGCGGACTGGCTGCGCCGGATGACCACGGTGGCCGGGGCGGAGTCGCAGCTGGTGTCGTTTCCGTTGGACCGCGTGGACGTCCGCGCGGCGTACGTCGAAATCAACGGACAGCGAATCGAGGGACTGCCGTTCTTCGACGGCGGATTCACCGGCGAAACCGGAATTGTCGGCCGCTTCGGGCTCCCTGATTCCGGCGCCGACATCGTCCTCGCGACGCTCGACGAGGCGGCGATTTCGAGCGAGGGACAACGCATCGCGGAGCTGCGCAAGAATCCCGCGGTCCGCGCCATCGTCGGCGTCACGGCCGGCGCATCGCCAGGACTGTCGCCGTCGAACGCCGTCGCATTCGTCCGTCCGTACGGTGCGCCGGTGCTGCAGGTCGGATCGGAGCATCAGGCGGCGCTCAAGGAGCAAGCGGCGCGCGGCGCGAGCGCCACCTTCGTCGCGTCAGCCGCGCGCGACGACACCACGGCGCTGAACGTGGTCGCGACCGTGGCGGGGCGCACCGCGACGTTGCCGCCGCTGGTCGTCATGACGCCGCGCAGCGGGTGGTGGCAGTGCGCGTCCGAGCGCGGCGGCGGGCTCGCGTGCTGGATGGAAGCGATTCGCGCGGTCGCCGCAGCCAAACCGGCGCGGCGGGCGATCTTCATCGCCTCGAGCGGCCACGAGCTCGGTCATCTGGGACTCGATCGATTTCTCGCGCAGCACGACGGGCTGATCAAGGACGCGGCGGCGTGGATCCACCTCGGGGCCAACATCGGCGCCGCGGGCGGCGCGACGCGGCTGCAGGCGTCAGACGATCAGATCGAACAGATGGCGAGCCGCGCGCTGGACGCGGCGGGGGCGACTGTGCGCCAGCGAGTGCCGCGCGGGACGGTTCCCGCCGGCGAGGCGCGCAACATCCACGTCGGCGGCGGGCGTTACGTCTCGCTCCTCGGCAACGGACCGCATTTCCACAGTCAGAGCGATCGCTTTCCGGACGCGGTGGACGTTGACGCTGTCACGCGCTACGCCCGCGCGATTTCCGCGCTCGCGGTGGAACTGACGCGGACGTAGGACCTGGGCTTTGGGCTTTGGGCTTGGGCTCTAGGACGGGCTTCGGCTAAGGCCTGGAGCCCAAGAGCCCAGAGCCTGGAAAGCCCGGAGCCCGGAGCCCGAGTCCCCAGTCCCGCGCTATTCCGCCGATACGCGAGCAACACGTTCCCCGGCTGACCGAAGCCGATGTACGCGTAGCCCGAGTTCGTGAAGAGCATCCCGCCGGCGATGACCGGGCCCGGGCCGTTGATCGAGCCGCCCTTGCCGGGCACGCCGTTGACGGTCTGAAATTCCTGCGCGGTATTCGTTTCCCAGAGCACGCGGCCGTCAGCCGTCGCATAGGCGCGCAGCATCCCGTTGGTCGCCCCGGAGAAGACGACGCCCGGAATGACGGAGATCGCGGCGGAGTTGGCCTGGGCGCAGTGCGCGGTCCGTGGCCTGGCAGTTCGGCCGCCAGTGCCACGCCTCTTCGCCCGTGGCGAGCCGCAGCGCGTAGAGCCCGCCCGCTTCGGTCGGCCCGAACTGCAGATCGGCGACCGGAAAATATCCGAACTGATCGTCCGCGGCGGAACCCCACTCGATGCCGCCGAGCGCGCTGCCCTTGCCGACACGGTGCTGCCAGACGACGGCGCCTTCCTTGTCGGGATCGAGCCCCCACGCGACGCCGGATTTCTGTCCGAGCGTGATGATGCTGCGGCCGTTCGGCAGCGTGCGCAGGATCGGCGAGTTCCCGAAATCGAAGTCCGGCCCCATGTCGTCGGGACAGTTGTCGCGTGACGGGGCGTTCGCGCCGCAGCCGACCACATAGGTGTCGCGCGGCGTCACCTGTTTCGCCCAGCGCAGCTTGCCGGTTTTCAGATCGAGCGCGACGACCGCGTCGCTCGACTCCGCCGCCGGATCGTTGTAGGCGTTGCCGGTGGCCACGTAGACGAGTCCGCGCCTCGTATCGATGGTCGGCGACGACCAGATCGCCGCGCCGGCCGGTCCCCAGAGCTGCGTGCCGATGGAATTCTTTTTCAGCTTCTTGGGCGTGTCGGGCACGGTGTAGGTGCGCCACAGTTCGACGCCGGTCGTCGCGTCATACGCCACGACGCCGCCGCGGAACGTGCAGCATTCGTAGTTCGGGTTTGCCCCGGAGCCTTCCTCGAGCGACGAGAGCGGCACGTACAGGCGGCCGCTGTCGAGCGTCGGCGCCCCGGTGATCCGCGCCATCGGATGCGCGTCGGCGCGCCTGGTCCAGACGAGCACGCCCGATTCGGCGTCCACCGCGTAGACGTTCCCTTTGAGATCGCCGAAGTAGACGGCGTAGCGCGCGTCGCCCGGCGACGAGAGACGGCCGATGCTCACCGCGGTTCGGATGCCGGCCTGCGCCTGGAACGACCAGAACGCGCAACCGCTCGCCGCATCGAGCGCGTAGGCGAAGCCGTTGTCGGAACCGACGAAGACGCGGCCGCCGGCGACGGCCGGCTGACCGAATGCCGATGCGCCGTTGGGAAACGCAAAGGCCCATTTGAGCTTGAGATTGGGGACCTGCTGCGCGGTGAGTCCCGCCGCCGCAGCCGGTTGAAACCGGCTGTTGCCCGGATCGGCGCCCCAGCCGCTCCACATCGGACCGCGTGCCGGGTCGGTGAACGGCTTCGCGCTGCAGCGGCCCTGCATCGCGTCGATGCTGCCGGAGGCGAGCGAACCAAGCGGACGGAGCGTCAGCTGTTCGGCGAGCACGCGTTTTTGCGCCGGCGTCAGCGCGGTGGCGTTCACCGCCATCGAGCCGGTCGTGATGGTGTCGAGGATCGCCTCCGGCGTGCGCTGGCTGAGCGCGACGCGGTCGGGCGCGCGGCTGCCGGTGGCCGGCGTGTTGTGACACGACCCGCAGTGCTGCTCGAACAGCGCGAGCCCGGTGGTGGCCTGGCCGAACGCCGGATGCCGGTACCGAGCAGCAGGCATCCCACAAGGATGCGGCCGAGTGATGCGCGCCATGTCCGTCCTCCCCGGCTACTATAGAGCACTTGGATTCTGCCTTCGTCGGCCAACTCATCGCAAGACTCGGGCGCGATCGTGTCCTGTCCGATTCCGCCGATCTGATCACGTACGAGTCCGACGCGCTCGTCCACTTGCGCGCGACGCCGGGCGCGGTCGTCCTCCCCGCGTCAGCCGCGGACGTGCAGACGACGGTGCGCCTCTGTCACGAAGCGGGATCCCGTTTGTCGCGCGCGGGAAGTGGCACGGGCCTGTCGGGCGGCGCACTGCCCTCTCCGGACGGCGTGCTGATCGTGCTGTCGCGGCTCAACCGGATTCTCGACGTCGACATCCCGAATCTGCGGGTCACGGTCGAACCCGGCGTCACCAACCTGGAGATTACCAAGCGCGTCGCATCGGCCGGCTGCTACTACGCGCCCGATCCGTCGAGCCAGATCGTGTGCTCGATCGGCGGCAACATCGCCGAGAACTCCGGCGGCGCGCACTGCCTGAAGTACGGATTCACGGTGCACCACGTCCTGGCGGTCGAGGCGGTGCTGCCCAACGGCGAACTGATTCACGTCGGCGGGAGCGCGGTCGATCCGCCCGGCCTCGATCTGCTTGGCGTGCTCGTCGGCTCCGAGGGCACGCTGGCGGTCGTCACCCAGGCCACGCTGCGGCTGCTGCGCCGGCCCGAAGCGGTCGTCACGCTGCTCGCGGGTTTCGCGTCCATCGACGCGGCGGGCGGCGCGGTGTCCGCGATCATCTCGCACGGGATCGTGCCGGCGGCGGTCGAAATGATGGACCGGCTGACCATCCAGGCCGCCGAAGCGGCGGTGCATCCGAATTTCCCCGATACGGACGCCGTCCTGATCGTCGAGCTCGATGGTCCGCAGGTCGAAGTGGACGAACTGTTCGGAATCGTCGAGGAGGTGTGCCGCCAGTCGGGTGCGGTGACGCTCGAGATCGCGCGCGACGACGCGCAGCGCGGGCGCATCTGGAAAGGCCGCAAGGCGGCGTTTGCCGCCATGGGCCGGATTTCGCCGAACTACTACGTGCAGGACGGCGTCGTGCCGCGCACCAAGCTGCCCGAAGTGCTGCGGCGGATCCGCGATCTCGAAGCGCGATCGGGCCTGCGCATCGGCAACGTCTTTCACGCCGGCGACGGCAATCTCCACCCGCTCATCTGCTACGACGAGACCATCCCGGGACAAGCCGCCCACGCCGAGACGGTCGCGTCCGAGATCCTCCAGTACTGTATCGAGGCGGGCGGCGCCATCACCGGCGAGCACGGCGTCGGCGCCGACAAGAAAGCGTACATGAGCAAGATGTTCGCGGCGCCCGATCTCGACGCCATGCAGCTGGTGCGCTGCGCCTTCGATCCGCGCGGCCTCTGCAACCCGGGCAAAGTCTTTCCCACGCCCCGCCTGTGCGGCGAGGTCCCCGGCCCGTATCGGCAGCATCCGGTCGAGCGCGCCGGCCTGGCGGAGCGCTATTGATGCCGCCCTGCCTCGCAGCACTACGCGCGGCGATCTCGTCGCGACGATTCCGGCCGGCATGACGCTGGCGAGGCCAATCGGGAGCTCGCACGCGGCGGTCAATGGCTCCCGCTCGATCCGCCGCATCGCGCGATCGCGCGACGATCGGCGCGCATCGTCGCGCACCAATGCCAGCGGGCCGCGCCGTCATAAGTACGGTGCGCCGCGCGACCTGATCATCGGCATCGAAGTCGTGCTCGCGGATGGACGCGTCGTCAAGGCCGGCGGCCGCGTGGTCAAGAACGTCGCCGGCTACGACCTGTCGCGCCTGTTCTGCGGATCGCGCGGGAGCCTCGGCACCATCACGAGCGCGACGTTCAAGCTGTCGCCCATCGCAGCCGCCTCGCAGACGGTTGTCGCCACGCTGCCGCGCGTCGAGCGCGCGCTGGAGCTCGCCGCACTGATTGCCGCGGAGCCGCTGACGCCTTCGGCGATCGAAGTCGCCGCGCCGGGGTCACGCCTGCTCGTGCGATTCGAAACCACCGCGCGCGCGGCCGCGCACATGGCGTCGCGGGTCGGTGCGCTGCTGGAATCGCACGGCGCCTCGATCGAGATGGCGCAATCGGCGCGCGAGCAGGCCGTGTGGCAGGAACACGACGACCGCGTGTGGGGTGAGCCGGGCACGATTGTCAAAGTCTCGACACTCCCGAGCGAACTGTCGAAGGTCGTCGCCGTGCTGGAGCAATCCGGCGCCGCGGCCGGCTGGTCGCTCGCTGGCCGCGCGGCGGTTGGCGTCCTCGTGGTCCGGCTGACCGGCGATCCGGCGCAGACCGTCGCAACGATCAAGAACCTGCGGCAGGCGGCCGGCCGAGCGGGTCACGTGACGGTGCTGGAGTCGAGCGACGACATCAGAGCCGCAACCGCGGAACCGATCGAACACGGACTGCACGCGCTGATGGCGGCGGTCAAGGCGCGCTTCGATCCCCAGGGCCAGCTCCCGGCACTCCCCTGAATCATGTCTGCACCGTTCGCATCACTCGAACCGCTCGAACCGCTGATGGACAAGTGCGTGCACTGCGGATTCTGCCTGCCGACGTGTCCCAGCTATCTCCTGCTCGGACAGGAAATGGATTCGCCGCGCGGGCGCATCTACTCGATGCGCGCCGGCGTCGAAGGCCGCATCGCGCTCACGCCATCCGTCATTCGGCAGTTCGATACGTGCCTGGGCTGCATGGCGTGCGAGACGGCATGCCCGTCAGGCGTCAAGTACGCGCCCGCTCATCGAACAGACACGCGCGGCGATCGAACAACAGCACGAGCGGCCGGCCGGCGAACGCTGGTTCAGGCGTCTGCTGTTCTCGCTTTTGCCCTATCCCTCGCGCCTGCGGTTGCTGATGTGGCCGCTGGCGCTCGCGGGACCGTTCAGGAGCGGCGCCTTGCACCGCCTGTTGCCGTCGCGGTTGCGGACGCTGCTCGAGCTCGCGCCGGAACCGAAGCTCTCCACGCGCGGACTTGAAACACCGGAGGTGACCGCGGCGGTCGGCGGTGTGCGCATGCGGGCGGGCCTGTTGACCGGCTGCGTGCAGCGCGCGTTTTTCCCGGAGGTCAACCAGGCGACCGCACGCGTGCTCGCCGCAGAGGGCTGCGAAGTCCACGCGCCGCGCGGCCAGGGGTGCTGCGGCGCGCTCGCGCTGCATGCCGGCGAGGACGAAACCGCCCGGCAGTTCGCGCGACAGCTCATTCAGTCGTTCGAGCGCGTGCCGCTCGACGTCATCGTCGTCAACGCGGCCGGGTGCGGCTCGGCGATGAAGGAATACGGTCACCTGCTGCGTGACGATCCGGCGTGGGCCGAGCGCGCGCGGGCGTTTTCGTCGCGGGTCCGCGACGTGACGGAGGTCATCGCCGGAATCGAGGCGCCGCGGGCGGTGCGCCGTCCGATGAACCTGCGCGTCGCGTATCACGATGCGTGTCACCTGTCGCATGCGCAGGGGGTCCGCCACGAGCCGCGCGCCGTTCTCGCGTCGATTCCCGGCGTCACGGTCCTGCCGATCGCGGAGAGCGACATCTGCTGCGGCAGCGCCGGCATCTTCAATCTCGTGCAGCCGGAGATGGCGGCCGCGCTCGGCGATCGCAAGGCCGGTCACATCGCGGACACCTCACCCGACGTCGTCGTCACGTCGAATCCCGGCTGCATCCTGCAGATTCGCGCGGCGGCCCAGCGTCGCGGTCAGCCGTTGCGGGTCCTGCATATCGTCGAGCTTCTCGCCGACGCGCTCGGGGGTCAGATGGGTGTCAGATAGGTGTCAGATGGGTGTCTGACACCTATCTGACCCCGAATTTGCGTCAGTTAGGCGGGTGTCGTGTGAAATTGCCGGTGATCCTGCAGATCTTGGGGTCAGATGGGTGTCTGACACCTTTGTGCAGTTGCGCGCAGGAGTGTCACCGGCCCCGCGACCGCTGACCCTGCAGCAATCGCCGCAGACCGGGACGCGTCATCGCCGCCTCGCGCACGTAACTCCCGTAGGCGACCTGCAGTTCCTGCAACTCGTCGTCTTTCGCGGCGACGACCAGGAGGCCGACGGCGCCCATTTCGTCCGTGGACTGCTCGCCCCACCTGACCCGGACCGGCGGATGACTGGGATTGCGCGGGTTGTCCGCCGAGTTGTCGTAGGTGATCGTGCCGTCGAGCCGCGTGCCCTTCGGCAGGAGCACGAAGTCCTCGAACGGATACTGGTCCTGCCACGCGAAATCCCAGTCGTCGATCCGCAGCAGCGTCTTGACCGTTCCGTCCGGGAACGTCGCCGTCAGATTCATCCGCTTCGCGAGATAGTGCGCGTGCGCGCCGACGTTGAACGCCTTCACGTCGACCGGCAGCACCCACGAATCGTGAATCGTGTATTCCTTCTCGCCGGGCGGAATGTCCACGCCTTCGAACACCCCGAACAGCGGCGGCAGCGCGAGGCCGGCAAACTGCCTGGTCGGCGGCGTGTTCGTGAAATACAAGCCGACCGACGACTGCTCGTGCTCGACTTTTCCTGACGGATGAAAATGCGTCGACAGCACGAGGTCGGCGCCCTTCGGCAGAAAGAACGCCAGCCCCTCGGGCAGCGCTCGCGCATGCGCGCCCAGCGCCCAGCCGCCGAGCGTGCCGGCCAGCCGCGACGGATCCGACATGTCGTTGACCGCCGACGGCGAACCGCCAAGGCTTCCGCCCGACAGCATCCGCATCAGGTTGCCGCGCGCGCCGGCAAACCCGCCCATCTCGCCGGGAAATCCCGGACGCGCATCGCGCGCATCCTGCGCACGCGCGGTGCCGGTGCCGTCGAGAAAAAACAGGCTGTGATGCACGACCGCGCGAGCTGACGGCCGGAAGTCCACGGCGCGGACCCAGCGGTCCTCGGTCTGGTTCAACGGAATCACGAAATTCCGGTAGACGTCCGGGCCGTCGGCCGGCACGTCGAACGCTTCGGGCATCGTCACCACGAAGTCAGGCGGACCCAGTTCCCACCCGGGCGTGAACACCGGCGTCGGGGGAAGGCGCGCCGGATCGCCCTCGGGCATACCGGCCGCAACCCACGCCTTCAGTGTCTCGATCTGCGCGTCGGTCAACCGTCGATCGCCGCTGTAAGCTGAAGTCGCCGCCAACGGCCTTCCACGGCGGCATCGCGCGCGAGGTGACCGCGACCGCCAGCGCCCGGCCGTGACGCTTCACATCGTCGTACGACAGCAGCGAGAACGGCGCGGCCTCGCCCGGGCGATGGCAGGAGGCGCACCTGGCGAAGACAATCGGCGCGACATCTTCGGCAAACGTGATCTCTTTCGCCCGAACCGCCGTTCGCCCGGCGCCGCCAACCATCAGCGTCGTCAGCGTGACGGCCAGCAGGCCGGCGAGTCGATAAGGACGCTGCAGCATGTGTTTTCAGGCCTTCCAGGAGCCGACAGTACAATAGTCCATTGTCAGGTCCGGCTAAAGCCGGACACTACTTCCGGCTGCTGGCTAAAGCCGGACCCACTGGGACACCACACGACCATGGCGCCCGAGATCGAAATCTACGACACGACGCTGAGAGACGGCACGCAGGGCGAAGGGGTGACCTTTTCGGTCGCCGACAAACTGCGGATTGCCGAGCGGCTGGACGCCTTCGGCGTCCACTACATCGAAGGCGGCTGGCCCGGATCGAATCCGCGCGACATCGACTTCTTCGACCAGGCGAAACACCGCACCTTCCATCGCGCCCGGCTGGCGGCGTTCGGCTCGACGCGCCGCAAGGACACGCGGGTCGAAGACGACGACCAGGTGCGGCTGCTGCTGAATGCCGACACGCCGGTGGTCACGATTTTCGGCAAGACGTGGCTGCTGCACGTGCGCGAAGTGCTGCAGACCACGCCGGAAGAAAACCTCGCGATGATCGCCGAGACCGTGCGCTTCCTGAAGGAGCACGGCAAGTTCGTCGTCTACGACGCGGAACACGCGTTCGACGGCTGCAAGGACGACCGCGAGCTACGCCGTGGCGACGTGGCAGGCGGCCGAGCGCGCCGGCGCCGACGTCGTCACGCTGTGCGACACGAACGGCGGATCGCTCCCGAATGAGATTCTGGAGATGACGCGCCATGCGCGCGCGAACCTCCAGGGACGGATCGGCATCCACACCCACGACGACATCGGCATGGGCGTCGCCAACGCGATCGCGGCGCTCGAGGGTGGCGCCACCCACATCCAGGGGACGCTCAACGGTTACGGCGAGCGGACCGGGAACTGCAACCTGACGAGCGTCATGCCGATCGTCAGCTTCAAGCTGAAGAAATCGTCCGTGCCGGAAGAGTCGCTCGGGCAGCTGAAGGAGCTGTCGCAGTTCGTGGACGAGACCGCGAACCTCCGGCCGAATCCGCGCCTGCCGTGGGTCGGGGCGGCGGCCTTCTCGCACAAGGGCGGCACGCACGTGAACGCCGTCCAGAAAGTGATCCGCAGCTACGAGCACATCGATCCGGCGCTCGTCGGCAACAAGCGCCACGTGCTCATCAGCGATCTCGCCGGCCGCAGCAACATCGTGATGAAGGCGCGCGAGCTCGGCTTCGACATCACGAACCAGACGCCCGAGCTGCGGGCGATGCTCGATCGCATCAAGGTCCTCGAGCATCAGGGCTACGAGTTCGAGTCGGCGGACGGATCGCTGGCCCTGCTGATCCGCAAGGCGCTCACGCCGGCGCCGCCGCCTTTCGTCGTTGACGCGTATCACGTCTCGATCCGGCGCGAGGGCGACTCGTCGGTCTGCGAAGCGATCGTCAAGGTTCGCGTCGGCGAGGAATCCGAGCACCGCGTCGCCGAAGGCGACGGGCCGGTCAACGCGCTGGACGCCGCGCTGCGCGCCGCGCTCGTTCGCTACTACAAGCCGCTACGGCAGGTAAAGCTGACCGACTACAAGGTCCGCATCCTGGATTCGACGAGCGGAACAGCGGCGCGCACGCGCGTGCTCATCGAATCGAGCGACGGCACGTCGGAGTGGGGCACGGTGGGCGTCCACGAAAACATCGTCGAGGCAAGCCTCCAGGCGCTGGTGGACAGCCTCGAGTACGCCCTGACGAAGAAGTGACGAAATACGAGCTAGGCGGCGGCCGTGGCCGCCGGGCCGTCCAGCACGCGCAGCAGGCGCGCGGCTTCCCGGGCGAGGTCTTCGCTCGCCGCGCCGGTGGCGTCTGCACGCCCTTCGTCGGCGATCCGCTCGAGCACACGCGCGGCCTGCGTCAATCGACGCGCGGACAGATTCCCGGCCGCTCCCTTGAGGCTGTGAGCCTCGCTCCGCAGCTTCACCAGATCGCCGCTCGCGGTCGCACTGGCGATCTCCGCGAGGTGACCGGGGCACGCGTCGACGAAAATCCGCTGCACTTCGACGAGCAATTCCTCGTCACCGCCGAGGCGCGAGAGCGCGTCGGCACGATCGAAGATCTCGGTGGCCGGCGGCTCGAGTTCGACCGCCGAGCCGCTCTTCTCTTCGACCAGCGCGAACAGCGTTTGCGGATCGATGGGCTTGGCGAGATAGCCGTCCATGTCCGCGGCGAGACAGCGTTCGCGGTCGCCGGTCATCGCATGTGCGGTCATCGCGATGATCGTGGTGCGCGGCCGGGCCGCGGCGTGCTCGCGGCGGCGAATCGCGGCGGTCGCTTCGAGACCGCCCATCTCCGGCATCTGCACGTCCATCAGGATGACGTCGAACGCTTCCCGCTCGAACGCCGCAACGGCTTCGCGGCCCGTTTCCGCGAGCCGTGACGTGATGTCCCCGCCTCGTGAGCAAGCCAACCGCCACGCGCTGGTTCACCACGTTGTCTTCGGCCAGCAGCACTTTCGCAGGACGGACGGCCGCGGCCGCGGCCAGCGGCGCCGAGGCGCGCCTCGCCGTCACCTCACCGGTTCCCTCCAGCGCGCGGCACATCGCGTCGAACAGATCCGCCTGCTTGACCGGCTTGGTGAGATAGCTGTGAATGCCCACTTCGAGACACCGCTCGGCATCGTCGGGCCGGCCGCCCGAGGTCAGCATCATGATGCGCGTGCCGGCCAGCTCCGGTTCGCCGGCGACGTATGTGGCCACGGCGAATCCGTCCACATCGGGCATCTGCGCGTCGAGCAGGATCAGGACGGAACTTTGCGTCGCGCCTTACCGTGGACGCCAGCGCATCGATCGCGGCCTGGCCGCCGGTGACGCTCGTCGACACGCATGCCCCATCGCGTCAGCTGCCCCTCGAAGATCGCGCGATTGACCTCGTTGTCGTCCACCACCAGGACGCGCAGGTCCGCCAGGCGCGACGCGCGGATCGGCACGTGGTGATCGTCGACGATGCCGAAGCAGGCGTCGAAGGCAAACGTGCTGCCCTGCCCGAACTCGCTCGTGACCGTGATCTCTCCGCCCATCATCCTGACGATTGACGAGGAGATCGCCAGGCCGAGGCCGGTGCCGCCGAAACGGCGGGTGGTCGACCCATCGGCCTGGCTGAAGGCTTCGAAGATCTGCGCGTGCTTGTCGGCGGGGATGCCGATGCCGGTGTCGGACACGCTGAAGCACAGGACCGTCTGGCCGTCGCGCGGCGTCTGCTCGCGCACCGCGAGCACGACGTGGCCGCGCTCGGTGAACTTGATCGCGTTGCCCAGCAGGTTGGTCAGCACCTGACGCAGGCGAACCGGATCGCCGACCAGTGAGCCCGGCACTTCCGGCGGAAGATCCGTGATGATCTCCAGCCCCTTCTGATGGGCGCGCATCGCGAGCGGCTTGACGGTGTCGCCGATCACGTCGCTCAGCGAGAACGCCGTCCGCTCGAGATCGAGCTTGCGCGATTCGATCTTCGAGAAATCCAGGATGTCGTTGAGGATCGTCAGGAGCGATTCGGCCGACGAGCGCACCGTGCCGAGACACTCTGCCTGATACGGCGTCAACTCGGTGTCGAGCGCCAGTTCCGTCATGCCGATGATGCCGTTCATCGGCGTGCGGATCTCGTGGCTCATGTTGGCGAGAAACTCGCTCTTGGCGCGATTGGCGGACTCCGCGGCCTCGCGAGCGTTCTCGATTTCCTGTTCGGCGATCTTGCGGGCGGTGCAGTCGCGCCGGATGCCCATGAAGCCGACCACCGCGCCAAAGGCATCTTTCCGGAGCGAGACCGACTCTTCGACGAAGCGCCGTGTGCCGTCTTTCCGGATCAGCGAGTACTCGAGAGATTTGAGCGGCTGGCCCGGTGAGATAGACCTGATGATAGTTGTCGTAGAGCAGCTGGGTGGTGTCCGCGTCGAAGAATCGCGTGTAGCTCTCGCCGATCAGTTCCTCTCGCGAGTAGCCGGCAATCCGGCAGAACGCGTCGTTGACGAATTCGTAGCGGCCGCGCCGGCTCAAATCAATCTCGAAATACCCGTCCTCGATGCGCTCGAGAATGGCGCGATAGCGCTCTTCGCTCAGGCGCAGCTTCTCGGCCGCCAGGCGCCGTTCGGTGCAGTCGCGGCGGATGCCGATGAATCCCGTCGGCAGCGCCGTTCGCATCGTGCTTCAGGCTG
Source organism: uncultured Acidobacteriota bacterium (assembly GCA_963712355.1). Lineage (GTDB taxonomy): Bacteria > Acidobacteriota > Vicinamibacteria > Vicinamibacterales > CAVVIG01 > CAVQHT01. Next base: position 60,412 of record CAVQHT010000018.1, read on the forward strand.
ACCGTGTCTTCGACGTAGCGCCGGCTGCCGTCGCGTTTGATGACCGTCGTTTCGAAACCCCGCAGCGGCTGGCCGGTCTGGTAGACCTGCACGTAGGCGTCGTAGGTTTCCTTGATCCGCTCGGAGTCGCGGATCACCATCTTGAAACTGCTGCCGATCAGCTCGCGCGCCGCGAGGCCGGTCATGCGGCAGTACGCCTCGTTGACGAAGACGAACATGCCCTTGAGATCGACTTCGAAATAGCCGTCCTCGAGGTGATCGATCAGGTCGTGGAACTTGTGTTCGGCCTCGTGCAGCCGCGCCTCGACGCGATCCGGCTCGGACAGCTGACGCGCCAGCGCGACGATGTAGGGTTGGCCGTCGCGGGGTGAGACGGCGAGCGTGAAGTCGAGCGCAAATTCCCGGCCGCTGCGATGCGTGGCCGTGACCTGATGACTGATCGGCGCGCTGGTTCCCGCCTCGAGCAGCTCGCGCAGCGAGCCGTCGTGCCGATCGCGATTCCGTTCAGGAACGAGAATATGGGAGCGTTTGCCGATGGCCTCGGCGGCCGACCAGCCGAATAGCCGTTCGGCCTGGCTGTTCCAGCCGGTGATGACGAGGTTTCCATCCTGCTCGATGAAACCGTCCCTCGTGATGTCCGTGACCGCGCGGATCCGGCCGTCGGCGGCCAGCGCAGCCAGACGATCTCCGAACTGAGTGCCCACGCGCGCGCTCCTTCTCCCACGCGTCGCCGCAGCCCCGCACAAGGCGACATGTTTGTTATCGGCCGGCGTCGCGGAAGTCGGAGGGCGTCAGCGCGCCGGCTTTCCGGGCTGCGCGGTCATGCACAGCCCGGCAGTGTCCGATCGCGCCAACCTGCTGGTACAATGGCTCCCGCGTGTCGTGGACCGAACGAAACCGCCCACTGAGGAACGTTCTCATCCGTGTCGGCGTCGCCGTGGCCGTTCTGGTCCTGACACCGTATGTCTGGGGTCCGATCTACCACTTTCCGGACCCGAACCCATTTCGAGGCAGTGAGTTATGGAACCCGTACGAGGCCGCCTCGGGCTCCTGGCTCCGGGCCAACCTCCACGCTCACGGCAAAGCCTGGGTCGGGCTCACCAACGGCCAGCAGCCCGACGAAGAGGTCGCACGCCGCTATAGCAACCTGGGCTACGACCTCCCGGGCGTTTCCGACTACCAGAAAATCGCGGCGAAACGCGGCGTCGGCACCTTTCCGCTCTACGAGCACGGCTACAACATCCAGAAGTCTCACCAGATCGCGATCGGCGCCCACTCGGTGGAGTGGTTCGACTTTCCGCTCTGGCAGGGCCTGAGCAATCACCAGTACGTCATCGATCGCGTCAAGCGGAAGGCGGAACTGGTCGCGCTGGCGCATCCCTCGTCGCGCGATGCCTATTCGGGCGACATCCTGCAGTACCTGACCGGCTACGACCTGGTGGAAATCGTCAACGGGCCGTTCGTGGTCGAGGACGTATGGGATACGGCGCTCTCGAGCGGCCATCCGGTCTGGGCCGTCGCGAACGACGACACCCACGACGTGACCGATCCCAAACGCACCGCCGCCGGCTGGAACATGATCGACGCCCCGACCACCGGCACCGCGGACATCGTCGCGGCGCTGAGAGCCGGCCGTTCCTACGCTGTGCTCCGCACCGGGGCGATCGACGCGGCGCAGCTCACGGTCGTCGATCGCGTGAACGTGCAGGACCGAACGGTGTCGGTCTCGGTTTCCGGCGCGCCGTCAAAATTCACGTTCGTCGGCCAGGATGGCGCCGTGCGCAAGACGGTCAAGGAAACCACGCGCGCCGACTACACCTTCAACGACGCGGACACCTATGTCCGCACCGTCATCGAATCGCCGCAGACCGATTCTCTACCTGAACCCCGTCGTCCGCTACGACGGCCGGCTGCCCGTGCCCGCGGCGAAGGTTGACGTGGCGAGCACATGGCTGCTGCGCGGATCGTCGCTCATCGGCGGCGCACTGCTGCTGTGGGCCTACTCCCGACGCCGCCGTCCCGTTTCGCGCCCGGTCACACAGCCCGCACTCGTCGACGCCAAGCGGACCATCGCGTGATCCGATCCGCGGGGCGGTGGCTCACGCTCGCCGTGAGTTACGCGCTGCTCACCGCCGCAACCGCGCACGCCCAACCGCCGCCGCCGAGACCGCCCGCCCCACAGGATTCCGACACACCGCTCGTCACGATCTACGACCGTCAACTGCTCGACGATCTGCCGACCAGCGACAACCTGTTCACGGTGATCGAAACGCTGCAGCCGGAGATCGTGCCCGATCGGTTTTCCGGCGGCGGCTTGAACGCGGATCAGCCGGCACGGATCGGCGGATTCCTCTCGTCGTGGACGCAAACGCAGTACGCGGTAGACGGTGTACCGCTCACCGACCCGACCGGCAGCGGCGAACCGCTGCTCTTCCCGGAACTGCTGCTCTGGGATCGCGTCGAGGTCGGCACCGGGCTCTTCGCGCCGGACACGAACGCGGCGGGATTGACGATCGATCTCCACCCGGTGGCGCCGACCGATCGCTGGACCCGGCGGGTGCAGTTTTCGACGTCGCACGGCGCGCTGGCCGGCGTCACGCCGACGAGCGACGCTCCGCCGGTGGCGCAACTCGATGGGTGGGATCGGGTGACGGTCGTCGCCGGCGGGCCGGTCGTCAGAGGCCGCGTCGGGACAGTGATTGGCGCGACATTCGCGCACTCCGCGCAGTTCTCGCGGGGCTCGACATTCTCGTCGGACGCGAGCCTGGCGTCTGCGTTCTCGCACACGGTCTTCACGCCGAACCGGCGCGACACCATTCGCGTCATCGGCTGGCTGCAGAACCGCGATCATCCGCTCGCTGAGAGCGTCATCCTGAGCAAGCCGGACGCGAGCGACGGCGACCTTGGCATCCACGGCCAGGCGGTCTGGGAGCGCAAGAACGACATGGCGCCGCGGATCTCCGGAAGCTACTCCCTGCGGCGCGACACGCCGGACTACGCCAACGCCTCAGAGCGGCATCACCAATCGCCTCACCGACGGCCCGGTGACGAGCTTCACGTCACTGGCGAAGAGCACCGTGCAGTCGTGGTCGCTCGCAGCCAGAGTTCAGCCCACGCGCAATCTTGGCGAACGGGACCATCACTTCGAGATTGGCGCGGACGCGACCGGCGGCCGCGTGAGTTCCAGCGCGTTCTTCTCGGGCACGATCGGCGAGCTGGTGGACGAGAGCCCGGCGCGGGTCTGGGTCTTCTCGAGTCCGAACACCTCGTCGCTCCGCCACGACTTCGTCCTCGGCGGGTTCGTGCGCGACCAGGTGGCGTTGACCCCGCGCCTGAGTGCGGATGCCGGGCTCCGCTACGAATGGGCGACAGGGTTCGGCGCGCGACGCCGTCAACGGCATCTCGTGGCAAGCGCTGCTCCCGCGCGGAACCGTGCGCTGGCGTCTTTCCGAACACGGACGCTCGGAAGTCTTCGCCGGATACTCCCGCTCGACCGACCGGCTGCTGCTCGACTACCTCGCGATTGGCGATCCGGCCGCGCCAACCGCTGATGTCTATCGCTGGGACGCATTCGCGGGAGACGGGCTGCCCTTGTCGGTTCGCGGCGCCCGCGTCGCGCGGGTCGGGCCGGGCACCGGCGGCGACCCGCTCTTCAGCGCGATCGATCCGAAACTCAAGCGCCCGACGCTCGACGAAATCGTCTTCGGACTCAAGATGCGGCCGAGCGAGTCGTTCCTCTGGTCGATCACCGGCGTCGGCAGGACCGAGCGCGATCTGCCGGCGCTCGTCAACACCGGCGCGCCCGCATCGTCGTACGCCAGCTTCACGGTCAACGATCCAGGCGGCAACGTGCTTTCGCCGGACGATGACCAGGTGCTGACGGTCTTCAACCGCCTGCCCTTCTCGTTCGGCCAGGATCGCTATCTTCTGACGACGCCCGATCGGCAGAGCGCGTCGTTCTGGGGGCTCGAGCTCGCCCTGCAGATCAAGACGCGCGCGCTGACGTTCTGGGGCGGGGCCACCGCGGGAATCGCGGAATCATCGGTCGCGAACCGCGGCTACGGTCCGCTCGAGAACGACGAAACGATCCTCGGCGAGCTCTACGCGAATCCGAACGCCGGGCAACTGGCGCGCGGCCGTCTCTTCGCCGACCGCGCATTCACCGGCAAGATCGGCGCGATCTACCAGTTCCCCGCCGAGTTCCGCCTGGGTGTGATCGCGCGCTATCAGGATGGGCAGCCGTTCTCGCGGGTGATCGTGTTTCCGGGACTCAACCAGGGCGCCGAGCCGGTGCGGGCGTTCGAGAATGGCGTGTCGCGTTTCATGTTCATCGGAACGCTCGACGTCAGGCTTCAGAAGCAATTCACGGCCGGCGGCGGCCGCTTCAGCGCCTTCGTCGACGTCTTCAACCTGCCGGGACGCTCGAACTCGGTCGAGGAGAAGATCGCCGAAGGACCGGACGTCCGCATACCGATCGCCACCCAGCCGCCGAGAGCGATCGACCTCGGCATTCGTGTCACGTTCTAAGCAAGAACGACCACGAAGGCACGAAGGGCACGAAGGATCAGCCCAAAAGACAAATCCACCGCTGAGACCGCAGAGTTCGCAAAATCTATATGGATCTGCGGTCTCTGCGTGCTCTGCGGTTGATCGTGGTGTCTTTCTTCGTGCTCTTCGTGTCTTCGTGGTGATCTATTGAGTAATTCGCGGAAGGTATCGCACTGCGCTGGGTCGCCGGATTCCATGCCGCGGCGGAACCACTCGACGCGCTGGGCGGAGCTGCCGTGCGTGAAGCTTTCGGGCACGACCCGGCCGGTGGACATCTTCTGCAGGCGATCGTCGCCGATTGACGCGGCGGCGCGCAGCGCCTGTTCGGCGTCGCCCGGCTCCAGTTCGACTTTTCCCGCCTGGAAACGTCCGCCCTGCGACGCATGATTGCCCCACACGCCGGCGTAGCAGTCGGCCTGCAGTTCGAGCGCGACCGAGGCGCTGTGCGCGCCGGTCCGCCGATCGCGCGCCGCGCGCGCGTTGGTGCCGAGCAGGTTCTGCACGTGATGCCCGAACTCGTGCGCGACGACGTAGGCCTGCGCGAACTCACCAGGCGCACCGAAACGCCGCCCGAGCTCGTCGAAGAACGAGAGATCGAGGTAGACCTTGTGATCGCTGGGGCAATAGAAGGGCCCCGTGGCCGCATCCGCGGCGCCGCACGCGGAATCGATGGCGTCCCTGAACAGCACGACCTTGCGTTTCCTCGTAACGGCCGCCCATGAGCGATCGCCCACGTGGCCTGCGTGTCGCGCGGCGACGGCACCCACCATGTCCACGCGGCGTTCCTCCGCCGGCGTGGTATCCGCGGGCGGCGCGCCGGGAGTCGACGGTGTCAACCTGCTGCGTCCGCCGCCGCTGTCGTTCAGCAGCGAGAAAAAATCGGTGCCGGTCGCCCAGCTCAATGCGAGGAGCAGCACCATGCCGCCGAGGCCGACGGACGCGCCGGTCCGTAGTCCTGAACTGCCGCGTCGATCTTCGATGTCGCCGCGATCGCCGGGTGCCCATTTCATAAGTTCACACGCCTGAGGCGAGCGCCTGGCGGGATTCCCACCAGGCCTCGAACTCCTTGAAGGCGCGGCTGAGGCGAACCGGTTCGGCCAGCTTGCCGGCGACGACTTCCGCCGTCTTGTAGCCGTTGCCGGTGATGCACACCACCACGGACTCGTCCGGGCCGATCACGCCGCGCTGCACTAGGTCGATCGTGCCAGCAAGCGTCGTACCACCGGCAGGCTCGGTGAAGATTCCTTCGGTTTCCGCCAGCAGCCGGATCGCATCCACGATCTGCTCGTCGGTCACCGCAGTGCCCGTGCCGCCGGTCTGCTTCACGGTCTGGACGACCTGATAACCGTCCGCCGGATTGCCGATGGCGATCGACTTGGCAATCGTGTTCGGGCTTGACCGGATCCGGATAGTCGATGCCGTCGCGAATCGCATTGACGACCGGCGCGCAGCCGGCCGCCTGCGCGGCATGGATGTGCGGCAGCGTCGCCGTCCACGAGCCCGACTTCCCGCAATTCGCGCAGGCCGCGCGCGATGCGCGGCAGCAGCGTGCCGCCCGCGACCGGCGACACGAGATGCGTCGGATACCGCCAGCCGAGCTGCTCGACGATCTCGAATCCCATCGTCTTCGCGCCTTCGGCGTAGTACGAGCGCAGGTTGATGTTCACGAAGCCCCAGCCGTACCGATCGGCCACCTGCGTGCACAACCGGTTCACATCGTCGTAGTTGCCGGCGATGGCGAGGATCGTCGGACCGAAGATCGCCGACCCGAGCAGCTTGCCGGCCTCGAGGTTGTCGGGGATGAAGACGCAGCACTCCATGCCGAGGCGCGCGGCATGCGCCGAGACCGAGTTGGCGAGGTTGCCGGTTGACGCGCACGCGAGGACCTGGAAGCCGAGTTCCTTCGCGCGCGTCGCGGCCACCGAGACGACGCGGTCCTTGTACGACAGCGTCGGATGGTTGACCGAATCGTCCTTGATGTAGAGCTCGCTCAGCCCCAGCCGCTCCGCGAGACGGTCGCACCGGACGAGCGGCGTGAAGCCGGAATGAAAACCGGTCTGCGGCTCACCGGTAATCGGCAGCAGCTCGCGATAGCGCCAGAGATTTTTCGGCCGGCTGCGCGATCAGCTCGCGCGTCAGCTTGATCGACGCGTAGTCGTACATCGGCTCGAGCGGCCCGAGGCACTTCTCGCACACGTAGGTGGCTTCGGCCGGAAACACGGCCTTGCACAGATGACACTGCAATCCGATGAGCGCGCTCACACGGCCTCCGCAAATGTAAGTTCTGACAAACCTTTGATTTCCACGGGATCGATCAGCACGGGCGCGGGCACGATGGCCGCGCGGTCGCGCGCAATCGCCACGAGGTCGCTGACGATGGCCACGGCCGGCGCTTCGCCACCGGCGCCGAGTCCGGTCAGCGTGATGTCGCCGCCGTACGCACAGCCGACCACGGCCGCGTTCTGGGGTCCGATCGTTCGCGCGAACAGCGACGCGTCGGAGACGAAGGTCGGCGCCACCCACGCCGTCAACACCGAGCGCGCGCGGTCGTACGAGGCGTGCGCGATCTGGCGGATCGTCCCGCCGCGCTGCCGCGCCTTCTTCAAATCGTCGACACCGATGCGCGCGGTGGACGCGGTGTCGATCTGGTCCGGGCTGACGCGCACGCCGAAAGCCGAGCATGCACAGGATCGCGAGCTTGGCGGCCGCGTCGATGCCGTCGAGATCCACCGACGGATCCACATCGGCGTAGCCGTGCGCGCAGGCATCAGCGATCGCTTCGTCGCTCGTGCCGCCGGCTGATTCCAGGCGCGACAGCACGGAATTCGTGGTCGCGTTCAGGATCGCGTCGATCCGCGTGACCCGATCGCCGGCCACGCCGTCGGCCAGCAGCCGCACGATCGGCATCGCGCCGCCGACCGCGGCCTCGAACCGGAGCTGGCGGCCCTGGCGTTCCGCGAGCAGGAGCAGCGCCGCGCCCTGATGCGCGATCACCTGGCGGCTGGCGGTGACGACGGACTTGCCGGCGAGCAGCGCCGCGCGCACGTAGTCGGCCACCGGCTCGCCGTGAGAGACCGCTTCCACGATGATGTCCACATCGCTGGCGAGCAGGTCGTCGAAGCGATCGGTCCAAGTCAGGTTGCTGAGGGGTTCGGATTGCTGGGGACGCTTGTCGCGGGCGCGGCGGTCGGCGATGTGCGTCAGGCGAAGCTGGGGGATGGAGTCGGGGCCCGAGAGCCTTCGGGCGACGGCGGCACCGACGGTGCCGAAACCAAGGATGCCGACCTGACAGCCGCCGGGACTGTTGCCGGACGTCTGAAACGAGTTGAGACCCACGCTCGCTCGGTTATACCAGAGGCCGAAAATCGGACGCAAGAAGTTTTATCAGCATATACACATACATGGATACATGTCGGTGCGGGGTGCGTAGGTGCCGGGCGTGCGTCGGTGCGTGCGGTGCTTCGAGGTGCGGGGTGCGTCACAGTGCGTGGGTGCGCTCAGGTGCTCGGGTGCTAGACGGTGCTGTGCGGTGCTTACGTGCGGGGTGCTTCGACGGTGCTCAGAGTGCTTGCGGGTTTCTTATTCGATCACGCGTGCTTCGCACGACTGCACCAACGCACGCCGCACTCGCACCGCACCTAGCACCTACGCACCCCCGCACCTAAGCACCGACATGGCATCACGCAGAGCACTCCCCGTCCATGACTTCCGGAGCGAATTCCGCGGTCTCGGCCAGGTCGACGTAAGTCCTCCGGGGCGGCGTCGGCTTCGGTCAGGTGCTGGAGGTCGGCAATCTCGCCGTGCACGCGCTGGATGTCCACGCGCTGGAAGAACGACGGCGCGGACTCCCCTTCGTCTTTCTCGCGGTCGTAGAAATCGATCAGGCGCTCGAGCGCTTCGGGGATCCGCCGGGCCGGAATCTTGGCGGCGGTTCGCGCGAAGCTCGCGCCGCGCTCGGTCGCTGCCGCCGCCGACCATCACGAAGTACTGCGGCACCGGCTTGCCGCCCACCCGCCGCACGCTGCCCTGGAATCCGATCGTGGCGATGTGGTGCTGGCCGCAGCCGTTCGGGCAGCCGCTGATCTTGATGTGCGCGCCGTCCGCCTTGGCAATCAGGTCGGGCCGCGCGCGCAGCTGCTCCTCGAGCAGGCGCCCGAGGCCGCGCGACTGCGTGACCGCCAGGCGGCACGATTCGGCGCCCGGGACAGCTGGTGACATCCGCCACCGTTGACGCTTCCGCCAGCCCGAGGCTCGCCGCGCCGAGCCGCCGGTAGAGATCGTGGAGATCGCCGACCGCCACCCAGCGGAACACGAGATCCTGGTCCACGGTGATGCGGACGCTGCCGTCCGCGTACGCCTCGGACAGTTCCGCCAGCACGCGCATCTGCTCGCTCGTGAAGTCGCCGAGCGGAATCGTCGCGGTCGCGGTCACGAAGCCGAACTGCTTCTGCGGCCGGACGTTGGTCGTCCGCCACCGCAGGTACGACTCGTCGCTGCTCAGGAAGACCGGCAGCAGCGTCGGCATGATGCCGGGCCCGCTCGGCGGAGCGGCCGACACGCGCGCCACGATCATGTTCGGCGCCGGCGCCGGGGCCGTGCTCCCAGCTCGGCGGGGTCTCGTCGAGCGCCGGATCGATCTTCAAGCAGCTCGACACTGCTCGCGCCGGCAATCCGTCGAGCGCCTCCAGGTACGCCTGCATACCAGGCGTCCCAGCCGAGCTCCTTGATCATGAACTTCATGCGGTTGCGCTGCTTGTGCTGGTAGTCGCCGTGCACCTTGAAGACGCGCAGCATCGCTTCGCAGACGCGCAGAATCTCGGCCGCGGGGATGAACTCGTGAATGATCCCGGCCGACTTGCACATGATCGCCGTGCCGCCGCCGGCCATGACGCGGAAGCCGCGCGTGCCGTCCGGCCCGATTTCGCCGTGGAACGCGAGATCGTTGATCGCGATCGCGGTGTGATCCTCGGGGCATCCCTCGAACGCGATCTTGAACTTGCGCGGCAGCGTCGAGCTCAGTCGATGACGCAGCAGAAAACGCGTCGTCGCCTCGGCGTACGGCGTGACGTCGAAGGCCTCGTCGCCCGAGACGCCCGCGTACGGGCAGGTCGTGATGTTCCGCACCGAATTCCCGCACGCCTCGCGCGTCGTCATGCCGGCGTCGGCGAGCAGGCGCATCGCCGGTTCGACGTCGTGCAGCTTGACGAAGTGGAACTGGATGTTCTGGCGCGTGGTGATGTGGCCGAACTTCCGCGAGTAACGCTCGCCGACCTCGGCGAGCGCGCGCAGCTGCGCGCTGGTCAGCACGCCCTGCGGGATCTTGACGCGCAGCATCTGGGCGTCGGCCGCCTGGCGCTGGCCGTAGGTGCCGCGCACCAGGCGGAACGCGCGCCACTGATCCGGCGTCATGTCGCCGCGCTCGTATTTCTCGAGCACGCTGACGAACTCGTCGATGTCGGCTTCGCTGGCAAATGACAGCCGGGCGCGGCCGTGCGTGGTGAGATCCTGTTCGGATGCCATGATCCTTACCTCGAACGCCGGCTCAGAACGATCCGGCGTGGTCTGTGTCGTGTCGGCTTCCCCGCTCTGAACGGTCGACGTCAAATCGAGCGCCGCCACTTTGCCGATGACGATCAGCGCGGGCCCGTTGGCGGCAAACGCCGCCGTGGATTCAGTCAGCGTCCCGAGCGTGCCCCGCCAGGCCGTGCCGTGCGGCAGCGTGCCGTCCACGACGATCGCGGCCGGCGTGACCGCGTCCCATCCGGCTTCGATCAACTGCGCGGCCAGCGCGGCGCGGCGCTTGAATCCCATCAGGATCACGATCGTCACGCCGTTCGGCTTGAGCGAGCCGATCGCCTCCGCAAAAACCTCGCGGTCGTGTCCGCTGACGACGAAGAACGCCGAGGCGAGGCCGCGGTGCGTGAGCGGGATGCCGACGCTCGCCGGCGCGGCAATCGCGCTGGTGACACCCGGCACGACGTCGAACGGCACGCCGGCCAGCTGCAGCGCCTGCGCTTCCTCGCCGCCTCGCCCGAACACGAACGGATCGCCGCCCTTCAGCCGCACGACGCGGCGTCCGCGTCTCGCCGCGCGAATCATCACGGCGTGGATTTCCTGCTGCGACAAGCGCGTGGCGCCCGGCTCGCTTGCCGACGAAGAACCGCTGCGCGCGGCGGGCCAGCGCGAGCACGCGCTCGTCCACCAGCGCGTCGTACAGCACGAGATCCGCGCGCCGCAGCCGCGCCAGCGCTTTGCGCGTCAGCAGCGCCGGGTCGCCGGGGCCGGCGCCGACGAGCGAAACGTGTCCGATCGGGGTCATCAATCCTTGTCACGATCGACCGCCGGGCCCGCGGCGATCGCAGAAACCAGATTCGTCTCTGCCACGGCGCGGTGTCGGGGGCCGGGTGATAAATTCTGTTCAACGCTTCGAGCAGCAGCGGCCGGCGCTGTTCCATCGGCACGCCGTCGCGTCTCCACTTGATCCGCTCGTCTCGCGCCACCGTCATCCAGGCGGCGAGATCGCGCGGCAGCACGTCGTCGAGCGCCTCGCGCAGCAGGCCGGCCAGGGCCGGCGCGTCGCCGCTCGTCGAAATGGCCAGCGTCACGCCGTCGCGGCGCACCACGCCGCTCAAGATACGCGGTCGCGTTCGGCGGATCGTCCACCGCGTTGACGAACACGCGCCGACTCTCGGCGGCCGCCGCGACCTCGCGATTGACGTCCGGCGTCGCCGCCGCCACGACCAGCCACGCGTCGTCGAGATCGGCCGGCCGGAACGCCCGGCGCTCAATCGTGACCCCAGGCTGGACCATATCGTCCTGCACTTGCGGCGCAACCACAAGGACGGCCGCGCCGACCGCGCGCAGCTGCTGCAGCTTGGCGGCCGCAACCGGACCGCCGCCGACCAGCAACACCCGTCGCCCGTCGAGGTGGACGAATAGCGGCAACAGCTCGCGCATAACAAAAAAGGCCCGGAAAGCGATGCGCCTCCCGGGCCGGGTCGAACCGCGAAACGAAAGAGATGTCAGCGGACGGGGAGGCACCCGAGGAGTTCGCTCGCGCGACAACAGGTACAGGCGCACATCCCGTTCAACACCCTTTAACTGTTACTCCCTTCGGGGCTTCGGGTCAAGCCCGCCCTTGGAAATCCCGCTACACTGACAAGCATGTCCTTCCGCACGATGACGGCCCTGCCGTGCGCGCTCTTCCTGCTGGCGTGCGCGCCGGCCCAGGCCCAGCGCCTGCCGGCGACGGTCGTTCCCGAACACTACGACCTCGCGTTCGACGTCGATCTCGCGGCGGCGAAATTCAGCGGCGTCGAAACCATTCGCGTCCAGCTCGCCGCGCCCTCGCGCCAGATCGTGCTGCACGCGCTCGACATCCAGTTCCAGGAAGTCACCGTGTCCGCCGGCGGCGAAACGGCGCGGGCCGCCGTCGCGCTCAACGGCCCGACCGAGACCGCGACGCTGTCGCGTGCCAAAGGCCATTCCGGCGGGCCCGGCCGACATTCACATCCGGTACACCGGCATCCTGAACGGCAAGCTGCGCGGCTTCTATTTGAGCAAGGCCAACGGCCGCAACTACGCCGTCACGCAGTTCGAGTCGACCGACGCGCGCCGCGCCTTTCCGTCATTCGACGAGCCGGCGTTCAAGGCGACGTTCTCGATTCAGCTGACCATCGACGCGGCGGACACGGCGATCTCCAACGGGCGCGTCATGACCGACACGCCCGGTCCGGGTCCCAACCGCCACACGCTGACGTTCAGCGAGACGGCCGAAGATGTCGTCCTATCTGGTGGCGATGGCGGTCGGCGATTTTCAGTGTCTCGACGGCGAAGCCGAGAACGTCCCGATCCGGATTTGCGCCACGCCGGACAAACGCGAGCTCGGACACATCGCGCTCGACGCCGCCAAGTCGATCCTCGAGTTCTACAACCGCTACTACGCGATCAACTATCCCTTCCAGAAACTCGACGTCGTCGCCGTCCCCGACTTTGCGGCCGGCGCGATGGAAAACACCGCGGCGATCTTCTACCGCGAAGTCGATCTCCTGGCCGATTCGAAAACCGCCTCGGTGAACAACGTCAAGCGGATCTGGGCGGTGCTGGCGCACGAGATGGCGCATCAGTGGTTCGGCGATCTCGTCACGATGCGCTGGTGGGACGATCTGTGGCTGAACGAGGGCTTCGCCACCTGGATGGAAAAGCGGCCGCTCGCCGCGATGAAGCCCGAATGGAAGATGGATGTCGAGGCGGCGTCCGACACGCTCGCGGCGATGAATCTCGACTCGCTCGCCTCGACCCGCGCCATTCACGCCAAGGTCGAGACCCCTGACGAAATCGAGGGATCGTTCGACAACATCGCCTACGAGAAGGGCGCGGCGGTGATGCGCATGGTCGAGGGCTATGTCGGCGCCGACGCCTTCCGCAACGGCGTGAACGCGTACCTCCAGGCCCACGCCTACGGCAACGCGACGTCCCAGGACTTCTGGACGGCGATGACCACCGCGACCGGCAAGCCCGTCGATCGCATCCTGCCGACCTTCGTCAACCAGCAGGGCGTGCCGCTGCTCCAGGCCGATCTCACGTGCGAGGGCGATCGAACGCGCCTCAGCCTGACCACCACGCGGTTCTTCACCGACGCGGCCATGGTCAAGAACGCGCCGGGCTCGCCGCAATGGGACGTGCCGATCTGCATCAAGACGCCGCAGACGAAGGGGGACGCCGCCTGCCAGGTCGTCAGCGGACCGCGCGGCGCCATCGCGCTCGACACGCCGCAGTGCGTGCCGTGGGCGTTCGTGAATGCCGGCGCGCACGGCTATTTCCGCACGGCCTACTCGCCGGCGATCATTCGCGCGCTCGCGCCGGATATCGCGACCCATCTGACCGAGCCGGAGCGCCTGTCGCTGGTCGCCGACGAGTGGGCGCTGGTTCGCGCCGATCGCCACACGATCGGCGACTATCTCACGCTCGCCGGCGGGTTCAAGAGCGAGCGCACCAGCGGCGTCCTCGAAGAAGTGACGGCGCGCCTCGACTTCGTCCACGACTACCTGACCGACGCGCGATCGCGCCCCGCGTTCGAAACGCTTCGTCCGGAACCTGACCGAATCGGCGTTCCGCGAGCTGGGCATCGCCGCCGGTCCGAACGACGATGACGATCGCCGCGCGCTGCGGCCGATCGTGATCGCGACGCTTGGCGAGACCGGCAACGACGCGGAGGTATCTGCGGCGCGCACGTGCGGCGCTCGACCGCGCGCTGGCCGGCGGACCGGCGCTCGATCCGACGGCCGCATCGGCGATCATCAGCGTGGCGGCGCGCCATGGCGACGCTGCGCTGTGGGATCGCCTGCTCGCGGCTTCGAAGGCCGCGGCGTCGCCGTCCGAGCGGTATCTGTATCTCTACGGCCTGCCGGCGTTCACCGAACCGTCGCTCGTCGACCGCGGCCTCAACTTCGCGCTGACCGACGACCTGCGCAGCCAGGACGCCGCGTCGTATCTCGGCCGCTTCCTGCAGAACCCCGACGCGCGCGCGCGCACGTGGAGCTTCGTCAAGCAGCACTGGACGGTGCTGGCGCCGAAGATCACGATTTCGCTGGGTGACGTGCGCCTGGTCCAGTCGCTCGGATCGTTCTGCGACGCCAGGAGCCGCGACGACGTCAGGAGCTTCTTCGCGTCGCACAAACTGCCGGCCGCGTCGCGTGCGCTCGATCAGACCCTGGAGCGCATCAACAACTGCGTGGCGTTCAAGGAGCAGCAGACCTCAGCGTTCAACACCTGGCTGGCGCAGCGCTGACGCGGACGCCGCGGCAGGTCCGTTCGTCGCGGAGACCGCCGGATGTCCGGCGACGTACGCGCGCCACAGGCGGTCGGTGCCGACGCGGATGCCGATCCGCGGCCCCCACGCGATCGGACCGATCGCCAATCGGCGGTCGTCGATGAAAATCTCGTCGCCCAGCAGATCGGTCCGGTTGTCCGCCAGGCCGATCGCCATCGCCATGGTGACGTTGCCCGGGCCGCGGCACAAGATCGTGGACCGCCAGCGACGCGGCGTCGATCGTCCGCCGCCCTTTCATGCCCCGGCCCCGGCGCCGCCGCATCACGGCGATGCCGTCCAGCGGATCGAGCGCGCGAATCAGCACCGCCGCCGGGGATCCCGCCGTTCGGTGACGACATTCACCAGAGAGTGAATGCCGTAGTTCAGATAAACGTAGGCGAAGCCGGGCGGACCGTAGAGCGGTTCGTTGCGCCGCGTCGGCCGGGCGCCGCATGACACGCCGGGATCGGACTCGCCGATGTACGCCTCGACTTCGACGATGACGCCGCTCGTTTCGACGCCGCGCCTGCGCCGGACCAGGACTTTCCCGAGAAGCTCGCGCGCGACATCAAGCGTGGGACGCTCGTAGAAGGACCGGCGGAGTTTCATGGACAGCAACGTCATGCAGGATCGCACGACACGGACGATCGCTGAGAGACGCAGAGCTCCTATCAGGTTTCTGCGTCCTGCATTGCGATCGTCGTGTCATGTTGATCGTTGTGTCATGACGTCGCTTTGAGACGGGCGACGGCGCGGACGGCGGCCTGGGCGACGATTTCGACGCGGTCGTTCGACAGCGGTTCGAGCAGCGGCAGCGCGCCCCGATCGGCCGACAGCCCGAGGATCTCGACGACATCGCGGCGGATGCGCTCGTCCGGATCCTGGAGGTGGCGCCCGAAGGCCGCGGTGCGGCCCGGCGCCAGCTCCAACAGGTACTGCCACGCCTGATCGTGCAGCTTGCTGCGGGTCAGCGATTCGACAATCGGCGTCGATGTTGCCGTCGGCGAGCTTGACGTTGGCAAAGTGCGCGGCGAGCAGGACCGCATCGTTCTTCTCGCCTTCGATCGCGGTCTGGATGGCCGCCGCCCGTGGACGGACCGCCGATAGCGCGCGAGTCCTTCAATCGCGATCTGCTTGAAGGGCGCGTTCTTGCCGGTCAGCTGCGCTTCGAACAGCGAAATGCTCGACGGGTGGCCGATGCGCGCGAGCGCATCGAGCGCCGCGGCCGCCAGCGGACCGCGCTGGTGATAGCGGAACAGCTCGTTGAGCCCCTGCACGGCGCGGTCGTACTTCATGACGCCGAGCGCCCACATCGCCGTCTGCTGGATGGTCGCTTCGCGATCGTTGAGCGCCGAGATGATCGCGTCGCCGACGACTTCCTCGATCGGCGCATCGTCCGTCCGCCTGGCGAAGACCCGCCCGATGACCCGGATGGCCGCGAGCCGCAGCATCGGGTCGATCGCGCCGATCGATGCCGCGAGAATCGGGCCGGACTGGCTGAGAACCGCTGGCCGATCGGCGGCGGGCGTCTCGTTCGCGAGGGCGCCGAAGGCGTACATCGCTTCGACCGCGACGCGCGCATTCGGGTCCCGCGAGGCCGTCGCCAGCGACGTCAACACCACCGACGGCACACGGGCGGCGCCGAGCGCCGACGGTCCGGCGGAGAAGGTCGGCTCGGCCTCGATATGGTTCCGGACTTCGACGACCAGGCCCACGCGCTTTTTGGGGATGATCTTGTCGGCAAGAAAGATGTTCAGCTCGGCGCCGATCGCTTCGAGCTGCACGTCGTCGAACGCATCGAGCACGAGCGGCGCCAGCGGCAGGGCCGCTTCCGGGTAGGCCGCGGCCTTGAGCACCTGGACGGCGTTCAGGCGCTTGCCCGGGTCAGGACTGCTCAATTCGGCGACGGTGCTCTCGAACGAGACCTGGGCGGACAGCGTGGCGTGAAAGGGCGCCCGGCTCGACGGAAGTGAGCACGAGCGTTCCCAGGATGCGCGACGAAGACGCGGGTTCTGAGTCTGGCGAGGCTGCGAAACATCATTGCTGCACTGAACGCGGGCGACGGTTTCTCTCTATCGTCCTGCCGCATACGCATGCGACCGGCCCTCCGCGAGGGCTACTTTCACGTATCGGCCGGTGTACGACTCTTCGATCTGCGCGACCTGCTCCGGCGTGCCGGTCGCCACGACCCGGCCGCCGTCCTCGCCGCCCTCGGGTCCGAGGTCGATGATGTAGTCGGCGGTCTTGATCACGTCCAGATTGTGCTCGATGACGACCAGCGTGCTGCCGGCTTCGAGCAGCTTCCGGAACGCGGTCGAGCAGCTTGGCGATGTCGTCGAAGTGCAGACCAGTCGTCGGCTCATCAAGAATGTACAGCAGGCGCTCGCCGCCGTGCGACGACAGATGCGCGGCAATCTTGATGCGCTGCGCCTCGCCGCCCGACAAGGTCGTCGCCGGCTGCCCGAGTCGCAGGTAGCCGAGACCGATTTCGTCCAGCACCTGCAGCCGGCGCAGCACCTTCGGCGAACTGCTGAAAAAGGTCAGCGCTTCGCGAACCGTCAGGTCGAGGACCTGGTGGATGTTCCGTCCCCGGTACCGAACCTCGAGCACCTGCGGCTTGAAGCGCTTGCCGTCGCATTGATCGCAGGGCACGAAGACGTCGGCCAGGAACTGCATTTCGACGCGGACTTCGCCTTCGCCCTGGCAGGCCTCGCAGCGGCCGCCCGGCACGTTGAAGGAGAAGTGGCTCGCCGTCAGCCCGCGCGATCGCGCATCCTTGGTCGCGGCAAACAGCTCGCGAATCGGATCGAACGCCTTCAGATAGGTGACCGGATTCGAGCGCGGCGTCCGGCCGATCGGCGCCTGATCGACCAGCACGACGTCGGTGATCAGCTCGACGCCTTCGAGCTTCGACAACGTGCCGACGCGCTTGTCCCAGCCGCCCTTGGCGCGCTTGATCGCCGCGTACAGCACGTCGTGCACGAGCGTGGACTTGCCCGATCCGCTGACGCCGGTGACGCAGGTCAGCGCATTCAGCGGGATGCTGATGTCCACGTCCTTCAGGTTGTGCTCCGCCGCGCCAATCAGGCGGATCTTCTGCCCGTTTCCGCGACGGCGCGTCGTCGGAACCGGAATCGCCAGCTCCTGACGCAGGTACTTCGAGGTCAGCGAGCGCGGCTCGTGCATCAGGCCGTCGAGCGTGCCGGAAAACACGACGCGGCCGCCCTGCTCACCCGCCCCCAGCCCCAGGTCGACGATGTGATCGGCGACCTTGATCATGTCGGCGTCGTGTTCGACGACGAGCACCGTGTTGCCCTGGTCGCGCAGCTGGCGAAGGATGTCGATCAGCCGCAGGTTGTCGCGCGAATGGAGGCCGATGGACGGCTCGTCGAGCACGTAGAGCGTGCCCACCAGCGCCGAACCGAGCGACGTCGCCAGGTTGATCCGCTGCGCCTCGCCGCCCGACAGCGTCGACGACAGCCGATCGAGCGACAGGTAGTCGAGTCCGACGTCGCTCAGGAACGACAGGCGGCGGCGGATCTCGCTGCAGGACCTTGTCGGCGATCGCCGCTTCCTTCGCCGTCAGTTCGAGCGTGGAAAAGAACGCCTGCGCCTCGATCACCGTGAGCGCGGCGACGCGGTCGATGGTGCGCCCCGACACGCGCACGTCGCGCGCTTCGCGCCGCAGCCGGCTGCCGCCGCAGTCCGGACACGTCAGGTAGCCGCGATAGCGGCTGAGAAACACGCGGACGTGAACCTTGTACTTCTTCCGCTCCAGCCAGCGGAAGAATCCGCGGATGCCGTCGAAATCCTCGCCGCCTTCGATGACGAACGTCTTCTCCTCGTCCGTCAGCTCGTTCCAGGGCACGTCGAGCCGAAGCTTCGCCTTCTTCGCCGCCCGCTTCAGCTCGGCCAGCTGCGTCCGGTAGTGCGGCTTGCTCCACGGTTCGATGGCGTTCTGCGCGATCGACTTGGTCGGATCGGGCACGACCAGGTCCATGTCGAGCTCGATGATGTTGCCGAAGCCGTGGCAGGTCGGGCAGGCGCCGAACGGGTTGTTGAACGAGAACAGGCGCGGCTGCGGATCCTCGTAGGCGATGCCGCAGTCGCGGCACTCGAATCGCTCCGAGAACTGATGAACCCTGGCGGTCGCGCCGGCGCCGTCCAGCTGCAGCGCCCACGCCGCGCCGCCGCCTTCGCGGTACGCCGTCTCGATCGAATCGGTGAGCCGCTGCACGACCTCGTCGCCGCCGAGCTGGACGCGATCGACGACGACCTGAAGCAGCGGCCGGCCGGCAAGCGCTTTCGGGTCGATGTCGTCGAACACGACCGCCCGGCCGTCCACCAGCAGGCGGCCGAACCCTTTCTTCCGCAGCGCTTCGATCGTCGCGCTGACCGCGGCGGCGCCGTTGGCGGCGACCCGCGACGCCGGCACGGTCTCCGATTCCGCCGCGGCTTCATCGTCGCCGGTCTCGCTCAGCTCGTCCACTTCGGCGGCGTTCTCGGCGGGCAGAGGCGGCGCGTCGACGACCGCGCAGGTCGAAACCGAGAATCAGCCGCGTGCCATCGCCGAGTTCGCTCAACTGCCGGGCGACGACTTCGGCCGTCTCGCGCACGACCTCGCGGCCGCAGTTGCGGCAGAAGGTGCGGCCGACGCGCGCAAACAGCAGCCGCATGTAGTCGTGGATTTCGGTCGTGGTGCCGACCGTCGAGCGGGGATTGCGGATGCTGTTCTTCTGGCGGATGGCGATCGCCGGCGCGATGCCGTCGATCCGGTCGACGTCCGGCTTCTCCATCCGCTCGAGAAACTGCCGGGCGTAGGCGGAGAGCGACTCGACGTAGCGGCGCTGCCCCTCGGCGTAGATCGTGTCGAAGGCGAGCGACGACTTGCCCGAACCGCTGACGCCCGTGACGATGATCAGCTTGCCGGTCGGGAGCGTGACGTCGATGTTCTTGAGGTTGTGCGTGCGCGCGCCGCGCACGACGAGTTCGGCCGCTTCAAAGGCGGCCGGCGCCGTAGTCTCGGACATGCGCCCCTGTGTGCTTTTTCGACGCTGGCTTAAACCAGCATCGTACAACAACAGGGTGCGGGGAGGCTAGGTGCGTAGGTGCGTGGTGCGAGGTGCGAGTGCGGGGTGCGTGCAGGTTGCGAGGGTGCGGAGTGCTAGCACTTGCTGTCGTTCGATGTGCGCTTGAGTTTGCCGATGATTTCGGCGAGGCGGACGCTCTCCTCGGTCGAGAGCGTCGAGAACAACTCTTCTTCGACCTCGTGCTGGACGCGCGTGCCCTGCTCCCACACGCGGCGGCCGGCCTCGGTGATGACCGCGAGGCGTGAGCGCTTGTCGTTGGGGTCGAGCGAGCGCGTCACGAGGCCGTCCGCCTCGAGACGATCGATCAGCTGGGTGACGTTCGACTTCACGCAGGCGAGGCGCTCGGCGAGCTGACCGAGCGGCAGCGTGCCGCCGGCGTCGGCCAGCCGCTGCAGCGCCGCGAGCTTCGGCATCGACAGGCCGACGGTTGACAGCCGCGACTCCACGAAGTCCTGGACGGAGCTTGCCGCGCGAAACAACGCGAACATCCCGAGCGGCCGGGTGACGGTCGTGGACACGTTTTTTCTCCCGCCTCAGCTTACTGCGGCTTCCGGAGCGACATCACGTAATTCACGACGGCCCACGTGTCGTTTGGCGTCAGCTTGCTCTTGAACGCGGGCATTTCCGGCGGATGGCCGTTCATGATCTTGTAGTAGACGACGCCTTCCGGATTGAGCTCGAAACGGAATTCGTCCGTCAGGTCGGCGGCGGGGCTGTCCTTGGCCGAATCTGGGCCGTCGCCCTTGCCCAGCGCTCCGTGGCATTTCTGGCAATTCGACGCGAAGAGGTCCTTCCCCTTCTTCGTCACGTCGGCAGACGCTTTGAGGGGACTCTTTTCGTCCTTGCCGCCGGCCGGGATGGTCCAGCCGGCATATTGCGCCGACAGCGCGAGCGACATCACGAATGCGAGGGAGAACGTCAGCATGGCCGTGAGTTTCCGCATGCCGGTATTATAGTGCCGGCAGATGACGACGCCGACGATTCCCGCTCGCAAACCCGGCGGTTCGCGACGATGGTTTCTGCGCGCTGGGGCGTCGTTTGGCGCCGCGCTCGCGGCGTTGAGAGCACCGACCTCTTCCGCCGCGGACCTGCCCGGTTCACTCGGCGCGCCGGTCTCGGGCTACGGCAGCCGGTCGCGCTTCGAACGCGCCTTGCGCGCGCTCGGCAATGCCCGGACGCCGCGCAGCACCGTCAGCTACGCCCCGCTCCGCGATACGTTTGGCATCGTCACGCCGTCCTCGCTCCATTTCGAACGCCATCACGCGGGCGTGCCCGATCTCGATCCAGCCACGCATACGCCTGACCGTGCACGGCATGGTCGATCGGCCGCTGGTCTTTTCGATCGACGAGCTCAAGCGTCTGCCGTCGGTCTCGCGGTTCTTCTTCATCGAGTGCTCCGGCAACACGAGCAGCGAATGGGGCGGCGCCAACGCGCCAGACGTTCAGCGCTCGCATGGCCTGACCAGCTGCAGCGAGTGGACCGGCGTGTGGCTCTCGACGATCCTGCGCCAATCCGGCGCGCAGGCGGCGCGCGACCTGGATCGTCGCGGAAGGCGCGGACGCCGCGCGCGTCGCGCGCAGCCTGCCGATGGACAAGGCGATGAAGGACGTGCTCGTCGCCTACGCGCAGAACGGCGAGCCGCTTCGCCCCGAGCAGGGTTATCCGCTCCGGCTGATCGTGCCGGGCATGGAAGGCATCGCCAACGTGAAGTGGCTGCATCGCGTCAAGCTCGTCGATCGGCCGGCGATGACGCGATGGGAGACATCGAAGTACACGGATCTCCTGCCCGATGGCACATCGCGCATCTTCACATTCGAGATGGACGCGAAGTCGGTGATCACGCGTCCGTCTGGCGGCGAGACGCTGCCGGGCGCCGGCGTGTACGAAATTTCCGGGCTTGCCTGGACCGGCCGCGGCGCGGTCGCGCGCGTGGACATCACCACTGACGGCGGACGCACGTGGAACCCGGCCGAACTCCAGGCGCCGGTCCTGCCGCTCGCGCACACGCGCTTTCGCTGGTCGTGGCGCTGGGATGGCCGCGAGACGCTCGATCGCGTCGCGCGTGACCGACGAAACCGGCTACGTGCAGCCGACGCTGATCGACCTGCTCAAGGCGCGCGGCCGTTTTTCCGGCTATCACAACAACGCGATTCAGCCGTGGAAAGTGACCGCGGCGGGTGTCGTGACCAATGGGCTTTAGTCGCGCGACAGTCGCGATCGCCGCACTGCTCTGTCTCACCTGCGCTGCAGCCGCTGCGCAATCGCCCGCTCTCGGTCTCGGCCACCCCGCATCCCCCGAAGCCGTCAAGGCGATCGACATCGACGTCCTGCCCGATGGCCGCGGTCTGCCGCCGGGACATGGAACCGCGGCGGCCGGCAAGCCGTTGTACATCGCGCGCTGCGCCGCGTGTCACGGCGCAACGGGGACGGAAGGGCCCAACGACCTGCTCGCGGGCGGACGCGGTACGCTGACCACGGCGCGCCCGATCAAGACAGTCGGCAGCTTCTGGCCGTACGCGACGACGCTCTGGGATTACATCAACCGCGCCATGCCGTACGAGCAGCCGCACTCGCTCGCGGCCGACGATGTGTATTCCATCACGGCATTCGTGCTCTTTCTCAACGGCATCGTCGGCGAACGTGACGTCGTGTCCGAGACGACGCTGCCGCTGGTGAAGATGCCGAATCAGAACGGCTTCGTGCCGGACAATCGCGCCAATGAAAATCTTCCGCGCCGCTGATTCGCCGTTTCGCGCCGCCGACACCGCGTCGTTTGTCGGAAATGCGCAGACCAGGCTGCTGGCTTCGTCGGACGAGGCGACGCCGGTGCATGTGTATCACGTGCGATTCGAGCCCGGCGCGCGGACCAACTGGCATGCGCATTCGGGACCGCAGTGGCTGTTCGTGACCGAGGGGCGTATCCGGGCGCAGCGCTGGGACGAACCTGCCCACGATCTCGAAGTCGGCGATGCGGTCGTCTTTGCGCCGGGTGAAAAGCACTGGCACGGGTCGGTTGCCGGAGGACGCGGCGTGCACCTCGCGGTGAACGTCAACGTGAAGACCGAGTGGTTGGAGCCGGTCAGCGATGCGGACTACGGTCGGTGAAGGACTGACGAACGGGTTGGAGGTTGGAGGTTGGAGGTTGGAGGTTAGGAGCGGGACGTCCAACGCATGGAGGTGATGTCGTGAGCAGCGAAGGTGTCACGCTGGTGGAGCAAGCCGCACTCGCCCTGTTCCTGGTCGTCACTGCTGCGATTTTCCGGACGCTCATGGGACCCGGTCGACGCCGAGATCGCGCGATGCTGGCGGGAACACTCGGCGGCATCGCGTTCGGCGTCCTGGTGTCTGCGCCGATCTCGCGATGGTTCGGGACGGACACTTCGGCCATCTGCGCCTGCCTCGGGATGGTGCTCGGGTGGGGAGTCGCCTGGTGGTTCGCCCGTGCTACACTTTCTTTCTTCCCGCCTGGCCGGCGTAGCTCAGTTGGTAGAGCAGCTGATTCGTAATCAGCAGGTCCGCGGTTCGAGTCCGCGCGCCGGCTCCAGATTTCCGAACGAAAACAAACCCTTCGCTGCGGCCGGAGCTGTGTTCGGTCGCCAGGCTACGATCGCGCCACTGGGACCGTGGATTTCGCCCGCCTAACAATTGGACGCCAGGGCTGATGACAGTTCTCATTCGATAATGATCGCATGTGGATGATCTACGGCGCCAACGGCTACACCGGCAGGCTCGCCGCGCGCTATGCGAAAGATCACGATCTCAGCCCGGTGTTGGCCGGTCGCCACGGCGAACGCATCCGGTCCCTGGCTGACGAACTCGGTTTTGAATCGCGCGTATTCGATCTCGCCGACGAGGCGGTTGCGGCAGGGAACCTTGAAGGCATCGCGGCCGTGTTGCACTGCGCGGGTCCGTTCTCCGCCACCAGTGGCCGATGCTCGCCGCGTGCCTGCGCGCCGAAACCCATTACCTCGACATCACCGGAGAAATCGCGGTGCTCGAAGCCATCCACTCGTGCAAGGAGGAAATCAGGAATGCGGGCATCATCGCCGTTCCCGGAGTCGGCTTTGACGTCGTGCCGACAGACTGTCTCGCCGCCATGCTGAAACGCGACCTTCCGTCCGCGACCCATCTGAGGCTCGCGTTTAAGCCACGTTACGGCAAACTCAGTCCTGGCACCACCAAAACCATGTTCGAAGGCCTGCCTGAGGGCGGACGGATTCGTAAGGACGGGACGATCATCAGGGTTCCCCCAGCGTACAAGGTCGAAATCATTCCGTTCACCGAGACGCTCTCGGCCACCGCTGTCACCATTCCCTGGGGGGACGTGGCGACCGCATACTACTCCACTGGGATTCCGAACATCGAAGTCTTCGCGGGCGTGCCGGAAAAACAGATTGGGAAAATGAAGATTCCTGGCTTCGTCCGTTGGCTGCTGGGGCGTGCGCCGGTGCAGACATTTCTCAAAGGACTGATCGCGAGTCGCGTGCACGGCCCCACCGACGATCAGCGCGCGCGCGACGAAATCTATCTTTACGGCGAAGCCTGGGACGACGCCGGACACAAGGTAGCCATGCGCCTGCGCACGCGTGAACCGTACACCTTGACCGCCGAGGCGGCCGTCAAGGCGACACTGAAGGTCTTAGACGACCGTCTCGCACCGGTACGTCCACGCCCTCGATGGCGTTCGGCACAGAGTACAGTATGGAACTCGAGGGCACCACGCTCAGCCGCGTTGCGCAGTCCGGCAATATTCTGCGCGGGACCGGTTGAAGCTCAGGGTTGTGGAGGGACCGCGACCTGGTTACCGGCGCCGAGACCGGCAACCGGTGACGTAAGTGGACACGCCATGGCGTGCCACCGGCCACCGCAGGTTGCCAGCGGGTGGAAATTGTTAGGACAATCGTGGAAGTCGCCCTATTTCGTAATCCAGCAGGTGCGCGGTTCGAGTCCGCGCGCCGGCTCCAGATTTCCAAGGCCTAGCCCATTGGGCGCATCATCTCGTCAAGCATCGGATCATGCCGGCGGCGCTCTTCGCCGCGTGGTATGCGCTCGTCGGCATCACGTTCGCGGTACCCTCCACTCACGTGCGGGCGTGGCGCCTGGCGGCGTGGATCGTGAGCGCCATGGCATACGCTGCACATATGGCGTATGAACGCTTTCGACTGCGACACTCACCTTCGCCATCGGCCCTGCACGTGTCCTTTGGCGTGGCACTCGGAGCATTTGGACTGGCCGTTGGCGCGAATATCCACTCACTGTTTGTCAGATCCACTGACCAGCAACACCAACTCCTGCTGCTCTCGCTCGCGATCTGGCCCGTTATCACGGCGGTACCGGCATTCCTTGTGGCCCTCGCCGCCAACATCGTTCTCGGGCGTGCACTGGGGTTGCCGGGCAAGTAGGAAAGGGATCGAGCGCGTCATGCCGAGTCGTCGAACCTTCTTGTCGCTCCTTGCCGGAGGTGCCGTGGCCCCGCGAGTCGCGTTCGCGCAGGGGCGCTCACCGCGGTTGGCGTTGTATGCGAATGTCGGTCCGGTGCTCACCCACTACGATGTCGATCTCGCCAACGCGGAATTGATCAGACGTGATTCGGTGACATTGCCGGCCGGCGTGCAGGTACCTGCTGGCCGCATCGCAACCGGCGCTATCTCTATGTGGCTTCAAGCGACAGCGCTGCCGGCATTGTGCAGACCGGCACCGCACACCATGTCACAGCGTTCAAGATCGATCCCGCTACGGGTGCGCTCACCCAGGTTGGCGATCCGATGCGGTTGCCGGTGCGGCCGATTCACATGTCGCTCGACAGCGAATCGCGGCACATCCTGGTGGCGTTCAACAGCCCCAGTTCGTTGCGCGTGTATCGGATTAACGAGGATTTCACGCCTGGGGAAGAGGTACCGCAAGGCGCGATGGATGCCGGCATCTACGCGCATCAGGTGCGGGTGACGCCGGACGGCCGGCACGTGGTGCTGGTGACGCGTGGCAACGAAGGCACGCCGCAACGGCCCGAGGATCCTGGCGCGCTGATGGTCTTCGACTACGCGAACGGCGTGCTCTCCAACCAATACAAGATCGCGCCCAACGGCGGGCGTGGCTATGGCCCGCGCCATCTGGATTTTCATCCGACGAAGCCGTGGATGTACGTGTCGGTCGAAACGCAGAACCAGATCCACTTGTACCGCATGCAGGATGGCAAGCCGCTGCCGGAAGTCGTGTTCAACAAGACGACGCTGCTGGAGCCCGACAACATCCGCTCGCGCCAGGCGGCGAGCGCCATGCACGTGCATCCGAACGGGCGTTTCGTGTACGGCGCGAACCGGTCGCAGGATGTGGTCGACTTCAACGGGAAGAAGGTCTACAAAGGCGGCGAGAACAGCATCGTCGTCTACGCCATCAACCAGGCGACCGGAGAACCGACCGCCATCCAGCACATCGAAACGCAAAAACTCCATCCGCGCACGTTCCACATCGATCCCAGCGGGCGCATGCTGGTGGCGCAGCACAACCTGCCGGTGGATGTGCGCGATGGCGACGGCGTGCGCACCGTCGCGGCAGGGCTGTCGGTGTTTCGCATGAGCGAGGACGGCACGCTGACGTTTGCGCGCACTTACGACATCGACGTCGGTGACACGACCATGTGGTGGATGGGGATGGTGCCGCTGTAACGACGAAGGGCCGCAGGTAATGAGACCAGCCACAGTGAAGGTGCAGCAACGCCGTGCACCAGTGAAGACCCACGGGCTTACGCACATTGCGCTCGCCGTCCGCGATCCGCAGCGCTCGCTGCGTTTCTATCGAGCCGTTCTCGGCGTCGTCTCCGTCTACGAACAGCAGCGACGTCGTCCAGGCCCAGACGCCGGGCACTCGGGACGTCCTTGTCTTCGAGCGCAAACCTCGCCAGGCCGGCAAGGCCGGCGGCGTCATCCATTTCGGCATTCGGCTGCAGCGCCCCGGCCGACATCGTGCGGGCGCTGGCCGCGATTCGGGCTGCCGGCGGCACGATTCGCGACCACGGCGAATTCGTGCCTGGCGAACCGTACGTCTTCTTCACCGATCCTGACGGCTACGAAGTGGAAATCTGGTAGAGCTCCCCGACTCCGGCCGATCCGCCGAGCCGGCGTGCTGGACGGACAAGATCCCGCGCCCGGAAGCTGTGATCCTCAGGCCATCGCTTTTTCGCATTCCCTGGTGGATCCCTTGCGCGCGCGCCGCTGGGGCATGGAACAGGTCTGTCACACTGAAAAAGGATCGATCCATCAAATGGTCCTGGAACTCGCGATCCTCAACGTCATCCCGGGTAAGGAAGCAGACTTCGAGCTCGCCTTTGCCGAGGCCAGGGGCATCATCAGCGCGATGCCAGGATTCGTTTCGCTCGAACTGCAGAAATGCGTCGAGCAGCCCAATCGCTACGCGCTGCTGGTTCGTTGGTCGAAGCTCGAAGACCATACGGTTGGCTTCCGGCAGTCAGCCCAGTATCAGCGCTGGCGCGCACTCCTGCATCATTTCTACGATCCGTTCCCGCAAGTGGAGCACTACACGCGCGTCGATGTCTAAATGCGCCTGGACGATTGATCACGTCATGGCTTTTGAGACCGAAAAGCAACAACTGACAATCCGGCGATGGAGTCGCCTGGCGATTCAATTGCTCGGAGCGGCGGAAAGCGGGCGCTTCGATCACATCACGACAACGGTGATCGCGCGAGAGCTCGAGAGCGGCCATGTGTTCGAGTTTCTCGAACGGGAGCTGCCATCCACTGTTTGGGAGATCAGCAAGCTGACGGACGTCGATCGACACCAACTGGAGCGCCACTGGAAAGTCTTTTCACAGGGTTACGAACCGGAACAGTTCCATGTCCGTCGTAATGGATTGGCGCTGCTCGTCGCATATATCCTCCACCTTATCGACATCCTGCACACGAAGGTGCCCACGTAGGTGGGAGAAGCACCGTTGAAATCCGCCGGTCTCGCGAGAGCGCGCAGGGGTCGAGGCGATCGGGTTCCGCCGCTGGGTCTGGTCGGCTCCGCCGCGCTGTTCGGAGCGGGCGCACTGCTGCTGTTCCTGACAACCCGCGTCGCCGTGCCGGCGCTCGTTTCCGCCACCGGGGCTGAGACTGTCGCGATGTGGTTTCTGGCCGCGAGCGTCGTGCTCTTTGGTCCGCTGCTCGTCACGGCCGCCCTGCTGCTGTATCGAGAACGGCAGACCGGAAGGCCGGGGTCCTGGGGAGCGCGGCTCTGGCTTCGCCCCATGGACGGCGGCGACTGGCTCTGGGCCCTGGGCGGCCTCGCGGTCATCGGCGTGCTGACCGGCGGCATCGCCGCGGCGCTCGGGGCGACTGCGGACAGGTCCCAGTTCCAACCTTCGTTCATGGCGTTCGAGCCGCTCGGTCCCGGCCGCTACTGGATTCTCGCGGCGTGGCTCCCGTTTTTCGCGCTCAACATCGCCGGGGAAGAGTTCGTCTGGCGAGCGTTCATGCTGCCGCGTGAAGAGGCGGCCTTCGGCGCGGCGGCTTCGCTGGTGAACGGCGTCCTTTGGTTGCTGTTCCACGCCGCCTTCCCGTGGCAGGTCCTGGTCACCCTTGTGCCGATCACGTTGATCCTGCCCTACATCGTCCAGCGCCGGCGCAGCACCTGGATCGGCGTCGTCATCCACGCCGCGTTCGGAGCGGCGGGCTTCCTGGCGCTCGCATTCGGACTTGCCTAGCAGCTCGCGCGTGGCGGCGAGTTAGAGTATCGGCATGGAACGCATGGTCGTGGCCTCGGCACCGTGGGAGCGGTAGCCACCCATTCAGAGTACAGGAGCGGAATGATATGCGTCGAGTGTTCTGATCGTCACGATCGCCATGGTGTGCGGCGCGTGTAATGCGGGATCCCAGGCAGCTGCCACCGCAGCGGGCGACGATCCCGCCGCTCACCAGGCGCACGAGGCGTACGTGACCGCCATCAACTCCAACAACCTCGACACCCTGCTCGGTGTGCTGACCGAGGACGTCGTGTTCCTTGCGCCCCAGGAGCCGGCGATGGTTGGGAAGGCGGCCGTGCGGCCATGGCTGGAGGGGTACCTCAAGGCCTTCAAGACGCACTGGGATAAACCCGTGCAGGAATTCATCGTCAACGGCGAGTGGGCCTTCGAGCGATATTCGTACAAGTCCAGCGACACGCCCGTGGGAGGCGGCGCGGTCGTCGAGGACACCGGCTGGGGACTGGTGATTTATCATCGCGACGCCGACGGTAAGTGGCGGGTTGCCAGGGACGCGTGGGGCACCGATCACCCGCCACAATCGAAGTAGCGGCGCTGCTGCACGAATGGCCTGAAGGCTGAATCGATGCAGTCGCAAAAGATCGCAGTGGACAGGAATGGCATTGCCGACATCCCTCAATACAGCCTGGGTAAGACCCTCGCGGTTTGGGCGGCGGCGGCAGTGCCCATGGCAGTCCTGGGCTGGGTCGTCACTCCTGCGCTGGCGCACGACCCACAGAATCCAGGTTTTGCAAGAGTGGCGATACTCGCGGCTGGATTGATCTGGCAGTTCATCCTGGTCGTGATGCTGCTCTACCGGGAGACCGGCAACCTGCGCTGGTCAACAGTCCGGCCTCGTCTCTGGCTCAATACGCCTCGCCGTCCGCAAACCGGAGAGCCGCAGCGTCGCTTGTGGTGGTGGCTTGTCCCGCTCCTTGTATTGGCGGGCCTGTTCGACTTGCAAGGCAGAGGGACGTTGAACAGGCTGTGGGTTTCCGTCTTTCCTTTTCTCGCTCAGCCGCCAGGTTTTGACTTTGGCAGTTTCCTCAGTAACCCGGACGCCAGAGCACAGATGGTGGGCAACTGGGGCGTGTTGATGCTCTTTGTGATCAGCGCGGTGTTCAACACGGTGCTGGGAGAAGAACTGTTGTTTCGCGGATTGCTGCTGCCCCGCATGGCAGCGGTCTTCGGAAAATGGGATTGGCTGGCGAATGGGCTCTTGTTTGGCTTGTATCACCTCCATCAACCCTGGGGCATGCTCAGTTCAGCAACGGCGGGGATCTTGTTCTATGCCCTGCCGAGCCGATATTTTCGAAGTTCCTGGTTCGGAATCGTTGCCCATTCCGGGCAAAGCGTTTATCTGACTTTCCTTATCCTGGGACTGGTGCTTGGCCGGGCGTAAGAGCGCTGGTCAAGACTTGGATTGGAGATGAGCCTCAGCGGCGCCAAGGCGAATGTGGCACGGACGGCGCACCTGACGGCATGGGCGCGCGCGCTCGGCCGTCTTACCGCGGGCGAGTCCGCAAACGGCGATTTCATCGCCGCACGCGCTCTCCTGCCGTACCAACGGACCTTGAACCGGGCGCCGAAGCTTGCCCGGTGGCTGCTGGAACGCGGCCTGCCCGGCGCGTTCGGGTATTTCAACGCCCGTACCCGGTATTTCGACGAAGTGCTTCTTGAGGAAGCCCGAGCGGGCCTCGCACAGGTCGTCATCCTGGGCGCAGGCTTTGACTCGCGCTCCCTCCGATTCTCGGATGCGCTGCGCGGCGCGCGCGTATTCGAAGTGGATATGCCCGAGGTATTGGCCCTCAGAACCAAACACTTGTTTGAAGGCCACGTGACCAGCGCCTCAGCAACCCAGGTGCCGATCGATTTCGAACGCGAGGACCTCGGCGATGTCCTGCGCGAGCGGGGATATGCGCCGGAGGCGCGGACGCTGTTCTTGTGGGAAGGCGTCACCTACTACCTTCCAGAAGACGCGGTCAAGGCGGTCCTTCGCCTGGTCGCAGTGCAAAGCGGCCCTGGCAGTAGCATCCTCTTCGACTACGTGACACGAGCCTTTGTCGATGGCGACTACAGTGGCTACGGCGCTCGCCGGCTTGCCGACGGCTGGCGACGACTCGGCAACGTCAACCGGTTCGGCGTCGACGACGTCGCCGCGTTCACGCGGCTCGTCGGCCTGAGGGTTCGAAGCGACATCGATGCCAGTACCCTGGAGCGCCGCTTCCTGTCGTCGTTGCCGGGCCCCCGTACCAGGGCCTGGGGTTGCATGCGCGTGGCTCATGCAGAGCGACTATGAGCCCGGACTAGATCGACGTCGATTTTCTGGCATCGCGGTCAATGTTCAGCAACGTGTTCGATCGGCAACAGACACGGATGAGTCAGGGAAAGACCATGCGCGCATTGTTGGCGGCAGTTGGAACACGGGGCGATGTGCAGCCTGCGCTCGCCCTGGCGCTTGAACTGCGCAAACTCGGGCACGACGTGCGACTCTGCATCTCGCCGAACTTTGTCGACTGGGCGAAGACGCCTCGGCCTCGAGGCGATCCCCATGGGCGTCGAGATGCGCATGCCCGCGGGAAAGTCCGGCCCCACGCCCAGTCTCACTCCCGAAGAACTGCGTCGGCTTCGCGAATCGATGCCCGACCTCATCACGGACCAGTTCGAGACCATCGGCGCCGCCGCGGATGGCTGCGACGTCATCCTCGGCGCGAACGCGCACCAGTACGCGGCGCCGTCGATTGCCGAGCGCCGGGGCATTGGCTGTGTGACAGCCGTCTACGCCCCGGTCGCCCTGCCCTCGCCTGACCTCGCACCGCCGCCGGCGCCGGGCCAGACTGCAGATGCAACCGCGCGCGCGAGCATCGAGGATCAGTGGCGCACACACCGCCACGGCCTGGAACGACCGCGCGCTGGCGCGCATCAACCACAATCGCGACCGGCTTGGCCTGGCCCCGATCGATGACGTACTCGACTATGTCCTGACCAACCACACCTGGCTTGCCGCGGATGCCACCCTCGCCCCGGTGCCCGCGACTCCCGGCCGGACGATCTTCCAGACGGGCGCGTGGGTGCTCGCCGATGACAGGCCGCTTTCTGCGGATATCAACGCATTCCTCGAAGGTGGAGAGCCGCCAATCCTCGTCGGGTTCGGCAGCATGCCCGCGGCTGGCGAGATGAGCCGTCACCTGATCGGCGCCGCCCGCGCCGTCGGCCGCAGGATCATCGTCTCGAGAGGTTGGGCGGATCTCGACCTCGTCGACGCTGCGAACGACTGTCTCGCCATCGGCGACGTGAGCCACGACCTGCTGTTTCCCCGGGTCGCGGCGGTCGTCCACCACGGCGGCGCGGGCACGACTGCCGCTGCAGCTCGCGCCGGCGTCCCTCAGGTCATCACGCCGATGTTCAGCGACCAGTTCTACTGGGGTCAGCCGTGTCGTCGATCTCGGCGTCGGCGCCACGATCCCGCACGCCGCGATGACCGAGGAGTCCTTGACCGCGTCACTTCGACAAGTACTTCACCCGTCGGTGGAGGTCCGTGCGCGCACGCTGGCCGGACAGGTCCGCAGGGACGGAGCTGAAGTTGCGGCGCGCCGGCTCGAGCTCGAATACGGCGCCGCGGGGGCGGGCAACCATTGAAGACATTTGTCGCTCAGGCCGTGGAGCATTGGCGCCAATGGCTCGACGAGCACCACGACTCGGAGACTGAGGTGTGGCTCGTCTTCCACAAGCGACATACAGCGTGGCATCAATCGCGTACGCCGATGCGCGCGATGAGGCGCTGTGCTTCGGCTGGGTTGACAGCCTGGTCAAGCGTCTGGATGACTCGCGCTATGCCATCAAGTTCACGCCGAGGAAGGCTGATAGCCGATGGTCGGCCATCAACCGGAAGCGATACGCAGCACTGAAAGCCGGTGGCAGGTTGAAGCCCGGCGGGATCGAACGCGCACCGACCAATCGCGGCTACGGACCGCGACCGCGCTACCAGATGCCGGCAACACTTCCGCATTACATTCAGGCGGCGTTGAGGAAACACCCGGCGGCATGGCGGTACTTCGAAGGGCTTGCGCCCTCGCACCGCCGGCGCTACATCGGGTGGATCGAGTCCGCCAAGCGCGAGGAAACGAAGGCCAGACGTCTCGAGGAGGCCATTCGCCTCCTCACTGCTGGCAAGCCGCTGGGGCTCAAATAAACGGTCGCCCCAAACAACCGCTTGCAGCCGCCGGCGGCGGGTGCCACCATGAGATGCCGCGGCTGAAGCGACCCGTTAGACGTTGCACCGACAGCCAACCACGAAAAACGTGAGCAACCACGACGAGGACCGGGTTCGGCAGGCGTTAGTTCGCAGCGTCTACGAGTTGATGCTCGCGTGGGCCGAGATCGACCCGAGCCTGCACGACTTCGCATTCGAACCGACCGCGTTCACCTGCCAGCGGCACGACTACCGCCTCATGTTCAGCGTCGGCCGGGATGGCGCGGTTGCGCAGGGCGAAATGCGCTGGAAACCCACGCCGGATCGCGATCGGGCGGGGCTGTTTGCCATCACGCGCGCAGGCAGCGACCCGCCGCGCTTCTCGTTCAACGGCGGCGAGCAGTTCACGTTCGCAGAAGTCGCGGAGCGGATCGTGCGGGAATTTCTCGATCGGACCGCCGTCTAACTCACGGGAACTCGTACGCGCCGATCGTCGGCGGATCCTTGCGCGTCCTGCCCAGGACATCGACGAGTGCGGCGGCATTGCGCGACCCGGCGCCGATCGCGGGGCTGCCGGCCTGGAGCCGCAGGTTGAACAGCAGCGGCGACGCGAACTCGGCCTGATCCCAGTGCTGCAGCATCGGGTTCGCCTGCGAATTGCTGGTGAACACCGCGACCGACGATCCAAACCCCGCCCAATCGACCCGGCCGCCCGAGATGGTCACGCCCGCGGGAGCGATGGCGAGCGGCGCCCCGCCGGTCGGCGTGAAGATGATGTTGTTCGTCCAGGTGTCGGTCGTCCACCAGTTGATGTCGTGGGCGTTCTGCTGCTTGTAGGCGACCGCGGCGCCGCAGTTCGGACTGCCGGACGCGCCCTGAATCACGATGTTGTTGGTATAGGCGTTATGTCCCAGGTCGACGGTCTCGACGCCGGATCCATTGATGATCGCGACCGCCGCCAGGCATCCCGCCGCGTTGTTGTTGCCGGTCGCATCGCGGGCGGTGAACAACACCGTGTTGTTGGCAATCGTGTTCCGGCTGATGTCGTGCGGCACGCCGATCCCGGCCTGCCCGTCACGATAGTCGTTCAGCAGGATGACGTAGGCGCTCGAATTGAACAGGACGTTGTTCGTGATGAAGCCGTTGGTCCAGCCGGACTGAATGGCGATACTCGCGGAACCGCCGCCTGGATCCTGGTTGGCCGACCACAGGATGTTCCGATCGATGACGCAGCCGATGCACTGGTGCGTGTTGTAGTGGATGTTGTTGCGCGCCGCCGAATACATCACGTTCTTGCGAATCACATCGCCGACCCGCGGGCCGCTCGAACTGTTGTTCTGGCACAGATAGAGATTGTGCTCGGCCTCGCCGTGGTGCAGGACATTCGACTCGATCAGCCAGTTCTGCGATTCCGCGCACCCCCAGATATCCGTGTAGAAGTGCGAGACCTCCATGTTGCGAATCGTCACGCCGTTCGCCAGCGAGCTCTTGGTGACGTCGATCCCCATCCCTTTGCCGGGCGTCGCCGTGGTGAGCGTGAAGCCGTCGATGGTCGCGAAGTTGCTATTCAGGTACATCCCGTTCTGCCCCGACGTGCTGTGGGTCAGCGTGACGGACTCGCCGGGATACGCCATGACGATCGTCGGACAACCCGGGCTGCCGTTGACCGAAGGAAAGTTGTACGAATTGGCTTCGTCGTAGACGCCGCCCCGAATCAGGATGGCGTCGCATCCCGCGATCTTGCCTCGCACGTATGCGAACGTCTGGCACGGTCTCGAGGGATCGTCACCCGCGCAGTTCGTATTGCTGCCCTTGGCGCCGTCGAGATACCAGATATGGTTCGGCCGATATCCCTTGACGGTTGCGAGAAAGCTCGTGATCGATCCGTAGGTGTTCATGACGCTCGCGGTCGTGTTGACCCGCGGGTCGTTGTCGTCCGCATCCGGACCAATCAGTCCATTTCCGCCGACGCCGTAGCCGTCGCAGTCCGCGTCGATGTGGTACGCGTTCGTGCACGTCGTCGTATTCGTGACCGTCGGAATGCCGAGCAGACTCGCGCGCCCCTGCCCGACGACCATCGGCGCGGCCCAGACGACGACCGTCCCGAGGACCAGCGAACACAGCACCGCAAGCCCCTGCGCGGGGCGGCTCAGAAGATGGCGTCATACGCCACAAGAGTACGCCAGAACGACCGTGCCCGGCACAAGATCGGGACGCCGGGGAATGCGGTCGCCGGGCTGGCCTCTTTTGCGTCATGTCATTGTTCAGGACTATCGTTGATGAACTTGAGGTGGACATGGCCAAGAAGAAAGCTCCGCAGCCCGCGAAACTGAGTTTCGAGGAAATGAAGAAACTGGCGCTCGCCGGCGCCGAGGCGACACTCGCCCGCCTGCGCCAGGAAGTGCAGATCCTGGAACGCACGTTTCCCGAATTGGCGACCACCAAGGGGCGCGCGAAGCTCGCCGAGTCCGCAGGCAAGACCACTCGCGAATGGAGCAACGCGGCGCGCAAGGCGGCAGGTTTGCGGATGAAAAGGTATTGGGCGGCCCGCAAGAGAGCCGAAGCCAAGAAATAGCCGGGCTGGACCGCGGCTACGAATGCGGCCGGCGCGGAACGCGTGCGACGGTCGCCGGATCGTTGCGATCGTTTCGCCAGATCGGATGATGGAAGTGGACGACGAAGTCGCCGTTGTACGACGCAGCGGCCTCGTCGAACACGATGCCGGCCAATCCGCTGCCAGTCGGTGATATCGCGGCGCTGCACGAGTTTGCCGTGCGTCGTGCCGTGGTCCGACACTTCGATGTGAAACGTCAGCGTGCGGCGCGGCGCGCCGTCGCCGCGATCGTAAATCTGCCCGAGGATTTCGTCGCGGAAGTCGAGATCGTCGCCCGCGACGTCGATCGATTTCTCCGGCACGAGCCGCATGAATTCCGGCGCGCTCGTCTTGACCGCGTCAGGCTTCCCTAACTCGGCGATCTCGTAGACCTGCCGGATGGTGGGCTGCTTGTCGGCCCGCATCAGCACCACGCCGGTCAGGAGCAGCGTCGGCACGCCGTCCAGGCCGCGCCGCCACGGCGTGGTGTTCGGCGCGGTGCGCAGTTCCACCTTGCTGAAGTCGATGGACGTCGAGCCGCCGAAGTCTTCCTGCGCGATGAAGCTCGCCGTGCGCAGCGGATTCGTATGATTCGCGGTCCGTCGTCGGATAGAGCTTGCCGACCAGCGCCAGCGAGCGCGACCGTCCGCGCCGTGATCTCGGTGCAGCACGTCGAGTATCGGCCGACGATCAGCGCCGCGGCTGCCCTTCTGGAAATATCCGGTGTACGCGGTGCCGGCGGGCGTCGTGTCGATTTCCCAGACGCCGGTCAGGCACACGCCGTTCGGATGCAGGATGCGGCGAAACCCGCGGCGGTCCGGTCCCCACCGCAGATCGGAAGCCGCATCGATTGCCCGGTTCGCGGCGTCCTGGAACAGGAACCTCCGGCCGATCCCCATCACCGCCCGGCCGAACGTCACTTCGTAGACCGGCAGCGGCGGCTCGCCGCTGGCGCCCCAGACCTGGTAATACGGATTCGCGAAAATCGCGTGCCGGACTTCGCCGAACGTGGAACCCCGATACGTCAGGTCGTCGGCGATGACACCTTCGACGCCGCTGAAATTCTTGTCAAACAACATGACCACTCACAGGAAACGCTCGCGTAGTTTCTTGCGGTGATACCAGAGCGCGACGAGCCAGTTCTCGAGGACCAGCAGGATGACAATCGCGAGCGCAATCCCCCACAGCTTCAACTGGCTCGCCTCGGTCAGCGCGTACGGCGGCTTCCCTTTCTTCTCCGGCCACGGATCGGCAAGATACGGGAAAGCCAGATTCTCCGGCACGCTCTGATCGCACTGCGGCGGCAGCGGATCGGCGGCGCCGCGGCACGCTGCCGCGGTCAGCCGGAACGGCATGTCGTTTTTCGTCGCGCGCGGCCATTTGCCCGTGATGTACGAGATCTCTTTCAGCAGCGTGTCGCCATACGTCGCCAGGCGCTCCGCCACGTCGTCGGTCAGCAGGCGGCCGTTGGGGAAGCCCACCGGAGACCGCTTCGAGTAGAGCATGACGTCCGGCACTTCATCCCAGTCCCGGAAGGCGAACGTGCCCTGCAGGTTGATCCTGAGCGCGAGGTCGCGCATCAGGCTGGGATGGAGGCGCTCTTCGGCAATCGCCTTGACGTGCTGATTCGGCGGCAGCGTATTGAGCATGTCGAACCGCGGATTCTGCGTGCGCAGCGATCGCCCGACGTGGTCAACCTGTTTGCCGTTCTCGGTTGACGTCGCCCAGAGCACCCAGTTCTCCTGGTCCGGCGGAAACGCATCCAGCGGGATGCTCAGAATCATGCCGACGATGTTAGTGCCGAAGAACGTCGGGAAAATAAACGGATCGTCGAAGATGCCGGTCGCGATCTTGATGCGCGACAGGTCGCCGGCGAGACCTTCGTACTTCGGCGTCGCGGCCAGTTCGGCCTTGTTGGTCAACCGGATCGGAATCGTGACGGTCGGCGTGATGTTGTCGGGCCTGACGACGGTGCCGCCGTAGCGTTTGAGCTGCTCGTCGTTGTCGAACGTGACGGTGCTCTTCAGGTCCATGTAGATCGTGTAGGTGTACGGCTCCAGGATCAGCGAGCCGGCCTCGGTCAGCGCGCGGCGCACGCAGAGGATGAGCTCCATCCGCCGGACGCCCTGTTCGTCGGTCCTGGGAAAGAAGAACAGGTCGGTGATCCCGCCTTCGAGCCGCTTCCGGTTCCAGATGTCCACCGGATCGGCGTGATCCGACGCGTACAGCGGCAGCGGCGCCAGCAGCAACGCCATCGCCGACCGCAGCGCGACAGATCGCTCGCGCGTAACCGCTCACGAGGGCTCCCCGGTCAGCGGAATATTCCAGAGCCATGGTCCATGCTCCACTAGCGTCGCGGCAACGTGCTCGCCAAGGTTGCGATAGCTCTCCCACTGCGCTTCTTCGAAGAACTGATCCGCGGTGCCCTCGTGGGGGAACTCCTGGTATTTCCCGTGGTACTGCTTCACGTCGAGACTCTCGTCGCCCGTGAGGCTCGCCTTGATGTACAGCAGGACCGACGGACGCGACGGCGCCGTCGCGTAGCGGACCCAGAACAGCGCCGCATGCCGTCTCGACGGTCCGACGATGTTGCCGTCGGCGTCTCTCGCGGGCGCGAGATCGTCGAGCGAGCCGAGGCGCTCGATGACTGCCGCCGGAATGGTCGCGTAGTCGCTGTCCTCGAACGGCTCGATCTCCGCCTCGAAATCGATGCGCACTTTGCGCATCAGGTTCGCAAACGAACCGAACTCGTAGGTCGGATCCTCGCTCGCGTCGCACAGGATGATGCGCGGCAGACGCCGGCGGATCAGCTCGTAGGCGCCGGTCGTTTCGAAGAACCCGCCGTCCGACAGGTACCAGTGCTGCTCCCACGGACCGGGATACCGGGCGACCCACTCATACAGCAGCAGCGTCTGGGTCGCGAACAGGCTCTCCAGCACGTAGACGAGGCGCGCCAGCGCGCTCAGCGCCGGGAAGCCGTCGCGCGCGGCCTCGGTGATGCCGCTGTTCCACCAGTAGCCGGTCCGCAGATTCGCGAGTCCGAACAGCAGCGCCGTCCCGAGCTCCGTCGCCTGACCGCGTGCCGGCGCGAGTGCCGCGCCCGAGATCGCCATCCATTGGCGGAGCGACAGCATCTCGGCGCTCTTCGTCGGCTCGCCGATCTGATCGATCAGCGGGTGATCCGTCCCGGGAATGTGTCCGACCGGCGTGACCGACGTCGGCACCTTCGCCGGGGCGTTGGCGGGCTGGTCTTCCGGCAGCCGGCTCCAGGCGCCGTGCCACCGCTGGCCGACCGTCAAGCCGAGCGCGCTGACCGCCATGTTCTCGCCCTTGCGATCGCGGTTGCCCCGCTGCGAGGTGAAGTCCACCGTCTGATTGACGGTCACGTTCAGCAGGTGGAGCGGCCCACCCGACTCGGTACGGCCGGTAGTTCTGAATCGCCGGCACATCGTCGCCGGCCATGACCTCGGTGACGTTGCGGCCTTCAGGCCGGAAGCGCAGCGGGTTCGAGGCGCCGAGATACGCGCGCGCGAGACGCGCGGCATACACCTGCGTCAGCGACGAGCGGTTGACGAACACGATCGCGGTCGGCAGCGCGAGCACGAGCGACAGGATCAACGTGAGACCGGTGGCCGCCAGTGCCGGCCACGCATCGTCGTCACCGCCGCCGTAAGCCGCGTGCGAGAGGAACGACATGAACACGAGCGGCACGAACAGCAGGACCGCGGCCAGCGCGCCGGCCGTCGCCTGTTTTCGAATGATGCGGTCAATCGTCGAGGGCGGACCGCTCTTCTTGTCCTGGTTGAAGAGGCCGGCGAGGTATCGCGCAATCGGCGCGAGCGTCGTGCCCAGCGCGATGAAGGACGCGAACGCCATCGTATAGACGCGGTTCTGCGCCACCACGTGCTGATGCAGGCCGTGCGCGATGCTGTCGATGACCGCGAACGCGAGCGCGGCGCCGGCGAGCGCCAGCGCGGCGCCGAGATCGTAGGTCAGGTAGTTGCGCGTGCGCAGGCGCTGGGTCTCGACGCCGCCCCGG
This sequence comes from uncultured Acidobacteriota bacterium, assembly GCA_963712355.1. GTDB lineage: Bacteria > Acidobacteriota > Vicinamibacteria > Vicinamibacterales > CAVVIG01 > CAVQHT01. Next base: position 99,423 of record CAVQHT010000018.1, read on the forward strand.
CCGATCGCCTCTTCGCGCTTGCGGCCGCGCCGCCACGCCAGCTCCACGTGCAGGAAGGCGACGAGCGGCGCCACGGCAATCGCGAACACCGGCAGATTGAAGCCATCAGAGATGGCCACGTAGAGCAGCGCGCCGACGCAGACGAACATCAGCGCCAGCGACGGCAACGGAATAGCGCCCGTGCTTGTCCTGCGACACGATCCAGTAGCCCACGATCAGCGGGACGATCATGAACAGCAGGACCAGCTCGAACAGCGAGAACCACGGGCTGAAGAACGGACCGAGGAAGCCTCGCAGCAGCGAGCCGAGCGGCAGTTGCGTCTGGTTCATCGCCAGCAGCCCGAGCCCGGCGCTGGTCGGGCTGAGCACGCGGTAGCGGAAATAGTTCGCCAAGCCGAACAGCGTGAACACCAGCGTGCCGACGACGAAGTGCAGGCTCAGGAAGTTGCGGATGAACGTCGCCGTGTTCACGCGCGCGTCGCCGGCGCCGGCCGGCGCAATGTAGTTCCCGTTCGCCCGCAGCCACTGAATGACCGGCGAATCGGCGTCGTTCAGCTCGCGCTCCACCCGATCGGGAGCCGATTGCCGCGGTTCGCGCGCCCCGCCCCATTTCGCGTGGCGCAGGCGATCGTAGGCACGGCCGATGAACGAACCGATGTAGCCGCCGCCCGACACCGTGGACAGAAAGTCGACGCGGCGCAGCCAGCGCTGACGCGCAAACGCCTGGAGGACGCCGAGGTTGAACGTCGCCGAACGGACGCCGCCGCCCGACAACGCCAGGCCCGCGACGTCGCGGTTCCAGTCGCCGTCGCCGTTCGTTGACGGAATGAGCTTGCGTGGATCGTCCGGATCGGGGATCACCAGCGGCGGCGGCATGTACGTGGCGGATCCCGTTCGGATCGGGGTCCACCAGCGGATCGAGGCTCACCAGTTTCCGGCGCGCATCGACCGCGGCCGCTTCCATCGCGCGCAGATCGCGCGGATACGTCTCGGAGCTCGTGCGGTGGACCTTGTCCTCGGCAATGACGTCGGCCGCCTTCTCGCTCGCCATGTAGACGTTGGTGACGATGAAGTAGCCGGGAATTCTCGGGAAGATCGACGCGTCCACGACGCGCAGGCCCTCGACATCGACGCACGCGGAAGTGGCTGTCGAGCACCGCCTGGGCGTCCTTCGCCGGCCCCATGCGGCAGGTGCCGCACGCGTGGTGCCCCCACGCGTCGCGCCGGATCCAGTCCTTCATGCGCGCTTCGCTTCCGCGTCCGTGCCGTCCGGGACGAGCTCGAGTCCGGGATGCAGTTCGGAGGTCACCGCGCGACCCAGCAGCCATCCGCTCGCGAGCTTCGCGATGCCGCGCACGAACTTGACGCCTTCGACCAGCGCCGCCAGGTCCGGGATCGTTGGCGCTCTCGTTCGGCCGGCTGCACTCGTTGAAGTAGTGGAAGTTGACAAGCGGCGGATCGAGCGGATCGGTGCTTCTCAGTCCGACGGTCCCGTCGCCGTTGCGGGTATGCCCCTTGAGGATGGCCCAGGTGAACTTGTCGTGCTGGTCGCCGACCTTCGAGTAGTCGATTTCGTATCCGCGGAACGGCAGCGGCAGGCCGAACATGAACAGATCGGGCTGCGCCAGGTCCGGTCGCGATCGCTTGAGGATGCCGAGCACCGATCCGTTGCTCGTGTAGAGCCCGGTTCCCTCGGCCCGCCACTCTTTCATGAACGGGTCAGGCGGCTCGGTCCCGTCCGGCAGGCGGAACGTGCCCCCTTCGAGCAGCGAGAAGTCGCGCTTCATCTTGCTGATGACGGTGACTTCGTAGCGATCCTGCAGATTGCGGCCGACGCCCGGCAGATCGATGCGCCGCACCTGCCCGTGCGCGTCGGCGAGCGGCTTGCCGTCCGCGCCTTTCAGCACGCACGCGGTATCGCCGCGCGAACTGCTCGAGCTCGGCTGCATCGCCGATGCCCGACAGCATCAGCAGCTGCGGCGTATTGAACGAACCGCCGCACAGGATGACTTCGCCTTTCTCCGCGACCAGCACGCGTCCCGGCGTTCCCGCGGTCTTGCTGTAGTCGGGATGCGCCTTGTACAGCCGTTCGCCGTGCAGGTAACTGGACGCCGATCGCCCGCGGCGTCTCGCGCGTTGTCGAAGACGACGTTGGTGACGAACGTGTCGGTCCAGATCTCGAGGTATTCAGGATGGGTCGCGCGCGTTTCGAGCAGCAGCTCGCGCGGGCTCGAACGCCGGCCGCGCATCACGAACGGCGTCTCGCTGTTCTGATGAATGGTCGTCCGCGGACCGCAGACGGCCAGCGGCACGGAGATCACGCCCTCGGGGTGCTCGCGCTGCGTTCGCGCATGATTCGGATCGAGCTTCTCGAACGTCCGCCCGCGCAGGAAGCGTCGACACCCAGGTCCAGGCGCGATCGAGGCGCGCTTTTCGCGACTGCCAGAGCGCCGCCTTGAGCATGTTGATCAGTTGCCGATCGGACAGGCCGATCGCAATGTCGGTCACGCTCGTGTGCAGCCACCCTTTGAACCCGTGCCGTCCGCTCGCGTGATCCGTCGGCCGTCCCACCAGCCACCAGATCAGATCCCACGCGCGGCCCAACCAGCGTCGTCGGAGGCGGCGTCGGCGGCGGGCGGTACTCGTTGCGCTCGAGCCGCTTGAAGTACTCGCGCATCGGCCCGCCGCGCCACGTGTCGTCCTCGACGAAATCCGCGAGATCCTCCCAGTCCGAGTCCGGACCGGCGACCGTGATCATCGCGTTGTGGACCGTGCACCCGCCCAGCCCGGCCGCGCGCGGGTAGAAGATGCCGTCGCGCAGCGGATCGCCCGGGGCCTTGTGCCGCTTCGGATCCTCGCCGATCGGATGGTCGTAGTGCTCGACGAAGAACTCCCAGCTCAGGCCCGGATGCTCGGTCGACACGGCGTGCAATCCGGGCACGAGGCTGACTTCGCGCACCGGCGTGTCGGTCGCCGACTGCTCGGGGCCCGCCTCGATCAGCAGGACGCGGAATTTCTTCTGCGCCAGCCGCGCGGCGAGCGGCCCGCCGCCGGCGCCCGAGCCGACGATGATGAAGTCGAACTTGTGATCCGCGTGGGCGAAGTCTGGGGCGCTCATGGCTTAGAACGTCTTGAGCAGTTCGACGAGCGCATCCTTGTCGGCATCGCTCATCCCCTTGAACCACTCGAAATAGTGGCCGTGATCCATCACGAAATCCGGACACTTGCTCACGCTCATCAAGGCCGGCGCAATCCGCTCCCGGAGCAGCTTGAGCCGATCCTCGGCCGCCGGCTGCGTCGATTCGATCTCGGTCAGCGTGTCGCGCGTGACGTTGAACGTCCGCAGCAGGCTCGCCGCGTCGGCGTCGGGGTTCACGTTCGCCAGGAGGTTGACCGGCGTCCCTTTTGGAATCGGACCGAGGCGGACGTCGAGCAGCGCGCCGTTGACGAAGTAGACGAGGAGGCCGACGACCAGCGCACCGGCGATGGACAGATAGCCGACCGCCCGCCAGAGGAACGTCGACGCCAGCGCCAGCACGACGAATCCGAGGACGAAGAGCGCGGCGCTCGGCGCCGGCCAGTACTTCTTCGGAATGTCCTTCAGGAACGGGAGGCGCGCCTTCAGCACGGCGATCGCCGCCGATTGCGAGCCGAGGACGCGCGGAACGTACGGCGCCGGCAGCGTCAGGTAGCTGTCCTCGGTCGTGCGCCAGATCAGCCCGTGGTCCGCTTTCAGACGATCGGCGGTCGCCTCGTTGAAGCTGCTGCTCAGGAGCCGCCGTTCGGGCCACAACAGCTTCCGGATCCCATCGTCGAACGCGTTGAGGCGGCCGTCGATCGACGGATCGTTGGTGAACGTGCCGAGGCTGTTGTTGTGCAGCAGCGGCGCCGTCGTCCAGATCGAGACCAGGGTCGGCACGCGGTAGAAGCCGGGGCCGCCGCCGCGCGCCGGCGCACCGCCGCGCGCGGCATGCGCGGGCTGGAAGCGATCGTCGCCGCCGTGCTCGCCGAGATACGGGTTGAAAAACGGGATGAAGCCGACCGACGGCAGATGACGATAGCTATCGGAGGCGAAGTCTTCCCACATGTTGCCGTTCATGGCGTTGGTCGCCATCGCACGGCACGCGTTGGTCTGCACCAGGTTGATCGGAATCCGGTAGTCGGTGGAGAGGTAGTTCTGCTGCCAGAAGGCCGGCTTCTCGATCTCCTCGTCTGCCCACTTGATGTACGACGGCTCGCTCAGCCAGCGCCCGGGATTGTGATCCCAGATCTCGCCGGTCTTCTCGACGCTCTGCATGTCCGCCACGCGCTCCGGCGGCTGAATGCTCGAGTGGCACACGATGCAGTTGCGCGCGAAGACCTTGCGCCCGGCCGCCAGTTTGTCGAGGTCGACGCGGCGCCGCTTCTCTTCCGCGGACAAGGCCGCACCGGCCGGCGTCCCGCTCCGGTAGAAACGCCCTTCGCCGCCGTCGGCGGCGAGCAGCGGCATCGGCGGCGTGACCTTGAGGAAGTAGTCGCGCAGCGCCGGTACCCGCAGTTCGGTCCCGTACCAGTAGATCGAGTGCTTCTGGACGTTGGCGAGCGTGAACGACTGCTGCGGCCGCATGCCGACCACGGTGTTCTGCAGCGTGATCCACTGCTCGTAGTTGGTGCCGATATTCAGGTACACGCGCGCGAGCGCACCCCACGCGCCGATCGAATCTGCGCCGTCGAAGAGGATGCGCGGCACCCGGCGCGGGTCGTCGTTGCTGTGGTGCAGTTCGTTGCTGAGGCCGACATGTTCAAAGAGGTCGCGAAACGCCTGGGGCGTCTGGTCCGGCGCGCCCGGCGCCGGATTCTCTTCAGGATGCCGCCAGATCGACGGCAGCGCGCGGCTCGGTCCCGACTGCTTCTCGTGTGGATTGATCAGCGACAGCGCCGCGCGGAACTTGAGGTTGAAGATCGAGTTCATCGCGTTCGGGTTGTTGATGTTGTCCGACGCGATGAGCGAGGTGTCGATCGTCCCCGGCGGCTGACTGTCGAGCAGGTGGTAGACGAAGTTGTTCTTCGGCAGCAGGTTGCCGAAGACGGCACGCGGGCGCAGATACTGCGCGCCGATATTGCCCGAGATGTTTTCCCACTGCGGGTTGACGAGATCGCGCGGCGGCTTGAGCGGATGGTACGAGGCGTGGCAGAACGCGCAGCTCATGCCGACACGGAACGGCCGGATCATCTCCGGGTCGCCGCGATCGTCGGCATAGTATTTCGCCGCGTTCCACTTCGCGCGCGCCTTCGCGTCGAACCGCGGGTTCGGGTAGAGACGGAGCCCGACCACGCCGCTGGAGATCCCGTAGATTTCCGGCGGCGGGATGTGCAGCCGGTACGCGCTCGCCGGGTCGTACTTGGCCTGCGAGGTCACGCTCTGCGTCGAGTAGAGCCCCTGACTCTTCGGTTCGGCGCCGGGCCTGGCCGGATCGCCGAGCACCGAGCGCAGATAGTCGTGCCGCCACTGACGGATCGCCGGATCGGCCGGTTGATCGAGGAAGAGGCCGAACTCGTCGGCTTCTTCGCCGTTGGCCTCGACCATGTTCGGCTCGTTGATCAAGCCGGCTTCCGCGAATCGAGTGGAACGGCGGCGCGAATCGACGAGCTTCAGGAGATCGATGAAGCCGAACTCGTTGCTGAGCCAATCCCAGAAGCCTTCATTGCCGCCGGTCCAGATCATCCAGGCGTTGCGTCCGAAGACCTGGCGGTTCTTCTCGCTGTCGGGATTCCAGTAGGTACTGCTGGGCGGAACCGCCGGGCGGATAATAGGGCGCGCTATCGATCTCGAGCGGATCGCGGACGTCGACGTGTCCAGGGTCCTGGGAGTGATCGAGGAGCTGATACACGGTTGGCGACGACTCGGGCACGATGCCGTCCATGCCGTGGAAGTAGTCGTCGAGATATTTCGGCCAGAACCATTCGTACGCGGCTTGCTGAGGCGTGCGCGCCTGCCCGTCGGTGCGGGCCCGTTCTTCCTTCCGGAAACGCTGCATCGCCTCGTCGTCGAGCGACGAGTCGGTCGGCACCGGCGGCGAGCAGGCCGCGATCGTCAGCGCGGCGGCCGCCCCAACCACGAGCAGTACCGGATGGAGCCTGGCTGAGCGCTCACACCGGCGCGCGAACGCGCGCAAGGATTTGTTCCACATCGGTAGCGAACCCTTTTTGTTCAGCTGCCAAACTCAGCGAGGGCACGACTCTAATCCGGAAGTTCACGCCATTCAACGAGAAAGCGCCACGTCGGTCGATATCTGACAAATCGATCCGCAATAAGTTCTGCGCACGAACGCTCAACCGGATCGGTGCGAGTATCATCCCGGACTTATGGCGAGCTTAGTCTTCGCGCATGGCATCCTCGGATTCGGCGCTCCGCTGCTCTTGCCGTTTCCGTTCAGCTACTTCAACGGTGTGCAGGCGCATTACGAACATCTGGGGCACCGGGTGGTCGCGCCGCAGGTGAATCCGGTCGGCTCGATTGCCGGGCGCGGCGAACGGCTCGGCCAGCTCATCAAAAACATTCCGAGGGCGGAGGGCGAGAAGTTTCACATCATTGCGCACAGCATGGGCGGACTCGACGCCCGCTACGCGCTGGCGCGCGTGGACGGCGTCAAGGCGATCGTTTCAACGCTGGTGACGATCGGCACGCCTCACCAGGGATCGGAGGTCGCGGATGCGATCGTCACCCGCACCGGTCCGCTCTTCGCAGGCGATCGAGCCATTCTTGACGGCCTGTCGCCTGGACGTTGACGGCCTGCAGAATCTGACGACCGACTCGCTGCATCAATTCAACGAGGACACGCCGGACGTGGAGGGCATTCGCTATATCGACGTGGCGGGTGACGCGTCAAAGGGTGGGCACGAACTGCTGCTCTTTCAGGTGGCGGAGCGGGTTGGGCATTTGACGAACCAGCCGAACGACGGCGTCGTCACCAGGCGGTCGGCGCTTCGGGACGGTCACGAACATCTCGCCGACTGGCCGGTCGATCACGCGGGGGAAGTTGGATGGACGATCCCGCCGGTGTCGCTGGACCTGCCGTTCACCGGCCTGTTCGGACGAGCGCACCTGGCGCGTTACGATGACATCGTCGCGCGCCTGTGAACGCGTCAGGTCCGGCTACGGGGTGCAGCGGCCCGGCTCGCCCGCCTGGGCCTTGTCGCGATAGACCTCGTGGCACATCGAGCAGGCGTCGGCGATGTCGTTGGTCAGATCGCTGACCTTCTCCTGGTTCTTTTCCTTCGCGGCGGCCAGCGTTTTCCGTCCCGTCTCCCGCAGCGCTTCGGCGAACTTGATGAAGTCGGCGCGCGTCACCGGTACCGGCTTGCCGTTCGAGCACACGCGTCCCGGCTTGAGGATCAAATCGGCGGACTCTTCGATCGCCACCGCGGCCCCCTCGACGGTCTGCCAGCCTGAGTACACGCTGGCGTAGGTCGAAGACGCGTCGCCTCCCGGACGTGGATGCGGCCGGCTTCTTCGGTGCGCCCGGGTCGTTCGACTGGACGTCAAACAGCAGATTGGAATTCGGGAAGAGAATGCCGCGCATCAGTTGCGCGAGATCGCCGCCGGGTGCCGTTCGAGGACGCGGAGCCGCGGGCGGAGCCGACGAGCGTCCGGCCTGAGGTGCGCCGCCCTGCCCTTCGAGCGCGACCGCCGTGCCGAACACGAGCAGACCGAGAATGATGGCCTTCATGAACCCTCCGTATGAGGCTGACGCGTCAAGTATGACTCAGGCCTGCTCGCCGATACAGAGCGCGGCGTGAAGACGCCCCAGGTAGTCGTCGCGGCTGACGTCAATCACACCCAGCGAGGCCAGATGTTCGGTTCGCCACTGCACGTCGAGCAGCGTCATGCCGGATCCGCGCATCAGATCGACCAGCGTCATCAGCGCCACTTTCGACGCATCGCGCTGGCGGTAGAACATCGACTCGCCGGCGAACAGCCCGTTGATGCGGACGCCGTACAGGCCGCCCGCCAGTTGCCCCTCGCCGTCAAAGACCTCGACGCTGTGCGCCCACCCCATGTCGTGCAGCATGGCGTACGCGTCGATGAACTCCTCGGTGATCCAGCCGTCCTCGCGGGACGGATCGGCACAGCCGCGCATGACGTCCACGAAGCACGTATCGACGCGCACTTCGTACCGCCTGGCGCTCTGACGCAGCGAGCGGGTGACGCGAAGGTTGTCGAGCGGAAGGATGCCGCGCGGATCGGGCGACCACCACCCGAGTACGTTCAGCCCCGAGACGACCATCGGAAAGATGCCGCCGCGATAGGCGGTGATCAGCGTTTCCGGACGAAGATCGCCGCCAATCGCAATCACATCGTCGTCGGGCCATCGCGACCGATCCGGAAAGGCCCAGGTGCACGCACCGACCGGCCGAGGCCGCGACAGCCAGGTGGTCATCGATCACAAGCATATCCGGACGAATTGGGAATGAAGAATTCGGAATGAGGAATTGGGAATTAGGAATTAGGAATTCGGAATTGAGAATTCAGAATTCCGAATTCGAATTCCTCAATCTGAATTCCAATTCCTCAATTCCTAATTCCTCAATTCCCAATTCTAGAACGCGGCCACGATCGCCGTGATGTTGTCCCGCCCGCCGGCCTCGTTGGCATCGTCCACGAGGCGGCGGCACGCGAGCTCGGGGTCATCGAGGTCGCCGAGCGCGGACGCAATCTGCTCGTCCGACACCATGTCCGTCAGGCCATCGCTGCAGAGCAGCACGCGATCGCCGGGCAGCAGATCAATGCAGTGCGATTCGACGTGGATCCCGGCCTCCGAGCCGCCCACCGCGTTCGTGATGATGTTGCGCATCGGATGCGTCGCGGCTTCTTCCGGCGTCAGGAGACCCTGTTCGACCAGGCCCGCCGTCAGCGTGTGGTCGCGGGTGATCTGCCGCAGCGTGCCGTCGCGATAGAGATACGCGCGGCTGTCGCCGACGTGAAGGACGCCCAGGCGCCAGTCCAGCTGCAGCGCCAGCGTGAGCGTCGTCCCCATGCCTTGCAGCTCCGGCGCGCTGGCCTGCTCCTGCATGATGCGGGTGTCGGCCTGACGCAGCGCGTCCTGCATCGCCGCGACCATGCGCTGCATGTCGGCGGCATCCGGATGAAACGCCCAGCGCAGTCCGTCGCGCATGAATTGCTGGATCGTGGCCACGGCGAGCTCGCTCGCCTGCTCGCCGCCCGCGTGTCCGCCCATCCCGTCGGCGACGAGAAACAGGTGGCCCGACTCCTCGTGGCGAGTGGCGCCGATGGCCGTGGAGAGATCGGTAATAAGAAGCCGGTCCTCGTTGACGGGACGCTGCCGGCCGGCATCGGTCAAGCCGAAACTCCGCACCACCGTCGGTTGATATCGTGTTTCCACGAGCTTGCCATTCATCGCAGGCATGTCATCCTCCAAACTAGTGGCCGCTCCCGATGTCGCGGTTCCAGATCTCCAGGTCGTCAGTCGTCATCGTTCCCAACGGTTCGAGCCGGGCGTCGTCGCAGCCGCTCCGCTCGACATCGATCAGGTACTGCTCGCGCGAGAGCAGCGTGCCGTTGCAGATGCGGCTCTCCGATGGCGGCTCGACGAGAATCCGCTGCGTCAGTTCCTCGGTCACCCACGCCGGAATCCGGTCGCGCTGACTCGGATACACGAAGCCGAACATCACCAGGTGGCCGAGCAGCACGCGCCAGTGCGGTCCGAAGCGCTCGAGCAGCCGCGTCCAGTCGAGCGATGGACCGAACTGACCGATCAAATGCATGACGTCGGCGCCGTCGAACCGCTCGCGCTCCTGCACGAACGCCTTCGACCAGATCATTTCTTCGGGCGGCGACAGCCGCACCGGTACGCCGAGCACTTCGCCGTCCGGCGCGTGCTCGAACCAGCGGTCGTCCACACGCGCGATGCCGTTTCCTGAACTGAAGATGACATCGATGAAATGCTGTCCGGAGTGGACCTTGGCGAGCCAATGCGGGAAGGTCAACTCCGCGCCGTAGCCGCGCTCCCGGAAGAGATCGAGGACGTCGTGCACGTCGTCGGGCCGCACGAAGACGTCGAGATCCTTGGTGGCGCGATCGATGCCGACGTAGCGCGCGAACGCGAACGCCCCGCCGATCAGAAACGGAATATCCGACGCCGACAGCACGCGCAGGGCGTCCACGTAGAAAGCCTGCGTCCAGCTTCGCGCCGGTCCGTCGAGGTCGGTCCGAACGATTTCGGCGGCCGGCGTCACTGCACACCTCGCGCGAACGTGGAGGGCTCGACGGTCTGATCGGCGCGAACGGGCCCGGGCGGGTTCACCGGGCCGCCGCGCGCGTCTCGGCGGCGCTCTCCGCCCGCGGCACGTCCACCACTGGCACCTCGAAGACCCGGAACGGCAGTCGATCGGGAAACGTTCGCGTCAAGCAGCGGCATCGACACGTTGTAGACGGCGACGCCGTTGGCGGTGACGCCCTGCGGGCGCCCCTTGTGCGCGTGGCCGTGAAACACGAGCGACACCGGGTAGCGATTGATCGGCTCCTCGAGCCGGCTGCAGCCAAGAAACGGGTAGATCTCCAGCGGCTCGCCTTCGACCGTCGCCGCGATCGGCGCGTAGTGCAGGAGCGCGACGAGGCTGGGCGCGCGCAGGCGCGCCAGCGCCTTTTCGAGTTTCAACGCCTCTTCGACCGCCGCATGCACGAACTGTTTGATGACCGGTTCGCCCCAGGGGGCGAGCGCGTGCTTGCCGAAACCGCCGCCGAAACCGGTGACGCCGGCGATCCCCACGCCGAGCACTTCGGTGGCATCGCCGTCGAGAATCACCACGCCCGCGTCGGTGAGCACCCGCGCCACCTCGCCCTCGCGCGCCGACTCGCGATCGTGATTGCCGAGGACGCCGACGATCGGCATGCGCAGGACGCTCAACTCGCGCGCCAGGACCTGCGCTTCCTCGGGCAGTCCGTAGTCGGTCAGGTCGCCGGCGAGGAGCAGCAGATCAGCAGACTCGCGGACGCTGGCGAAGAGCGACTGGAAAGCGCCCTGCGAGGTTTTCGTGCAGTGAAGATCGCCAAGCACGGCAAGGCGGACAACAGCCATTGCGCCAGCCTTTATCAAGATATGGGCCAGCGGCGGCGGGCGTCTGGCGGCGGCCTTACCTGAGCTTTTGCATTGTTCAGCGTCAAAACGCCCTATAAAATCGCGTAACAAGCTCGACCGATGCGCCAATTCATTTCGTCCTGAAGGATTCCCGGTCTTTATGAGGCGTCCATATTCCTTCTCTGTGCTGCTCGTGTGCTCACTGTTCGTCGCAGCTTGCTCAGGTGGCAGCGCGGCGCCCGCACCGCCGCTCGCGACCGAAACGGCCGGCGCACTCATCGCCACGCCCGCGGTAGCCGTTCCTCCGCCGATTTCAACGGCGTCGATCACGCCTGCGCCGCCGCCCGCGACGAGCGATGAAAAACCCGTCGCGGCTCGTGGCGACGACAGCATCGGCGCCAACTCCCGCGGCTGCGGCTCAACCTGCGACTGATCCGGCGGCGTGATCCTGCGCCCGAACCTGCCGCGCCGCCTCCACCGCCGCGGCGCACTCCCGAACAGGCGCTCCGCGCCGAAGTCGCTTCGTGGAAAAAGACGCCGTATCGCGAAGACGGAACGACACGCAAAGGCATCGGCAATCCCGGCTTCGTACGCGCAGTGTTCAAAGGCGCGTTCGACGTGGACATTCCATCCACCATCGAGCAGCAGATGAAGACCGGCAAGCTGGTCGAGCAGAACGCACTCACGGCCGGCGACATCGTGTTCTTCGATGGCAAGGGCGGATTCGGACCGTTCGCCAAGCCGAAAATCGCGGGCATCGTGATCGGCAAGGATCAGGTCGCGCTGGCCGACAAGGATCTCGGCGTCACCACGGTCAGGCTGACCGAGGAGCGCTGGAAATCCGCGTACAAGACCGCGCGCCGCATGCCCACGGATCCCAACCAGGCGGCCCCGGCCTTCGACGCGGCGGCGTACGGCGACAATCGCGAGGCGCTGCTGCGCGACGTGGCCAAGGCGTGGGTCGGCACGCTCTATCTCCAGGGCGGCAAGACGTTCGACGGCATCGGCAACGACGAGTTCGTGCGATCGATCTACGAAGCCATCTACGACACGGAGCTCGACGGCACGCCGAAGACCTGGGAAACGGCCGGTGTCGCGGTGAAGCGCGCGGCGCTCCAGCCGGGCGACATCATCCTGTATGAGGCGGTCGGCCTCGGGAAGTTCGTCAACCAGAAGCACGCCGGCATGTACATCGGGAACGGCGAGTTCGTGCACGCGGTGAAAGGCTCCGCCGTCACGATCTCGAAGCTCAAGGATCCGCGGTGGAGCGAGGCGTTCCGCTCGGCACGGCGCATCGACCCGGACGTGCTCGCGCGCCAGGAAGAAAAACGCGACGAACTGGCGCAGCCGGCTCGCGGCCGCGGCGCTCCGCCGTCCGGTACGGCTGACTACGCCGGCGGCGAAGGCTCGCTGCCCTCCGCGTCAACGCGAATGACGGCGCCGCGGACGCCAAGCGAGAGCGAAGCGCGGCTGCGCGACGCGGTCGAACCGTGGCGCGGCACGCCGTACAAGATCGGCGGGACGTCGAAGTCCGGCGTGGACTGCTCCGCCCTCGTGCGCGCGATCTACGAGGAAGTGTACGGCGTCAAGCTGCCGCGTACCGTCCGAAGAACAGGAATCGCTCGGCGCGAAGATCGATCGGAAGAATCTCGAGACCGGCGACCTGGTGTTCTTCCGCACGCAGGGCATGGGCCCGCTCTTCAAGTCGCGGCACGTCGGCATCTATCTCGGCGGCGGCGAGTTCGCGCAGTCCTCCGGCAGTAAAGGCGTCAACGTCGCACGGCTCGACAATCGCTACTGGAACAAGAAATACGAAGGCGCCCGGCGTCTGCCGAAGAGCTGAAAATCGACCGCAGAGACCGCAAAGAACGCAGAGAACTCCGGGGGTTTCTCTGAAAGAGCTCAGCGATCTCTGCGTGCTCTGCGGTGGATTTTCTGTGTGCGTCTGAAGTTGAACGTCGTGCGCTATTTGACGTTGACGGTGAGATCAACGGGAGTGATCAGGACGCCGTCATCGGCGTAGCCGCGGATGACGTAGGTGCCGGGGCGTCCGAAGGTGACCGCCGACTCGACGCGCCCGTCCTTGACCGCCACGCGCTGGCGATCGAAGACGACGCCCTCGGTCGACCCGCGATACACGATCCAGGTCACGCCGAGCGCGACGCCCGGATCGAGGCGCACAACCGCCTGCGTCAGAGGATTCTCGCGCCGCGGACCTGATCCGCCGGGGCCCGGTGTCCCGGTTCCGGTGATCACCGCGCCGTCGGAATCGCGCCGGACCGGCGGCGGCGCTGTCGGATTCGCGCGGCGTCGCGGCGCCGGATGCCCATCGTCTTTCACGTCGGCGATGAGCGGCACGCGCGCGCCGACGGCAACGGACTGCTGCGCCGGCATAGCGAGCGAAATCGCCGGCGCCTGGTTCGGTTCCGGTTCGTCGGTGATGTCCGCCGCGCTCCCGCGATTTTCCTGATAGACGAAGAGTCCCAATTCCTGGAACGGCAGCAGCGACGCGTACGCCTTCTCCACTTTCCCGTTCACTTTCAGCGTCCAGACGAGATCCTTCTTGCCCCAGTCCTTCGGGACGCGGACCTTGAACACGAACTGCTGGCGGCGCGGGTAGAAATGCGTCGGCTGCCCCTGATCCGGAGCGCCCGGCTCGATCGTGTTGTCCGCACCCGCGGGAAGATCGATCTCCTCCTCGTAGTTGCGGTTCATGTAGCCGAAGACCATCTCGAAGGAGCCGTCGGGATTGCGTTCCCAGCCTTCGAACACCGGCACGACGTCCTGGCCGGTGGCGTAGCGGACTTGTGCGCGGGAGCGCGCCGCTCGCCGCGACGATCAGTAAGGCGACAAGTGCGGCGAGTGCTGAAAGCGCTGGCTTTAGGCTTCGGGCTTCGGGCTCCAGCAAGAACTTTGGGCGTCGGGCTTCGGGCTTCAGCAAGAACCTGAAACCGCGCCGGAGCCTGGAGCCTGAAGCCTGGAGCCTACTGTTGCTGCTGATTCGTCGCATGAGACTTCAGGCGCGCGCGCTCGGCGACTTCGGTTTTGTACTCCTCGTCGCTCATGTAATAGAACGTCAGCCAGTGACGCGCCATGTCGTCGGTCGTGCGGTTGCCGAATCCCACCCAGTTGCGCGGATCGGGATTGTTCTTGTTGCCGGCGGAATTGTCGTGCCAGCTGATGACGTGCATGATCGTGCCGGCCGGAAGAATCGGCGCCACATCATCGGCGTAGTTGTAGACGATCTGCCAGTTGAAATCGTAGTTCACGCAATTGAGCTGCTCGACGACCATGCTCGGGTAGATCGCTTCGAGGCACTGCCGCTTGCCGCGATTGTGCATGTGCGGCATGAATCCCATCAGGCGCGCCGGGCGCTCCATCTTGTAATACGCGTCGCTTCGCACGTTGTCGGCACCCGCCGGAATGTCCAGGTCGTCGGCGTTGGGCGCGAGCACCGTGTTGACGACGTGCTTCGGCACGTAGCCTTTCGGGTAGAAGACGATCCCCACCTGCGAGCGATCGGTGATTTCCTCGCCGACCGAGTGGTAGTGCATGTTGAAGCGGACCTTCGAACCGGCTTTCATCAACTTGCCGGCGCCGTCCGTATAGATGTCGCCGTTCTTGCCGACGGCGTACTCGACGAGCGTGCCGCCGCTCGGCGTGTCGTCTGGCGACACGAGGCTGGCGACTTCGTGATGAACGACGCGCGCCGCGGCGCCCGCACCTGGCTTGGCTTCGACGGCCTTGATGTAGCGATCCTCGGTCAGGCCGGCGTCGGCGACGTAGTTGGCCCACCAGTCGGGACCCGCAGCCGCAACCTTGGCCTCAACCGGCATCGTGACGATCAGGTCCGGCTTGCCGATGTGCCACCGCTCGCTGTCGTCGAAGGTGCGCGGCGGCGGCATGTCGGCGGGGTTGCCCTTCGGCGTCCCGCCGTCCACCCACGACACGATCGCGGCGATCTCCGCATCGTCGAGCGAGGGATCGTCCTTGAACTTGTGAATGCTCCCGGCGTTCGGGTCCACGTGCCACGGCGGCATCTGCCGCTGCACGACACGGTTCTTGATGGCTCGCGCCCACGGGCGCGCGTCTTCGTATGTCAGCAGCGACATCGGGCCGATCGAGCCCGGACGATGGCAGTTCTGACAGGAGCGCTGGAGGATCGGCGCGACATCCTTGGTGAAGGTGGCCGCGGGACGCGCCGGCGTCTGCGCCGAGGCGCTGGCCAGCGGACCGCCCAGGCTGAGCGCCAACAGGGCCGCACCCGGAATTGCGTGCCGGACGAACCGGGCCGGGCCGTTCTTAGCCATCCTCATACCTGCGCCTCCTGATGCGCCAACGGTAGCACTTTTCGGGGCAATTCTCGCGGGTTTTTGGCCCGGATTGACCGCCGCTGCCGGCCATTTCACAATCAAGTCGTGAGGAGACGCACATCGTCGGTCAGGACGGTCCTCTGGATGGTCGCCGCCGGGTCGTTCGCGGCGTGCACACTGGGACGGGGCATCGAGCGCGGGACGTTCGAGCGCATGAGGACCGCCAGCCTGGCGATTGAGAGCGCTATCAGCGCCAGGGAACCACTGCCGCGCTACCGGCAGCTCGTCACGGAGTATTCGGCCGCTCTCGCCGCGACGAAGGATGGCGTCCGCACGAAGCGCGAACAGGCGCTGCTGGCGCAGTACGAATCGGCGCGGCCAAGGCTGGAAGATATTCAGCGGGTCTGGGAAGCGAGGACGGCGCGAGGTGAGACAGAACTCCTGCCGATCAGCGAACCACTCGCGGCGCGGCTCGCGCGGGAATACGACCTGCCGGTGAATACCAACGAGCCGCCGAGCATCTACGCGAACGAAGCGCTCCAGGCGATCTGGGCGCAGGCGCGCTCGACGCTGGAAGCGGCAAACGCTACGCTCGACGGCCGCTGAGCGCGGGCCGCACGCACGCGCGGAGAGGGCGACACCGTATACCGGTGCCGCCGCTCTCCTGAAGACCTGGCGTCGAACCGCTATAGCGCGGGGCGCCGGCCGGAAATAACCTGCACCAGCACCAACACCAGCGCGACGACCAGCAGGACGTGAATGAACGCCCCGATGGTGTAACCGCTTACCACTCCGAGGAGCCACAGAATCAACAGTACGACGGCGATGGTATACAGCACAGCTTTTCCTCCTGCCATGTGACCCCGCAGAGCTGCTGCAGAGTCGTGCTGGCTGTCCATTGAGCAACAATTGCGCCGGAACTCGGTGACGGGACCTTTACACGAGCTGGCACCTGTGTTGCGATCATATGGTGGAGACCGGACGGACTTTTTGTGTGAACGTACAGACGAGGCCAACATGACGACGACATCGCTGACACGGAAACAGTTGATCGAGCATCTGAACGACGATCTGGCGCGCGAGTACCAGGCCATCATCGCCTACGTGATCTACTCGCAGGTGCTGAAGGGCGCCGAGTACATGTCAATCGCGAAGGAGCTGGAAACGCACGCGGCCGAGGAACTGGCGCACGCGTTGACCATCTCCAAGCACATCGACTATCTCGGTGGCACTCCCACGACCAACGTCAAACCGGTGAAGGTGTCGGACAAGCCGAAGGAGATGTTGCGCTTCGATCTGGAGAACGAGAACGAAACCATCCGGCAGTACCGCGTCCGCGTGCGGCAATGCGAGGAGCTCTCGGAGTACGCCATCGCCGAAGACATCCGCGAGATCCTGCGCCAGGAACAGGAACACCAGACCGACCTCGCCACCGCGCTCGGCGAGGACGTCCCCGACGTCTCGCAAGAAGCTGCAGAACGCTACGCGAATCGGCGTCGATCCGGGTACTATCTGCAGATCATTTGGTCATTGGCGAATGACCCGATGACTCGATGACCAAATGATTCGATCGACGTTACGAGATGACGAGCCAGTGCGAGCATCGTGGGATGGGAAACGCGTGCGGCGTCTTGCGCGGCGGCGCCGGGACCCGCAGGATGATCGTCGTGCCGCGTCCTTCGCCGGCGCTTGCCGCGGCGATCGTCCCGCCGTGCAGCTCGACCAGCTGCTTGGCGATCGACAGGCCGAGGCCGAGCCCCTGCGCGGCGCGCGTGGACGAGGCGTCCTGCTGCCGGAACCGCTCGAAGACGTGCGGAAGAAACGACGGCGCGATGCCCTGGCCGGTGTCTTCGACCATCACCGTCAGCGTGTGATCGTTGCGCTGCACCTGGATGTCGACGCTGCCGCCGGTCGGCGTGAACTTGATCGCGTTGTGCACCAGATTCCACAGCACCTGCTGCAGCCGCTGCGCGTCGCCGAGCACTTCGCCGACCGACTGTTCGACGAACGCCAGGATCTGCACGCCCTTGGCGTCCGCGGCCGGCTGCAGGCCCTGCAGCGTTCGCCTGCACGAGCGCGCGGACGTCGACCGGACCGACCTCGAGGTGCACGTTCCCGGACATGAGGCGGTTCATGTCGAGCAGGTCGTCGATGAGGCTGCGCCTGCATCTGCGCGTTGCGGCCGATCACGCCGAGCGCCGAATGCATGTCGCGAATCGGCTTGCCGCTCTCGAGAATCGACAGCCAGCCGAGGATCGCGTTCATCGGCGTGCGCAGCTCGTGGCTGAGCGTCGCGAGGAATTCGTCCTTCAGCCGGCTCTGCCGCTCCGCTTCGTCGCGCGCCTCGCGCTCGCTCTTGAGCAGCCGCTCGCGTTCCGACCGTCAATTCGCGTTCGCTGGTGACGTCGCGGCTGATGCCGACCATGCGCTCGCCTTCCGGCGTCGGAGAACAGGCGGCCGCGCTCGGTGATCCAGACGATGGTGCCGTCGGGGCGGACGGCGCGGTACTCGGATTCGTACATGCCGGTCCGCAGCGCCTCGGCGATCGCATTCTCGACCCGGTCGCGATCGTCGGCGTGCACCGTGCGCACGATGCGCAGCTCCTGGCCGAACGAGCCTTTCGGAAAGCCGAACAGCACTTCGGGATCGGTGGACCAGCGCATCTGCCCGGAGGCCAGATGCCATTCCCACGCGGCAATCTGCGCGATCTCCAGCGCCATGCGCAGCCGCTCTTCGTTCTCGCGCACGCCCTGGTGGGCGCGCGTCAGCGCGGCCGTGCGCTCGTGGACGCGCCGCTCGAGCTCCTGGTTCGACTGCTCGAGCGCTTCCTGCGCCTTCTCGCGTTCGGCGACCTCTCGCTGCAGCGCTTCGTTCAGCTCGGCGAGCGCGCGCGTCTTCCGGAACAGTCGACGAACACGCCGATCTTCGAGCGGAGGATCTCGGCGTTGATCGGCTTGCTCAGGTAGTCGACCGCGCCGACGCCGTAGCCGCGCAGGACATCGGCTTCGTCGACCGAATGCGCGGTGAGGAACAGGATCGGCACGTGCTGCGAGCGCTTGCGCTGCTTGATCAGGCTGGCCAGCTCGAGGCCGCTCATGCCCGGCATCTTGATGTCGAGCACGATCGCCGCGAAGTCGTGCCGCAGCAGGCCAGCAGCGCTTCGTCGGCCGACGTCGCGCGCACCAGCATGCAGTCGATGCCGCCCAGCATCGCCTCGAGCACGTCGAGGTTGCGCGGCTGATCGTCGACGATCAGGACTTTCGGCGTCTGCGACCCGTTCACGGCGCGACGTTCATGCGAATCGATGCCTCAGCGATACAGCCAGACCCGCAGCAGCGAGAGCAGCTGATCGGTGTTGACCGGCTTGGCGATGTAGTCCGACGCGCCGGCCTGCAGGCACTTCTCGCGGTCGCCCTTCATCGCCTTGGCGGTCAGCGCCAGGATCGGCAGCGTGCGGAAGTCCGTCGTTCCGGCGAATCTCCCGCATCGTCTCGTAGCCGTCCATCTCCGGCATCATGATGTCCATCAGCACGACGCTCAGGTCCGGCGTCTCGCGAATCAGCTCGATCGCCTGGCGGCCGTTGGTCGCGCTCAGCACCTCCATGTCCTGGTTCTCGAGCACGGTCGTCAGCGCGAAGATGTTGCGCGCGTCGTCGTCGACGACCAGCACCTTGCGCTTCGCGCAGCACCTCGTTCGAGCCGTGCAGCCGCTCGAGCATGCTCGCGCTTGCTGCCGGCAGATCGGCGACGACGCGGTGCAGGAACAGCGCCGTCTCGTCGAACAGGCGCTCCGGCGACTGCACGTCCTTGAGCACGATCGCTCTTGGCGACGCGCTTCAGCCGCGCTCTCTTCGCCGCTGACAGCTCCTTGCCGGTGAACACGACGACCGGCATGTCGCGCAGCGCCGGGTCGGCCTGCATGCGCTCGAGCAGCTCGAAGCCGCTCATGTCGGGCAGCCGCAGATCGACGACGCAGCAGTCGAAGCGCGCTCGCCGTGCAGCACGTCCAGCGCCTCGCTGCCGGTGCCGACCGCCGCGACCTCGATGTCGTCGTGCGCCAGCAGCTCGACGATGCTGTCGCGCTCGATGTCGTTGTCCTCGATGACCAGCAGCCGCTTCTTGTGCGGCGCGACGTAGGTCTTGATGCGATCGAACGCGTGCTCGAGATCCTCGGTCGTCGCCGGCTTGACCAGGTACGAGAACGCGCCGTGCGACAGCCCGTGCTGCCGCTCCTCTTCGACCGACAGCATCTGCACCGGGATGTGCCGGGTGGCGGGATCGAGCTTGAGGTTGTTCAGCACCGTCCAGCCGAGCATGTCCGGCAGGAAGACGTCGAGCGTGATCGCGGTCGGCAGGTACTGCTTGGCCAGCGCGAGCGCCGCCTGGCCGCGGTTGGCGACGATGCCCTTGAACCCCTTGTCGCGGGCGAGCCCGAGCAGCACGCGCGCGTAGTGCGGATCGTCGTCGACGATCAGCAGGACCGCGTCGCCCTGGTCGAATCGCCTCGCGGTCGTCGGGGACGATCTCTTCGACCTTCGCGACCGCTCAGCACCGGCAGCGACGCCGTCGCGGGCGGCCGCGTGCGCCGCGCTGACCGGCGCCGACGGCGCGCGCCGGGCCGGTGTAGGTGAGCGGCAGGTAGAGCGTGAAGGTGCTGCCCTGCCCGGGCGTGCTCACGAGCCTGATCTCGCCGCCGAGCAGCGTCGCCAGCTCGCGGCTGATCGCCAGGCCGAGGCCGGTGCCGCCGTACTTGCGGCTGGTGCCGGCGTCGGCCTGCTGGAACGCCTCGAAGATCAGCCGCTGCTTCTCCGGCGCGATGCCGATGCCGGTGTCGCGCACTTCGATGGCGATCGCGCCCTGCGCGAACCGCAGCATCGGATGATCCGGCGACCAGCCGCGACGTCGCCGGCTGCACGCGCATCGCCACCTGGCCCTGCGACGGTGAACTTGAACGCGTTCGACAGCAGGTTCTTGAGAATCTGCTGCAGGCGCTTCGGATCGCTGGTGAACGCGCGCGGCAGCGCGTTGTCGATGTCGACGTGGAAGGCGAGGTTCTTCGACTCGGCGAGGTGGTGGAACGTGCGGCTCGACGCTGTCGCGCAGCGACGCGAAGCGTGATCTCCTCGGCCTCGACCGTGACCGTGCCCGACTCGATCTTCGACAGGTCGAGGATGTCGTTGATGAGCGTCAGCAGGTCGGTGCCGGCCGAGTGGATGTTCCGGGCGAAGTCGACCTGCTTGCCGGAGAGGTTGCCGCCGCTGTTCTCGGCCAGCTGCTGGCCGAGGATCAGGATCGAGTTGAGCGGCGTGCGCAGCTCGTGCGACATGTTCGCGAGGAACTCGGACTTGTACTTCGAGGTGAGCGCCAGCTCGGCCGCCTTCTCTTCGAGCGCGCGGCGCGCCTGCTCGACTTCCTTGTTCTTGCGCTCGACTTCGACGTTCTGCTCGGCGAGCTGCTTGGCCTTCGACGCGAGCTCCTCGTTGGTCTGCTGCAGCTCGGTCTGCCGCGTCTGCAGCTCGATGGTCAGCTGCTGCGACTGCTGCAGCAGGTTCTCGGTGCGCATCGTCGCTTCGATCGTGTTGAGCACGACGCCGATCGACTGGGTCAGCTGCTCGAGGAAGGTCAGGTGCGTCGGCGTGAACGGCTGCAGCGACGACAGCTCGATGACCGCCTTGGTCTCGCCTTCGAACAGCACCGGCAGCACGACGATGTTCTTCGGCCGGGCGCGCGCCGAGGCTGGAGTGGACGCGCGTGTAGCTGCGCGGGACCTTGGTCAGGAGGATGCGCTGCTTCTCGAGCGCGCACTGGCCGACCAGGCCCTGGCCGACGTCGATGCGCTTCGGCCTGATCGTCGCCGATGGCGTAGCCGGCGAGCAGCGCCAGCCGCGGCGACATCTCCATGGCGTCGGTGACCATCTGGTAGATCGAGCCCTGCTGCGCGTTGACGAGCGGCGCCAGCTCCGACAGCAGCAGCTGGCCGACGGTGACGAGATCGCGCTGGCCCTGCAGCATGCGGGTGAACTTCGCGAGGTTGGTCTTCAGCCAGTCCTGCTCCTGGTTGCGGTCGGTCGTGCCGCGCAGGTTGTCGATCATCGTGTTGATGTTGTCTTTGAGCTCCGCGACCTCGCCGCGCGCCTCGACCTGAATCGACCGCGTCAGGTCGCCCTTGGTGACCGCGGTCGCGACTTCGGCGATCGCGCGCACCTGGTTGGTCAGGTTCGCGGCGAGCAGGTTGACGTTGCCGGTGAGGTCCTTCCAGGTGCCGGCGGCGCCGGGCACGTTCGCCTGGCCGCCGAGCCGGCCTTCGACGCCGACCTCGCGCGCGACGTTGGTCACCTGCTCGGCGAACGTCGCCAGCGTGTCGGTCATGTTGTTGATCGTCTCGGCGAGCGCCGCGACCTCGCCCTTGGCCTCGACGGTCAGCTTCTGGCGCAGGTTGCCGTCGGCGACGGCGGTCACGACCTTGACGATGCCGCGCACCTGGTCGGTGAGGTTGGCGGCCATGACGTTGACCGAGTCGGTGAGGTCCTTCCAGGTGCCGGCCGACGCCGGGCACTTCGGCCTGGCCGCCGAGCTTGCCTTCGGTGCCGACCTCGCGCGCGACGCGCGTCACCTCGGCGGCGAACGAGCGGAGCTGGTCGACCATCGTGTTGATGGTGTTCTTCAGCTCGAGGATCTCGCCCTTGACGTCGACGGTGATCTTGCGCGACAGGTCGCCGCGCGCGACGGCGGTGGTGACCTCGGCGATGTTGCGCACCTGCGCGGTGAGGTTCGCGCCCATCACGTTGACCGAGTCGGTGAGGTCCTTCCAGGTGCCGGCGACGCCGGGCACGACCGCCTGCACGCCGAGCCGGCCTTCGGTGCCGACCTCGCGCGCGACGCGCGTCACTTCCGACGCGAACGAGCGCAGCTGCTCGACCATCGTGTTGATGGCTTCCTTGAGCTGCAGGATCTCGCCGCGGACGTCGACGGTGATCTTGCGCGACAGGTCGCCGTTGGCGACCGCGATGGTGACCTCGGCGATGTTGCGCACCTGGCCGGTCAGGTTCGACGCCATCGAGTTGACGTTGTCGGTCAGGTCCTTCCAGGTGCCGGCGACGCCGGGCACCAGCGCCTGGCCGCCGAGCTTGCCTTCGGTGCCGACCTCGCGCGCGACGCGGCTGACTTCCGAGGCGAAGGCGTTCAGCTGATCGACCATCGTGTTGATGGTGTTCTTCAGCTCGAGGATCTCGCCCTTCACGTCGACCGTGATCTTGCGCGACAGGTCGCCGCGCGCGATCGCGGTCGCGACGTCGGCGATGTTGCGCACCTGGCCGGTCAGGTTCGACGCCATCGAGTTGACGTTGTCGGTGAGGTCCTTCCAGGTGCCGCCGACGCCGGGCACTTCGGCCTGGCCGCCGAGCTTGCCTTCGGTGCCGACCTCGCGCGCCACGCGCGTCACTTCGGCGGCGAACGATCGCAGCTGCTCGACCATCGTGTTCATGGTGTCCTTGAGCTGCAGAATCTCGCCGCGGACGTCGACGGTGATCTTCTTCGACAGGTCGCCGTTGGCGACGGCGATCGTCACCTCGGCGATGTTGCGGACCTGCGCCGTCAGGTTGCCGGCCATCTGGTTGACGTTGTCGGTGAGGTCCTTCCAGGTGCCGGCGACGCCGGGCACGACCGCCTGGCCGCCGAGCTTGCCGTCGGTGCCGACCTCGCGCGCGACGCGGCTCACTTCGGACGCGAAGGCGTTCAGCTGATCGACCATCGTGTTGATGGTGTTCTTCAGCTCGAGAATCTCGCCCTTGACGTCGACCGTGATCTTGCGCGACAGGTCGCCGCGCGCGACGGCGGTGGCGACCTCGGCGATGTTGCGCACCTGGCCGGTCAGGTTCGACGCCATGAAGTTGACGTTGTCGGTGAGGTCCTTCCAGGTGCCGGCGACGCCGGTCACGACCGCCTGGCCGCCGAGCTTGCCTTCGGTGCCGACCTCGCGCGCGACGCGCGTCACTTCGGAGGCGAACGCGTTCAGCTGATCGACCATCGTGTTGATGGTGTTCTTCAGCTCGAGAATCTCGCCCTTGACGTCGACCGTGATCTTGCGCGACAGGTCGCCGTTGGCGATCGCGGTGGCGACGTCGGCGATGTTGCGCACCTGGCCGGTGAGGTTCGACGCCATCGAGTTGACGTTGTCGGTGAGGTCCTTCCACGTGCCGGCGACGTCCGGCACTTCGGCCTGGCCGCCGAGCTTGCCTTCGGTGCCGACCTCGCGCGCGACGCGGCTCACTTCCGACGCGAACGCGTTCAGCTGATCGACCATCGTGTTGATGGTGTTCTTCAGCTGCAGGATCTCGCCCTTGACGTCGACCGTGATCTTGCGCGACAGGTCGCCGCTGCGCGATCGCCGTCGCGACGTCGGCGATGTTGCGCACCTGGCCGGTGAGGTTCGACGCCATCGAGTTGACGTTGTCGGTGAGGTCCTTCCACGTGCCGGCCACGCCGGGCACCGCCGCCTGGCCGCCGAGCTTGCCTTCGGTGCCGACCTCGCGCGCGACGCGGCTGACTTCCGAGGCGAACGCGTTCAGCTGATCGACCATCGTGTTGATGGTGTTCTTCAGCTCGAGGATCTCGCCCTTGACGTCGACCGTGATCTTGCGCGACAGGTCGCCGCGCGCGATCGCGGTGGCGACGTCGGCGATGTTGCGCACCTGGCCGGTGAGGTTCGACGCCATCGAGTTGACCGAGTCGGTCAGGTTCTTCCACGTGCCGGCGACGCCGGGCACGACCGCCTGGCCGCCGAGCTTGCCTTCGGTGCCGACCTCGCGCGCCACGCGCGTCACTTCCGACGCGAAGCCGTTCAGCTGATCGACCATCGTGTTGATGGTGTCCTTCAGCTCGAGGATCTCGCCCTTGACGTCGACCGTGATCTTGCGCGACAGGTCGCCGCGCGCGACGGCGGTGGTCACCTCGGCGATGTTGCGGACCTGCGCGGTGAGGTTCGCGCCCATCGCGTTGACCGAGTCGGTGAGGTCCTTCCAGGTGCCGGCGACGTCCGGCACTTCGGCGCGGCCGCCGAGCTTGCCTTCGGTGCCGACCTCGCGCGCGACGCGGCTCACTTCCGAGGCGAACGCGTTCAGCTGATCGACCATCGTGTTGATGGTGTCCTTCAGCTCGAGAATCTCGCCCTTGACGTCGACCGTGATCTTGCGCGACAGGTCGCCGCGCGCGACGGCGGTCGTGACGCCGGCGATGTTGCGGACCTGCGCGGTCAGGTTCGACGCCATCGCGTTGACCGAGTCGGTGAGGTCCTTCCACGTGCCGGCGACGCCCGGCACGACCGCCTGGCCGCCGAGCTTGCCTTCGGTGCCGACCTCGCGCGCGACGCGCGTCACTTCCGCCGCGAACCCGCGCAGCTGATCGACCATCGTGTTGATGGCTTCCTTCAGCTGCAGGATCTCGCCGCGGACGTCGACGGTGATCTTCTTGGACAGGTCGCCGTTGGCGACGGCGATCGTCACGTCGGCGATGTTGCGCACCTGCGCCGTCAGGTTGCCGGCCATCTGGTTGACCGACTCGGTGAGCTCCTTCCAGACGCCCGACACGCCGCTTGCACCTGCGCCTGGCCGCCGAGCTTGCCTTCGGTGCCGACCTCGCGCGCGACGCGCGTCACCTCGGAGGTGAACACCGACAGCTGGTCGATCATCTTGTTGACCAGCTTCGCCGAGCGGAGGAACTCGCCTTCGAGCGGACGGCCGTCGACTTCGAGCGCCATCGACTGGCCGAGGTCGCCCTTGGCCACCGCGCCGACCGCGCGCGTCACTTCGGTCGTCGGCCAGACCAGGTCGTCGATCAGCGTGTTGACGCGGCGACCTCGTCGGCCCAGCCGCCGACCACGCCCGGAACCGTCATGCGCTGTTTGAGCTTGCCTTCCTTGCCGACCGCGCGGGAGACGCGCGCGGTCTCGCGCGCGCGCCGGTCGCTGACCGCCGCGATGTCGTTGAAGGCGTCGGCGATCTTGCCGTCGACGCCGGTCAGGTCCGGCGGGCAGGCGGACCGCGAAGTCGCCGTCACGCAACGACAGGAGCGCCGAAAGGAGCGCTTTCGAAAACGGATCGGCCGCCCGGGCATCGGGCGGATACCGGTTCGAGTCGAGGGTCGCAGTCTGGCCGCTCTTAGGTTCCATTTCCTCAGGCCTCGCGCGGACTACCTCATCCGTGCATCAAAAAATGACAGATCTCCACTTTCGTGGATAAGTTTCAGTCGTTTTTCACAACGTGGACGACAAATTCGCGACAACCTCAGCAAAGGTGGAGCCACTCGGAGCTGGGGACTCGGAGGCTGAGATTGGAGGTTGGAGGCTCGGGGCTCGGGGCTGGGGCTCGGGCTCGGGACTGGGGTTACTTCACGTCCTCCGGCTTCAGAACGGCGCGCGCCACGATCCGGGCGCTTTCGCGAATCTCGCGCGCGGCGGCCCTGACGCTGATGGTCGCGCGCGACACGACGTCGACGTCGGCGCCGGTCTCGAAGCGGTCGCGGATGCTCTTGCCCTTGAACTGCCCGGGGAACTCGGGAAGGTTGATGGAGATGTCGCCGTACGGCTCGGTGTTCAGGTCCATGATCACGCCGGCGATCCGCCCGCGCAGATCCATGCCGATGAGCATATGGATGTGACCGTGGTAGCCGCGCTCTTCCGGCACCAGATCGATGGTCCAGAATGCGTAGCCCACCGGCCTGGCGCCGCGTGCGCCGGGGTCGGCGTCGTAGGCGGTGAAGTACAGCGGATCCTTTTCACCGCGCGGCGTGAACGCCGCCGCCTTGGGAAACAGCTGTTTCAGCTTCGCGGTCGGCATCGGCTCGATGAAGCCGTGGATCGGTTTCTGCGCCGAGAGAATGACGCCGCCCGCAATGGACGCCATGAGGCAGGCCAACAGGACACGCACGGATAAATTGTAGCGGGAGTCACTCCGGGACTTCGAATTCGAGCGTCTCGAATCCATCGGCCGCCGTCCAGCGGACGCGGCGAATCGTCGAGGGCTCGCCCTCGCGCTGGGCGTAGATCAGAATCTCGGAAAACGCCGCGCGCAGGTTCGCGACGAACGCCTGCGCAATCGCCTCCGCATCGTCCAGATCCATCGCTTCCACCTGCACGACCAGGACCGCGTAGTGGGATTCGCGCGAGAGCGTCCGCCATCGGCCGTGCGGCGCGTCGAACCAGCATTGCAGGGCGTCGGGCAGCAGCAGATAGTCGGCGGCGGCGGGCGGACAACGCGGAATCCCGTAGTCGCCGCGCAGCGGGCGGGCGGCGCGCGGCGCAGGCCGACAGCGCCAGACCGACAATCACCGCGCCCAGTTGACGCGTCACACCGGGCAGTTTAGCGGCAGACGGGCCCGGCTTTCGCGCGTCGATCTAACGCGGAATGGTCCACAGATACACCATCCGGCGGTTGACCATGCGCGCTTCGTCCGGGGCCCAATCCCCCATGTCGAACGCGTGCGACACGATGCGCGTGCCCGGCTTCAGTTCGGCCAGCAGCTTCGGCCGCAGTTGAAGATTCAGCGCCGGCAACAGGTACAAGGCGACCACGGTCGCCTCGCTCAGGTTCGTCGCGAACAAATCCTGCTGGCGGAATTCGACACGGTCAGCGACGCCGGCCCGCCTGGCGTTCGCGCGCGCTTCCTGGACGTGCACCGGGTCGATCTCGACGCCGACGCCACGGGCCGCACCGAAGTCCTTGACCGCCGCGATGACGATCCGGCCGTCGCCGGATCCCAGGTCGTACACGACATCGCCCTTCCCGACGTGCGCCATTTCCATCATGGCGACGACGACCTCTGCGGGCGTCGGGATGTAGACCACATCGGCGACCGGCGCCTGGGCGGCCGCCGGCACGGCCATCGCAATCACGACGCTCCAGAACGCCGCCGGGCGCACCAGGCGTGTCACGCGCATGCGGTCCAAGGCTATCGCACGCTGAATCGTGCCGTCACCGTCATCTCGACCTCGATCGGCACGCAATTGAGGAGCGTCGGGGTGAACTGCCACTGCTGAACCGCGGCGATCGCCGAGGCGAGGAAATCCGGATCCGCGCCCGGTTCCGCCGCGCGCGCGTCGCGGACGAACCCGTCGGTGCCGATCACGGTATTCAGCACGATGACCGCTCCCGCCGAGGACGCGGCGAGCTGCGCCGGATAACGCGGACGGGCGTCGGCGATCTTGGTCGGCGGCTCGATCCGTCCGCCGACGACTGACGGCACGCACGCCGTGTTGCCGACAAAACTCTCGCGCCGCGGCTGGCGCGGCCGGTCGCCCGTCTCGACCGGATCCCCGGCGCGATGGACGATGCTGATGGTTTCCTGGAGCGCGCCGACCTGGAGCGTGATGTTGCGCTGCAGGTTGCGTCCGTCGACGACGACCTCGCCGACGAGGTTCCTGAATCCAGGGCTCTGCGCCTGCAACTCGTAGCGTCCCGGCGCCAGTCCTTCGAACGAGTACACGCCGGTGTCGCTGCTGTGGATTTCGTAGCGCGCGTCGGCATCGCGCTTCACCAGCACGAGCGACGCACGCGGGACGAACGCGCCGGTCTGGTCGACCACGGTGCCCGACAGCGTCGCGAACGACTGCGCGAGCACGTCGAACCCGGCGACCATGACTGCCAGAAGAGCGACCGCCAGGCTCGTCGTGAGGCGCGCCGTCCAGGCCGCGGGTCGTCGATCGGTTCGTTGGGTCAGCATGGCTGTCACTCTCCTCTCGAGGCTCGAAGGCCTCGCCATCGCCGGCGCCGGATGCCAATCGCACCGCGCCGCGGCCAGCGCGCGCGCCACCGTCACCAGTTCTTCCGCGTAGTCGATATTTCTGATCCCGCTCGCGATGACCGCGTCGTCGCACGCCTCTTCGCTGGCGTCCCGCAGCTGCCGGCACGCGACCCAGACGACCGGATTGAACCAGTAGGCCGCGCGAATCAGTCCCGCCACCATCTGCACCGCCCAGTCCCCCCGGCTGACGTGCGCCAGTTCGTGGCTGAGGACGATCCGCATGCGCCGGGCTGACCAGGCGGCCGCCGCCCGCGGCAGGATGATCACCGGACGGAGCCAGCCCCACGTGACGAGCAGCGATGGATGCGCGCTTTGCAACACGCGGATCGGCCGGTCGACGCCGTACGCCGTCGATACCGCGACCGCCACCTGATCCCACTCGCCAGCGGCCGCCGGCGATCGCGCAGCCAG
This sequence comes from uncultured Acidobacteriota bacterium, assembly GCA_963712355.1. Classification (GTDB taxonomy): domain Bacteria; phylum Acidobacteriota; class Vicinamibacteria; order Vicinamibacterales; family CAVVIG01; genus CAVQHT01. The sequence continues at coordinate 128,020 of CAVQHT010000018.1, forward strand.
CCACGAGACCCGGAACAATCCGGAGAAAAGCGAAGCCGCGCTGACCAGGAAGCCGCCGGCCCACAGCGCAACGAGCCACGTCGTCGTGCGGCTGACCGGTGCACCGCTTCCCTGCGGCTCGCCGGCGCGTCGCCGGCGCGATGACTGCGCGCTCCGCCCGGTCCAGGACGAACTCCATCGTCATCTCGGCGCCATCGACACCTGCGGAAGGCGATGACTGGAACGTGGTGTACGACCAGGCCGGCGCCATCTCGCTCAGAAGCGGCAGCAACGCGCCGCAGACGATGCCGGAGGCGATGATCCAGTGCCTGAGCGCGGCCGCCCGCCGGCGCGCCAGCCAGGCGCAGGCCATCCCGAGCAGCATGACCAGGGACGCTTTTACGATCAGTTCAGCGAACGCCGTCATCGCCGGCCGTCCTTTCGGGCCTTCGCCACGAGATCCTCGATGCGATCGAGTTCTTCGTCGGTCAGTTTCGAGCCGTCGCCGCCGAGCAGCGCGCCGACCACTTTCTCGGCGGAGCCGTCGAAGAACGTGTTGACGAGATGCCGGAGCGCCGAACGCCGCGCCGCATGACGCGGCACCGCCGGACTATAGACGTAGCGCAGGCCGTCGTCCTCGTGGCGCACGTGGCCCTTGTCTTCGAGGACGCGCAACTGCGTCCGGACGGTCGAATAGTTCGGATCGCCGGACAGGTCGGCGAGCACTTCCGCGGCGGTGGCGCGGCCCCGCCGGTAGAGGACGTCCATGATCTGCCGTTCGCGGCGGGTCAGCGCGTGCGCCTTGGTGGTGGCCATAGGTGTTATTAATCTAGCACACATGCTATAAAAATAGCATGCGCACTCGCGGTGACGCTTCCGGCGGCCTGTGGCGCGTCCGGCGCGTCCTGGGCGCGCTGGCGCTTTGCGGCCGCCGTATCGACGGCGCTGTCCGCGCAGACTGCGCCTGCGACTCCTTCCGCGCTGCGCAGCCGGGCGGCGGATTTCCTCGATCGCCTGCAGCGTGCCGTTGACGCACACGACCGTCGCGCGGTCGCGGCGCTGTTTCAGTATCCGGCCACGGTCCTCTCGAGCGGCTTCAACGTTCCGGTCGCGGATGCGGCGACCCTCACGCGGATCTACGACGCGGCGTTGACGCCTGAGGTCCGGTGCGCGATCGCGGACAGCCGCGTCGCGGAGCCCGGTACGCCGGCGCCGCCGCACGCGGCGGTCGTCTCATCTGACGGCATCATGATCGGCGACGGCATCGTGTGGGCGCCCCTCAAGAACGGGCGCTACCAGATCGCGCGCATCAGGGTACCGCCGCCATCGTTGAGTCAGCCGGCACGGCGAGCTGCCGGAACGCGTGCAGTTTGTGGACACGAAAGGTACCCGAACGGGCCAGGCGGCCGGCTGGCTCGCGCGCCAGAACGTCGAAACGTTTCTCGTGGATCTCAAGGCGGGCGAAACACTCGACGCGCGGATCGAGGGCTTTCGCGGGCATGATGCGACCATTCGCGTCCTGGCGCCGGACCAGCGGGCGGCCGCGAACACTCCCGTGCCCGACGCCGGCCGATCGTGGACGGGCAAGGCATCCACGCCCGGCCAATACCGGGTGGACGTGATCCACCTCGCGCCGTACTGCGACCCGCCGCAGCGCTATCGCCTGTTCCTGACGGTTCGGTGAGTCGGGCGGATATAATCCGCGCGTCTCCACGTCCTGATCGACCAATCAAGGAGCGTCAGATGTCACCACAACCGATCCGCCCACTCATCGGAGCCGCGGTTGCGGCGGCCGCGCTGGTTCTGGCGATACCGCAGCTGCGTGCGCAAGCGCCGGTGGAAGTCAGCAACGAAGCGCGCTTCCAACTCGATCTGCACGTCAACGATGCGGCGCTCGCCGCGGCCCTCCCCGCCGGCTTCACGCCGAACGTGGCCACGCAGGGCCCGGCCAAGGACTGCAACCTGCGCGCAATCTTCGTGGACCGCACGACGATCAACGGACCTGACGGCAAGCCGGTCGGCAAGGGATCGAGCCGGTTCGTCTACCTCGCCGCGCCGGTCAAGGATCCGGGCGGCGCGAATGCCCAGGTCGTCATCGGCGGCCTGGTCGACGACCCCGCGGACGCACCCGGTCCGTTCGGCGTCTATCTCGCCGCCGCCTCGCACTCGATGACCCGCGCGACGTCCATCGGCGCGTCCGGGCCGGCAATCGATTCGCAGGACTGGGTCTTCCAGGCCGCCACCGGCGAGCACCTCGAACTGCACATCAAGTACGAGCACGGAAGCGCCAACCGCGGCAATCCGACCGAAGGCAAGTTCTACTCAGCAAAGAATCCGGCGGTCGTGCAGACCTGGCGGCAGGAACAGGTCCTCGACATCCTGCGCAATCCGACGACCAATCCGCCGGACAAGGTGAAGGAGTTTTCCTTCAAAGCGTCAGGCGGCAGCTACGCGAAGCTGTTCGACGGCACCGAGCGGCCGGTGAGCTGGGACAACGTGATCTGGCTGAATCGGACGGTGCTGCAATAGACGCGGGACTCAGGCTATCAGGCTTCAGGCTTCAGGCTTCAGGCTTCAGGCTTCAGGCTTCAGAAAATCCTGGAGCCCGGAGCCCGGAGCCCGCAAGCATCACCTGAGCGTCTTATTGAACAATTCGAGCGTGCGGGTCCACGCCAGCTTGGCGGCGGCTTCGTCGTAGCGCGGGGTCGTGTCGTTGTGGAAGCCGTGCTGCGTGCCGTCGTACACGAAGATCTGATAGCTCTTGTTGTTCGCCTTGAGCGCCGCCTCGAACGCCGGGATGCCGGCATCGATTCCCTGATCGTTCTGCGCGTAGTGCAGGAGGAGCGGCGCCTTGATCTTGGCCGTGTCCTCGGCGCTCGGCTGACGGCCGTAGAACGGCGCGCCGGCGCCGAGATCCGCGCCGAGGCGCACGGCCAGCGTATTCACGACGCCGCCGCCGTAGCAGAACCCGATCGCGCCGAGCTTGCCGTTCGATTCGGGCCGTGCTTTCAGCCAGCGCGCGGCCGCCTCGAAGTCGTTCATCATCTTCGCGCCGTCGACCGTCCGGAACTGCGCCGCGCCCTTCTCATCGTCGCCGCCGTAGCCGCCGACTGATGTGAGACCGTCCGGCGCGAACGCGACGAAATTCGCGACCGCAAAGCGCCGCGCCACATCCTCGATGTAGGGATTGAGCCCGCGATTCTCGTGCACGACGATCACCGCCGGCAGCTTGCCGCTGGCCGCGGCGGGACGGGCGAAGTAGCCCTTGATGGTGCCGTTCCCCTGCGGCGACGCCACGGTCTCGACGCTCGCCTTGACCCGCGCATCGTCCTTCTTGACCTGCTCGGCCCAGGCGTAGTTCGGCCTGCAGGCTCTCGAAGATCGTCGCGACCGTCAGGCCGCCGACCGCGTATTTGCCGGCGCGATCGAAAAACGTCCGGCGCGTGATCTCGCCGTGCTGATATTCGTGAAACAGGTCGAGCAGCTCCTGTGGGAAATCCGACGCTTTCTTGCGCTCCATAACGTCTCCTTGTGTCTTCAATGAGGACGTGCGTCCCTCTTCAGATTCACGACCGGCTATTCGCAGGTTCAGGCTGCTGCGCGAGCTTGTAGATGCGGCGAACGCCGGCCGGATCGATGCCGACGCCCCGAATCCCCGGGAATTCTCCGCTGAATTTCGTCACGTCGACTTTCTGCGCGGCATCCTCCGGCGACAACCCCTGACGGCGCAGTTCGGTCACCTGGCGGACCACTTCGCGCACGTAGGACTGGAACACCTGGATCTTCTGCTTGCCCTTGAACACGACGCCGTGCCCCGGCATCACCGTATCGAAGTCGATCGCCAGCAGTTTGTCGAGGGTCGCGGGCCACTCGTCAGGATACGAATCGCCCATGTAGGAAATCTGCGATTCCATCAGGTCGCCGGTGCAGACAATCCGCTCCTTGGGCAGGTAGACGACGACGTCGGTGTCGGTGTGGCCGCGGCCGAGATACAGGAGCCGGATTTCCCGGCCGCCGCGATGCAGCGTCATGTCGGCCTTGAACGTCGGTGTTGGGCGGCGTGACTTTGATTTCCTTCACCTGCTCGAGATACGCGAGCGACACGTTCATCTGGCGCTCGAGCGTCGCCTTCTGCTGCGGATCCTTTTCCTCGGCGATGCGCTGGCGCAGGCCGTCCACGCGCTGCCGGAATGTTCTGCACGCTGCTCAGATACGTGTACTGCTCGAGCACATTGGTCAGCAGGCGCTTGTAGGTGTTCTCGTGGCCGATGACCTGCACGTCGGGCCCGAAGATCTGATTGCCGTGCGCGTGGTCGTAGTGATAGTGCGAGTCGACGACGAACTTGATCGGCTTGTCGGTGATCGCCTTGAGGTCCGCCACCATCGCCCGCGCCGACGCCGGCGTGATCGACGAATCGATGATGAGCGCCTCGGTGTCGGTGATGATGACCGGCGAGTTGGCGCCGACGTTCATCGTGCCGGACGAGGTCGAGTAGTAGATGCCGTCGGTGACCTTCTCGAAGCGGTGCGCGCCGGACACCACCGGGGCGTTGGTCTGCGCCCGCGCATCGAGCCACAGCCATCCGGCGACGACGACGGCGAACAGGACCGCAACACGCGAACGCATGGGCGCCTCCCCTGAAAGTCGCTGATCTGCGGCGCCAGTCTACACCGATCCCTTATGCGGATCGGGGCCGATGTGGCCGGGCTTAACGCTGGAAGGATTCGGTCCGTGAGGCGGCCGAGAGCTTCACGAGATAGCGCTCGGGATCGGCGCGAAAGCGCTCCTGCAGGTCCTTGAGGCTGCACGCGCCGCCGTAACTGATCGACGAGCACAGGTGCTTCAGCATGTCGTGGATGATCGTGCGGACCGACCCGCGCGCCGGCACGCTGACCTCGAGCCCCTCGGCGCCGAATGCCTCGACTTCGTGCGCGTCCGCCTCCTCGAGATCCAGGCGATCCCGGACCGCCGCCAGCGACGCCATGCCGCGGAAGACCTTGAAGGGAACCTGCACGACCTTCTGCGACTCCGGCATCAGCACCGACTTCAGGACGATCTCGCCGGGCGTCTCCTGCGGTCCCGGCGAAGGCGCTGCCGAGCATGACGGATTCGCCGCCGAACAGCAGCGCCTGCGCAATGCCGCCGTCGCGGCGGATGCCGCCGTCGGCGATGATCGGCACGCGATCGCCGACCGCCGATCCGCGCCTGCACGAGCGCCTCGACCTGCGGCACGCCGAAGTTGGTGGTCAGCCGCGTCGTGCAGCCGCCGCCCGGACCGATGCCGACCTTGACGGCGTTGACGCCGCGGTCCACGAGGAAACGCGCGCCTTCAGCCGTCGCGACGTTGCCGGCGATCAGTTCGACGCTGCCGAACCGCGCGCGGAGCTGCTCGATCGCCCGCTCCATCACGCGCGAATGACCGTGCGCGATGTCGATGACGAGCGCGTCCGCGCCGGCGCGCAGCACCTCCGCCGCTCGTTCGAGGTAGTCGCCGGTCGCGCCGACCGCCGCCGCGACGCGCAAGCGCCCGCGCTCGTCCCGCGTCGCAAACGGATGACGCCGGTGGTTGATGAGGTCCCTGGCGGTCATGAGCCCCAGCACCGTGCCGTCCGGATTGACGAGCGGCAGCTTCTTGATCTTGTGCGTCGCCATCATCGCTTCGGCGTCGGCGCTCGAAATCGGGCCGACGTGCACGGTCAGGCGCTGGCGCGGCGTCATGCGCTCGACGACCCGCGTGTCGCGCGGCACGAAGCGGACGTCGCGCTCGGTGAGCAGGCCTTTCAACCGTCCGGCGTGATCGACGACCGTCAGCGTGCCGACGCCGGTCTTCTTCATCAGCGCGAGCGCGTCGCTGACCAGCGCGTCCTCGACGATCCCATGCGGATCCAGGATGACGCCGTGCTGCGTGCGCTTGACCGCCGACACCTCGGTCACCTGCGGCGCGATGTCGCCGGCGCGAAAGCCGCGGTCGACGACGCCAATGCCGCCTTCTTCGGCGAGCACGACCGCCATCGCCGCTCGCGTGACCGTGTCCATGTTGGCCGACACGATCGGCCGCCGGATCGTCAGATGTTCAGAAAAACGCGTGCTCAGGTCGATCGCGTCGGGATCGCGGCTCGGCACGATGCCGAGCTGCGGCAGGAGGAGAAAATCGTCGAATGTGCAACCGCGGACGAATTCGAGCAGATTCATGGCGCGCTTCGTGATCTTAGCCGAACCTCATCGAGGAGGTGACACGCTATACTCGTGCATACATCCCATCACCCTCGTTCTCGCAGTCGCATTTCTCGTCAGTATCGGCGCGGCCACCCGCACGGTGGATGCGGCGCAGGCCGGCGGGCCTCGCGGCAACGCCGATGCGCCGCCGGTTCCGCTGCTGACCGACGCGCAGTCGAAGTTCTACAACAGCCATTTCGCAGAGGCGGAGGCGATGGCACGCGAGATCGTGCAGGCCGATCCGTCGAACCTCGCGGCACAGGAGCTGCGCTCGGCCGCGGTGCTGTTTCAACTGAAGCGCCTGATTCCGGAGAGCACGTCCGACAAGGACGAGGCGCTCAAGCAGTGCGCCACTTGTTCTGAGCTGCTGGCCACGTTCAAGAGCGTCACGACCGAAGGACTCGCGCAGGCGCGCGCCCAGCTCAAAACGAATCCCGACAACATCGACGCGCTGTTCTTCCTCGCGAAGCTCGATCTGAATCAGTTGTGGCTGAACCTGGCGACGCTGGGACGCCGCAGCGGCTGGAGCGAATACTGGGAGGGACGGCACTCGCTCGACGCGGTCCTCGAACGCGATCCGCACTATCTTCGCGCCAGGGTCGCCCGTGCCTGGATCGACTACATCGTCGACACCAGAACGGCGTGGGGCATCCGCTGGGTGCTTGGCGGCGGCAACCGGAAACGCGCGGTGTCGGTCATGGGAGAAGCGGCGCTGGTGCAGGGCGACTACTACGCCAACACCGAGGCGCGCTTCGGACTGTGGGAGATTCAGGTCCGCGAGAAGAAACTCGTGGAGGCGACCGCGACGGCGCAGGCACTCCTCGAAGATTTTCCGGGAAATGGAGAGCTGGGCGCCTTCGTGAACAAGCATCGAAGCGCGGTGCCATAGCCCGATCCGCATTGACGATGTCACTCAAGGCGAACCGAACTTCGCCAGCCGACCTGCCGGAGTATCAGGCGACGGCCGCCCTCGATGCGCTCCGCCAGGCGGAGTACTCGCGGCTCGACGAGGCCGATCACGTTTATCTCGACTACACCGGCGCCGGGTTGTACGGCGAATCCCAAATCCGCCGCCACGCGGAGTTTCTCGCGCAGCAGGTGCTGGGCAACCCGCACTCGGCGAGCCTGACCTCCAGCGCGACGACCACGCTGGTCGAAGGCGCGCGCGCCGCGGTGCTCGACCATTTCCACGCGACCGACGACTACACGGCCATCTTCACGCTGAACGCGAGCGGTGCGTTGAAGCACGTCGGCGAGAGCTACGGGTTTCAGCGCGGCTCCCGCCTGCTTGCTGACCTTCGACAACCACAACTCGGTCAACGGCATTCGAGAGTTCGCGCTGGCGAAGGGCGCGCGCGTGGACTACGTGCCGCTGACCGTCCCCGATTTGCGCGTCGATCAGGCAGCGCTCGGCGAAGCGCTCGATCGGGGGATCCGCTGCACCCGAATCTCTTCGCCTACCCGGCCCAGTCGAATTTCTCAGGCGTCAAGCATCCGCTCGAGTTCGTCGAGCAGGCGCACGAACGAGGCTGGGACGTGCTCCTCGATGCGGCGGCGTTCGTGCCGACCAATCCGCTCGATCTCGCAGCGGTCAAGCCGGAGTTCGTCGCCATCTCGTTCTACAAGATGTTCGGCTATCCAACCGGCGTCGGTTGCCTGCTGGTCAGAAACGAGGCGCTGCCGCGCCTCGATACGCCCGTGGTTCGCCGGCGGCACGGTCAATTTCGCGACCGTGCAGGGACGCGTGCACATCCTGTCGCCGCGCGAAGCGGGCTTCGAGGACGGCACGCTCAATTACCTGAGCATTCCCGCGGTCGAAATCGGCCTTCGCCACCTGCAGCGCATCGGCATGGCGACCATCAGCGCGCGCGTCTCGTGCCTGGCAGGCTGGCTGCTCCAGGAACTGCTCGCCCTCCGCCACAGCAACGGCCGCCACATGGTCCGCATTTATGGGCCGACGACGATGAGCATGCGGGGCGGGACGATCACGATGAACTGCTACGACCCGGAAGGCGGACTGCTCGACTACCGGCGCGTCGAGGAACTGGCCAGCCTCGAACGGATCTCGCTGCGCACGGGATGCTTCTGCAATCCGGGCGCGGGCGAACTGGCCGAAGGGCTCACCGAGGACGACATGCGCGCGGCCGCCGATACCGGCGGCGACATGACCCTTCCCCGCTTCGTCCAGTTCATGCAGGACCGCGGCGGCAAGAGCGCCGGCGCCATCCGGGCGTCCCTCGGACTCGTGACCAACGCGCGCGACGTCGAACGATTCCTTGCCTTCATCGCGAGCCTGCGCGACCAGACGCGCCTGACCCTCGGCGACGTGACGTTCGACATCGAGTCGTGCCGGGTCATTCGCGACGGCTCGTAAGACACGACATTCACCGCAGAGGCCGCAGAGTCCGCGGAGACGACGCAGAGACTGGACGTGCGTCGCAGGGCGGTCGGCGGAGCCGACCGCTGATCGGATCGCAGGATCCTGAGAACACAAGTCACATGCCGGTTCCCACGGACTTGCGTTCCAGGATCCTGCCATCCGACAACGCCGCTACGCGGCGTCCTGCGACGCTATCGTCTCCGTCCACTCCGTGTCCTCTGTGTCCTCCGTGGTAGGGTATTTGAACCCTATGACCGCTTACGCCGTGCTTGCGACCGTCACCAACCAGCCGGGCATCCTGTTCGGCCTGACGAAGGTGCTGGCCGATCACTCGGCCAACATCACCTACGTCGAATATCCACAGCCCGCAGGATCGCGAAGCGCAGGTCTACCTCGAGTTCTCGCTCGACGGCGCGATCGATCCGCTCTCGGCGCAGCTGCGGGCGGTTCCCGGCGTGTCGAGCATCGAAACGACGCCGTCGTTCTCGAAGATTTACGGCAAGCGCATCATCATCATGGGCGGCGGGGCGCAGGTCGGCCAGGTGGCGCTCGGCGCGATCGCGGAGGCCGATCGGCACAACATCCGCGGCGAGCGGATCTCGGTCGACACGATTCCGCTCGTCGGCGAGGAAGCGCTCGCCAGCGCGGTCCGCGCGGTCGTCCGCCTGCCTCGCGTGCGACTGCTCGTGCTCGCCGGGTCGATCATGGGCGGCGAGATTTCGCGAGCGGTCGAGGAAGTCCGCGCCGCAGGGGCTGCGCGTCATCTCGCTGAACATGGCCGGCAGCGTGCCCGACGTGGTCGATCTCGTCGTCTCGGACCCGGTCCAGGCCGGCGTGATGGCCGTCATGGCGATCGCCGACACCGCCAAGTTCGACATCGTGCGCCAGCAGAAGCGTAAGGTACTGATACGACGATCAACGCAGAGGCCGCTGAGCACGCAGAGGACACGCAGGCTTCGTGTCCTGCGTCGTGAGATTTGTCTTCGTGCCTTCGTGTCTTCGTGTCTCTGAAGACCGCGCTCGCGCGCTCTTATGAGAGCAGCCGCAGTTCGGCCGGAGGCTTGCGCTGCAGGCCGCGCTTCATGGCGCGCAGCTGCTCCGCGCGGTCGATCAGGCGCGTCAGCAGATCGGTGATCGTCCAGTAGTGCGGCGCCGCCGACCACAGGTAGAACGCCAGCGAACCGGGCAGCGTGTTGATCTCGTTGAAGTACAGCTCGTTGCGTGTCGGCGTCGATGAGGAAGTCGATGCGCGAGATGCCCTCGCAGCCGAGCGCCGCGAACACCGTCGTCGCGTAGCTGCTGCGCGCGCGCGCGCATCTCCGCCGGCAGATCGTCGGGATCGAGCACGCGCAGCGCGCCGGCCATCCCCTCGCTCGAGCCGACGCTCTTCCGTCCCTGGCGCTTGTATTTCTCGCTGAACGACAGCGGCGACGCCTGGCTGGTCACCGGCATCTCGGTCACCGACGCCACCGGCTCGTCGAGCCCGGCGACGGCGACGTTCAGCTCGAGCCGATTCTTGATGAACGGCTCGATCAGCGCTTCGACGTCGTACTCGAACACCTTGAGGACGCCGGCGATGAGCTCGTCGGCGTCGAGCGGCCGTCGACACGCCGGCGCTCGATCCCAGGTTGCACGGCTTGACGATCACCGGCCAGCCGAAGCGCGACTGCGACGCTGCGCCGGCAGCGTCGTGCAGCCACGCGCGATCCGCGATCGAGCACCGACGCGCTCGCACGACACGCCACGGGCACGACCGGCACGCCGGCCTGCGCGGCGACGATCTTCGTGACGCGCTTGTTCATGCCGACCGCCGACGCCAGCACGCCGCAGCCGACGTAGGCGCAGCCGCCGAGCTCGAGCAGCGCCCTGGAGCGCAGCCGTCCTCGCCGAAGGTGCCGTGCAGCACCGGCACGAACACGTCGACGGCGACTGCCGCGTGCGCCTGACGCCCGGCATCGCCGGCCGGAGACCGGCACGAGCGTCGACGTGCCGAAGCCGGGCGACAGCGTGACTTCGGTCAGGCGCGCGCGATCGGGCCCGCCGCCCTTGAACGCCTCGCGTGTGCCACAGGTCGTCGCCGATCCACCAGCGCAGTCGCCTGATCGATGTAGATCGGCATCGGCGCGAACCGATCCGGATCGATGGCGTGCAGGATCTGCAGTCCGCTGACGACCGAGACGTCGTGCTCGAGCGAGCGCCCGCCGAACAGCACGGCCACCGTCTGCGACCGTCGTGCGCTCATGACGCCGACCCCGCTGCCGTCCTTCCAGAACACGCCGGCGGTCCGCTCGTAGAGATCCGGCAGGTCGTTCTCGAGGATGACGGCGTCGCCTTCCTTCAGCGTGCTCGCGCAGCCAGCGGAACGCCTCGGTGCGATTCGGCACCGGCACCAGGCGCGCTTCGCGCCCGGCGTCGCGATGACCCGCGACGAACGCCTCGCGGTTGGTCTCGGCCACGACCAGCGTGTTGTCGCACACCGCCGACGCTTCCTCGCGACAGCGCGCGATTGACGTCGAACTGCTGCGCGCCCAGCTCGATGACGCCGGGCGTCGCGAGAAACCGGCGCGCCACCGGCAGCGCCGCGGCCACTTCGAGCGCCGCGCGGAAGCCGAACTGATTCGAGTTGTAGGCGTCGCGAATCCAGATGACGCCGCGCTCCTCGACGACCTCGAGCCGGTTCGACGACCGGCTTGAGCGTCCGGAGCGCCGCGACCGCGACATCCGGATCGACGCCGAGCGCCGTCGCCAGCGTGAACGCGCCGGCCAGGTTCAGGATGATCGGGCGGCCGAGGAGCGGCGTGAAGCAGCGTGTAGGCGCGCTCGTGCGTGCTGGAGCACGAAGGTCGTGCCCTCGCTTCGAGAAGCGGATCTGCTCGACCCGCGTCGCGAGATCCTCGGTCGACGTTTCGCCGTAGAGCAGCACGCGGCAGTGCGGTCGCGGCCTTGGCAATGCGCAGCGCGCCGGGGCTGTCGGCGTTGACGACCAGCAGGCCGCCGGGCGGAAGCGCCTGCGCCAGCTCGCTCTTGGCGCGGACGATCTCGTCGGTCGATCCGAACCGTTCGAGGTGCATGTCGCCGACCGCGGTGATCAGGCCGGCCGACGGCGGCGTCAGCTGGCACAGGCGGCGGATCGAACCGGTCTTGAACGCGCCCATCTCGACCACCATGAAGCGATGGCCGTGCACCAGGTCCTCGCGAATGTGCCGCGTGATCCCCATCAGCGTGTTGATGCTGCCGGACGCCGCGAGCGTCGGCGCGTGGAACTGCAGGATGTGCGCGAGCATCGACTTCGAGCTGCTCTTCCCGTAGCTGCCGGTGATGCCGATGATGAACGGCTGCACGTCGCGCGATGCGCCGCACGGCGTCGGCTTCGTAGCGGCGCTGCGTGTGCTGCTCGTACGGCGAGAGAACAGCGTTGGCGGCGATCAGGCACGCAGCGGCAGCAGCGCAAACACGATCGCCGAGGCAATCAGCGGCGCCTGCAGGTCCGCTGTCGGCGTACAGCGCTGCGTCGAGCAGAATCCAGCCGGCCGACGCCAGGACCACGCGCCACCGTCAGCACGCGCGTCGCGCGCCACGTGAGCTTCAGCGGGATCTTGCCCGACCGGCGCGGGATCGGGCTGCGCGAGTCCCAGCAGCACGGCGCCAACCAGAAACACCATCGCGCGCGGTTCGCGGCGCCAGCCAGCAACAGAAATGCCGCAGCCAAGCGACAGCCAGAACGCCGGATCGGTCAGCGACCGGACGTTGGTCCAGCGCAGGAAGCGCAGCTGCTCGTAGCCTTCCTGCTGGAAATAGCGCAGGTAGGCGAGCAGCCGCCGCCACGCCAGATAGGTATGCGCGGCGGCGAGCAGCGGCAGCCAGGGCCAGAAGCTAGGCATCGGCCGCGCACGTCCAGCCAGCCGCGAATCTTCTCGCCGCACAGGTGCGCGCCGGTCCCGGTGTAGAGATGGTGATCCTTGTGCGGCAGCAGCTCGAGCGTCGCCCGGCCGCCGATGAGCTGCTGGTAGCGTTCGGCCAGCCACGGCGGCGTCTCGGTGTCGTCCGTGCCCCAGATGAGCAGCGCCGGACACGGCGATCGACTGCGCGCTCTCCGTGAGATCTTCGTTGACGACGCGGACGAGGATCGGGCGCAGCGGACCGGCGGCGAGATAGTCGCTTCGAGCCGAACGTTCCGGTGTGCCAGTCGACGCCGCTTCGGCCCGATGACGGGCTGCGCGGCGACCAGGACCCGCCGCAGCGTGCGGATGCCCCAGCGGCGGAGCCGCGCGCGCGACAACGCCGGCTGCGGCAGGCCGGGCACGCCCATGCAGCACGACGCCGCGCATCTGCGGCAGATGCCGGGCGGCCAGCCGGACGCTGACGCGGCCGCCGAACGAATGCCCCACCAGCACGATCGGCCCGTCGATCTTGTCGAGCACGTACTGCTGGACGAGATCGGTGTAGTGCATCGTGTCCCAGTCGGCGGGCGGCGGCGGCGCCTCGCCGAATCCCGGCAGGTCGAGCAGATGGACGCGGTGCGTGTGCTGGAACAGCGTGGCGATGCCGCGGAGGCTGTCGCGGTTGCTGACCCCAGCCGTGAAGAAACACGAGATGGCGCGACGTCGACTCGCCGATCACCTCATCGATCAGGCTGGCTCCGTTGTGATCGAAGCGTTCGACGCCGGCGACTGCGCTGCGCAAGGTGAGAGCCGTTAGTGTATCACCGCGCGCCGGTATCATGGCGCATGCGGATTGCGCTCGTGGTGGCGGGCGGCGTCGATCGCAGCGGGCGCGAGCGCGTCATTCCGGTCCTGCTGTCGCTCGTCGAACGGCTCGCGCGTCGTCATGACGTTCGGATCTACGTGCTGCGGTACCTCGAGCAGCCCTGCACCTACTCGCTGCTTGGCGCGACGGTGCACGATCTCGGCCGTCCACGCGGCATTCGCCGTCAATATGCCGCGCTGGTCGAGGCGCTCAGACGAGACGGCGACGTCGAGGTTCTGCACGGCTACTGGGGTCTCCCGTCGGGTGTCGTCGCGGTTGCCGCCGGCCGGCGCCTCGGCATTCCGTCGGTCGTCACGTGTGACAGCGGCGAGTTCGTCAGCGTGCCGGACATTGAATATGGCTCGCAGTACCGGCTGCGCCAGCGCCTTGCCATCGCGACCATGTGCCGCTACGCGAAGGCCGTCACGGTCGGGTCTGAATATCAGGCCGGACTGGCTCGCGCGCTCGGCATCGAGCCGAGGATTCTGCCGATCGGCGTGGACTGCTCCGTGTTCACTCCAGCGGCCTCGATCAGAAGGACCGCCGTGGCGATTGATCAATGTCGCGCGCCAGCATCCCGTCAAAGATCAGGGCACGCTGCTTCGCGCAGTGCGGCACCTCGTGTCGCGCGGTGTCGACGTCCATCTCGATCTGGTTGGCGAAGACACGATGCACGGCGCCATGCCGGCACTTGCGATCGAACTGGGACTGCAGTCGCACGTGACGTTTCACGGGTTCCTGCCAACCGAGGCGGTGATACCGCTCTATCAGCAGGCGCACCTCGCCGTGCTGACGTCGCTGCACGAAGCCGCTCCGGTGTCGATCCTGGAGGCGGCTGCCTGCGGCACGCCGGTCGCAGGCACCGCGGTCGGCTTCGTCGCCGACTGGGCGCCAGAGCGCGCCGTGGCCGTCCCATGCGGCGCCGCCGAGGCACTGGCCGATGCGGTTCAGATGCTGATCGCGAACCCACTGCGGCGCGAGGCGCTCGCCCGATCGGCCCGCGAATGGGTCCGCGCGCACGATGCGGACTGGTCGGCCGACCGCATCGAGCGGCTGTACATCGACGTCTCAAAAAATTCGCCCGGCTGAGCCGTGGGGCGCTATAGTCTCCGCCCATGCCCACCCTGGAGGCGCGCGTTCCCTCGCCGGCGCTGGCGCGAACCCGCATTCAGTCGATCGATACGCTGCGCGGCCTCGTCATGATCATCATGGCGATCGACCACACCCGCGATTTTCTGCACTACGGCGCCCAGCACTTCTCGCCCGAAGACCTGACGCAGACCAACGTGGTGCTGTTCTTCACGCGGTGGATCACGCATTTCTGCGCGCCGGTCTTCGTCTTCCTGGCCGGCACCAGCGCGTATCTCTCGGCGCGGCGCGGCAAGAGCCTCGCGGAGGTCTCGCGCTTCCTGCTGACCCGCGGCCTCTGGCTGCTCTTCGTGGAGATGGCGATCATCACGCTCGGCGCGTCGTTCGACATCACCTACACCAACATCGTCTGGCAGGTGATCTGGGCGATTGGCTGGTCGATGATCGCGCTCTCGGCGCTGATTTTCCTGCCGTGGAACGCGCTCCTCGCCTTCAGCCTGATCATGATCGTCGGACACGATACGCTCGATGGACTGAAGCCGGAGCAGTTCGGCGCCCTGGCCTGGCTGTGGCAGATCCTGCACGTCGGGTTCACGATGATTCAGCCGACGAAGAGCCACACGTTCATCGTGATCTATCCGCTCATTCCGTGGATCGGCGTCATGTCCGCCGGCTACTGCTTCGGACGGGTGATGGATCTGGATGCGGCGCACCGGCAGCGCATGCTGTGGCGCCTTGGCCTGGGGCTGATCGCCGCGTTCGTCGCGCTGCGCCTGCTCAATGTCTACGGCGATCCCAGTCCGTGGACGCCGCAGCCGCGCGCCGATCATGACCGTGCTGTCGTTCCTCGACGGCGTCGAAGTACCCGCCATCGCTCCTCTACCTGCTCATGACGCTCGGGCCGGCGCTGATCGCACTGGCGCTGATGGAGCGGATGCCGGTCGGCGACAGGAATCCCCTGCTCGTGTTCGGCAAGGTGCCGCTCTTCTACTACATCATTCACTGGTATCTGCTGCACTGCGTGGCGATCGTGCTGGCATGGAGCCGCTACGGACGCATCGGCTTCATGTTCGGGCTGCCGCCGTCGATGCTGCCCTGGTCGGTCGGCTATCCAGCCGACTACGGGTACCCGCTGTGGGTGGTCTACGTCGTCTGGGCGGTCGTCGTCACCGCGCTGTATCCGCTGTGCGCGTGGTTCGCCGGCGTGAAAGCGCGCAACCGTTCAGCGTGGTTGAGTTATCTCTGAGCGCGGCGCTTCCAACCCGGTCGCCAGCACGGTCGGGAGTGACTGCGGCGAAGCGAGAAACGCGATGAACGCACGCGCGGCGGTCACGTGCTGTGAGCTCGCCGCGATGCCCGCCGCAAAGATCGTCACGCGCTGCACCGCCGGCGGCAGCGGGCCGACGAGATCGATGCCCGGCACCGGCAGCAGCTCGCTGATCTGCTGAAAGCCGAGTTCCGCGTCTCCGCGAGCGACGACGGCGCCGACACGTTCGCGCTCGATGCGGGTGGCTTTTCCCTTCATCTGGTCGACGATGCCCAGGCGTTGGAACAATTCGCCGGCCAGGTAGTCGCCGCTGACACTGGCGGAATAGGCGATCGACTTCGCGTTGACCAGCGTCCGCGTCAACGCCTCGACCGTGCTGATATCAGGCTTCGGCGCGCCGGCCCGCACGGCCATCCCGATGCTCGATCGCGCCAGGTCCACGCGGCTGCCGGCGAGCACGCGGCCGTCCTTGATCAGGGCGTCGAGCGCTTCCGCCGCCACGATCACCACGTCCACGGTCTCGCCGCGCGCGATCCGGCTGGGGATCGACTCGGCTCCCAACGCCCATCGTCGTCACAGCGGTGATGATCTTGTGCTGCGTGTCGTGCGCGAACGGCACACTGAGCTTGAGGTACGCATCAGTAAACGCGCCGGACGTCATGACCGTGATGTCCTCGGCCCGGACCGCGGCCGCATGAATCAGCAGGCATGCAACCAGCAGCGCCGTCAGCTTGATGCGTCGCATGCGCGGTCAGGCCTCAGGGGTCT
This sequence comes from uncultured Acidobacteriota bacterium, assembly GCA_963712355.1. Lineage (GTDB taxonomy): Bacteria > Acidobacteriota > Vicinamibacteria > Vicinamibacterales > CAVVIG01 > CAVQHT01. The sequence continues at coordinate 144,466 of CAVQHT010000018.1, forward strand.
TTAGATACTTGTTGAACCACGCCAGATAGCGCTCGAGGCGGTCGCGAACGTAGCTCGGCGTCGTGATCTCATGGAATTGCCCGGGATAGACCACGAGCTGGGTCTCGACGTTGAGACTCCTCAGCGCCTGATACATCTGCTCGCCGCCGACGATCGGCACGTTGGAGTCTTTTTCGCCGCCGAGAAACAGCGTCGGCGTCTTGATGCGATCGGCATGGAGGAATGGATATGAAATCTTGATCCAGGGTTCCAGCCCCTTCCACGGCGATCCGATCTCGTTGTCGTACTGGCGGATGTACTGATCGACACCGTACAACGCGAGCGGAAACGCCGTGCCGGCGCCACTGTAGGCGGCCTTGAACCGCCGGTCGGTGGCGATCACGTAGTTGGTGAGGATTCCCCCGTAGCTCCAGCCGCCGACGCCCAGCCGCTGTGGATCGGCGACGCCGCCGGCGATCATCGCATCCACCGCGCCGATGAGATCGAGGACCTCCCGGTTGCCCCAGTCAGCGACGATCGCCTTCTGGTACGCAGCGCCGCGACCGGAGCTGCCGCGGTAATTGACGGACAAGACGACGTATCCGTTGGCGGCGAAGAACTGCCGGTCGAAGCTGAAGGCGTGCGCGTCCTGACCGTTCGGGCCGCCGTGAATGATCAGGAGCATCGGATATTTCCGGCCCGCGGCGTACGACGCCGGCTTGACCACGATGCTGTGGACTTCGACGCCATCCTTGCTCCGGGACGAGAAGTCCTCGGCAGGCGCGAGCTGTAATTCTGAAAAGAGCGCGTCGTTCTGGTGCGACAGCTGGCGCAACGCGCCGTTCTCCAGCGCGAACACCTCGTTGGCGCTCGTCGCGGTCGACCTCAGCACCGCGAACGCCCCATCGTCGCGCCGGGACAGGCCGGCCACGACTTCCCTGCCGCTGGTCAGTCTCTCCACCGGACCACCGGCCGCGGGCATCCGCGCGACATAGGCCACACGATCGTCGGCGACGTTGAAGAGCACACTGCGGCCGTCCGCGCTCCACACAATCGGACCCGACGCCGGACGATCAAGCGGCAGCGTCAGGAGCCTGGACGGCCCGCCAGCCGCCGGCACGATCGCCACCTTGTTCTGCGAGTACTCGGCCTCGCGGATCTCCTCGCCCTGCAGGTACGCGATCGACGCGCCATCGGGACTCCAGGCCGGCCGCCCGCCGTCGCTGCCCGAAAAACTGGTCAGCGCGCGCGGCTCCGCGCCGGTCCGGGCTTCGATGACAAAGATGTTCGTGTCTTCGTTCCGGTCGGGGTCTGCGCTGCGGTTGCTGACAAAGGCGATCGAGCGGCCGTCGGGCGACCAGGACGGCAGCCGTTCGTCAAAGGCGCCCTGGGTCAACGGCTCCGTGTTGCGCGACTCGATGTCGAAGATCACCAGATGCGAGCGCAGCGACTGCAGAAAGCCTTCGCGATCCTGCTTGAAATGGTAGCGATCGACGACGATCGGCGGCGCCGTCTTCCGTTTCCAGTTGTCCTTCTTTTCCGGATCGTCGTTCGGATCCGGGTCGTCAACCGCGAGCGCCAGCCGCTTGCCGTCGGGCGACCACGCCAGATCGGCGACGCCTCCCTTGATGTTCGTGAGTTGCTGCGCCTCGCCGCCGGCCCGGTTCAACAGCCAGACCTGCGCACCGGCTTTCTTCTGCGTCTCGTCGCCACGGGCGCTGAGGAACGCCAGATACCGGTTGTCCGGGCTCCAGCGCGGAACCGTTTCGTTGCTGTCCGGCGTCGTGGTGAGACGAAGCTGCTCGGTCGCCGTCCCAGCTCACCATCCAGAGATCGGTGTCGCGTTTGTCCTTCTCGGCGTCAACCGCCCCGACCGTGTAGGCGACCCATTTCCCGTCAGGCGACACCTGCGGATCGCCAACCGTCTTCAATCGCGTGAGGTCGTTGAGGTGAATCGGCCGCTTCCCGTTCTGGGCCAGGGCGCCGGTGACGGCGCACAGCGCCAGCACCAGAGCGACGACCGCGTGCCGCTGGCTGTGTGTCATCTCGAATCTCCGCGCTGACGTCGGCCTCGAATATGTCATCGATTCAGGAACTCGAGCAGGAGCCGATTGAGCTCCGCGGGCTTGTCCAGCATCATCCAATGTCCGGCTCCGGCGATTTTCTCGTAGCGCCACGGTCCGGTGACGCGCTCGTACGACTGGCGCATATGCCCCTCGGTCAGAAACGGATCGCCGTCGCTCCACACGCCGAGCGCCGGGCAGCCGATCGCCGGAGGTGCCGGCCGGTCCGAGGGCATCTGCGGCCGGACGTTCGCCCGGTACCAATTGAGTGCGGCGGTCAACGCGCCGGGCCGCGCCAGGTCTTGGATGTATCGGTCGGTATCGCCCTGATCCGCGCGTCCATTCCCTGAAGAAACGCCAATCGTTCCGACTGAGCGACGCCTCGGCGATCCCCTCGAACTGGAAGAAGAGAAAGTACCAGAATTTCTCACGCTGTTCGAGGGTGAAGGAGCCGGAGGTGCCCGCCGCGCCGACCGAGAGGGCCACCAGGCGCTCGACGCGATCGGGAGACGCGGAGGCGAGATACCAGCCGAGCGCCGCCCCAAAATCGTGCCCGACGAGTTGCACGCGGGCGATGTTCAAGGCGTCGAGCATCCCGGTCACGTCGCGCGCGATGATCGGAAACCGGTAGTCGGCCACGTCCGCCGGCCGGGGCGCGTCGCCGAAGCCGCGCAGATCCGGGGCGATGACGCGGAAGCCCGCGTCGGCGAGCGGTCCGATCTGATGGCGCCAGAGAAACCGGGAGTCGGGAAAGCCGTGAAGGAGCAGCACCGGCGGTCCGGAGCCGACGTCGACGATCGGAAAGGACAATCCGTTCGCGTCAATGGTGCTGGACAACGCGGCGAGATCCATGCTCGATGTGCTCCCGGTGCACAGATACTATCTCACCCGGTTTCCACGCGAAGCCCCGGTTCCTCGATCGCGCAGCGCGCGATGGTGCGCGCCAGCCGTTTCGCGGCAAGACGCTCGACACCGTCCACCGTGATGCGAGCCGTCGTCACGCGCCGGCCCGCGAACGCAGCGCTCATGGAAGGCATCCCCGACCATCGGCGTACCGCCGACGACCACGCACCGGACATCGGCACGCGAGGCGGCGACGAGGGCATCGGCGGCGCGGTCGTGCGAGCCTGGAATGACGAGCAGATCGGCGGGCAATTCGGCGGCGATTCGCCCGGCAGCCGGCGCCTTGAGCACGTTCGCGGCCGCAACCGTGACCATCCGCAGGAGCTCGTGCGGCGCGAGCGCACTCGCCGATTTCGCGGCGCGGATCTCGTCGAGCAGATCGCGCGAGCCGGTCACGCGCGAATCGGTGGCCAGGCACAGGTGCGTCCACGCATCGGTCGCGGCGTCGAGGAAGCGGCGCGCATCCACGGTCTGGCCGAAGAGATACTGATTCGAGGCCGGACACCAGACGAGGCTGGCCCGCGCCGCCAGCATCTGCGCCCAGGCGTTCGGCGTCAGGGCGACGCCGTGCACGATGACCGTATTGCTCCTGATGCATCCGGCCCGTTCGAGGCGGGCGATCTCCTCGGCAGCCGCCGCATCGATACCCTCTCCGGCGTGCACGACAAACGGCCAGTCGGGCGGCGTCGCGAGGCAGCGCTCCCGAACGTCACCGCCAGGCTCGCCGTTCGCGCCGACCGGCTGGCGTTCCAGCTGAAACGAATGCGCCCACCCGAATCGTCGCAGCACGCGAACCGGCACGCGGTCGTCGATCCCCCGGTACAGCGGGTTGTGATGCGCGACCGTGGTAACGCCGGCGAGCAGATTCTTGACGCCGCCGATGAACAGGCGATCGCGCAGCGGATAACGCCGATTCGTGCGAATGCCGGGATCGTCCTGGAGCGCCGGCCGGAGGTCGTCGATCCAGTCGGTGGCGTTCGCGTAGCGATCGCGGCGCTTCAGCCGCCCGTAGTGATTGAGCTCGAGATGATCGTGGGCATTCACCAGGCCGGGCAGGACGAACGCCCCGTCGAGATCGACCACCGCATCGCCGCGGGCGGGTCGCGTGTCGATCTCGAGGATTCTTGACGAGAAACGAATCGACGCTGCGGTCTGCTGACCGGTGCCGTCCAGCACGACCCGCGCGTTGACGAACGCAACCGGCCGGGACCAGCCGATCATCCGCGCGGCGGGCTGGCGTGCGGATCGCGCGGGCCCGGCCTGACGCGACGCGCCATCATCGGTCCGCGCTTCTCGGCATGGAAGATCGCCACGACCGGATCGGGCCGCCCGGCGAGGCGCGGCTCACGAATCGCGCGGATGGTCATGCCGGCCGTCTCGAGGCGCGTCAGGTGGTCGTCGATCTGATGGGGGAAATACGAGAGCTCGAGTTGCTGGCCGTCGGCCGACCTGAACGTCCTCCGCCATTGACGCGCGGCCCACGACGGATGAAAGTCCGAGTAGACCAGCTGCCCGCCGGGCGCCAGCACGCGCGTCGCCTCGGCGATCCACGGACCGAGATCGTTGACGTCTCCGACCATCAGCGACGAGCACACCAGGTCGAAACTGCCGTCCGCAAACGGCAGACTCGTCGCGTCGGCGCAGACGCGGCGGCGCTGCGGGAGCTGATGCCGCAGCATGGCCATCGACAGATCCAGCCCCACGACCAGCGTGGCGCCCGCTGACACCAAGCACCGGCAGATAGCGTCCGGTCCCGGTACCGACATCCAGCGCGCGCTCGGGCGCCGCCGCTTCCACGATCGGCGCGACGATCGCCTGCTCCACTTCCATCAGCGGATTGTGCGGGCGCGCCGGATAGGAGTCGGCCCACGCGGCGTAGCCCTCGCGCATCGGCACGTGCCGCGGCGTATCCAGCCGGAACCAGTGTCGAAGCCGTTGAACCACGTTCTAATTCCTAATTCCTAATTCCCAATTCCTAATTCCTAATTCTCATTCCATCCAATTCTGCAACTTCCTAGAATCCCGTCGTCTCCGGCCGCTGGTAGTGGATCAGGCGATGCAGCGCGCGCAATTCATACGGCGCGGTATACACCCGGAACGCGTAACGCCACGCGCTGACCGTCCGCAGCAGCGCCCGGCGCACGGGTGTCAGGCGCCGATCGGTCACGGTCGGATAGAACGCGTTCAGGACCCGTTCAAAATTCCGCACCTGCTTCCGCACCGAGCCATCCAGCCACGGAATGTTTTCCCCGCGCCGCATCATCAGCTGGCGCCATTCATCGGACGCCCACTCATCAAGCGTGGTCGGAAATCTGAATCCCAGTCTCGACGCCTCTTCGTACAACGTGCCGTCCATCGGAACCGGCGTGTACGTGTACAGCACGATCTCGGTCGCGGGGTTCACGTTCTTGATCTCGCGGATGAATTCAAAGGTCTGCGCCATGTCACCCAGTGGATCCGGTGGCGCGCCGAGCACGAACGAATATTCAGGCACGACGCCGTAGTGCCGCATCCGCCTGGCCAGCTCGATCGTCAGGCGCGGCGACGCCTTGCCGCCCTTGTTCATGGTCGCGAGCACGGCGTCGGATGCCGACTCGGCGCCGGAAAACACCATTTTCAGGCCCGACTTCGCCATCGCCTCCCACGTCGCGTCGGAGTACTGCATCAGCGTGTCGACGCGGCCGAGCCCCCACCACGTGATGCCGAGCGGCGTGATGCGGCGGGCGAACTCGGCGACACGGGCTTCGGAAATGAAGAAATCCATGTCGTGCATCATCACGGCGTCGATGCGATAGGTGTCCACCAGGTGGCGCAGCACCCCCTCGATCCTCGCCGGCGACTGCGCGAGCCAGCGGCGGTTGGTCATCGACACGACCGCGCAAAAGCTGCACGCGAACGGGCAGCCGAACGACGAGTTGTACGCGACGGTCCGCCGGCCGAGATACGTGGGCTGGATGTACTTCTCCATCGGCACGCGCGCGTAGGGCAAGTCGGGCAGATCGTCCAGCGTGGTCATCTCGCTGCGCGCGTTGTGGACGATCCGCCCGGCCTCGTCCTTCCACGACAGTCCACCGACCGACGCAAGCGGCAGCGCCGACTTCAGCGCGGCGACGAGCTCGAGGATCGCCTGCTCGCCCTGGGAGCGAACCACGAAGTCGACGAACGGCGACTTGAGCACGGTGTCGGTGTGCTGCGTGGGGAAATAGCCGCCCCAGACGATCGACACGTGCGGCAGCCGCTCGCGGACCGCCTTGCACACCGGTACGGCCTGGCTCAATTGCGGGCCGGGCATGACGGTCACCGCGAGGAGCGCGACTTCACCAGCCGGCAGTTCGGAGAATCTCGCCACGATCTCGCTCACCGGATCGCGCACGACGTTGCCGTCGACGAGATGCCACGGCTCGCGGCCTTCGAGAACGGCCGCCAGCGCCATCAGCGACAGCGGCAGCGGCTGCTTGCCGGGAGTCGTCGAGAGCGGATTGAAGAGGACGATCACTGGGCCACCCACACGCCGAATGCCGCCGGCATCCGGCGCAGCCGGATGCGTGAAAGCTGCCGCCGGACCCGCCAGCCCGTGGGTCCTCGCGACGGGACAAACCGGCCGCGAAGGCCGACCGCCGCCGCCGCGCGGCTGAGATCGGCAAACGTCAGGAATCCCACGCCGGTGCGCACGACCTCGGAGCACGCCGTACTCGGTCGCGAACGCCCGCGATTGCGCCTCGACCATCGCGCGGCCGTCGCGCTCGCGCGCGAACATCGGCGAATCCATCACCACCAGCGTGCCGCCGGCGGCGAGCACCCGGCTCGCCTCGACCAGGGTCGCGACCGGATCCGGCGAGTAATGCAGCGAACCATTCAACACGACCACCTCGAACTGCGACCCGTCAAACGGCAACGCGTCAAAATCCGCCTGCACGGCGGGAAAGGCCACCGGATAGTGCCGGCACACGCCCAATCCATCCGCATCGTCGTCCACCTGATCGACGGCGACCACGCGATGGCCGAACGACGCCAGCCGGTGCGACAGCCAGCCGCTGCCCGCCCCCAGATCGAGCGCGCGAATCGGCCCCTGCCAGACGGCCGGCAGCGCGTGATGCTGAAAGTGCGCGTAACTCTCGCGCCGGATGCGCCATTCCGCGGCGCGCCGATCGGTCGGCGCGACGACCGGCAGCATCCGGTAGTACTCGGGCGCGGTCTCGCGATAACCGTCCCGTTCGCGCACCACCCGGTACTGGCGAAGGAACGGCGCCGCGGCCTCCGACCGCGCCCGATTCAGGAAACGGTAGATCCCATCGCGCCGCTCGAACGACTGGCCGCACGAGGGGCACATGAAACCTCCCGACGTGTCCTCTGCCGCCGGCGTTCGGCATTCCGGGCACACGAAACGCGGCAGCCACATGTGCGATCACGCCTTCCGCAACACCATCAGGAAGTGATCGCCCCACGCGCGCAGCACCGGCCAGGTGCCCGCGTGGTCGTCGATCACGCGCAACCGCTCGACGAGCGCCGGATGGCGAGTGGCAAACGCGCTCATGTACGGAGGCGGTGCAAACAACCCCAGCGCGCGCACCGATTCGCGCCGGCAGCCGGCCGCCTCGAACACCGCGGCGAAGGCCTTCGGCGTGTAGTACCGCGTCCATACCGTGCGGCCGTTCAGCGGCACGCCGACGAGATGGTCGGCAAACCGGACGCGGGCGCGCGCAATGTCGCCGCGCGACGCATACAGCGCCATTTCCCACGGACACACCCGGCCGATGACCGACGCGATGATCACGCCGCCGGTCCGCAGCTTGCTCGCAATCTGCCGCGCCGCATCGGCGAGATCGGGCACGCAGTTGAGCGCGCCGAAATTCGAGTACGCCGCGTCGAACCCGTTCGACGGCAGACGATCGAGCTGCTGGATCCCGAGGTGGAAGACTTCGACGCGGTCCTTCAGGCCGGCGCTCGCGACTCGCGCGCGGGCCTCGCCCACCATCGCCGGCGACCAGTCGATCGCGGTCACGTGAAATCCGGCGCGGGCCAGCGGTTCCTCGTCGGTGCCCGGACCGCATCCGAGATCGAGAATCCGGCCGCCCGCGGGCACCAGCGCTTCCGCCGTGGCAAGCACCCGCCGGCGCATCTCCGTCAGGATCGGATTCGCGGCATTCGAACGGTCGTAATCCGTCGCGACGCCGTCAAATGCGTCCTGCGTCTCGAGCAGCGCGCGCTCCGCTATTGCCATGGCGTATGCACCCATCCCGTGCGCATCGAGCAGACGCAGCGTGTGCACACGGGATTGCTGGCCATGTTCAGGTTCTGGCGAAACGCCGGGAGATTCTGCCGGATGATCGATTCGAGCGGCTCGGTGCGGATCGACCCGACGGTCTGATGAAAAAAGCATGGGCGCACGGCGCCGTCCGCTTCGATCACCGCCGACATGTACGGCGCGTTGCACGAAACGGCCGGAAACGCAGCGCGCCCGCTCAGTGCCGAGTAGTAGCGCGGCAGGCGGCGCAGCTTGTCGGGCGATTCGGCGACGAACCCGGTCGCGAACTCGTCGCGGCAGGCGTCAATCGTCTCTTCGACGATGTCGGCGAATTCGGCGGTTTCGGCCGGCGTGAGTGCGAGCGAATCGACCTCAGGCGGGTACTCGCGCCCGAACGCACTCGACGAAACGTCCGCCGCGAGAAAGGAGATGCCGTCGAGCGCCATCGCCCGGGCGTGCTCGATCAGCCGCGGCAGCTCGCGGAAATTGAGGCGATGGAGCGTGGCCCGCGCGGTGATCGGAATCCCGGGGGCGAGACGCTGCAGCCGGGCGACGCCGCGCTCGAGCGCCGGCAGCGCCGCCACGCCGCGAACGGTCTGATAGAGCCGCTCGGTCGAGGCGTCGAGCGACACGATGACGCGCGAAAACATCCGCGCCACATCGGGGGCGCAGCGTTCGAGCAGCACGCCGCTGGTGTGCAGATGCAGCGTGATGCCGTTGCCGCGGAACCTCGCGGCCGCGTCGAACACCTCGGGCCGGAGCAGCGGTTCGCCGCCGGAGAACAGCACCAGCTTCGTGCCGAGCGCCGGCAGGTCGTCGGCGACCCGCTCGATCTCCGCCAGCGACAGATCGCCGGCGCCGCTGCACTTCCACCAGTCGCACGACACGCACCGGCTGTTGCACCGGCTCGTCGGAAAGAACGTCACGACCGGAAGCACGAAGGTACGGTTCGTCAACTCGCCCAGGCGGACGAGCGCGCTGGTGGCCAGCGACGGCGCGGACAAGCGGATCTCCGTCATGACACCATCACCGGCCGCAGGCGCTCGAGCAGCGCCTTCTCGATCGGAAAGGCGTACTGGTCGGTCCGGCAGCGCCAGCGGGCGATCGCCTGGAGCGGCGCCCGCCAGGGGCTTGGCCGCGCCCAGGCGATCCGCTGGTAGAACCCGAAGCGCTCGATCGTCAGGCGCTGCCGCTCATCGAGCCACGGCGACACCGCGCCGGAGTCTTCGATCGCCGCCCACTCGGTCAGGGTCTCGGGCAGCGGAAATCCGCTCCGCGACAGACCGTCGGTAATGGGCGTGCCCGGATACGGGCGATAGTGAAACACCGCAACCTGGAAATCCGGGCCGAACGCCCGCAGCTTCTTGGCGACGTCCATCGTGGCCGCCAGGCTCGCCGCGGGTTCATCGGGAAAGCCGACGATCAGGTTGAACAGGACCGCGACGCCGTGACGACGGCATTTCTCGGCGCTCTCGAACACCTGATCGAGCTTGATGTCCTTCTTCATCCAGTCGAGCATCGCCTGCGAGCCCGATTCGAGACCGATCATCACGCGGCGCAGGCCGGCGGTTCGGCACAGCGCCATCACCCGCTCGTCGAGCCGGGCGCCCTGATCGGCGCGCAGCGTCGCCATCCAGGAGAACGACAGACGCCGCTGCAGAAATTCTTCGGCGATCGCCGCGACGCGCGCCGACTGGGTGAAGAACGTCTCGTCCTGAAATCCGACGTCTGAAAAATGGTGGCGCCCCTGCAGTTCCTGGAGCTCTTCGCCGATTCGCGCCGGCTCGAGACCCGACCAGCCGCGCCCGTAGACCGTCGGATCCGCGCAGAACGTGCACCGGAACCGGCAGCCCTGCGAGGTGATGTAGTCCAGTTGGCGCTCACCCTTCAGTCCGAAGTACCGCTCGACATCGATCAGGCGATAGTCGTGCGCCGGCAGCGCGTTGATGTCGCGCGCCACCCGCGCCGGGTTGGTCACCACCGCGCCACGGTCGTCGCGGAACACCGACCCCGACACGCCCTTCAGCGACTCGCCGGCCACGTAACGCGCCACGATTTCGCTGAACGTGTCCTCGCCCTGTCCGACGACGACCGCGTCGGCGCCGGATTCGAGCAGGGTCGTCGACGGGAAGAGCGACGGATGCCAGCCGCCCCACACGATCCGGCAGCGCGGGCGCGCCTGGCGCACCGCTTCGGTGACGCGCAGGGCGTCGCGAATCGGCACGCCGGTCAGGACCGACACGCCGAGACAGACCGCGTCGCGCGTCGCCTCGAGGACGCGCGCGATCGGATCGGGCTCGAGACGGCCGTCGATAATCTCCACGTCGTAGCGCGTCCGGTCGAGCGCAGACGCGAGCGCCATCAACGCGAGCGGCATCGTGAAGAACGGTGCCCTCGGGTTGTAGAGCACGACGCGGGGACGCGATGGGGCTGGCTCATGTGTCTACTGCGTCTGTTCGGTCGGAATGGCGGCCGCGCGCGGCGTGAGCAGCGGCACGATGACCGGCGTCGGCGCGGCGCTGCTCTGGCGTGCCAACGATGTCACGCGATGTCTGAACAGCGGCCGCCGGAGCGCGTGCAGTCCGCCGGCCAGGACCGTCCTCAACGAGCGCCGATCGACCGACAGCGGGTGCGCCGCCAGCGTGCGGACCGTGTCGCCGGCCTTCCGGCAGCGGAACTCCGCGTGCACGAGCGCGTGCAGCGCGCGATAGAACGCCGGCGTATAAGTGCCCCGGTACATCATCGCGAGATCGTCGGAGTCCACCCAGTTCTGCTTCTCGCCCAGTTGCGCCTTGACGCGTTCGTAGAACCGCGTCCCGGGCAGCGGATACGACACCGAGATGCCGATGTCGTCGGGGTTGCAGCGCTCGACCATCTGCAGCGTGAGATGAATGTCGTCGAGCGTCTCGCCCGGATAGCCGAACTGCAGGAAGAAGCCGACTTCGATGCCGGCCTTGCGCAGCCGCGCGGCCGCGCTCTCGATCTGGTCGACGCGCGTGCCTTTCTCCATCGCGTCGAGAATCCGCTGCGAACCCGACTCCGCGCCAATCCACACCGTGCGGCAGCCGGCGGCGCGCAGCGCGTGCGCCGTTCGGTCGGTCACGCCGTCGGCCCGCATCAGGCATTTGAACGGGACGGCCGCGTCGCGCTCGTTGACCCTCGCGGCAAACCGTTCGATCCATCCCGGTTTCAAGCCGAAGATGTCGTCGGCGATCCACAGGTGATCGGGGCGAAACGTGCGCTTGAGCCACACCATTTCGTCCACGACCGAATCGGCGGATCCGCGCGTGATAGCGCTGACCGTAGATCGGCTTCGCGCACCAGTTGCAGTGATACGGGCACCCGCGGGTCGTCGCGAGATTCATCGAGAAGTAGCCGTGGCGCGACATCCAGATCGACCGGTATCGCTCGACGTCCACCAGATCCCACGCCGGCCACGGCAGGCCGTCCAGATCGCGAATGATGTCGCGCGGCGGCGTGCGGACGATCGCCCCGTCCATCGCCCGCACGCACAGCCCCGGAACATTCGACAGCACATGGTCCGAACGCCCCGAGAGCACGTCGAGCGCCTCGACCAGCGTGTGCTCCCCTTCGCCGATGACCACGGCGCGCGGCGCCGCGATCGAGGTAAGCGTTCGGATGATCGGTCGCGTCGGAGCCCGCCACGATCACCTGGACGCCGCGGCGGTGCGCCGCCGCCACCATGGTCTGGGCGGCTTCGCGCATGCGCAGCAGGCACATCTTGCTCAGGTAGTTGAAGTTGTCTTCGTAGATGACCGCGAAGAGCGGCCGGTGACGCTCGAGCGCGTCGTTCCACTCGGCTTCGCTCGACGCCAGCATCGCGTCGAAGAACGCCACGTCGTAGCCGCGATCGCGGACGGCGGCCGCGGCATAGAGCGCGCCGAGCGGCGCGTACGGCTGTTCGGCCGCCGCCAGCTTGGGATCGAACTTCAGGAAGTACGCCTGGCCGAACAGAACGTCGCAGCTCATGGCGTGGACGACCGGTACGCCGTGGCGACCCGCGCCCGGGCGGGCGCCTCGCCCTCGGCCGCGAGACGATAGACGTTCAGCGTTTCCTGGGCGGCGCGCTGCCACGAAAACGTGCGCGCCCGCTGCTGCCCCAGACGCGACAGTTCTTCCGGCGCTCCGGATTGCGTGCGAGCGCGACCATCGCCAACCCGAGCGACTCTGCGTCGAGACTGCCCACATGTTCGACCGAGCCGCCGCCGATTTCGACCAGCGCCGCGACTTGTCCGGTGATGACTGGCGTTCCGCAGGCCATCGCCTCGACCACCGGCAGGCCGAAGCCTTCGTACAGCGACGGAAACACGAACATTTCCGCCATCGTGTACAGCGCCGCCAGATCGTCGAACGGCACATAGCCGGTGAACCGAATCGCGTCCTGTACCTGCAGTCCCTGAATCAGATCGTCGATATCGCGCGACAGCCAGCCGTAAGGGCCGGCGCAGACGAGTTGATGGGGCAAGTCGCCGGATCGACGGCGCTTGGCAAATCCCTCGATCAGCTTCGGCAGATTCTTCCGGGGCTCGATCGTCCCGACATACAGAATGAAGCGCTCGGCCAGACCGTATCGCTCGCGCACCTGCGCCAGGAGCTGCTCGTCGCGGACCGGACGAAACGACGGCGCGGCCGCTTCGTGCACGACATGGACACGCTGCGGGTCCAGCCCGTAGACGTTCACGATGTCGCGCTTCGCGCTCTCCGAGACCGTGATGATGGCGTCGGCGCGACGCGCCGCCAGATCGACCAGCGGGCGGTTCAGCAGCACGCGGCGCGGCGGGTGGTAGCGCGGGTACAGCGTCAGGCTCATGTCGTGAATCGTCACGACCGTCGGCACCGCCGATGCCAGCGGCACCATCCCGTTGGTGAAATGGACCACGTCCGCGCCCAGGCGCTTGAGCATCCGTGGCGCGAGCGTCTGCAGCCACACCATGCGCGGCAGCCGCGACGCCGACGCCGACACGCGCACACCCGGCGGCAGCGGGCTGACCGTATCGAGCGGACGGTTCGACAGCACGACGACCTCGTCGTCGCCGCCGCACTCGGTCGCCATGTGATGCAGCAGGTGCTCGCTGTAATAGCCGACCCCGGTTCGACCGGGCCGAAGCGTGGTCCCGTCAAACGCGATGCGCATGGGCTGTGACATCGACTGGGAGATCGTGGTTGGCGGCCATCGCCGACGCGAGGCCGAGGGTAATGGCCATGAGCACGTAGGTCGCGGTAAAGCTCAGAAACGAATCGAGGACGCCGTGAATCGCGATGGCGGCGCCCGCCGCCGCGAGGCCCGCACCGAGCGCCGGATCGACGCGGCGCGCGGCGGCCGCGGCAAATGCCCGGAACGCGCGCACGGCGAACCAGAGAGCCGGCGGCCGCGCCGACCAGGCCCATGCCGACCAGCACCTCGAGATACATGTTGTTGCTGTGCACCCGCGGATCGGCGTTCGAGATCCGGGCGTAAGGACCATATTCGAGCCGGTAGTTATCGAGACCGATGCCCGTGACTGGATGCGCGGCGAACATCCGCGCTGCCGCGCTCCACAGCACAAATCGCCCGGGCCGCGCGCTCAGCCGCGGCAGGCGGGTCACGCCACTCCGGTCGAGCGCACCCGTCGCCGAGCCGCTCACGACGACCGGCGTCACCGACAGAACCGCCGTGGGCTCGCTGCTGAACCACAGCTGGTACTGCAGTTCGACGTCCCAGACCAGATCGTAGGTGCCGGGCCGCGATGGTGCGCGGACGCGCGCGTCGATCGTGGTCGTCGTGCCAGGCGCGACGGGTCGATCGAAATAGGTTCGGAGCCCCTCCCAGACGACGACGCGATCGGAATCGGGCTCGAGCCAGTGATAGGCGAACCGGAACGGCGGCCGCGCGGCGCTGGTCCACGTCACGTGCCCGTTGTTGGTGACGACTCACCGGCACGATGGTTTCGCCGCCGGCTCTGCATGGTGAGCTGCCGCGGCGGGTCAATCGCGGCGCGATACCACTCCGCCGGCGTTTCGGTCGTCATCCGGAGGCTCAAGGCGTCGACCGATCGCGACGCCAGCACCTCAATCGCGACGAGCGCGACCACCACGGCAATCGCCCTGGTTCCGAGATCCAGGCCATGACGCTTCAGCTGCAGTCCGCCGACCACCAGCGCGCTTCCGGCGATCGCCAGGAGGCCGGCGCGCGTGAACGTCAGCACGATCGCCTCCCCGATGAAGAGGAGCACCGCCAGAAGCGCGAACGCGGTGCCGCGCCGACCGATCGCCAGCGCCCACGGCAGCAGCCCGAGGCCGAAGGCAAACACGATTTCCAGATACATCGACGCGATGGTCGGATACTGAAACGGGCCGGCCGCGCGCACCTGACTGCCGACCAGCGCGACGCCCGGTCGAAAGTTCTCCAGGAATGAAAGAACCGTAAGGTTGCCGGCATATTCGAGGACGACCAGGACACTGACGATCACCCCGGCGGCGAGACTGGTGATGAAGATGGCGCGAACGGACGCCGGTGAAGCGCGGCAGAAACAGCGACGAGAAAGACGGCGAAGGCCAGCGTCAGCCGCCCGGCCATGTGGAGTGCGTTATCCCGGTGCTCGGGCGCGAGGACCGCGGCCAAAAGGGCGGCCGCAATCAGCGCGAGCCACGGCGCGGCGAGGGCCGTCCCCCTGATGCGCCGCGCGCCGGTGAGGACCATCGCCGCCGACCATGCGGCAACCACCGCAACCACGACCGCTTCGACGCTGCTGAGCGACTGTCCTGGAAGCGTGACAAGCGGGCGAAGCATCTCGAAGGGGGCGACGAGCGTGAGCAGGCACACGCCCGACACGGCGACTGTCGCCGCGAGCGCGCTCGCGGCAATCCGCCGGGCGCGCGCATCGCTAGGAGCAGAATCGACGCGCGAGCCGTCGCCTGCCATCGCCGTTACCGCTGACATGGTCTACGGCTTTGCTCCAAAAGTCTTGCCACGCGTCAGAACCGCGTGCGTGCCGGAGGGCACGCAAGGTGCATAGGGTCACGATGCTGCAAAGCCCCGCGATTGACGGGGATCCACGTCAACTCGCGCGGACCTGTTGTCGTAAGCGCGCCGATCGATGTTGCCGCGCGAGCTGACACGCGCTGGCGGCCGGTCGACGCGCTTACGGCACAGGAAACTCATTTCGAGCCGTGAAAGCGGCGAGGCCATACTACTGGTGATGAACGGGCGGCGACAGACGCAACTGATTGCGTATCGCGCTTTCTCGGACCTCGCCGGGAAGGCGGCGCTGTTTGTCGTCACGCTGGTCGCCGCGCGACGGCTGTCGCAGGATGAGTTCGGCGTCTTCGGTCTCGGCACGACCGCCGGCTGGATCGCCGCGGTCGCCACCGATTTCGGCATCCAGCTCCATGTCGCTCGGGAAGTCGCGCAGGCGCCAGCTCGGGCGCTCCCCCTTCTTCGAACCTGGTTCCGGGTCAGGCTGTGGACATCGGCGGCCGCCATTCTCGCCGTCGGCGCCGGTCTTGTTTTCGTGCAAGTGTCCGCCAGCACTGCGCGGGCGATTTTCCTGTTCACGGTCGTCTACGTCGTGAACGGCCTCGTCGAGTTCCTACACTACTACTATCGAGGCCTCTCGCGCAGCGACATCGAATCCACGCTCACGCTCGCGCAACGGGCGGCGCTGCTGGTCATTGCGCTCGCCGTGCTGTGGTTGTCACCTGACGTGACGAAGCTTGCGCTGGCGATGCTCGCGCCCGCGGTGGCGACCTTACTCATCAGCTGGTGGCAGGCCACTCGCCTGGCGTCGGCCGCGCCTCGCCAGGCGGCGGATTCCGTCAGCCTGAGCTTCGCCGACGCCGCCCTGGTCGTCCCCATCGGCGCGGGCATCGTGCTGTCGGCGCTCTATTTCCGGGTGGACGTCTTTCTGGTCGAACGATGGGCCGGCACGGCCGCCGTCGCGCTTTACAACGCGGTGTTCCGGCTGGTCGAAGCGTTGCGGCTCTTTCCCGCCGCGGTGCTGGCGGTGACGCTGCCGGTCCTCTTTCAGGCGACCTCGCGCCGGCCGCTGGTCACGCTGGCGGGATGGCTGGTTGCCGGTTCGATCGCCGCCACCGTCATCCTGTGGCTCGCGGCGTCGTGGCTGATCCCGTTTCTTTACGGCGAACGATACGGGACCGCGGTGCCTGCCTTTCGGGTGCTCGTGCTCGCGTTTCCGCTGATGTCGCTGAACTACGCGCTCACGCACCAGTTGATCGGATGGCACGGCCACCGCGCGTACGCGTATCTGTGCGCGTCGGCGCTCGTCTTCAACGTCATCCTGAACAGCCCGCCTGATTCCCGCAGCCGGCATTGTCGGCGCATCATGGTCGACACTCGCGACCGAAGCCGTGGTGACGATTGGCTGCCTGCTGGCGCTCGCACGAACACCGGCGCACGGGCCGGCGTTTGGCTCGATTGCCAATCCGGCGGTGCCGTCTTGACGGCGGCGGCCCGCGCGATGCGCGCCATGGAAGCCACGCCCGGCATGACGCCGGCCGAGCTCGCGATCGCGCGGAGCGTGCTCTACGCCTCGATCTTCGACTACCCGCTGACGCTGGCGCAGCTGCGCCAGACGCTGATCGAGTCCACGCTCACACCCAGCGAAATCGTCAGCGTGTACGCGGGCAGCGAGGCGCTCCAGAAGACGATCGAACAGCGCGAGGGTTTCTATTTCCCGCGGGGGCGCGGCGATCTCATCGCCGAACGGCGGCGGCGCGAAGCCCGGAGCCGGCGCTTCCTCGATCACCACCGCCGCGTGCTGTCGCTGATCGCGGCGATGCCCTACGTCCGCATGGCGGCGCTGTCGGGCAGCGTCGCGCACCTGAATCTCGACGGCGACGGCGATCTCGATCTCTTCATCATCACGAAGGGCAAGCGGGTGTGGAGCGTCACGGTCGCCTGCGTGATCGTCGCGAAGCTCCTGCGGCGCCGCCGGACGCTCTGCGTCAACTTCGTCGTCGCGGATTCAGCGCTGGCGCTGGATCAGCAGGATCTGTTCACGGCGAGCCAGATCATCCACCTGAAACCGCTGGTCGGCCAGGCGGAGTACCGGCGGTTTCTGGCGGAGAACCCGTTCGTCGCGCGCTTCTATCCGAACTTCCACTACACCGGCGTCGAGCGGCTGCCGATCCGGCCGCGCCGGTTCGTCGGCGCGCTGAAGGGAATCGTCGAAACGGTGATGCTGCCGGTGTCGGCGCTGGTGGAACGGGTGTGCCGCCGCGCGTATCGCGCGTACCTGGTCCGCCGCTCGGCCACGTGGCGTTCGCCGGAGCAGGTCCGGCTCGAACCCGACTGCCTCAAGCTCCATACCCAGAGCCATCGGCAGTCCGTCCTCGCGCGCTTCGGAAGCGCGGTCAAAGAACTGGAATAAAGCGGATTATCGCGTGAGGATGCCGGCGCCGATCAGCGTCTCGAGCACCGTCTCGACGCTGGCGTCGACCGACTCGGCGTCGGTCTTGATCTCGAGATCGGGATTGCTGGGCGGCTCGTACGGATCGGAGATGCCGGTGAAGTGGTCGATCTCGCCGGCGAGCGCCTTCTTGTAAAGGCCTTTCACGTCGCGCTTCACGAGCGACTGCAGGTCCGGGTTCACGAACACTTCGATGAACGGAATGCCTTCGCCGGCGGCCAGCGACCGGATTTCGTTGCGCGTGTCTTCGTAGGGCGAGATCGCCGCGGTGATGACGAGCACCCCGTGCTTCGCCAGGAGGCGCGCCACGAAGCCGATGCGGCGGACGTTGATGTCGCGATCCTCGCGGGAAAACCCCAGCCCCTTTGACAGGTGGGTCCGGACTTCGTCGCCGTCGAGCATTTCGACCGCGCGGACGCCCTCGAGCCGCGCGGCAATCGCGCCGGCGAGCGTGCTCTTCCCGCGCACCGGACAGCCCGGTGAACCACAGAATCGCGCCTGTCATCGAGCTCCGACGACAGTCAAGAGACACGAAGACACGCAAGGCACTGAAGCCCAATGGGTCTGGTGCTTCTTCGTGTCTCTGCGTGACTTCGTGTCTCGTGCGTTATCACGATTGAACGGGCGGCCGCAGGTGCAGCCCGCATTCGGTCTTCTCGCGGCCGCGCCAGCGGCCCGCGCGGAGGTCTTCGCCCGCGATGACGGCGGTGGTGCACGGCCAGCAGCCGATGCTCGGGTAGCCCTGGTCGTGGAGCGGGTTGTACGGCACGTCGTTGTCCGCGATGTGCGTGCGCACGTCGTCGAAGGTCCAGCGGACGAGCGGGTTGACTTTGATGAGCCCGAACTTGCCGTCCCAGCCGACCACGGGCGAATCGGCGCGATCCGGCGTCTGGTCGCGGCGAATGGCGCTGATCCAGGCATCGAAATCGCGGAGCGTCGCGCGCAGCGGCTGCGTCTTGCGCAAGTCGCAGCAGCGGTCGGGATCCGAGCCCCACAGCGCCGGGCCCTCGGAGATCGCCTGCTCGTCCACCGTCTCTCGCGGCCGCACCGCGCGAATGGTGACGTCGTACTTGTCCTCGAGCCGCCGCCACAGGTCGTAGGTTTCCGGAAACAGCAGGCCGGTGTCGAGCGTGAACAGGTCGATCGGCAGCTCGAGCCGCGCCACCATATCGATGATCGCGCACCCTTCCATGCCGAAGCCGGTCGCGAACGTCACGCGGGGCGCGAACTGCGCCGCCGCCCACGTGAGAATCTCGCCGGCCGACTGCCCTTCGAGTTCCCGGTGCCGCCTCGCGGATCTCCTCGCGTGTCACGACGAGCAATTCCTCGAGCGCCTTGCGCACGGCTTCGATCGCCTCGGCGTCGTTGCCGGCGGAACGCGCGACGCGCGCCAGCCGCTCGGCGGCACTCGGCCGGCTGGCCGCTGCTCCCGATCGCTCGCGAATCGCCTCGGCGATCATCCCGGCGCCGGACGTGAAGTTCGTGGCCGGATCGATCAGGATGAAGCTGCCGGTCCCGCGATTCTCGGCGTAGCGATCGAAGATGATCGGCCGCGCCGTCGAATCCGTCACCGAGCCGATCTGATTGAGCACCAGCCCGTGATCGACTTCCGCCGTCACGGTCCGGGTCGTGTGCTTCAGCAGGTACACGCGCCCGGGATCGAGCGGACGCTCGTCCATCCAGACGACGTCGGCGCGGAACCGCTGGCCGACTTCGATTTCGCCGACCGACAGCAGGTCGCCGCGGCAGATGTCGACTTCGTCCTCGAGCGTCAGCGTCACCGACTGCCCGGCGCTCGCCACCTCCAGATCGCCGTCCCAGGTGACGATCCGCTTGACCCGCGTCGATCGTCCGCTCGGCCAGGCCGACACCAGATCGCCCGGCCGGACCGTCCCCGACAGAATCTGGCCGGCGTAGCCGCGAAACTCGTGGGTCGGCCGGAGCACGAGCTGCACCGGCATCCGGAACGGCTTGCCGGAGACGTCGCGATCGACCTCGACCGTCTCGAGAAACTCGAGCAGCGACATCCCGTCGAACCACGGCGTCCGCTCGCTGCGCGTGATCACGTTGTCGCCGTGCAGGGCGCTGATCGGAATCGGATGCAGGTTGGCGTTCGGCAGAATCCGATCGAACTCGTCGACGATGTCCTCGAACACCGTGCGATCGAAGTCCATCAGGTCCATCTTGTTGACCGCGAGCACGTAGTCGTGGATGCCGAGCAGCCGGGCAATCTGCGCGTGGCGCCGCGACTGCACGCGCACGCCGTGGCGCGCGTCGACCAGCAGGATCGCCACGTCGGCGGTCGACGCGCCGGTCGCCATGTTGCGGGTGTACTGCTCGTGGCCGGGCGTGTCGGCGAGGATGAACTTGCGGCGCGCCGTCGCGAAGTACCGGTAGGCGACGTCGATCGTGATCCCCTGCTCGCGCTCGGCCCGCAGACCGTCGGTGAAGAGCGAAAAATCGATCGGCCCGGCGGTCCGGTTCTTCGACGCCTTCTGCACCGAGTGCAGCTGATCCTCGTAGACCGACCGCGAGTCGTAGAGCAGCCGCCCGATCAGCGTGCTCTTCCCATCGTCCACGCTGCCGGCGGTGCAGATGCGGAGCAGACCCGACATCAGAAATAGCCTTCGCGCTTCTTCAGCTCCATCGACCCGTCCTGGTCGTGATCGATGATGCGCAGCTGCCGCTCGGAGTTCTTCGCCGCGACCAGCTCCTCGATGATCTTCGGCACCGTGTCGGCATCCGAGCGGACCGCGCCGGTGCACGGCGAGCAGCCGAGCGAACGCATCCGGCACATGATCTTCTGCGGCTGTTCGCCCGGCATCAGCGGCACGAACGGCTGCTCGAGCGAGATCAGCGCCTCGCCGCGGACGACGACCTCGCGCTCCTTGGCGAAGTAGAGCGGCACGACCGGGATGTTCTCCGAGTGGATGTAGCTCCAGACGTCGATCTCGGTCCAGTTCGACAGCGGGAACACGCGGATGCTTTCGCCCGGACGAATGCGCGCGTTCAGCAGCTGCCACAGCTCCGGGCGCTGGTTCTTCGGATCCCACTGCCCGTTCGGATCGCGCAGCGAGAAGATCCGCTCCTTGGCGCGCGAGCGCTCTTCGTCGCGCCGCGCGCCGCCGAACGCCGCGTCGTAGTTGCCCGCCTCGAGCGCGTCGAGCAGCGACTTGGTCTTGAGCGCGCCGCAGCACGCCTTGGTGCCGACCAGGAACGGCTGCGTGCCTTCGGCAATCGCTTCGGTGTTGGTGTGGACGATCAGCCGCGCGCCGATTTCGGCGACGTAGCGATCGCGGAACTCGATCATCTCGCGGAACTTGTAGGTGGTGTCGATGTGCAGCAGCGGGAACGGGATCGGCCCCGGATAGAACGCCTTCTGCGCGAGCCGCAGCAGCACCGACGAGTCCTTGCCGATCGAATACAGCATCACCGGCCGCTCGAACTCGGCGACCACCTCGCGCATGATGTGGATGCTCTCGGCCTCGAGCGCCCGGAGATGATCGGCGGTCGGTGTCGAAACCGGCGTTTCGTGCCGGTTTTCTGGTGGCGAATTGAGGGTCACAGTCACTGGATAGCGTACCTCATGTGTCGGATCGAGCAGCTTCGGCGGCGCTGTACCGCCCGGGGACGCCCGGCGGCTCGTCCTCCCGGTGCACCGCGAAGAAGCGATACAACAGGAAGCCGTCGAGGACGATGACGCCGGCGAGGATCAGGTATCCCCGGTTGCCGCCAATCAGCGCCAAATCGCGCACCAGGCGCGACAGGCCGAACGCCACCACCCACGCGTCGAAGCTCATACAAATCCGCCTGAACGTCTCGGCGCGCATCTGGCGGATCACGAACGCCCCGATCGGCACACCGAGCGCAACGCTCGGCACGATCCACGGGAGCAGCGAAAAACTCTGCGCCGTGAACAGCCCCGCGGACATGTACGCGACCGCCGTCATCGACGATTCCGCCAGGCGGACGACGCCGAGGGCCGCGCGAAACTCGCGTTTGGCAAACCCCTGATTGTTCAGCGCGATGGCGAGGGGCGGGCCCGAAATCGTCGTCACCGAATATAGGACGCCGACGCCCGTGCCGAAGATCGCACCGGCCGACCGTTCCGAGCGGATGGCCCGGCGGATGCCCGCCGCCTGGAGCAGAATCAGCGGCAGCAGGATGACGTAGGTGTACAGCTTCAACCAGTCCGGGTTGACCCGCGAGACCATCAGCGTGCCGGCCATGATGCCGGGCACGAGCCCGAGGATGATCGGGGACACTCGCCGCAGCACGCCGCCGAGCGCTTCGCGGTTGACCCACAGCACGTAGGCGTTGAGGGGCACCTCAATCAGCACGAGCGCCGGGTTGAGGACGCGGTTCGACAGGAACAGCAGGGCGAGCGGTACTGTGATCGACGAAAAGCCGTAGCCGAGCGCGCCGTTGACGATCGCCGCGAGCAGCGTAATGGCGCCGAGCGCGAGCATGCTCTGATCCATCGCTAGAAGCGGCGGCCGGCTGACGGGCTGACGGGCGCTGAACGAGCGACGCTGCGGATACTTCGGGTCGTGAACATATGCTTCTCCTCGAGTTCTTTGGGGTTGAACGAGTCAGCCGAACGACTGACTGGGAGAAGCGAACGAACCGTGAAGTCTTCTAGCGGAAGGGGCCTCTCACCAGCCTGTCGTCGGCCTGCAACATGCGCAGCGACACTCGGCCGCGGCGGGACAGGCGCAACAACAGGAGCAGCGGGAAATCATGAGGCGACTCCGATTGTGGCCAGACGGAGGCCGGAAAGTCAAGCGGCGAGACCCGGAGACGCGTCCTCGGGCCGCGACAGCCGGTGTTCGTTCACGATGACAGGCGCGAGGCTTGAGGCCATGTTTTTCAGCAACTTACGGACAGCTCGTCCGGCACGGAGGTTGCTCTCGTGTGGCAATGGCCGGCACTGTCTCACGACACCCGCCTGAAAAGAACCCGGCAGGAGAAGCTCCCGTGCGCCGACTAGTATCAGGCCTCGTACTCGTCCTCGCGGCCGTCTCATTCCCGTCGGTCGCAGCGGCGCAGTATCAGTATCCGCCTCCGCCGCCTTACCCCTACCCCGCAGTACGCCGCCGAAGCGAATTTGCGGATTGTGGTCAAGCCCAAGGAAGCGGACGTCTACGTCGACGGGTACTTCGCCGGCAAGGTCGAAGACTTCGATGGAACGTTTCAGCGGCTTCACGTCGAAGCCGGGCAGCATGAACTCGTCATTCACCTCGACGGCTACCGCAGCCTGCACCAGCAGCTGTATCTGAGTGCGAACGTGACGCGCAAGATCGAGGGCACGCTCGAGCACCTCGCCCCCGGAGAGGCGCCGGAGCCGGCTCCCGTTCCTGCGCCGCGGACTGAGACCCGCGCCGGCGACCCGCGCGACATGCCGCCGCCGCGACCGACAGGCCCGAGGCACGGTCCTTCATCGCCGCCCTCGCCCCCGGCGCCACGGTCGCCAGCCCCGCCGCCGTCACCCCGGTCGCCAGACGGCAGCCAGCCGGCGCCGGCGACCACGTCCGCAGCGCTGTCGATTCGGGTTCAGCCCGACAACGCCACGGTCCTCATCGACGGCGAGCGCTGGGCGGGACCGTCATCGTCGGACGAGCAGCTCATCGTCCAGGTCCCGGTGGGACGTCATCACGTCGAAATTCGGCGGGACGGATTCGAGACGTTCTCGATGGAGGTGGATGTCCGGGCCGGCCAGACCGAGCCGGTGAACATCAGCCTGACCCGCGCCCGATAGCCGCGAGTGCGCGGGACACGGATTTGCGTAAAGCCGCCGCCTCTCCCGGCGGTAACATGAAAGAACCTATGCATTCCATGTCCCGTGCGTTCTGGCGCAGCGCCGCCGGCGTGATGCTGTTGGGCGCGGCGCTCGCGGCGCAGGCGCCGCCGCGGCCGGATGCGCCGCTCAATCTTCAGGATCCCATTCCGTTCGACGCGGCCGTCCAGACCGGCACGCTGCCCAACGGGCTGAAATTTTTCATCCGCCAGAATCCGCGGCCCGAGAAGCGCGTCTCGCTGCGCCTGGCGGTCAAGGCCGGATCGCTCTTCGAAGCCGACGATCAGCAGGGACTCGCCCACCTCATCGAGCACATGGCGTTCAACGGCAGCGCGCATTTCAAGCCCGGCGAGCTGGTCTCGTACTTCGAATCGATGGGCGCTCGACTCGGACCGCACGTCAACGCCTACACGAGCTTCGACGAAACGGTCTACATGCTCGATCTGCCGTCCGAGTCCAAGGATGTCGTCGCCAAGGGACTGACCGCGCTCGCCGATTTCGCCGGCGGCCTGACGCTGAGTCCCGCGGAAATCGACAAGGAGCGCGGCGTCGTCATCGAGGAGTGGCGCGGCCGGCTCGGCGCCAGCTCGCGCGTCCGCGACAAGCAGATTCCCGTCCTCTACTACCAGTCGCGATACGCGGAACGCCTGCCGATCGGCAAGCCCGAGATTCTGCGCGCCGCGCCCGCGGCCCGGCTGCGCGCGTTCTACGACACCTGGTATCGCCCGGAGCGAATGGCCATCATCGTCGTCGGCGACATCGCGCCGGCCGACATCGACCGCGGCGATTCAGCAGGCATTCGGTCCGCTGAGCGACCGGGCGGCCGCCGAGCCGGCGCCGCCCGATCGACGCATCCCGCTGCAGAAGGAGTCGCTCGTCAGCGTGGTCTCCGATCCGGAGGTCACGTCGTCGTCGATTGCAGCTGCTGCGGAAGCGCGCCAAGGAGAGCGACCAGCTCGTTGGCGACTACCGGCGATCGATCGTCGAGAACCTGTTCGAGCGGATGCTGAACGATCGCTTCGGCGAGCTGGCGCGCAAGCCCGACGCGCAGTTTCTCGGCGCCGGCGGCGGCGGCGACTCGCTCGGTCCGACCGTCGACACCTTCGGCTTGAGCGCGCGCGTCGCGGACGGCGGCCTGGCCGACGGGCCTGACCGCGCTCGAGATCGAAGCGCGCCGCGTCGTGCAGTACGGCTTCACCGCGACCGAACTGGACCGCGCGAAGCGATGGCTGATCGCGTACTACGAACGCGCCTACAACGAGCGCGACAAGAACGAGAGCGCCTCCTTCGCGCAGGAATACCTCAACTACTTCCTGAACGGCGAACCGAGCCCCGGCATCGACTACGAAGTCCGGCTCGTGCGGCAGGTCCTTCCGGCGATCACCCTCGACGACATCGCGGCGCTCGCGCGTCCGCGGCTGACCGGCGACGGTCAGGTGGTGCTCGCGGTGATGCCGAAGAAAGACGGCGTCACGGTGCCGACGGCGGCGGACCTGACGGCGGCGGTGCAGCGCGGCGAGGGCACGGCCGTGACGCCGTGGAGCGACGCCAGCACGACGCGGGCGCTCGTCGAGAAACTGCCCGAACCGGGCGCGGTCGCCTCGCGGCGCGAGCTCGCCGACATCGGCGTCACCGTCGTGAAGTTCGCGAACGGCGTCGAAGCCTGGCTGAAGCCGACCGACTTCAAGAACGATCAGGTGCTGTTCACGATGTACGCGCCGGGCGGGGCGTCCGACGCGACCACGCCGGCCGACTATCTGCAGGCGAGATTCGCCACGCAGTATGTCGGGCTTGTCCGGCCTGGCCGGGATCAAGGCGCTCGGATCTCGACAAGATGATGGCGGGCAAGCTGGCCTCCGCGTCGCCGTTCATCGCCGGATCAACGCACGGCATCTCGGGATCCGCGGCGCCCGCCGAACTCGAAACCTCGCTGCAGCTGCTCTATCAGACCTTCGTCGCCCCGGGCGACGATCCGGAGATGATCGCGCTGATGAAGCGGCAGCTCGACGCGGCGATCGCCAACCGCGGCCGGAGTCCGGGCCAGGTGTTCGGCGAGAAGATCTCCGAGGTCAACACCTCGGGTCACTTCACCGCCAGGCCGCTCACCGCCGAGCAGATCGCAATCGATCGATCGGCAGAAGATGCTCGCGTTCTACCGCCAGCGATTCTCGAACGCCGCCGACTTCACATTCTTCATGGTGGGCGCGTTCAAGATCGAACAGGCGATTCCGCTGCTGGCCCGCTATCTCGGCAGCCTGCCCTCGACCGGACGCAAGACGGCGCAGTTCAAGGACCTCGGCATTCAGTTCCCGGCCGCAGTGCAGCGCGCCCGCGTCGAAAAAGGGCGCGAACCGAGGAGCACCGACGCTCATCAGCTTTTTCGCCGATCCGCCGTTCGACCCGATGGAGCAGGAACGGATCATCGCGGCGACCTTCATTCTTCGAAACGGTGCTGCGCGATTCGCTGCGCGAGGATCTCGGGCAGACCTACACGGTCGGCGTCGGCCTCGATCAGTCGCCGCCGCAGTCCGCGGTTACGGCTCCATCTCCGTGAATTTCGGCGCCGCGCCCGAGAACATCGACGCGATGACCGATCGCGTGATGCAGGAGGTTCGCAAGCTGCAGAGCGATGGACCGTCGGCGGAGCTCGTGGCGAAGGCCAAGGAAGGCGCGCGCCGCGACTACGAAACGGCGCTGAAGCAGAACGCGTACTGGATGCGGCGGCTGCAGACGGTGAACCTCCTCGGCCAGAACCCGAGCGACATCCCGACGCGTGCCGCGCGAATCGATGCGCTCACCGCGGCATCCATCCAGGACGTGTTCAAGAAATACTTCCCGATGGATCGCTACACGGTGGTCACACTGGTCCCCGAGGCGAAGCCGGCCGCCCAGTAGGCGATCGTTCAGGCCCCGGGTTCATCCCGGTCGAGCGTTCGAAATGAAATCGGCTTCGAGCACGACCACCAGTCGATTCTCGAACGTCTTCGATCCGGCGCGCGATTCCACCTGAAAGCGGAACACATAGGGAGAATCGTGCGCGCCCAGCAACGATCAGATCGCCGTCCCCGAGCTCGACGCGGGTGTCCGGGCTGGTCCCGCCGGCCTGAAGGACACCGGCGCCGCCGCGCGAAGCCGTTGTCGCCGCCCGTACGACGTTCGTCCCGGTCGCGCTGGCGCGATCGCGTAGAAAGAAACAACCGTTCGTGTGCTCGATTTCGCAGTGGCTTCGCGAGATCTGCAGCGGCTCCGCCAGATCGATGAGATAGAGGTCATTCAGCTGCGGCACCGACTGGAGGCGCCGTTCGAGCGTCGCCATGGCGCGCGCAATCGGATTGGTTCTGGCCTCCCGTCCGATCCGGAACGGAAATGCGGACACGACGATGTGATCGACGCCGCCGAGCGCGGCCCTGGCTTCGCTGGTGACGGGCGCGAGGATGGCCCGTGGCGTTTCGGCGGCCGTCACAACCGGATCAGCATCGCGTCCACCGGCGCGTTGGTCGCACGGGCGATCGCCGCGGCGTAGATCGATACCTGCCGGCGATAGCGCTCCTCGCCTTCCGCATCGAGCTCCCGATCGGTCTTGAAGTCCACGACGTGCCACCGCGCCGCTTCCTCGAACGCAAGGTCCACGACTCCTTCTATCGTCGTGTTGTCGGCCAGAGTCCAGCTGATCGGAGACTCGCGGCGGCACTGACCGCGTTCGGCGGCGGCGCGCGCCCGGCGCACCACGTCGTGCGCAAAAGCGCGCTCGACTGCACGGGCCGCCCGGCTGGCAGTTTGCTCGTCGAGCCCCAGCAGGCGCGCTTCGGCCGCGGCGAGCCCTTCGAGATCGTGCCGCAGCGCGTCGAACGGCGCGTGCGCGAGCAACGAATGCACCAGCAGACCGTAGACGGTCCCGCCGGTCGCTCCATCTTCACCGGACGGCTGGGAGAGATCGACGATACGCACCAGCGCCGGATCGATGCCGGGCGGGTTGGGCCGCGCGAGATCCGCGGTCCACTCGCGCACGGTCATCAGCGACACGGACGGCTCGGCGCCGGCCGCGCGGGCGTCTGCGCGGGCCAGGCGCCACGCGTCATAACGCGTGCGGCCATCGGCGACCACATCGCGCGCGACGTCCTTGACGATGAGGTCGTCGCGGCGGACGCCGAACGACGCCGATCGTCCCAGATCCAGGCCGCCGCCTGGCCCGGGCTCCCACCACGCGACCGAATACCCGGCCGCGAATTCGTGCAGGCCGGGACAGACCGTGAAATTCGTCGCGGTTTCCTGGTTCGGCCGCTCGAGGACGCTGTCTTTCGACTTGAAGGACGGACATCCGGGAGCATGCGCGGCGGTCCGGCGATCTTCGAACGGCGGATACAACGCGTCGTTGAGCGGGCTGAACCAGCCGCCCTCCCACGGTTCATCGCCGAGTGCCGGCACGACGAGGAGATCGCGGGCGCGCGTCGACGCCACGTACGCGAGGCGGACGCCCTCGGCTTCCTCTTTCATGACCTCTTCGGCTTCGTGCTCGTGCAACTCGTGCGGCGCCCAGCCGCCGATGCGCATCGCACAGAGCCCCTGATCGAGATCGAGATATCGCGACGCGTCGCTGCGCGCCAGCCGGCACGTCATGTCGGCGAGGATCACGACCGGAAATTCGAGCCCCTTCGCCTTGTGGACGGTCATCAGCCGCACGCCGTCGCTGCTCTCTTCGAGAATCGGCGCTTCCGCGCCCTCCGAGTTCGGCCGCATCGCGCAGCTGATCGATGAAGCCGCGAAACGAGATGCCGCCGGTCGCTTCGTACTGCCGCGCCAGCTCCGCGACGTGCAGCACGTTCGCCAGCGCCTGCTCGCCGGCCGTCCGCAGGATGAGACCAACATGCGCGCGAGTCGATTCGAGCAGCCGGGTGATCGTGTCGGCCACCGGCCGGTAGTTGCGGCGCCGATGCAGTTCCTGCAGCACGCGCAACGCGTCGGCGATCGGCATGAGCGGCGCGATCGGCTCGGCGGTCAGCGCCAGGTCGTGCCCCAGATTGCCGCCGAGCTCCGCAGGAATGCGAAATGGATGGAAGGCCCTGTAGCGATCGCGGTATTCGAGCAGATGCTCATCGTCGATGGCGAAAAACGATCCCTTCAACGTCGCAAACACCGACAGCTCGTCGTCGGGCCACTCGATCGCGGCGAGCGCGGCGCGGACCGCCTCGACTTCCTCCCGATCGTGAAACGCCTTGCCGCCGACCAGCAGGTGCGGAATGCCGCGCCCTTCGATGGCATCGGTGTACTTGCGCGTCACGTCTTCGCCGAAACTGACGAACCGCCGAAACAGCACCGCGATGTGCCGCGGCTGGATCGGCACGCGCCGTTCGGGATCCTCCGCGTCACCCTCGGCAACGGTCCATCCGTGTTTTTCATCGACCAGCCAGGCAATGAATGCGCCGATGGCGTCTGGCAGCGAGTCCTCGATCGCGCGCCCCGAGGCCTTCAGCGGACCGCGGCCCGAATACGGCTTCGGGACCGGCAGTGCGATCAGCGCGGGTTGCGAGTCCACGTCGTTCCGCTTCGGCGCAAGCGGAATGTAGTCGGCCTGCAGCGCCATGGCGTTTCGCACCATGACCGGGCTGAACGCGGCATTCACGAACCGCTGGATCGACCGCACGCTCCGATAGCTTTTCGTCAGCTGCACCACGCGGCCGCCGGATTGGACGATGTGCTGGCACACGCGCCAGTACGCGCCGACGTCGGTGCCTCGAAACCGGTAGATCGCCTGCTTGGGATCGCCGACGACGAACAGCTTGCCGGGGCTGGGGCTGACGCGCGATGCCTGCGACTCGGCCGGATCGTCGGCAGCAAGGAGCAGCAGAATGTCGGCCTGAACGGGATCGGTGTCCTGGAACTCGTCCACGAAGATGCGCGCGAACTTCCGCTGCAGGTGAGCGCGCACTTCCGCATTGCCCGCGATGAGATCGCGCGCGCGGGTCAGGAGATCGGCAAAGTCCAGGGCGCCGGCCGCCGCCTTGAGCGCCTGGTAATCAGCCGTCGTGCCGGCCAGCTCGCCCTGCAGCGCCGCGGCGAGATCCGCGTCGGCGTCCTTCTTGAACTGCTGCAGATCGGCAAACAACTGGTCGCGCGCCTGCAGGACCTCCGTGCGCGTCACGTCCTTCCCGTACTTGTATCCGCTGCCTTTTCGCGTGCGCGAGAAGCCGCGATCGCGGACCAGGTCCACGAGCCGCGCTTCCCAGCCGTCCAGATCCTCGTGGCCGAATTCCTGTTCGAGGCGAATCTGCCGGCTCAGTCGGCGGACACCGTCCGTGTCAACAAACAGGTTGTCGCGCTCGGACGAGGCCCTGGCGGTCAGATCGGCCAGGCGATGCAGATCGGCGACCACGCGAGCCATCTCGCCGGCGCGATCGAATGGCGGGCGGCGCCACGGCGCGCTGAAGTCGCGGACCTGCGCGAGCTGGTAGCCGGCGTTGCGCAGGCGGTCAACGGGACCGTCAGAGTCTCCGCCGCCAAACGATGGCGCGCTCGATCGTCGCAGCGCGCGCCGAACGCCTTCCGGCGGATCTCGCAGCGCGCCCTGCAGCCATTTCCTGAACGCGCGATTGTAAAGACGGACCGCCTGCGGCTCGGTGAGGACCGCAAACAGCGGGTCCACGCACGCCTCGACCGGCCGCTCGCGAAGGAGCTCCGCGCAAAACCCGTGGATCGTGTTGACGTGCGCTTCTTCGAGCGTTTCGAGCGCGCGATCCAGGCGGCGCCTCACCTCCCCGTCCGGATCCGCTTCCGACCGATCGCGCTCGAGGCGTTCGCGCAGTCGCAGCTTCAGTTCGCCGGCGGCCTTCTCCGTAAAGGTCACCGCAACGATCTGGCTCATCGACTCCGGTCCGCGGGCCAGAACAGCCAGGATGCGATTCACCAGCTCCGTCGTCTTGCCGGTGCCCGCCGCCGCCTCGACGACCAGCGTTTCATCGAGGTCGCGGGCAATCGCCTGGCGTGCCGCCGCATCGCCCTGGTCGGGAAATTCGATGACGTTCATCGCATCGACCTCAGCGCCTCGAGATCGCCCAGCGGTTCCTTCTGCTTCCGGGTGACGCGCTCTTCCTCGCGCGGACCGCACACCGCGCGAAAATCGCACCACCGGCAGGCGCCCTTCGACGGTGCGGCCACGAGGAACCCGCGCTCGATCGCGCGATCGACGATTTCCAGCACCTGCATGCCCTGGCCGCGCGTGTAATCGTTGATGGGAATCGGCCGCTCGCCGAAGCCGCCGGCCGTCGTGCAGTAGAACAACCGCCCCTCGAAGACACGCTTGCCCAGCGCCGCTTCGACCACCGCGCTATACAGAACGGGCTGCAGCACGGCGCCGGCGCCGACGATGACGTCGGGCGCTGTGCGGTTCTTGCCGGTCTTGTGATCGGTGACGCGGAGGATGTCCAGGTCCGGGTGGTGCTCGATGAGATCGACCGAGCCGTGCAGCAGGAATCGATCGTCCAGCCGCACTGGATCTCGCAGGCTGCGCGGATCGCGGCCCTCGTCCGACAGCCCGAAACTGAATTCGAAGTAGGTCGGGATCCACGTGCGATCGTCCGCGAGCTTGCGCACCCAGATGCCGAGGTCGCGGCGGATTTCGCCGACCTCGTCGCGCCACACGCGCTCGATCGCCGGCGCCAGCTTTTCCTCGTATTCCGCGGCGACGCGAGCGACGATGCCGTCCAGTGTCTGCACGGCATCGGTCACGCTGTCAGGCGTGATCGGCAGCGCGCCGCGGGCCGCGAGCGCACGGAAGAATTCCGCCTGGGCGCTGTGGAACAGGCTGCCGCGCGTCAGCGGATCCATGCGCACGAGCGGCTCGGGCTCCTCCCACGGCCGCAGGCGATGGATCGTCGCCAGCAGAAACTGATACGGACACGCCGAGAATCGCTGCAGCGCGGTCAGCGAATAGGCGCGCCGGCCGAGCCGTTGATTCTCGAGCGCCCGGGCAATGAGCGGGGTGACCTTCAGCACTCCGTCGCTGGACGTCCAGATGCCGCGTCCCCGGTTCCAGCGGCTGATGACCGATCGGCGCAGCGAGTCGTTGAGCGCGAGCAGATAGTGGGCGTGGCCGCGCACCGACCGCTGATCGCGCGCCTCCAGCAGCGGCTTGAGCACCGCCAGGTCGTGCTCGAGGTCGTCGATGGCGCGGGCGGCGTCGCGCGGCGCCGGCCAGCCGAGACTCGCGCTCGCTTCCTCCGCCGCGTCGGCGGCCAGGACGCGATGATCGGGCACGCGCCCGGTGATCGCCCGCATCACGTCGAGCGCGTAGAACGACGGCACGCGCGCGCGCGTCTCGGCGACGTCCATGCGCGGATACGAGAGATACAGGCGCTCGGACGCCGCGCCGATGGCGATCTTGAGCAGGAGACGCTCGGCGTTGCCGCGATCGTCCTGGCACACGAGATCCGCATCGATTGCGCGGCGATGTTCGTCGAGCAGCAGCGGGTCTTCGCGCGGACGCTGCGGCACCACCCGTTCGGCCAGACCGGGAACGAAGACCACGCGGAACGATCGGCCGCGCGCCTGATGCGGCGTGCCGACGAACACGCGGCCGTAGCGGCGGGCCGGCGGATCCCAGTCGAGCGTCACCAGGCGATCGCGCAGCACGTCGCTCGCCTCTTCGAGCGTCACGCCGTCGATCTCCGCCATCGGCCGAAGATCGGCCAGGATCTGCTGCACGCGTTTCGGCCGCGACAAGGCCATCGACGCCAGCGCGCCAAAGCGATCGATCCACTCGCGCCACGACGCCTGTTCGGGCCAGTCGGCCAGCGCATCGATGATCGGCAGCGCGAAGTCGCGCAGGTGGGTCAGATTGCGGAGGTCGCGCGCAATCCCGTCGATGCGCGACGATTCCGGTTCCTCGCGCTGGAGCGCCGCCATCCGGATGCGATAGTCGGAGGCCAGGCCGTCCAGGCGCCGCCGCCAGCGCGCCTTGCCGTCGTGTCTCGTGCGGCCGCCGACCACCGCGGACTCGACGATCAGTTCTTCCCACTTCCACGGCGACCGCAGCGTGCCCGCGACAATGGCTTCTTCGTCCGAGTCCGCGATCGGCGCGCCCGGTGCGGCGCTCTCGGCGTCTTCCGGCTGGTCCTCGACCGCGAACGAAAACACATCGTCGCGCGGCACGGCCGGTTCGGTGACAGCTGGTCGCGAGGCCCGCCCGTCGCCGACCCTTGGGACCTGGCCGAGCGACAGGTATTCGTCGAACCGCTTCGCCGACAGCCCCTCGACCGCGCACGACAGCAGCGCCACGAACGCGCGTCCCACAGGATCCGGACGCCGGGTGCCGCGCTCGAAGTACATCGGCACGTCGCCGCGCGTGGCCGCGTGCTCCAGCAGCCCGAGGTACTGCTGCGGCGTGCGCAGGAAGACCGCCATTTCGTCGAACGGCACGCCGGCCGCGGCCTCGTCCAGCACACGGCGAACGATCTCGACCGCCTCGCGCCCTTCGCCCGGCGCCGAGAACACGCGGACATCGCCGGCACGCTCCCGGAGTTGCGGGGTGTCGTTGGTGAACACGTAGCGCCGCAGCGGAAAGAGGTCGCTCGCCTTCGGCGCATCGTCTTCTTCGGTCACCAGCGTGGCGCCCATGGACAGGAAGGCCGCGCGCGCCCGGTCGTCGCCGTCGGGCACCGTGGCCAGCACGTCCGGCGCGCGGCCGGCGAGCGCTTCAACGAAACCCCGTTCGGATTTCGAATCGAGCGTGACGTCCAGAAGGACGACCGGACACCGCGTCCAGGCCAGCTTTCCGGTCCGCCACGCATCGGCGGCCATGCCGTAGAGCGCCGCGCGATCGTCGATCGCGGCGCGGTCGAGCGCGGTCTCCACTCGTGCGAGCAGCCGGCCCAGATCGCCGCGCGCGCCGTTCGCGTCCGACAAGCGGTCTGCCGAGACCGCGGCCAGCCGCAGTTCGTGAAGGGTTCTGGCGAGCGCCCTCGGAAAGCCCGGCATCCGCGCCACCGGCGTGAAGTAGGCGAGCTCGTCGCCCTGGACCGCCTCGAACACCGCGCGCGCGGCCATCGCCTCGCCCGCCGCCTGGGTGCCCGGCGTATAGGCGGCGCCGCGGCTCTCGGTGGCGGCGCGAGCCGCGAGCTCGGTCAGGCTGAAGCGCGTGAGACCGAAGGTCGCGCCACGGTCTTTGGCAAGGCGGCGAACCAGATCGTCGGCCGCGCCACGAGAGGCGCCGACCACGAGTATTTCGGTTGAGGGCGGATAGCGATCGAGAAAGCGCCGCGCGGCGGCAAGTCTGGCAGCGGCGGATGTCGAGATGAGGACGTGCAACATTGCGGAACTCCTTCCGGACACCGTGCCGGAGACTCGGGACCGACGCAGCGCTCGCTGCCGGTTGCGCGGATTGTAGATCGTTTCATCTGGCCGGGACCCGGGCTTTCTCGCTAACCTACCGCGCGCCTGCCCTACCACTGCCCCACCTGCCCCACCTGCCCCACCTGCCCCAGTCTAGAGTTCCAGCTGGATGCCGATTTCCACCACGCGGTCCGGTGGGATCTGGAAGAAGTTGGTCGCCCGGCGCGCGTTGCGCGACAGGAAGACGAACAGCTTGTCGCGCCACGCCATCATCCCGAGGCGCGTCGCGCCGTGGGTGAACAGCGTGAGGTGCGCGAGGAAGTAGGTCGTGTCCTCGATTCGCCAGTCGAGGCCCTGAGCGCGCGCACGCTCGAGCGCGGCGGGCACGTCGGGCGCGTCCATGAAGCCGAAGCGCGCGACGACGCGCCAGAACCCGTTGGCGAGCTTCTCGACCGTGATCGACGACTCCGGATCGACGGTCGGGACGTCCATGATCGAGACCGTCAGCAGCACGATCTGCTCGTGCAGCACCTTGTTGTGCGTCAGGTGGTGCACGAGGATCGGCGGCGCGCCTTCCGGCCGCGCGGTCATGAAGATCCCGGTGCCCGACACGCGCACCGGCGGCTTCGTCGGCGACGCTGGCAAAGAACTGCGACAGCGGCACTTCGGAATCGGCCAGCCGGCGCGCCACCAGCTGACGGCCGGTGGACCACGTCGTCATGACCGCGTAGATCAGCCCGGCGACCAGCCAGCGGGAACCAGCCGCCGTGCGCGATCTTGATGACGTTCGCGCCGAAGAACGCGAGATCGATGACGAGGAACGCGCCCGAGACCAGCATCGCCCGCGGCGCGCTCCAGCCCCAGCGCTCGCGCGCGACGAAATACGCCAGGATCGTCGTGATGACCATCGTCGTCGTCACCGCCATGCCGTAGGCCGCCGCCAGGTTCGTCGAGGTCTTGAAGCCGAACACCAGGCCGACCGTCGCCACCATCAGCAGCCAGTTGACTTCGGGAATGTAGACCTGGCCTTTTTCGTGCGCCGAGGTGTGCATGGATGTTGAAGCGCGGCGAGTAGCCAAGCTGAATCGCCTGCTGGGTCAGCGAGAACGCGCCGGAGATGACCGCCTGCGACGCGATGACCGTGGCCATCGTCGACAGGACGACCAGCGGCAGCAGCGCCCAGCCGGGCGCGAGGTAGAAGAACGGATGCTCGCGGGCGTCGGGGTTCGAGAGCAGCAGCGCGCCCTGCCCCATGTAGTTCACGACCAGCGCGGGCAGCACCAGCGAGAACCAGGCGATGCGGATCGGATGGCGCCCGAAATGCCCCATGTCGGCGTAGAGCGCTTCGGCGCCGGTCACCGACAGGAACACCGCGCCGAGCGTCAGGAACGACGCCCAGCCGTGATCGCGGAGAAACGCGAAGCGCGTAGCAGCGGGTTGACCGACGTCGAGGACGACCGGGTTCTCGATGATGTGCGGGATGCCGAGCAGGATCAGCGTGACGAACCAGACGATCATGATCGGCCCGAACACCGCGCCGATGCCGCCGGTGCCGCGCCGCTGCACCAGGAACAGCACGATCAGGATCACGACCGTGATCGGCACGACGAACGGCTCGAACACGTTGGTGGCGACGCCCAGCCCCTCGACCGCGCTCAGGACCGAGATCGCCGGCGTGATCATGCCGTCGCCGTAGAGGAGCGCCGCGCCGAAGAGGCCGAGCATGACGAGCGCCGGGCGGCCCGCCTTGCCCTTCGATCGGACCAGCGCGACCAGCGCGAGGATGCCGCCCTCGCCGCCGTTGTCGGCGCGCATGACGAACAGCAGGTACTTGATCGAGACCGTGATGATCAGCGACCAGAAGATCAGCGAGAGCGACGCCGAGGACGTTGGCGGTCGTGACCGGGATGGGGTGCGCGCCGGAAAAGCACTCGCGCAGCGCGTAGAGCGAGGCTGGTGCCGATGTCGCCGTAGACCACGCCGAGCGCGGCCAGGATCAGGAACGGGACGCGCGATTTCGTCGGCTGATGGCTCAACGGGAGGACTGGACCGCCAGCCTAGGGCTCGAAGCGAACCTGGAAGCGGAACTGGCGATACTCGGAATTGTAGAACGTGCCGAACGCGGGCGACGAGATATTCGCCTGGACGTCGGACGGCAGGAACGAACTGAGCGCGTTCTCCGCCCTGACGCCAATCCACGGCCGGTACTTGCCGATCTTGAAGCGGTGCTCGATGCCAAAGTCGACCCGGACGTAGTCGGGAAAGCGCAGTTCGTTCCGCGGACCGACAAAGTCCAGGAACTGGTTCACCACAGAGTACGGCAAACCCGTCCGCCAGTCGAGCACGCCGACGAGCAGCCAGTCCCGGAGCGGCGTGGCGCGGCCCCGCGCCAGGAATCGGTGCGGCGCGTCGGCCCGGGCGGGGCCGTAGTCGTTCTCGCCGACGACCGGCTCCAGGACGTTGTCGAAGAACGTCGTGAACGCGTTCAGGTCGGCGCGCGCTCTCGAAATCACATACGAGACGTTGAGGTCGACGCCGGGACCGCCGGTGAAATGGACGCCGATTTCCCCCTCGCGGTAAGTCGAATGGCCGTTGCTGTCCAGCAGCAGTTGCGAGCCGGTCGGCGTCGTCACCGGCTCGACCAGCAGTTCGTCGGAACCGTGCCGGTCGATGACGCCGACGTGCAGCGCCCAGCGTCGCATTGAACCGGTGATCGAACGCCAGATCCCAGGTCAGGCTGCGCGACGTCCGCAGGTTCGGGTCGGACACCCGTGCGAACAATTGTGTCGGTCCGAGCGGCGTGATGCCGTCGGCCGCGTAGCGGGTATCGCGCACCGCCTCGTACTGCTCGAACACGCCGGCGACCGAGGGGGTGCGCTCGTAAGAACAACCCGTAGCCCGAACGCAGGACGGTCGTTCCGGATTCGTTGAGGAGCAACGCGGCGCCGATCCGCGGGGTCAGGTTGAACCGGCCGAGAATGCCGTCGCGATCCAGGCGTGCGCCCACTTCCGTGTACCACCGCGCGCTCGGCTGGATGCGGTCCTGCGCAAACAGCGCGAGATCGGTGCTGGTCACGGCCTGGGTGGTCAACGGCGAGGTGAAGTCGAGCCGGCGCGCCAGCGTCCCGTCGGTTCGATCGATCGCCACCGAGTCGCTCTCGCTGCTGCCGTGATAGCGGCTGTGCAGGATGTCGATCCCCGCCTTGTACAGGTGCAGCGCATTCCCCGTCTGCTTCGTGCCCGACAACGACTCGATCAGCTGCAACGTGGCGGTCGCACGATATTGCCGGTTGAAGAAATTGCCGTGGGTCGTTTCCGGCAGCAGCTGCATCAGTTCATTGCCGCGCGGCATGATCGTCGTCTCGTAGCTGTGCGCTTCCACGGTCGTTTCCGAAAACAGCGTGTCGCTCCACAGCGACCGTTCGGTGAGCGAACCCGTGGTGACGTCACCGCGGGTATTGACGGTGGCATCTGGCGGCGTGAACGTGCCGAGCGTGGCCTGCTTGGCGCTTGCAGGAAACCAACCCGCCGCCGCGACGAGGACATGCTTCGGCGAGACGTTCGCGTCCACCCGCGTGAACGAACTGAAGCGATGCGATGTCCGCAGTTCGTCCTGGGGACGGCTCGGCACATCGCTCGTCCGGTAGCGATACTGCACGGCCTGCTGCAGATAGACGCGGTCCTTGACGATCGGGCCGCCGGTCTCGAATCGCGGCGACAGCGCCGAGATGCCGACGATCTGGAGCGGGTGGCCGCGTTCGGTGCGAAACGCGGGTTCGAGTTTGTTCACCCGCGTCCGCCAGACATCCGTCGCGCGCCGCGTGCGGATGAGCACGAGGCCCGACGAGAAGCGCCCGTACTCCACCGCGTACGGATTCGGCAGCACCGTCACCGAATCAATCGCGTCGTCGGGCAGCGAGACCTGGGAGAGGCCGGTCGCCGGATCGACAAACGCGCCGGGGCCGAGCTGCACGGCGGACTGGCTCGGCCGTCCGCCCTTGATCGCGAGACCGCCCGGCACTTCGATCACGCTCACGAGCAGGCGCAGCGCGGACTGCAACCCGTTGCCGCCGGCGATCTCGTCGAGCTGTTTCTGCGTCAGTCCCTCCGACGCCGTCAGCGTGCCGGTGCTCGGGACGACTGCGGTCGGCGCGACCACGTCGACGCGATCGGTCAACGTGGCGATCCGCAAATCGAGCGGAAGATCCGCGGCCTGCCCTGTCGTAAGTACCAGCGGCCTGGTCGCGGTGTCGAAGCCCTGAAGCGCAGCAACAAAGGTGTACTTCCCTGGCATGAGCGCGTCGAAGCGCACCTTGCCCTCGCCGTCGGT
The DNA here is from genome assembly GCA_963712355.1 of uncultured Acidobacteriota bacterium. Classification (GTDB taxonomy): domain Bacteria; phylum Acidobacteriota; class Vicinamibacteria; order Vicinamibacterales; family CAVVIG01; genus CAVQHT01. The sequence goes on from CAVQHT010000018.1 coordinate 182,534, forward strand.
GACGAGGGTCGCGACCGCACCGGCGTCGCTCGACACCGTGACGTTCACGCCACCGAGTGGAATGTTGCCTTGCGTCGTGACGATGACTTGAACGGTTGCCGTGGGTGGGAGCTGCGCCGCGAGAACGGCTGGTGATGCCGTCGATAGAAAGATCAGTGCAATCCCAAGAAACCGGACAACCCGTCCGTGGTACGGCAAGCCGAACATGGACCAAGCCATTGTCCCACACTCATGCTACTCTGCGGGCACGGTCGAGATACCGCGGGGGTGAGATGCAGGAGTACAAGAACGCGCACATCATCGTCCGATTCGACCCGAAGATCTGCCAGCACTCAGCGGTGTGCGTCCGCGGGCTGCGCGAGGTGTTCGACGTGAACCGCCGGCCGTGGGTCAACGTGGACGGCGCGTCGCCCGACACGATCGCAGCTCAGGTGCAGCGGTGTCCGTCCGGTGCGCTGACGTTCGAGCTCGTGAAGAAGGACTAAGCATGCAGCGTCGCCATGTCGCGTGCGCCGCGATCGGTCTTCTGGCTGCGACCGTCGTCGTGCGGGCGAGCGAGTTCAGCGACGATCTCGCGGCGCGCCGCGCGCGGCTCATCGAGCGTCTCGGCTCCGACAGCATGTTGATCGTGTTGAGCGCACCGACGCGGAACTATTCGCTCGACATCGACTACGAGTACCGCCAGGACAGCAACCTCTACTACCTGACCGGTCTGGCGCAGGACGACACCGCGCTGGTCCTGATGCCCGGCAACACGACGCGTAAGGAAATCGTGTTCGTCAAAGACAAGGATCCGGTACGAGAGCACTGGAACGGGCGCACGCTCAGTCACGACGAAGTGCAGACGCGTTCAGGGATCCGCACCGTCATGTCCGCCGGTCAGTTCGAGACGTTCGTGTCGGGGATTCTGTCGCGGCGCGGATCCGGATCGGTGGATGACAAGGAAGCGGGCGCGTTCTTCGGCGCGCTCGACGAAGGGCGCGCGCGTGTGTTCCTGATGATGGACACCGCGGGCCTCAACGATCCGCCCACTCGTGTGCAGGACTTTGCGCGGCGCCTGCGCGAACACTTCGTGGGATTCCAGCTGGTTGACGGGACACATCTCCTGACCGATCTGCGGCTGGTCAAGACGCCGTACGAGCAGGGCGTCCTGATCAAGGCCGCGCAGATTTCAGCGGACGCGCAGATGGCCGGCATGCGCGCCGCCAGGCCCGGTGCGTACCAGTACGAAGTCAAGGCGGCGATCGAGGCCGTGCAGCGCGGACGCGGCGCGATCTCGCCGGCGTATCCGTCGATCGTCGGCAGCGGACCGAACGCCACCATCCTCCATTATCCCGACAGCGATCGGCAGATGCAGGCCGGCGACCTGCTCCTCGTGGACGCCGCCTGCAACTACGAGTACATGTCGCCGGACATCACGCGCACCTATCCGGTGAGCGGCACGTTCACCCAGGCGCAGAAAGACATCTACGCCGTGGTCCTGGGCGCGCAGGAAGACGCCATGACCGTCGCGCATGCCGGCAGCACGATCGCGGCCGTTCACAACAAGGCGGTCGAGTCCATCAAGGCCGGCCTTCTGAAGCTGGGATTGATCACCGACGCCGCGGGCGAGCAGTACCGCATGTGGTATACGCACGGCACCTCGCATTACATCGGCATCGACGTGCACGACGTCGGCGAACGCAACCGGATTTTACAGACTGGCATGGCCTTTACGATCGAGCCCGGCATCTACGTCCGGCAGAGCGTGCTCGACGCGCTGCCGCCGACCGACGCGAACCGCGCGCTCATCGCGAAGATTCAGCCGGCGGTCACGAAATACGCCAACATCGGCATCCGGGTGGAGGACTCGTTTCTTCTCGAAGAGTCCGGCCTGCGGCGGCTGACCGCCTCGCGTGCCGCGGACGATCGCCGAAATAGAAGCCTTCATGCACAACCGGCCTGCTTCCGCGACCGCCGGGGCCCGATAGACTGCTCATGATGTCAGACCGCCGCCGCCCGTCCCGGCCGCTATACCTGGTCGCTGCGCTCGTTGCCTTGCTGTGCCTGCAGGGCCACGCCGCCACGCGCAGCTTCATCTGGAAAGTCTCCAACGCGCGCGGATCCGTGTATCTCGCCGGGTCGGTGCATCTCCTGACTCCCGACTACTATCCGCTCGCGCCCGCGTTCCAGACCGCGTTCGACAACTCCGAACTGCTCGTGGAAGAGCTCGACATGGGCGAAATGATGTCGAGCGAGTCGCAGATGAAGATGCTGACGCTCGGCATGCTCCCCGCCGGGCAAACGCTCGACCGCGTGGTGTCGCGGGAAACCTACCTGGCGGTCACGCAGAAATTCGCCGAGCTGGGCATGCCGGTCGAGCCGATGAAGCAGTTCAAGCCCTGGCTGCTGGCGTTGACGCTGCAAGCCCTGGAATGGCAGAAGGCGGGCTTCGACGCCGACCTCGGCGTGGACAAGCACCTCTACGATCTGGCCAGGCAGGCCAACAAGCCGGTGCAGGGACTCGAAACGATCGCCTTCCAGATCTCCCGGTTCAACGAGATGCCAGCTCCCCTGCAGGACCGCATGCTGTCGGAAACGCTCAAGGAGCTCGAGACGACGAAAACGAGCTTCCTCACCATCGCCGACGCGTGGAAGAGCGGCGATGTCCGCGCCGTCGAAGAGATCGTGCTGGCCGACCTGAAGTCCGAGCCCGACATGTACCAGCGGCTGCTCGTCGAGCGCAACCGCACCTGGCTTCCGCAAATCGAGGCGCTGTTCGCCCGTCCCCATCCGTCGCTCATCATGGTGGGCGCGGCACACCTCGTCGGCTCTGACGGGTTGCTCGAGATGCTCAAAGCCAAAGGCTACACGCTCGAACAGATGTAGTCGCGCGGTCCTGTCATGAAACCGCTCTCTGTCGCGGCGATCGCGTGGCTGGTGCTGCCGGCGGCGCTGGCCGCGCAGCAGCCACGCCCCACCGCTCCGCCGAACATGAAGACGTTGCTCGCGCGGACCGCGGAGTACGCAGACCACTTCGAGAGCAGCTTCGTGTCGGTGATTGGCCGGGAGGCGTACGACCAGGCCGCCAGCGATTCGACACTCGGCCCCGAGGCGCGACGCCTGGACTCCGAGGTGTTCTTCGTCGGTCTCGATCGGCGCCGCGAGTGGCTGACTGTCCGCAACGTCATGGCGGTGGATGGATCGCCGGTCCGCGATTCGGCGACCCGGCTGGACCGCGCGCTCGCCGGCGATCCCAGATCGGGCGTGGATGCGCCTCAGGATCCTCGCGGACGAAAACGCCCGGTTCAATGTCGGCGCCATTCAGCGCAACTTCAGTGAGCCCACGCTGGTGCTGATGTTCGCGGACTCGCAGCACCAGCGGCGATTCAAGTTCTCGTTGAACACCCGCACCGAGCGCGATGGCCGTCGCCTCACTCGCCTCGAGTTCCGCGAAACCGAGCGTCCCACCATCATCCGCGACGCGAACACGCGAACCAGCCTGCCGGCGAGCGGCGCGCTGGTCGTGGACGACCAGGGATCGGTGGTCGAAACCGAGTTGAGCGTGCCGTTCGCCAAGGACGGGGCCGCGGCGATCCACGTCTGGTTCGAACGCGACGAAAAGCTCGACATGCTGGTCCCGGTCCGGATGGACGAGCGGTACGAGGTTCGCGCCGTCCCCCGGCAGGTCGTCGTGACCGGCACGGCCCGGTATTCGGATTACCGGCGCTTCGAAACCTCCGCCCGCATCCTTCCGCCCTGAAACAACCGGCCGAAAGGCCCGGTTTTCTCTGCCGCGGGTCGAGTTTTCCCACTAAAGTTGAGGCGTGACGAAACGCACCCTATGCCCGCCGATCTGACCGGCGTGTCCGTACTCGTGGCGGGCGCGGGCCTGGCCGGCCTGGTCGCGGCGCGCGATCTCGCGCGGTGGGGGGCGGCCGTCACGGTGATCGAGGCGCGCGATCGGGTCGGCGGGCGGGTTCATACCATTCGCGACGGGTTCGTGGACAATCAGCACGCCGAATCGGGCGGCGACATGATCGACGAATCTCAGCAGGAGATTCGCACTCTCGCCCGCGATCTCGGCCTGACGCTCGTCCCGATTCTCAAGAACGGCTGGGGCGCGGTGCGAAGCGGCCCGGACGGCAAGCCGCGCCTCGCCAGCCGTTCGATCGTCAACGGCTGGCAGCGATTGTCCGGCGCGCTGGCGGAGATGTGCGAGCCGTATCGGCTCGCGGAAAAGCGGTGGGATTCGCCGATCGCCAGCGACCTGGGCCGCCGTTCCGTCGCGGAGTGGCTCGACGCCGCCCACGCCGACGACGATCTCCGGGCGACCGCCACGAGCCTGCGCGGGTTCTTCCTCGCCGACCCCGAGGAGTTGTCGCTGCTGGCGCTCATCGATCAGTTCGCCACCGACGGTGACGCGCCCGCGCGGCGCGATGTACCGGGTCAAGGGCGGCAACGATCAGCTCGCCAGCCGAATGGCCGCCGGCGCTTGGCGATCGCGTGCACTGCGGTTCGGAAGTCGTCGCCGTGTCGCAGCGCGGCCGGCGGGTCCGCGTGGCGGTCAAACAGGCACGCCAGTCGTCGAACGTGACGGTGGACTACCTGATCTTCGCGCTGCCCGCGACGCTGCTCCGGCGCATTCCGATTACGCCCGCGCTGCCGGTCCGCCAGCACGATGCGATCGCCCGCCTGAAATATGGACGCGGCACCAAGACGCTGCTGCAGTTTTCCCGCCGGTTCTGGCGCGGACCCAAGCGTCCCGATGGCTTCGGCTCTGCCCTTCCCTTCGGCGCCGCCTGGGATGGCAACGAGGAACAGCGCGGCCGCCCCGGCATCCTCTCGCTCCTGGCCGGCGGGTCCGCGAGCGACGCCACGGCAGGCGTGATGGCGAAGGACGGTATCGGCGGGCTGGCGCGTTCGCTGGACTGGCTGGGCGCGTCGGGAGCCGACCTCGTCGGCTGGCGCCAGCATCGCTGGGAGGCCGATCCGCTCGCGCGCGGCGGCTACGCCATCTTCGACGCGTCCTACGATCCGTCGCTGCGCGGCTGGCTCACCCAGCCGCACGGGCGCATGTTCTTCGCCGGCGAGCACACCAGCTTCGCGTATCAGGGATACATGAACGGCGCGATCGAGAGCGGCCGCCGCGCCGCCGCGGAGCTGGCCGCCACGCATCGACTCTCAACGTAGGCGGTAGAGACTTCAGATTGCAGATTGCAGATTCGCAGATCTTCAGACCTCCAACCTCCAATCCAACCTCGAGTCCCCAGTCCCGAGTCCCGAGTCCCCGAGTCCCGCAGTCCCCGAGCCCCGAGCCAGTAAAATAGTCCCATGCACACGAACCCGTCGGACGACGACATCAAGTCGCTCCTCACCAACGCCCAGACCATCGCCATCGTCGGCGCGTCCAGCAACCCGGAAAAGTCGTCGTACGGCATCATGCGGAAGCTGCAGCATGTCGGGTATCGCGTCATCCCGGTCAACCCGCGCGAAACAGAAGTGCTTGGCGAGAAGGCCTACGCCTCGCTGTCAGATATTCCCGAGAAGATCGACATCGTCGACGTGTTCCGGCGCGCGGAAGACACGCCGCCGATCGCTGACGAAGCGGTCAAGATCGGCGCGAAGGCGCTGTGGCTGCAGTCGGGGATCGCCAGCGAGGATGCCGCCGCGCGGGCGACCGCCGGCGGATTGACCGTCGTGATGGACGCCTGCCTCGGAACGGAACACGCCATACTGCGCGTGCCGCCCAAAACGCGCTGAGACCTCAGGACAGCGATTTTTCGAGCTGCGTGACCAGCGTGTCGAGATGCTCGACGACCGCCTGCACGGTCTCCGGCTGGCTGAGATCGACGCCCGCCCGTTTCAACAGCGTCATCGGATGATCGCTGCCGCCTGACTTGAGCAGCGTCAGGTAGCGGTTGATGGCGTCCGCGCGCTCGCTCTCCGACCCGTTCGTCAGCTGATTCATCAGCTGCGCGCTCGACGCAAAGCAGGTCGCGTACTGATACACGTAGTACGGCGTGCTGTAGAAGTGCGGAATCCGCGCCCAGGTGATCCGCGACGGCTCGTCGTAGTCGAGGGCGTCGCCGTGGTACGCCTGCAGCAGGCCGAAGTAGATCTCGCTCAGCACATCGGCGGTGACCGGCTGGCCCTGCTCGACCAGCCGGTGCGCCTGCAGCTCGTAGTCGGCGAACATCACCTGCGTGTAGAACGTCGAGACGATGCCGTCGATCGCGTGCTGCAGCAGGACGATGCGCTCGTGCTCGTCGGTCGTCCGCGCCAGCATGTAGTCGAGGAAGAGCGCCTCGCTCAGGGTCGACGGCACTTCGGCGACGAAAATCGTGTAGCCCGCGTAGACGAACGGCTGATGGCGGTGCGACAGCACCGTGTGCATCGAATGGCCCATCTCGTGCGCGAGCGTGAACACCGCATCGAGCGTGTCGTTGTAGTTGAGCAGCATGTACGGCTGGCAGCCGTAGACCGGGGCTGAATAGGCGCCGCTCCGCTTGCCGGGATTCTCGTAGACGTCGATGCACTGCCCCGCCAGGACGGCCCGCATCTCGGTTTGATAGTCCGCACCCAGCGGCTCCGACCGATGCCGGCAGCCATTCGAGCACATCGTCGTACGGGTACTTGCGATCGAACTCGACCAGCGGGATCGACGGAGTCGTAGGCGTGATACGTATCGAGGCCGAGCGCGCGCTTCCGCAGCCGATGGTAGCGGCGCAGCGGTTCGGTGCCCGCCTTGGCCTGCGCGATCAGGTTCTCGACGACCGCCGGCGGGATGTTGTTGCCGTGGAGCGCCGCATCGAGCGTCGACGCGTAGCCGCGCGCCTGCGCATGGAACCAGTCGCGCTGCAGGACGCCGTTGTAGAGCGACGCGTAGGTGTTGACGTTGGCGGTGTACACCTTGTGGAACTCGTGAAACGCCGCCGCGCGATCCGCCTGGCTGCGATTCGTGGCCAGGATCGCGCGGTACTGCCCGTAGGTGAGCGTCACTTCCCCGCCGCTCGGCAGGATCAGCGTCGGATGCTTCGCGTCGGCGGTCGAGAGCGCGGAATACGCGTCGTTCGGAGCGGACGAGAAACGGCTCGACAGCGACAGCAGCCGTTCGCCTTTGTCGTCGAGGACATGTTCCTGCTGGCGGTAGAGGTCTTCGAGCACGAACCGGTAAACGTTCAGCGGCGCGCTGTGCACCATCCAGCCCTGCACCGTGTCGAGCGGAATGGCGAGCAGTTCCGGTTCGAACCAGGATGCGGCCTGCGCCGCCTTCGCGAACAGGATCTGGACTTCCTGCCGCCTGGCGTTCGCCTGGTTGTCGCGTTGATCCTGGTCGTAGCGGAGCGACGCGAAGTACCAGACTTTGTATTCGAGCTGCCCGATGTCGTCGCTGAGCTTCAGCGCTCCGAGCAGGGCGTCGCCGCCCTGCGCCAGCGTGCCCTGGAGCGCGCCGAATTCGCTGATTTTCTGATCCAGCTCACGGTAGGCGGCCTGCCACGCGTCCCAGTCCGCATAGATCCTGGTGAGATCCCACTTGTATTGATCGGGAATCTGGTCGCGGTCGCGGGGCGCGGACGCGGCGGGAGCCTCGGCCGGGGCTGATGGACGCATCCTGTCGATCATACCTTGCGCGGCGGATGGGCCTTGGGCTCCGGGAAAGATCTGTGCACTTCCTCTTCGTCAACCGCCCGCCACTGACCGGCGGCAAGATCCCCCAGTTCGAGTGCGCCGTAGCGCACGCGCTTCAGCCGCGTCACCTCGTGGCCGATCGCGGCGCACAGGCGCCGGATCTCGCGGTTCTTTCCCTCGCGCAACTCGATCATCAGGTGCGATTCGCGCGCCGACGCCTTGCGGACGCGCGCGGATTCCGCTTTCAGATCATCGTCGCCATCCACGATGCCGCGTTCGAGCGTCGCGACGTCGGCATCATCGACCCGGCCGCGCACCGTGACCGCGTAGAGGCGCGGCACGCCGTTGGCGGGATCCGTCAATCGGTCGGCGAGACCGGTATCGCTCGTGAGCAGCAGCACACCGCTGGTCGCGCGATCGAGCCGTCCCACCGGGCCGCAGGCCGGTCGCTTCCGTCGCCGATGACGTCGTAGATGGTCTGCCGGCCCTCGGGATCGCTGCGTGTGGTGACCACGCCGCGGGGCTTGTGAAAAAGGATCGTGCGCCACGGCGCGCGCCGGCGTACTTCCCCATCCACCGTAAAACGCGCCTTCTCGGGATCGACGCTGGCCGCCGGGTCCCGGACGATGCGGCCGTTGACCCTCACCCGGCCGGCCAGAATCGCCTCATTCGCCTGGGACCTGGTGAGGATGCCGAGCTTGGACAGCGCGCGATTGAGATGGACGCGGTTCTTCTTGTCAGGCACGTGCTGGTCCCAACTGGCTATTTGGCCGCGACATCGACCAGCGTCTTGTAAATCATCTCGGTCCCGAGCCGGAGCGACTCGACGCTCACTCGTTCGTCGTTGCCGTGCATCCGGGTCAGTTCGTCGCGGGTGATCGGGTACGGATAGATGCCGTAGACCGGCACGCCGCGATTCCGCCAGGCGCCGGCGTCGGTCCCGGCGTGGAACAGATAGGGCGTGACCTCTGCGCCGGGAAACGTGGCACGCGCCTGTTTTTCGAGGGCGCGATACAGGTCGGTGTTCTCGGACGAGGGGTTCACGCGCGATGCGGCCGCCGAGGGATTCGCCAGCCGCACCGAGACCATCGGATCGGCGACGACTGCCTCGAACTCGCGCACGATGTCTCTGGGATCGGTGCCCGGGATCAGGCGAACGTTGATCGTGGCCTGCGCGGAACCGGGGATGACGTTGCTGCGAAAGCCGCCGTTCAGCATGACCGGCGCGATGGTGTTGCGAATGATCGCGTGGTAGCAGCGGATCCTTGCTGATCTCGCGGTCGGCGCGCGCGGCCGCGGCCGGATCGCTGCCCAGCAGATCGTGGAAATATCCCGACAGCGGCGGCGCACTCGTCCGGGCCAGCATGGCGACGAACTGGCGCGTGCTCGGTGTCAGCTGCAGCGGCATCTCGTGGTCGGCCAGCCTGGTGAGCGCCTTCGCCAGCGCGAAAATCGCGCTGTCAGGCCGAGGCATCGACGAATGCGTGGACGTGCCCCGGCCCTCGACGATGACCGGCAGCGAGGATTTGTCGGCCGTGGAGATGCTGACGTACTGCACCTTGCCGGCGTCATTCGCGATGATCCAGCCGCCCTCGTTCAGCGCGAATTCGCAGTCCATCTGCGCCCAATGGGTCTGCGAGAGCCAGGTCGTGTTGTAGGTCGCGGCTTCCTCGTCCGACTCGACGACGAGGATCACGTCGCGCGACAGCGGGACGCGGCGTTCGGCCAGCTGCATGACGGCGCGCGTGAAGACCGCCATCCCGCCCTTGAAATCGATCGCGCCGCGCCCGTAAACGTGTCCGTCCCGGATGACTCCCTTCGAACGGATCGACGGTCCACTTGTCACGCTCGACGCCGACCACGTCGGCATGAGCCGCGAGCAGGACGGGACGCCGCGAGCCGTCGCCCTTGAGGCGCGCGATCAGGTGCGCCTTGCCGGCAACGGGCGTCGGCACGATCGTGATGTCGAAGCCCAGCGGCCTGAGCTTGGCCGCGAGCAGATTGTCGATCTGCTCTTCGTGGCCCGGAGGATTGCTCGTGTCCACGCGGATGATCTCGCGGAGGAGCGCCGCCGTCGGATCGACGGCCGGCTGCGCCTGCAGGGCCACCGTGAGTCCGAGTGCGGCGACGAGAGCGGCTCTCATGCGCCGTATCGTGTCACGAAATCGCCGCCGCTAGAGATCGAGGAAGTCCACGGTGGCGACGCGGCCGTCGATGGTCAGGCGCGCCACGCTCGGCGTGAGGTTGAACCGGCGCGGGCCGGCCGCGCCGGGATTGACGACCAGCCGGCCGGTGTCGGAGCGAAACAGCAGGCGGCGATGCGTGTGCCCGTAAACGAGGATGTCCGCCGTGTAGCGCGCGAGGAGCGAGGCCGGCGCCGGGTGTCCGAGCTCGTCGCCGTGACTGACGTGCAGCGACAACGGGCCGGCCGGCACGGTCCGCTCGCGCGGCAGCATCGGGTCGGCGCGGTCGTCCACATTGCCCGATACCGCTTCCACCGGCGCGATGCGGGCGAGCTCGGCGAGCACCGCGGCGCCGCCGACGTCGCCGGCGTGGATGATGAACTGCACACCGGCGAACAGCCGGCTGATTTCTGGCCGAAACAGGCCGTGCGTGTCCGAAATGAGGCCGATCGTCACGCGCCCGTCAGGCATGACCAGGTCAGGCCGGAGGGACGGCCGATGCCTCGCGGCGGTAGTGGCGGAGGGCGGGCGTCTGCCAGGCCAGCCACGCCGTCGTGATGATGCAGCCAATCCCGCCGGTGATCACCGAGAACGGCGCGCCCCACCAGTTGGCGACCGCTCCGGCCTCGAGCTCCCCGAGCTGCGGCCCGCCCATGAAGAACACCATGTTGATGCCGGTCATCCGGCCGCGCAGCCGATCCGGTGTCTCGAGGTTGCGGATGATGTTGCGCAGCACCGTGCTGACGGTGTCGGTCGATCCCACCAGCGCCAGGCAGGCGAACGTCAGCCAGAACGATCGCGACACGCCGAAGACGACCGTCGCCAGCCCGTGACCGATCACCGACCACACGATCGCGGGTCCGCGGCGGTCGATGTGCTCGACCAGCGGGACCAGCGCCACGCTCGTGAGGAACGACCCCACCGCGGGCGCCGCAAACAGCCAGCCGTAGCCGCGCGCCCCGACGTGCAGGATATCCTGCGCGAAGATCGGCAGCAGCGCCGTCGCCGATGCGAAAAACATCGCGAAGAAATCCAGCAGCATCGTCGATCGGATGAGCGGCGAGCGGAAGACGAAGCGCAGGCCTTCGAGTCCGGCCGCGATCGACAGATCGTTCTGCGAGCCCGCCGGCGTGGCGCTCCGTCCGGGCACATCGCGCATCATCAGCAGCGCGCCGATGACGAACAGGAATGAGACGGCGTTCAGGAGATAGGTCGTGCCGACGCTGCTCGCGTCAATCGCAAATCCCGCGAGCGCGGGACCGACGACCGACGCGGTCTGAAACATGATCGTGTTGAGCGTGATGGCGTTGGACAGGTGCTCGCGCGGCACCAGCGTCGGCACGAGCGCCTGGCGTGCCGGCAGGTCGAACGCGCTCACCCCGGCGCCCACCGCCGCCAGCACGTAGATCGGCCAGATCACGGTCAACCCGCGATAGGTCAAAACGGCCAGCGCCAGCGCCACCAGCGCGGACAGGCTCTGCGTCAGCAGCAGCACGCGGCGCCGATCCATCGCGTCGGCGACCACGCCGCTGATCATCGAAAAGACGATGACCGGCACGACCCTCGCCAGGCCGACGAACCCGAGCGCCAGCGCCTTGTTGTCCGGCACCAGCAGCGACACGTGCCACAAGCAGCGCCGCGTTCTGCATGAACGTGCCGCAGAACGAGATCAACAGGCCGATCCACAGCAGCCGGAAGTTTCGGTGTTGAAGGGCGACGACCGACGGATGCACTACCGCACGTCGAGCAGATCAATATCGAAAATCAGCGTCGCGTTGGGGGGAATCGTTTGATTGCCCGAGGCGCCGTACCCGAGGCTCGGCGGTATGGTCAGCGTTCGTAGTCCGCCGACTTTCATGCCGACCACGCCCTGGTCCCAGCCGCGAATCACCTGGCCGGCGCCGAGCACGAACGAGAACGGCTGCTTGCCGATCGACGTGTCGAACTGGGTACCGCGATGGTTCGCGGCACTGTTGCTCCAAATCCAGCCGGTGTAGTTGACCACGACCGTCCGGCCGGTGACCGCGTCGGCACCGGTGCCTAGCCTGACATCAGTAATCTGCAGCGTCGTGATACCGCTGTCATCAGCGCTTGGCGTGGTGCTCGTGTTGGAAGACGAGCAGGCACTCAGCACAACCGTGAATGCCGCCAGAAGAACCCATCGAAGCAAACCGATTCGTCTCATCCTCACGATTGTACCTGAAGCACCAGCTTGCCGATGTGCTGGCTGGACTCCATCACGCGGTGCGCCTCGGCCGCCGCGTCGAGCCTGAATATCTTATGAACGATCACCCGGCACGCGCCCGACTCGATCAGCGGCCAGACATGCTCGCGCACGGCGAGAGCCAGCGTCCCTTTTTCCGCGACCGATCGCGTACGCAGCGTCGATCCGGTCAGCGTCAACCGGCGGCGCAGGATCGGCATGATGTCGATCTCCGACTTCACGCCGCCCTGCCGGCCGATCATCACCAGCCGGCCATCCATCGCCAGCGCGTCGATGTTGCGCTGCACGTAGTCGCCGGCCACCATGTCGAGGACGACGTCCACGCCGCGGCCGTCGGTGGCGTTCTTCACCGCCGTGACAAAGTCCTGCGTGCGATAGTTGAACGCCTGCTCCGCGCCGAGCGACTGGCAGGCCGCGCACTTGTCGTCGCTGCCGGCGGTGGCGAACACCCGCGCACCGCGCGCGCGCGCGAGCTGGATCGCGGTGGTGCCGATGCCGCTCGTCCCGCCGTGCACGAGGATCGATTCTCCCGCCGCCAGGCGCCCGCGCTCGAAGACGTTCGTCCAGACGGTGAACGCCGTTTCCGGGATGGCCGCGGCGTGCACGAGATCGAGGCCGCGCGGGATTGGCAGGCACTGCGGCGCCGGTGCGACGCAGTACTCCGCGTAGCCGCCGCCGGACACGAGCGCACACACCGCGTCGCCTTCGTGCCAGCCCGTCACGCCGTCGCCAATCGCCGCAATCGTCCCGGCGACTTCGAGGCCCGGGATGTCCGTCACGCCCGGCGGTGGCGGATACCGCCCCAGGCGCTGCATCACGTCCGGACGATTGACGCCGGCGGCAGCAACCCGAATCAACACCTCACCCGCCGCCGCCGACGGCACCGGCCGCTCGACCGGCACCAGGACATCCGGCGGACCAGGTTCACGAATCTCAATCGCGATCATGTTTTCAAGGCTCCAGGCCTCTGGCTACGGGCTCCGGGACGATCCCATACTTCCCTACTTCCCTACTTCCCTACTTCCCTGAGCGACACACGATCCATCCCGGCCCACCGTTTCTGGGCGCCGCGGGCGCGGGCGCGATCGACGAGGATTTGCCGCATGGACCTGGCCGCAACGCCGATGAAGTGATGCCGGTCCTTCCAGGGCGTGCCTGCGTCAGCGAGGCGGAGGTACGCCTCGTGGACGAGCGCCGTGGCCTGCAGCGTCTGCCCGGGCCGCTCGCGCCGCATGTACGCGCCGGCCAGCCGGCGAAGCTCGTCGTACACCGCGGCAGCGGCCGAGTCCGCCGACTCCGGGGGCGGCGCAGAGTGGGTCACGGCGCAATTGTAGTCTGGCGCTATTCCACGAACTGGCGCGGCAGCAGAGCCAGGACGGGATACTGGCGCCGCAGTCCGTCGACCCGATCGGTGTACTCCGCTCTCGGAAATTCGTCGCGCAGCATGCGCGCCTTCAGGCGGCGGATCTCGTACTTGTACAGGTCGCGCACGTAGTCGCGCACCAGCCGCGGATCGGTCGTCGGTCGCGGAGCGATCCCGTGGCGAGCCAGCTCGCGCAAGACGTCCGCGCGATACGTGAACATTCCTGGCACCTGCGTGATGACCCGTCCTTGAAACGTCTACAGAGTCCGGCGGACCGCGTCAAACGACGCGTTGATCTTCAGCACATGGCGGGGCTGCGCCAGCGCCTCCGCCAGCGGCGCGGGCATTTCGAACGGTCCGATGATCGGTTCGACGATCTCGCTGAACTTCGCCGGGTGCGCCGTCGCCAGGAAGATGCCGACGCGTCCCTCCTGGCTGGACCGCCCATCGCGGCCGCCGCCCAGGTACTGCTTCAGTCCCATATACGAGATGGCGCTGTGCGGATCGAGCAGATACCCGCGCTCGGCGTAGACCCGCTTGATCGTCGTCGCGAACGTCCGCGTCGCTGTGGCGGCTGCCGACGATGTCGGCGCGCATGGCGTCCACCTGGTCGCGATAGAGCCAGCAGCATGCGCTCGAAGTTGCTCGGGTTGCCGACGTCCATCGCGTTCGCGATCGTCTGAACGGACGCGCGCGGCACAAAGTGCCCGGTCTGCAGGTACTCGGGCACGACGTCGTTGGCATTGGTCGCGGCCACGAAACGCTGCGATCGGCAGGCCCGCCCGTTTCGCGAAGAGACCAGCGGTCAGGTTCCCGAAGTTCCCGCTGGGCGTGCAGACGACGACGATCGAGTCGGGCGACCGCTGCGCGACCTGTGCGACGGCGTGGAAGTAATAGACCATCTGCGGCAGCAGGCGGCCCATGTTCACCGAGTTCGCGGATGTCAGCCGCACGCGTTTCCGGAGCTCCACGTCGGCGAACGCTTCCTTCGTCAGCTTGTGACAATCGTCGAAGCTGCCCGCGACGGCGTAGGCGCGCACGTTGCCGTCCTCGGAGTTGAACATCGTCAACTGCGCTTCCTGAGTCGGGCTGACGCGGCCTTCCGGATAGAGCACGACGACCCGGGTGTGAGGGACGCCGTGAAAGGCGTGCGCGACGGCGCTGCCGGTATCGCCGGACGTCGCGGCGAGCACCGTCAGCGGCTGATCGCCGGTATCGAGCGACGCCAGGAGCCGCGCCATCGTCCGCGCGCCGACGTCCTTGAAGGCCAGCGTCGGACCGTGAAACAGCTCGAGCGCGTAGATGCCCGGTTCCACCTCGACGAGCGGAATCGGAAAGTTCAACGCCGAGACCACGACCGCTTCGCACGTCGCCGCGTCGAGTTCCGGCCGCGTGTACGGACGGAGCGCCCGATAGGCGATTTCGGTCAGCGTGCGGTTGCGCAGCCGCGCGAGCTCGCCGGGTTGCCAGGGCTCGATCGCTTCCGGTACGTATAGTCCGCCGTCGGGCGCGAGGCCCTCGAGCATCGCCGTCCGCAGGGAGACGCCGGAAGCCTGGCTGTCGCGCGCCGATCGGGTCGTGACGAACTTCATGAGGAGGACGACACGATCCGTGCTCCCTGATGGGCGACCGGGGCGACGTAGGTCTGGGGATCGCCGCCAATTTCCCGGCGCACGGCCGCTGTCATGGCGGCGGCGACGTCGGCCGCGATCGCCGGATTCGCGCAGAGCGCAAAGAGCGACGGACCCGATCCCGAAAGACTGGACCCGAGCGCTCCGGCTTCGGCGGCGGCGCGCCTTGATGCGCGCCAGGCCCGGCACGAGCGGCGCCCGCTTCGGTTCGGCAATCGTGTCTTCGAGCGATCGGCTGAGCAGCGCGAAGTCGCTGGTGTGCAGCGCATGGACCAGCGCGCCGAGATTGGCCCATTGCCTGACGGCATCGTGCAAGCGGCACCGTGTCGCCCAGAAGCGCCCGCGCCATCGCCGTTTCGATCTCGAGGTCGGGGTGAACCACCACGGCCGTCAGGCCGGCCGGGACCGGCAGCGTGACGATGTCGGGCGGGTTCGTGCGACGCACCAGCACGAAGCCGCCGCAAATCGACGGCGCGATATTGTCGCCGTGAGCCGAACCGGCGCCAAGGCTTTCACCCTCGAGGGCGCAGGCGATGAGGGTCTCGCGCGACGCATTGCCGCCAAGGAGCGCGTTGACCGCCACGACCGCCGCCGCCGCACTGGCCGCGCTGCCGCCCAGTCCGCTCGACAGCGGCAGCCCCTTGGCGATGCTGAGCGAGACGCCGCGGGTGTCGCCGAGCGCGCGCAGGAGCGCCATGGCCGCGACGCCGGCGGTGTTGCGCGCCGCCTCGCGCGGAAGGCGGCCGCCGTCGCCCGAGATATCGGCGATGTCCACGCCGGATTCGGCCAGGCACGCCGTCACCTGGTCGCCCGGCTCGTGCAGCGCGAAGCCGAGGACGTCGAACCCGCACGCGACGTTGGAGACGGTCGCGGGCGCAAACGCAGTCACGGATGTCATGAGCGGTAATAGTTGCTGATGGTCGGAATGAGGTATTCGCGGAAGGCGCGGTCGAAGTCGTACTCAGGCCGAAAATCCCAGTCAGCGCGCGCCGCGCTGTCATCGATATCGGCCGGCCACGAGTCCACAATTCCCTGACGTTTGTCGTCAATTTTATACGTGATCTCGGCGCTTGGAAACGCCGCGACCACGGTTTCGCGGATTTCGGCCGCCGACCGGCTGAACGCGCGAGACGTTGTAGGACGTCCGCGTCAGCCGCTCCCGCGGCGTCCGTGCCAGCATGCGCAACGCGTGCGCCGCATCGGGCATCGCCATGAAGGGAATGGTCGTATCGGGCCGGACGAAGCACCCGTACGGCTCCCCTTTCGCCGCCGCGTGGATCATCTCGGGCGCGTAATCCGACGTGCCGCCCGACGGCATCGTCGTCGCGGAAATCAGCCCCGGAAACCGGACGCTGCGGAAGTCGACGCGCGACGTGATGTCCACGGACAGCTGCTTGTAGTGCCGCGCGTAATAGCGGCCGAGTTCCTCGCAATACAGCTTGTTGCAGCCGTACATCGTCGTCGGATGCTGGAACTGCTCCTCGCGGATCCGGCCCACGCGCATCTTGGTTTCGAGGTTGGGCAGGCCGTACGCGGCGATCGACGAGGGATACACGAAGACGACCGGGCGGCCGTGCGATTCGCCCTCTTTCTGGGCGAACTCGAGGAGATTCAGGGTGCCGCCGACGTTGACGTTGTGCGCGGCGACCGGCGTGAACTCAGACCGCGTGGACAGCAGCGCGGCGAGGTGAAAAATGCATTCGACCTCGAACTCCGCGAGCATGCGCTCGAGCAGGTTGGCATCCGCGATCGATCCGGTGAACTCGCGGCTGACGAGCGGCGCGAGTTTGGGTTCGAGCGGATTGATATCGAGGGTGATGATGCCGGCGTCCGGGGCCAGGCCGGTCACGAGCGCGTGGCCGATCTCGCCACCCGCTCCCGTGATCAGCACGACAGGCTTGCGCATGCCGAATTGTACGCCGAGGTTCAGAATCGCTGGTCAAACGCCCACCACGACGAAGAAAAGCTTCACCACGAAGGCACGAAGAACACGAAGAACACGAAGAAAGCTTCACCACGGAGGACACGGAGGACGCGGAGGGAATGCGATGCGGGTCGGCCTGCGCAGCAGGCCGACTATCTGGGTGGGCGAACGATGGGCAAGCGACGGAAGATCGTAGCAGCCGTCGTTTGTCCATCGTTCGACAACCCAGATTGCGCCGCTACGCGGCGCCCGCATCGCCAGCCTGACAACTCTGCGTCGTCTCTGCGTGCTCTGCGAACTCTGCGGTTAGGTATTTTGTCGGCCTGTATTTGTCAGGGCTTCGTGCGTGCGCCGACCGCGGCGCTGTCAGGGGCGCGGCGATCCGTGCCGCCCTCGAGCATGCTGTCCTTGTCGTTGACGATGATGACCTGCGCGACGCCCTGGGAGCCGCTGGCGGTGAGGGTGTGTCCGCGGCGTTGAAGCTCGGCGACCGTGTCCGGTGAGAATCCGAACTTCTCGTAGGTAATGCGGTCGGGCAGCCACTGGTGATGAAAACGCGGCGCGTCGACGGCTTCCTGCGCGTTCATGCCGAAGTCCACGGCATCGATGATGGTCTCGAGCACCGTGTTGATGATCGTCCGGCCGCCGGGGCTGCCGGTCACCATGAACAGCTTGCCGTCCCTGGCGAGAATCGTCGGCGACATGCTCGAGAGCATCCGCTTGCCGGGCGCGGCCAGGTTGGCCGGCGTCCCGATCAGCCCGTTCTCGTTGGTCAGGCCGGGAGCGGCGTTGAAGTCGCCCATCTCGTTGTTCAGCAGAAAGCCGCCGCCTGCGACGACCGCTTTCACGCCAAATCCCTGTTCGAGCGTGTAGGTGATCGACACGGCATTGCGCGCCGCATCGACGACCGAGATCTGGGTCGTTTCGTCGCTCTCGTGCGGCCACTCGAAGCTGGCCGGTGACGACTTCGATGCCTTCGCCAGGTTGATCGTCTTGCGCAGATCGGCGGCGTACGGTTTCGAGGTCAGCGTGGGGATCGGCATGTCGGTGACGAAGTCGGAGTCGCCGAGATACCGGGCGCGATCCGAATACGCCCGCCGCATCGCTTCGGTCATCAGGTGGATCGTCGACGCCGACCCGTGCCCCAGCGCCGCGAGATCGTATCCCTCGAGAATATTCAGGATCTCCACGATGGCGATGCCGCCCGAACTGGACAGCGGCATGGAGATGATGTCGTAGCCGCGATACGAGCCCATCACCGGCGTGCGTTTCTTCGGGGAGTAGTTCTTCAGGTCGTCGCGGGTGATGAGGCCGCCGTGTGCGGCCATGTCCTTCTCGATGAGCGAGGCCGTCTCCCCTTCGTAGAAACCCGCCGGACCCTGCTGCGCGATCCGCTCGAGGGTTCGCGCGAGATCCGGTTGCCTGAGTATCTCGCCGCCCTCGTAGGGCACGCCGTTTTTCGAGAACTGCGCCAGCGCCGCCGGCGATTTCGACAGCGACTGCAGCGCGCCTTTCAGCGACCGCGCCAATCCTTCGCTCAAGGGGAACCCGTCGCGCGCGAGAGCCACCGCGGGCTCGACGAGCCGTTTCCACGGCAGCTTGCCCTGCTCCCGCCAGGCCATGTGGAGACCGGCGACCGTGCCAGGGACGCCGACCGCCAGGTAGCTGTTGTGATGAACGTCAGACCGGTACGCCCCATCCACCATGAACATCGTCGCTGACGCCTTCGCGGGCGCCACTTCGCGGAAGTCGTACGCGACCGGCGCGCCACTGGACGGCCGGTACACCATGAACCCGCCGCCGCCGATGTTGCCCGCGGATGGGTGAACGACGGCGAGCGCGAACGCGGTGGCCACCGCGGCGTCGGTGGCCGTGCCGCCTTCTTCGAGCACGCGCGCACCGATTTCCGAGGCGATGCGGTTTTGGGACGCCACCATCCCGCGCTTCGCGAGCACCGGCTCGGAGCTCGCGCTGAGCGAGACGCAGGCCGTCACGATGACGCCGACGATCGACCAGGAACGCAGGGTTGGCTTCATGCCGGAATCTTAGCGAAGCGGGCCGTGACCAGATGTGGCGATTTGTGCCACTACTTGCTCCGGGCGGCCTGGACTTCCACTTCGAGCAACGGCCCCGCGTTCACCAGCGCCGCGACCTGCACGGTCGAGCGGGCCGGTTTGTTCGGCTGGGCGGGCGTGCCGAAATACTTGTTGTAGGCGGCGTTCATGCCGGCGAAATCCAGCTTGTTGTCCATCGCCGGGTCCGCGACCATGTAAACCCGCATCATCACGACGTCGCCCATGCCGAGGCCCTGTTCTTTCAGGATCGTCTCGATCTTCGCAAACGCGTTCTCGGCCTGCGCCTGGGTATTGCCCCACACCGCCGGCTTGTTGGTCGCTCGATCGGCCGGCGTGGCGGGCGACGGCAGCTGGCCGCTCACGTACAGCATGTCGCCGACCCAGACGGCGGTGGCGATTCCTGAATTGGCGGTCTGAATATGTTTGACGGACTGGGCCTCAGCGCGGCCGGCGAATCCCAGCGCGGTCACGAGCGTCACGATGGCGGCAAGATGAGCGATGCGCATGTGTCTGTCCTTTGCAGAAGAAACGGCGGTTGACGTGCAACTGCAGCGCCCGAGAGCAAACGTCGAACCAGATCGACGCTGCGCTCGCGCGAAGAATCACTGAGTAAACCCGCACCACGCCGATGGCCGAACCCGTGGAAAGAAGACGTTCGTGTCGGTCGGAGACCGTGATCGTCGACAACTCTGTTGCGGCGTCCGGAGCCTCGAGCCCCGGGGCCGCGCTCACTGCGGCGTGAGATCCTTCAGCCCGCCCCAGGTTTCCGGATCCTGGCAAAGGAGCGTGTCCAGGTAAAGGTCCACGGCGTCCGCTGGAAACTTGCTGCGGATGTCGGCGACCGCGGGCGCCAGCTTCTCCGGATCGGGTTTGACGCCGTCGTCCTGGATGAGGCCGTTCTCGTGCGCGATGCCCAGGGCATCGAGAAACGCGCCCATCAGGTCGCGCTGCTCGGCCAGGTGATAGACGACCAGCGCGCGCGCCGCGAGCCCTTCCGGCAGCGACATCATGCTGGCCAGGTGCTTGGCCTTGCGCTCGTCGTCGAGCGAAATGACGAACTTGGTGCGAAACTTCTTCTGTCCCGCGATGAGCAGGACCGCCTGGATCTGGTCGTCGGTGGCCTGCTCGTCGGCCCAGAATGCCTGCGCGGCATGGAGGCGCTGGTCCGCGGACATGCGCTTCCAGAGTTTCGAGGGGGTCAGGGTCGCTTCTGTCATAATCGTTTCAGCCGAACGCTGGCACCGGCAACCGGTATTTGAGCGGTCATTAAATCACATGCGCACTGCAACCCGCCTCGCCGCGATCGCCACCTGCGTCGTCGCTGCCTCGTTGATCGTGGCAGCGCAGCAGCCCAAGCCGGGAGTCCATCCCGTCAGCGGACGCGTCTACGCGCAGCCGATGAGCTACCTCGGAGCCGATTGGCTCGACCGCAACGAGCGCGTCAACGAGGAGGAGCCCGACATCGCCCTCGACGAATTGAAACTCGCGAAAGGGTCGACGGTGGCCGATGTGGGCGCCGGTTCCGGCTACATGACGGTCAAGATGGCCAGCCGCGTCGGCCCGACCGGCAAAGTCTACGCAAACGACATCCAGCCGGAAATGCTGACCCTCCTGCGTCAGCGGCTCGCGAAAGAGCACGTCACCAACGTGGAGACGGTTCTCGGGACGATCGACGACCCGCGCCTCCCCGCCGGGGCGATCGATCTCATCCTGCTGGTGGACGTCTACCACGAGTTCTCCGAACCGCAGTTGATGCTGCGCCACATGCGCGAGGCGCTCAAACCGGGCGGCCGCCTGGTGCTGCTCGAGTACCGCAAGGAAGACCCGTCGGTTCCCATCAAGCCCGATCACAAGATGAGCGTCGCGGAAGCCAAGCTGGAAGTCGAGGCCGAGGGCTTCAAGCTGACCAAGGTCGACCCGGTCTTGCCGAGACAGCACATTCTCATTTTCACGAAGCCGTAGACGTCCGGCTTCCGGCTTCAGCCCTTCCGAGCCCCGAGGCCCGACGCCCCGAGTCCTGTGTTATTCACTGAGCCGACGTTTCTCTTCCTCTTCCTGCCGATCCTGCTCGCGCTGTACTTCCTGAAGCGCCCGCACGCCCGCTACGCGAACTGGCTCCTGCTCGCGGCGTCGATCATTTTCTACGCGAAGGGCGGCGGCAACTTCACGTGGCTGATGCTCGCGTCCATCGCCTTCAACTACTGGATGGCGATCGGCGTCGAGCGCGCGCAGTCGGTTTCGCCGGCGCGGGCGCGCACGATTGTCGGCGTCGCGGTCGCGGTCAATCTGATCGTGCTCGGAATTTTCAAGTACGCGAACTTCTTTGGCGAGAACCTGAACGCCGTGCTCAGCGCCGCCGGCGCGACGGCCGCTCGCCCTGCCGACGATCCTGCTGCCGATCGGCATCTCGTTCTTCACGTTCCACGCCATCTCGTACGTCGTGGACGTCTATCGCGGCGACGCGACCGCACAGAAGAGTCCGGTGCATGCGGCGCTCTACCTGCTGCTCTTCCCGCAGCTGATCGCCGGCCCGATCATCCGCTACCGTCACATCGCCGACCAGCTCGCGCGCCGGGTCGTGTCGCTCGAAGACTTCGCGGCCGGCGTCCGCCGCTTCATCATCGGGCTCGGAAAGAAAGTCCTGATTGCCAACATCGTCGCCGGGCCCGCCGACAAGATTTTCGGCGTTGCCGAGCGCGCAGATCGGCCTCGGGCACGCCTGGCTCGGCATCGTCTGCTACACGCTGCAGATCTACTTCGACTTCTCCGGCTACTCCGACATGGCGATCGGCCTGGGGCGGATGTTCGGCTTTCACTTTCCGGAGAATTTCCGCTGGCCGTACATCGCCCAGACCGTGCAGGATTTCTGGCGGCGCTGGCACATGTCGCTGTCGTCGTGGTTTCGCGACTACCTGTACGTCCCGCTCGGCGGCAATCGCGTATCGGAAGCCCGGATGTACCGCAACCTGGTGACCGTGTTCTTTCTGTGCGGCCTGTGGCACGGCGCGAGCTGGAACTTCGTCATCTGGGGCTTGTTCCACGGCACGTTTCTCGTCCTCGAGCGGATCGGTCTCGCCGCGCGCGTGATGCGCATGCCGATGCCGCTGCGCCGGATTTACCTGCTGCTCGTGGTCATGGTCGGCTGGGTGTTCTTCCGCGCCGCCACGCTGCCAGACGCCATCGGTTTCCTGCGCGGCATGTTCGGCTTCAACCTGACGCCCGCGCCGACGCCGCTGGCCCTCGGCTTCTATCTCACCCCTGAAGTCTGGCTGGCGCTCACCGCCGGCATCATCGGCTCGGCGCCCCTCATCCCGGCGCTCGGGCGCTGGCGCGCGGCGATCGCGGAAACGTGGCGCGGTTACGGCGTCGACATCGTCGCCAACGCCACGCTGATGCTGGTCTTCGGCGCGTGCATCCTGCAGATGGCGGCGCGAACCTACAACCCGTTCATCTACTTCCGGTTCTGATGCGACGCCTCCTCGATCGTCTCCTCGTCGCCGCGTTTCTCATCGTCATCAGCGTCCCGCTGGCCGCCAACCTGTCCGGCCGGGACGGCGGCGACGCCGAGGCGGAGAACCGGACGCTCGCGCCGTTTCCGGTGCTGGACCGATCGCTCGCCTCGATCCGCGCGTTCGGGCCCGGGCTCGACGACTGGTTTTCGGATCACTTCGGGTTTCGATCCGATCTCATCCGCTGGTATGGCGAGAGCCGGTATTTCGGCTTCGGCGTCTCGCCGTCGCCGATGGTCATCCGCGGCGAGAACGGGTGGCTTTACTACGAGGAGGACGGCGGGATCGAGGACTACGCCAACGAGCCGCTGCTCGACGCCGAGGCGCTGCACGCGTGGCACGAGACGGTCGTTCGGGCACGCGACTGGTGCAAGGCGCGAGGCATCGCGTACGTGTTCGTCATCGCCCCCGACAAACACAAGATCTACCCCGAGCACTACAACCCGAACATTCACCCGGTGACGCCTGTTTCACGCACCGATCAAGTGCTCGAGGCGCTCGCCGATACCGGCGTGGCCGTCGATGTGCGGCCGGCGATGATGGCGGCGAAAGCCGACGATCGGCTGTTTCACCTGACCGACACGCACTGGAACGACCGCGGCGCGTTCGTCGCGTATCAGCAAATCATCGAGGCGGTGAGAAAGCAGCGGCCCGCCGTTCCTCCGGCGCACGATCGGTCGACGTTCAACGCCACCAGCAGAATCGTCGAGGGACGCGACCTGGCGGCGACGATCGGGTTGAAACGCGTGCTGCACGAGGACGACCTGCGGCTGCTGCCCAAGGCCGGACGCGGCTACAAGGTGCTGGTCCCCGCCGGCGGCTACGCGACCGGCGGCGATCCGATGGTGGTGACCGAAATTCCCGGATCGACCCTGCCGAAGGCCGTGGTGTTCCGCGATTCGTTCACGTCGGCGCTCGCGCCGTTCCTGTCGGAACACTTCAGCCGCGCGGTGTATTTGTGGCAGAACGACTTCGATGCGAGCGACGTGGAAAAGGAACATCCCGACATCGTCATCCAGGAAATCGTCGGACGACACCTCTACGTGTTCTATCCGACGCCGTGGCTGGTACCGGATCCTTGACGGCTCCGGGCTTCGGGCTTCGGGCTCCGGGCTATCGCCTGACCCGCCCTAGCTGCCCTACCTGTCCCGCCAGTCCCCAGCCCCAGTCCCGAGTCAATTCGTGTGCGTGGAGCACCAGCCTTCGGCGAGCATCTCGGCGCTGGCGCGGACGTAGAGGCGGCGCTCGCGGATCACCTTCTCGTCGCGAATCAGCGTCACCGAGTACATCGGCGGCGTGTCGCACGTCACGAGAATGCACCGCGTCCCGTCGGGCGCCTTCCACGTGCGTTCCACGTGGTCGTCCTTCGTCACGATGGTCATGACGCTTTCGCCTGCAGCACGCGCATGTCCACACCGGCGCGCTTCAACAGACCCTCGAATCCCGCCTTGTCCACGCACTTGGCGTAGGCTTCTTCCGGCGCGACCAGTTTCTTCGTCACCAGATCGATCAGCGCGTCGTTGAGCGTCACCATGCCGGCGCCCTTGCCGACCTGCATCATCGACGGAATCTGGAACGTCTTGCCTTCGCGAATCAGGTTGGAAATGGCGCCGGTCGCAATCAGCACTTCCAGGCCGGCCACGCGTCCGCCACCCACCTTGCGGCACAGCGTCTGCGCGATGACGCCCTTGAGCGACTCGGACAGCATGACGCGAATCTGCGCCTGCCGATCGGCCGGGAACTGATCGATGACGCGATCAACGGTCGACGCGGCGGTCGTCGTATGCAGCGTGCCGAACACCAGGTGGCCGGTTTCCGCCGTCTCGATGGCGATGGCGATCGTCTCGAGGTCGCGCATCTCGCCGACCAGGATGATGTCCGGATCTTCACGCAGCGCGGCGCGCAGCGCGTCCTTGAACGCCGTTCGGTGTGCGTCTTCACTTCGCGCTGGTTGATCAGGCACTTCTTGTTCTCGTGCACGAACTCGATCGGATCCTCGATGGTGATGATGTGGTCTTCGCGCGTGCGGTTGATGTAGTCGACCATCGCGCAGAGCGTCGTGGACTTGCCCGACCCGGTCGGCCCGGTCACCAGCACGAGCCCTTTCGTCAGGCCGCAGAGGTTCAGGATGTGCTGTGAGAGTCCGAGTTGTTCAGCGGTCAGGATGTTCGCCGGGATGACGCGGAACACGGCGCCCGGCCCTTTGCGATCCATGAACGCGTTGCCGCGGAACCGCGCGGTCCCTTTGAGCTCGTAGGCGAAGTCGGAATCGTGCCGTTCGCGGAACTCGTTCTTGTTCTGTTCCGGCAGGACCGGCATCAGGAGCGCCAGGATCGCGTCAGGCGTCAGCGGCGCCGCGCCCTCGACGAGCGGCTGCATGCGGCCGTCCTTGCGGATGATCGGCGGCGAACCGACGGACAAATGAAGGTCCGACGCACCGCGTTCGACCATCCCGCGGAACAGCGCGTCGATGGGTTCGGTGGTCAGGCCGGGTTCTTCAACAGCGTGGAGAGCGGAGCCAGTGTGCATGTGCCCGCTGACTGAGCAATTTCATTGCCCGCCTGGCGGACGCTCGAGTGCCGTAACTTCACGCTTCGGCGAGCGAAAGTGCGCCAAAAACTGACACGCGTGTGCCATTCGTTGTCACTTCTACTTGGGACAGGTGGGGTGGATGGGGCGGGTGGGGCAGGTAGGGACCGCGTGCGAGAGCCCCGTGCCCGAAGCCTGAAGCCCAGAGCCAGAAGCCTAGAAAGAAATCCACCGCCACGATGCTGTCGCAGAGGCTCACGCCAAATTGCGCAACCGGCACGTGGTTCGGGTCCTGCTGATAGGCGTCCAGCGCGGCACGATCCCGGAAGATGACGATGAGACCGGTGTCGTAGGAACGGGGCGAACGCACGATATCTTCGCCGACCGTGAGGTTGTGAATGCCGTCGATGCCCACGTCCCGCAGCCCGCGCAGGCGCGTGCGGTGTTCCTGGCGGTCGGACTCCGGCGTTTCGGCTTTGTATTTGAAGCAGACGATGTGGGTCAGCATGGGGGATCCTTGTCGGCTCCGGGCTCCAGGCTCCGGGCTTGGCGACGCATCAACCGCAGAGGGCGCTGAATTCGCAGAGCCTATTATGCTCTGCGTTCTTTGCGAACTCTGCGGTGAAGCTGTCGTCGTGGTCGAGGCCTGGAGCCGGGAGCCTGGAGCCTGGAGCCTAGTTGGGGTCACCTGCGCCACAAATTAGACGACAATACCCGCACTATGACCGGATCACGCCACCCTGTCGCCGCTCTCGCCGGCGGGCTCGCGCTCCTCGGTGCCGTCGCACTGCAGTCCGCGCCGCAGCAGCCGCCGCCCACACAGGGACCCTCCGCCGCCGATGCCGGCCGTGCTCCGCGACTACAAGCCGGTTGGCGCTGATCGGCTCAAGCGGCCGGACGACAACGACTGGCTGATGTTGCGCCGAACCTACGACGGGTGGGGTTTCAGTCCGCTTGCGCAGATCACCACCGACAACGTCGGGCGCCTGCAGCCGGTCTGGTCGTTTGCGACCGGATCGAACAGCGGGCACGAGGCGCCGCCGCTGGTCAACAACGGCGTGATGTTCGTCACGACGCCGGGCAACCAGGTCATCGCGCTCGACGCGCGCACCGGGACGATGTTGTGGCGCTACCGAAACACGCCGACGCCGGACGTCATCCTCCTGCATCCGACCAGCCGCGGCGTGGCGCTGTTCGAAGACAAGGTGTTTCTCGCGGAAGCCGAAGCGGTGCTGGTGGCGCTCGACGCGAAGACCGGCAAGAAGCTCTGGTCCACGCGGGTCGAGGACAACCGCAAGGGTTACTACATGTCGCTCGCACCGCTCGTCGCCGACGGCAAGGTGGTCGTCGGCGCGTCCGGCGGCGAACTCGGCGTGCGCGGATTCATCGCGGCGTTCGATCCCGGGACCGGCAAGGAAATCTGGCGCACGTTCACCGTGCCGGAGCCGGGCCAGCCGGGAAGCGAGACGTGGCCATCGGGCGGAAACCAGTGGAAAACCGGCGGCGGCTCGATCTGGGTCACCGGCAACTACGACCCCGAGACGAACTTGATGTTCTGGGGCACGGGCAACGGCGGACCGTGGATGGGCGACCAGCGTCCCGGCGACAACCTCTATACATCGTCCACGGTCGCGATCGACGCGGCGACCGGCCAGATCAAGGGGCACCATCAGTATTCGCCCAACGAATCGTGGGACTGGGACGAGGTCTCGCCGCCGATCCTCGTGGACTACCGCCGCGACGGCCGCACGGTCAAAGGGCTGATCGACGTCGCCCGCAACGGATACCTCTGGTTCCTCGAGCGCACCGACGGCCGCATCAACTTCGTTGACGCGACGCCGTACGTGAAGCAGAACGCGTTCAAGAGCGTCGATCCGAAGACCGGGCATGCCGAGGTCGATCCCGACCACAAGCCCGGCACCGGCAAGCGCGCCGAGTTCTGCCCGTCGCACTGGGGCGGCAAGAACTGGCCGCCGATCGCCTACAACCCGCGCACGCGCATGATCTACATCCCGGCCAACGAAAACCTGTGCGCGGCGATCATCGGCCGGCCGGTCGAGTACGCTGCCGCCCGGCTCATACGTCGGCGCGACGACGACGCTGCTGATGGCGCCGGGGGCCGATCACATCGGCGAAGTGCAAGGGTGGAACGTGGACACCGGCAAGCGCGTGTGGACCCACACCTACGCGAAATCGCCGAACTGGGGCCCGCTCCTGACTACGGCCGGCGGCCTGGTCTTCGGCGGCGGCACCAACGATCGCCGCTTCCACGCGTTCGATGCGTCGACCGGCGCGCTGCTGTGGGACTACCCGACCACATCGGGCATCATCGGCCAGCCGACCTCGTTCATGGTGGACGGCCGTCAATACGTCGCCGTGCAATCGGGCTGGGGCGTGGACTCGCGCGCGATGCAGGCACGCTTGAACGGCCTGCGCCCCGGCGAGTTTCCGGAAGTGCCCGAGGGCGGCGCCGTCTGGGTCTTCGCCGTCGTCAAGTAGCGCGGCAGGCGAGCGTCCGCGTATCTCCGTATAATTTGCGGATGCGATTATTCATCTGCGCGGTCGCCGTGTCCGTCGCCTCAGTCGCGCTGCTGGCCGAATCCTCAGCAGGGATGCGGTGGACCGCTCCGGCAGGATGGAAGACATCGGCCCCGCAACCGATGCGGGCTGCGACCTACGCCGTTCCCGCGACGAGCGGCGATGCCGCTGATGCGGAATGTGCCGTGTATTTCTTCGGCGCCGGACAGGGCGGCAGCGTCGACGCGAACCTCGATCGCTGGAAGAGTCAATTCGTGGCGCCCGGCGGAAAACCGGCATCAGCGACCGTCGCGAAACGCTCGTCGCGCGGCCTCACGATCACAACCATCGACACATCCGGCGATTACTCCGGCATGGGCGGACCGATGGCGCAATCCGGGCGTTCGGTGCCCGGCTATCGCCTGCTGGGCGCGATCGTCGAAGGCCCTGGCGGAAACGTATTCGTGAAATTCACCGGACCGGCCAAGACCATTGCTGCCAATCAGCAGAAATTCGAACAGCTGATCGCGTCCTTCCAACCCGAGCTCGCCAGGTAGACACGTCACCGGGATTGTCAGTTTCGTCGTTTCGTGAGGAGTGATTCGTGAAAGAGAAGGACGAGTTCGCGCCGCTGCCCCTCGGGCTCACCGAAGATCAAGCCAACGCGGAGTTCGATCGGCTGCAGGCCAGGCTGGCGCCGCTCTGGAAGTCGATCCGCTCGATGAATCAGGACCCGCAGACCATCGTCGTGGTCCCGTCGATGAACGTGGACGCCGGCGTCTCGGGCGTTCGCCAGCAGGCGCTCGAAGAGCGATTCCTGTTTCTGTTGCTGCTGCTCCGCCAGCCGCGCGCCCGCTTGATCTACGTCACGTCGCAGGCCATTCACCCGGACGTCATCGACTACTACCTCGATCTGCTGCCCGGCGTGTACTCCGGGCACGCCCGAAAACGGTTCTTTCCGGTCTCGCCGCTCGACGGTTCGAAGGCGCCGCTCAGCCAGAAACTCCTCGCGCGGCCGCACCTCATCGAGCAGATCAAGTCGCTCATCATCGATCCCGAACGCGCGCACATGGTGCCGTACAACACGACCGAAGACGAGCGCAACGTCGCGATCAAGCTGGGCATCCCGATGTACGGCGCCGATCCGCGCACGTTTCATCTCGGCACCAAGAGCGGCTGCCGCAAGATCTTCGGCGAGGAGGGGGTCTCGTATCCGCTCGGGATCGAAGATCTCAAATCGGCGGACGACATGGTCAACGCCATCGTCGAAATGCGCCGCACCAAGCCCGCGATCAAGAAGGTCGTCACGAAGCTGAACGAAGGCGTCTCCGGCATGGGCAACGCGAACGTCGACCTGTCCGGCCTGCCGGCGCCCGGCGACCCGGGCGAAAAGGCCGGCGTGCTGGCCTGCCTGAAGGCGATGAAGTTCGAGTCCGCGAAGATGACCTACGACCGCTACATGGAGAAGCTCGCCGACTACGGCGGCATCGCGGAAGAATTGATCAGCGGGCGCGAATTCCGCAGCCCGAGCGCTCAGCTGCGCATCACGCCGCTTGGCGACGTCGAAGCGCTGTCAACGCACGACCAGATGCTGGGCGGGCCGAGCGGACAGGCTTACCTGGGGTGCAAGTTCCCGGCGATTCCCGAATACGGACCGGCGATCATGCGCGAAGCGCTGAAAGTCGGCCACCGGCTCAAGAAGGAAGGCGTCATCGGCCGTTTCGCGCTCGATTTCGTGGCGGTGCTCAACGACAAGAACGAGTGGGAGGTCTACGCGATCGAGATCAACCTGCGCAAAGGCGGGACGACCCATCCGTTCCTGACGCTGCAGTTTCTCACCGACGGCAGCTACAACGCGGAGACCGGCGTCTTCACGACCCCGCGCGGCGAGCCCAAGAGCTTCGTCGCGAGCGATCACGTGCACTCCCCCGCCTATCGCGCCTTCACGCACAACGATCTCTTCGACATCGTGGCGAGGCACGGCCTGCACTTCGACCAGTCGCGGCAGAAGGGCGTCGTGCTCCACATGGTGAACGGCGTCGGCGAGCAGGGATCGCTCGGCCTGACCGCGGTCGGCAACACGCGCGAGGAAGCGGAAGCCTTGTATCAGAAGACGGTCGACGTGCTCGACGCGGAAGCGAAACTGGCCCTGGGGCCGTCGCCTCGCTGAACCGGCCTGCGGCTCCGTTTTCAGCGCACCAGCGTCGCCGGTCAACGCGCGGCGAGTCGCCTGGAGCGTCGATGTCAGCAAGTCGCGCGGGATGCTGGTGACGAACGGGCCGATCAGCCATCCGAGTCCGAGCGGGATGTTTCGCGTCAGCGACACCGACTCGCACTCGAGGTACGTGCCACCGTCGCTCTCCAGAAATCGCCAGTAGGTGTTGAACCGCCACAGATACCCGCCACCCCGCCCGACCGGCTTCTCGCGCTCCTGCGGCGTGCCGGCGTCCGCGACCTCCTGAATCCGGATGCTGCGGATGCTGGCGACCACGCGCTCGGGTGACATCTGGACGTAGTCGGCGATCGACTCCGTATTCATGTTGACGGTAATGATCCGCTTCAGCGAAAAGCGAAACGAGAAGTGGAGGCGCTGGCCGTTCCTGTCGATCAGGCGCGACTGCGGAATGGCCGATTTGAACACGACCTGATACTGGTCGTAGTCCTGCATGAACGCGACGACGTCGCCGATCTTCGCGCCGGGAATGAAGATGGTCCCGACCCAGTGATGAAGCAGCCCATCCGGGATCTCGACGCGCTTGCCGCCGTCAGTCACCTGCAGACGCGGCAATCGCCACGTTGCCGCGGCGCAGCTGTTCCTCGGCGTTGCGGCGCGACTTGGGATCGCGCTGAAACACGCGCAGAAAGTGGTCCGGGGTCTCAATGTCGGCGGCGATGGCCGCTTCGGCGGCACGCTGGTAGCGGTCGAAGGCGGCGATCGTCGCCGGCTTGAGCTCAGCCGCCCTGGTGCTGCTGCCCGACGCAATTGCGATCGCACAGGCCAGCGCAGTGACGACCCGGACGCGCATCATCTACTTCCGCTTCTGCTGGGCGGTGGCGAGCTGTTCGAGAAGCGGCTCGGTCTGCTCGAGCGAAATACAGGCGTCGGTGATGCTCTGTCCGTAGACCGATGGGCTGCCCGGGCACGTAGTCCTGACGCCCTTCGACCAGGTGGCTCTCGATCATCGTGCCGCAGATGTTCCACGATCCGCCGGCGACCTGCTCGCAGATCGACGCGGCAACCTCGGCCTGCCGCCGGTGGTCCTTGTGGCTGTTGCCGTGCGAACAGTCGATCATCACCGTCTCGCGCAGTCCCCTGGCAGCCAGTTCGCCGCACACGCGCGCCACATGCGCCGCGTCGAAATTCGGGCCGCGTGCGCGTCCCGCCGCGCAGGATGACGTGGCACGAGTCGTTGCCCGAGGTCTGGAAAATCGCCGAGACCCCTTCCTTGGTGACCGATGGAAACCAGTGTGCGGAGCGCGCCGACAGGATCGCGTCCACCGCCGTCTGCGTATTGCCATCCGTGCCGTTCTTGAATCCGACCGGCATCGACAATCCCGACGCCAGCTCGCGATGCACCTGACTCTCCGTGGTCCGTGCGCCGATCGCGACCCACGACGTGAGGTCGGCGATGTGCTGCGGAATCTGCGTATCGAGAAACTCCGAGGCGGTCGGCAGCCCCATGTCGTTCACGTCGAGCAGCAGCCTGCGGGCCAGCCGGAGGCCCTTGTTGATGTGAAAGCTCTCGTCGAGGTCCGGATCGTTGATGAGGCCTTTCCATCCGACCGAGGTGCGCGGCTTCTCGAAATAGCTGCGCATCACGACGATCAGGTGCGCTGCTGTATCGCGCGGCGAGGTGCTGCAGCCGTTGCGCGTAGTCGAGGGCGGCCTTGGTGTCGTGGATCGAGCAGGGACCGGCCACCACGACCAGCCGGGGATCGAGACCCTTGAGCGTGTTGCCGATCGCCACGCGCGTGTCCGACACGATATTGGACGCGGCCTCGCTGATCGGAATCTCTTCCAACAGGATGGCGGGAGGAATGAGCGGTCGGGTTTGCGTGATCCGGAGGTCGTCGGTTCGGCGAAAGGTCACGTCAAAAAGACTATCACGCCCGCCTCGGGCGCCCCCGCTACAATGGTCCCATGTCCGACGCCGCGCCGAAATCCGCCTACGAGCTCGCCATGGAACGCCTGCGCAAGAAGGACGAGGAAGCGGGGATCGAGCACAAGCCGATCACGGAAGACCAGCGTACGGCGATCGCCGAGATCCGCAATTTCTATCAGGCCAAGCTCGCGGAAATCGAGGTCCTGCACCAGAGCCAGATCGTGTCGATCGTCGACCCGGAGCAGCATGCCGCTCGCGAGCAGGAATATCGCCGCGACCGCGAACGGCTCACGTCCGAGCGCGACGCCAAGATCGAGAGGGCGCGCCGCGGTTAGTGTCCGCCGAAGACGAGATATCCGCGCTTGCGAAGGCTCTCGGCCAGCATCACTTCCATCTCCACTGCCTTTGCGTACGGCATCGGATTGAGATGGGCGTACAGCTGCGGGACGAGGCGCTCGCCGAATTTCTTCACGACGCTCGCGGCCTTGTAACCCCGCTTGTGGTTCTCGAACCGGACCTCGGGATCGAGGCCGGTCATCCCCACGTAATAGCCGGCCTTGCCGTCGCCTTTCGGGTCTTTCAAATAGACCACGTACACGCTGTGATGACCCTTCGGTCTGGGCCGCGTTTTCGGCTTCGCGCGCTTCATGCAGGAACAACCTAGAATAGCCCTGCGATGGCTGTTTCGAGCGCAGTAAGCATCGCGGATCTTCGCCGCCTCGCCGAGCGTCGATTGCCGCGGGTCGTCTTCGACTACATCGACGGCGGCGCCGATGGCGAGGTGACGCTGCGCGAAAACTGCCGCGCGTTCGACGACGTCACGCTGCGGCCGCGATTCGCGGTCGCGAATGCATCCTGCGATCTGTCGACGACCGTGCTCGGCACACCGATCGACCTGCCGTTCTTCCTGGCGCCGATCGGCAGTTGCCGCATGTTCTACCCTCGCGCGGAGGTTCTCGCTGCCAGGGCGGCCGGCCGTGCGCGGACGATCTACACGCTGTCAACGCTCTCGGGCTGCACGCTGGAGGAAGTCAAGGCGGCGACCACCGGCCCGGCCTGGTATCAGCTCTACCTCGTCGGCGGCCGAGATGTCGCGATCGCCGCCATGGACCGCGCCCGGACGGCCGGCTACTCGGCCCTCGTCGTGACGATCGACACGCCCGCAGCCGGCATGCGTGAGCGCGATCACCGCAACGGCATGACAGCGCTCGTGTCCGGCGATTTTCTCGCGATGGCGCCGCACCTTCCGCAATTCCTGATCAAACCCGGATGGCTCGCCGGCTTCCTGGCCGACGGCGGGCTCATGAAATTTCCGAACGTCATCGTGCCTGGCCAGGGCCCGATGCCGTACACCGACGTCGGCGCCGCGCTCGCCCAGTGCGCGCTCACATGGAACGACTTCAAGTGGATCCGCGACGCGTGGCGCGGGCCGATCGTCGTCAAGGGCGTCCACACGGGCGACGATGCGCGATGCTGCGGCCGATGCGGGTGCCGATGCGGTGATCGTGTCCAATCACGGCGGTCGTCAACTGGACGGTGTCGCCGCCTCCATTCGCGTCCTCCCTGAAGTCGTGGATGCGGTCGGCGGCCGGATCGAAGTCCTCATGGACGGCGGCATCCGCCGCGGCGGCGACGTCGTCAAGGCGCTCTGCCTCGGCGCCAGGGCCGTGCTAATCGGACGCGCTTACGCGTACGGTGTCGCCGCCGGCGGCGAGGCCGGCGTGACGCGCGCCATCGAGATTCTGCGCGAAGATGTCGTGCGGACGCTGACGCTGCTTGGCTGTCCGTCGGTGCGCGATCTCAACGGGTCGTTCGCGTCCCTCCACTAGAGCGCTTTCTAAAAGCCTGACGGTTGTCCGTGCTTCAGTGCGTAGGTTCTTGGGTGCGTGGTGCAGTGCAACGTGCTGCGCGTGAGGTGCCTTAGCGTGCGTAGGTGCTCAGGTGCGTGCGTCAGTGCTCTGCACGCCGCACAAAGCACCACGCACGGAAGCACTGCACCGATGCACCGACGCACCTAGCACCCAAGCACCCTGGTCGCCGGGCGCATTCGTGGCATGCGAGGCATGCGCTCGATTCCCGTTGAAGTCGCCTGAAGACGATGCTACCGTCGTCGCCGCTCGTAGTTTCTGTAGGACTGCGAGTCACCGTTCGCAACAACTTCCGGCTCGCGTGTCACTGCACTCGAAGTGCAGATTCTGCAGTTCCGCGAGGAGGTGCGCGGTGAATTTTCTGCCGTGCGGCAGGAAATCAGGAGCGCCCAGTTCGCGACGAGATCAAGACCCAGGGGCAACGAGCTACGACGCGAGATGACGGCCCAGCGCGATGAGCTCGTCACACACATGCAGGTGCTGCACGAGGAAGTCCTCGCCAGAATCAGCCTGCTGGGCGAACGGTTTCCCGCGAAGGCACGCAAGCGACCGCGAAACGCGTGACGGTTCAGACGCTCAAATGCGCGTGGACGACGTCGTCGGTCAGATCGCCGATCATGCCGGCCGCGACCAGTCGTCCCTTTTCGAGAATCCTGAACTCGCTCGCCACACGGCGCGCGAAGGGCAGCTTCTGCTCGACCAGCAGCACCGTGATGCCGATGTCGCGATTGAGCGTCAGGATGATGTCGCCGATTTCGTGCACGATGTTCGGCTGGATGCCCTCGGTCGGCTCGTCGAGAATCAACAGGGTCGGCTCGAGAACGAGCGCGCGGCCGATGGCCAGCTGCTGCTGCTGACCGCCGGACAGATCGCCGCCCTTCCGGCGCAACATCTGCTTGAGCACGGGAAACAGGTCGAAGATTCGTGACGGGATCGTGCGCGGTCCGCCCTTGCGCACGCCAAGGCCGATTTTCAGGTTTTCTTCGACGGTCAGCTGCGAGAAGATTTCGCGCCCCTGCGGCACAAAGCCGATCCCCATTCGCGCGCGCTGCTCCGGCGCAACCCGCGCCAGGTCGATGCCGTCGAACAGCATCTGGCCAGACGTGACCGGCAGGCTGCCCATGATGCATTTGAGCAGCGTCGTCTTTCCCATGCCGTTGCGGCCCATGAGGCAGGTACGCGAGCCCTTGGGCACGGTCAGATCGATATCCCACAGCGTGTGACTGCCGCCGTAGAACTGATTCAGCCCCTTGACGGTCAGCTGACTCATGCGCCGAGGTAGACCTCAATCACCCGCGGATCGGCCTGCACGGCCTCCATATTACCTTCCGCGAGGACGCGTCCCTCGTGCAGAACGGTCACCTGCTTGGCAATCGAACGCACGAACTCCATGTCGTGCTCGACGACGACGACGGAGTGTTCGCCGGCGAGCGACAGGAGCAGTTGCGCGGTTCGCTCTGTTTCCTGGGGCGTCATCCCGGCGACCGGTTCATCCACCAGCAGCAGCTTCGGATCCTGCATGAGCAGCATGCCGATCTCCAGCCACTGCTTCTGCCCGTGCGACAGCGTGCGCGCCGCCTGGTGCCGGTGATTCTGCAGTCCGATGATCTCGAGCACCTGATCGATCCGGTCCCACTGCTGGGGAGACAAGCGCGCGGTCAGCGTCTTCCAGAAGGATTTCCGGCCAGCCAGCGCGAGTTCGAGGTTCTCGACGACGGTGAGATATTCGAAGACCGTGGGCTTCTGGAATTTGCGCCCGATGCCGATTTGCGCGATCTCCGGCTCGCTGAGTGCCAGCAGGTCCACCGTGCGCCCGAACCACGCCGTGCCGGCATCCGGCTTCGTCTTCCCCGTAATCACGTCCATCATCGTCGTCTTGCCCGCGCCGTTGGGACCGATGATGCAGCGCAGCTCACCCGGATCGACGTACAGCGTCAGCTTGTTCAACGCCTTGAACCCATCGAAGCTAACCGTGAGATTTTCGAGATAGAGGATCTTCCCCGCTTCAAGGGTCGGCACGATCGCGGTCATTCGGTCCTCGATGCGGCCGGGACGAGTCCCGTCAGGCCGCGCGGCAGGAAGAGCGTGACGAGGACGAACAGCGCGCCGAGCGCATACAGCCAGACTTCAGGCAAGGCGCCCGTGAAATAGGTCTTCGCGTAGTTGACCAGCACGGCGCCCGCAACCGCGCCGTACAGAGTGCCGCGGCCGCCGACGGCGACCCAGATGACGACCTCGATGGAATTGATCGGCGCGAACTCGCTCGGGTTGATGATCCCGACCTGGGGCACGTAGAGTGCCCCGGCCACGCCGGCAATCACCGCTGAAAACACGAAGAGCCACAACTTGTACGACTCCACCTTGTAGCCGAGGAACCGGGTACGGCTCTCCGCATCGCGGATGGCGCGAACGACGCGGCCGGCCCGTGAGCCGACAATCACCCGGCACGCGAGATAGCTCGACGATGAGACTGACGGCCGTGATCACGACGAGCGCCGCGCGCGTGCGATCGCTGTGCAGGTCGAACCCGAGAATGTCCTTGAAATCGGTGAAGCCGTTGTTGCCGCCGAAGCCCATGTCGTTGCGAAAGAACGCCAGCATGAGCGCGTAGCTCAGGGCCTGGGTGATGATCGACAGGTAGACGCCGGTCACGCGGGAGCGAAACGCGAGCCAGCCGAACACGAACGCCAGGATCCCCGGCACGACGACCACCATCGCGAGGGCGAACCACCAGTGATTGAATCCGAGCCAGAACCACGGCAGTTCCTTCCAGTTCAGGAACACCATGAAGTCCGGCAGGACCGGATCGCCGTAGACGCCGCGCGGACCGATCTGGCGCATCAGGTACATGCCCATGGCGTAGCCGCCGAGCGAAAAGAACGCGGCATGCCCGAGGCTGAGGATGCCGCAGTAGCCCCAGATGAGATCGACGGCGAGCGCCAGCATCGCGTAGCACATGTACTTGCCGATCAAGCGTCAGCACGTACGTGGACACATGGAACGGCGACCCGGCGTCGACTGCCAGATTCAGAATCGGCAGCAGGACGGCAGCGGCCGTGACCAGCGCGATCAGCGACGTCCCGCCGCGATCGTTGATCAGCGGCGCGCGAATGCGAGGAGATGCGCTCATCTACGAGTTCTCGGCCGCCCGGCCGGTCTGCGGGAACATGCCGCGCGGCCGCCCCTGAATGAACAGGATGAGCGCGATCAGCACGAAGATCTTGGACAGCACGGCGCCGGCATACGGCTCGAGGAGCTTGTTGATGACGCCCATCGACATGCCGCCGATCAGAGTCCCCCAGAGATTGCCGACGCCGCCAAAGACCACGACCATGAAGGAATCGATGATGTACGACTGACCGAGGTTGGGCCCGACGTTCGTCAACTGACTGAGCGCCACGCCGGCCACGCCGGCGATCCCGGCGCCCAGACCGAACGTCAGCGCATCCACCCACTCGCTGTTGATCCCCATCGCCCGCGCCATCGCCCGGTTCTGGGCGACGGCTCGGATCTCCAGGCCAATGCGCGTGTTCTTGAGCACGGCCAGCAGGATGCCGAACACGATCACCGTGAGGGCGATGATGTACAGGCGATTGTAGGTCAGCGACAGTGCGTCGTTGATCTGCAGCGTGCCGCTCATCCACGACGGCGTTTCGACGGCGCGATTGTTCGCCGAGAAGAGTGAGCGGGCCAGCTGCTGCAGCGCGAGGCTCACGCCAAACGTCGCGAGCAATGTCTCGAGCGGACGCCCGTAGAGAAATCTGATGATCGTGCGTTCGAGCACGACGCCGGCGGCTCCCGCCACGAGAAAGGCCGCCGGAATCGCGACCAGGATCGACGCGCCGATATGGTTCGGCATGAGCAGCTGCACGACGTAGACCGTGTACGCGCCGATCATCATCAGCTCGCCGTGAGCCATGTTGATGACGCCCATCACGCCGAAGGTGATCGCCAGGCCGATCGCGATGAGCACCAGCACGGAACCGAGGCTCAGGCCGAAGAACAGTGTCTCGATCCCGGAGTAGATCGAGCGGCTGCTGTCGATGCTCGCGACGAGCTGCGCCGCGGCCTTGCGCACGCCTTCGTCGGTTTCCGCGTACGTGCCATCGGCGCCTTTTTCGAGCATCGTCGCCAGCCGGTTGCGCACCGCATCCGAACGGCGGCCGGCAAGCGCGCGGACCGCACCGAGTCGAATCGCTGCGTCAGCGTCGCTGAGCGCGGCGACCGCCAGGCCGGTATCGATTTCGGCGCGAACCGCGGCATCGGTCTCGACGCCCTGCCGCTGCTTGAGAATCTCGATGGTCGAGTCATCCAGCGACTGGACCATTTCGCGCACGCCGTTCAGGCGCACCGCAGGGTCCGGGCTCGACAACGCAAAGCGCGACACGGAAATCCGCAGCATGCGCCGCAACCGGTTGTTCGTGCCGATCCGGGCCAGATCGTCTCGCGGCGCGCTGCCTGCATTCTTGAGCGTCGCCGGATCGATCAATTCCAGCGTCTGGAGACTGTCGTCCACCGATTTGACGATGAACACCGCCTGATCGGCATTGCGGGTGTAAAGGCGGTCTTCGAGGAGCGCGGTCATGACCGCCTGCGCGCTGGGATGTCCACTCGCGAGCAGCCGATCCGCGATCGCCTCTTTGTCGGCAAAACTCGCCTCGCGCAGCTCGCCGAGGGTGCTGACAAAGACGTCCCCCGGCGACTGCGCGAAGCCAGCCGCGGCCACGAACAAACAGGCGAGCAGCAGCGCTATCGTCCGCTGCCCGCCCCACCGCGTCACTTGTAGTTCTGTCCCGAACACACCTTGGTCTTGGTGTTGTAGTTCCCGCACTTGAGCGTCACCCAGTTGGCGTCGATGTCCTTGCTGCCCGGCAGGAAGTCGGACCACGCGTCGCCAGGGACGGTACCCGGCGTCTTCCACACGACGTCGAACTGGCCGTCAGCCCGCACCTCGCCGATGTAGACCGGCTTGGTGATGTGGTGGTTGGGCAGCAGTGTCGCCGTCCCGCCGGTCAGATTCGGCACGGACAGACCTGGCAGCGCCGCGAGCACTTTCTCGACGTCCGTCGAACCGGCCTTCTCGACCGCTTTCACCCAGAGGTTGAAGCCGATGTAGTGCGCTTCCATCGGGTCGTTGGTCGTGCGCTTCGGATTCTTGATGTAGGCGTGCCACTGATCGATGAACGCCTTGTTGGCGGGCGAGGAGATGCTCTCGAAGTAGTTCCAGGCGGCGAGGTGTCCGACGAGCGGCTTGGCGTCGAGGCCCGACAGCTCTTCTTCGCCGACCGAGAACGCCACGACCGGAATGTCTTCCGCCGACACCTTCTGGTTCGCCAGTTCCTTGTAGAACGGCACGTTCGCGTCGCCGTTGATGGTCGAGACGACGGCGGTCTTCTTCCCGGCGGCGCCGAAACGCTTAATCGCCGCGACGCGGGTCTGCCAGTCGGAGTGGCCGAACGGCGTGTAGTTGATGGAGATGTCGGCCGCGGCCACGCCCTTCGAGAGCAGGTACGCCTCGAGGATCTTGTTCGTGGTGCGCGGATACACGTAGTCGGTGCCTTCCAGCACCCATCGCTTCACGCCGACGTCCTTCATCAGGTAATCCACCGCCGGAATCGCCTGCTGATTCGGGGCGGCGCCGGTGTAGATGACGTTCTTCGATGATTCCTCACCCTCGTACTGCACCGGGTAAAAGAGCAGGCCGTTGCTCTTCTCGAAGACCGGCAGCACGGACTTGCGCGAGACCGAGGTCCAGCAGCCGAACACCACGGCGACCTTGTCCTTGTCGAGCAGCTGGGTCGCCTTCTCGGCAAACAGCGGCCAGTTGGACGCCGGGTCAACGACGACGGCCTCGAGCTTCTTGCCGAGGAGGCCGCCCTTCTTGTTCTGCTCGTCGATGAGCATGAGCACGGTGTCCTTCAGCGTCGTTTCGCTGATGGCCATCGTGCCGGAGAGAGAGTGCAGGATGCCGACCTTGATGGTCGCCTGGGCCGAGAGATGCGCGATCGACCACGCCGCAAGGGCGAGGGTGAGACAGGCGGTAAGTTTCAGGGTTCTTTTCATAGAGGTCCTCGTTCGTCTGTTCGTCAGGTTCGTCAGTTCTCGAGCGGGCGCGCTACATCTGCAGCTGGATACCGACGCCGAACTGCTTGAAGCTGGTCTGGATCGCGCTGAAATCGGTGTTCTTGAAGAAGAACATCACGCGCGCGTTGAATTGCTTGATGATGTAGTTGACGTTGAGTTCGGTCGTTTTCTGGTCGTAGTTGGCGTCAACCGTGGTGAGGCCTTTGTCGAAGTTCGCCTGGGCGAACTTGCCGAGGACCTGGAACCGGCCCATGCCGACCGCCTTCGGGAAGAGATACGCGCCGAGAATGTAGCCGCCGTCGCTGCCGGCGTACCGCGAGTTGTAGCCGCCCAGCTCGTTGTACTGCGCGTACTCGCTTTCAATCGACACCGTGCCGCCATCGTCGCCGAGCTTTTTCTCGAGCAGGAAGTCCACGTTCCACGCGGATTTGTCGCTGCCCTGGACCTGTCCCGCGAGACCGATCGCGAGCAGGTTCTTGTCGCCGTAGTACGTGCCATTCAGGTAGTAGCCGCCTTCGGGATCCCAGAGATCGACCTGGACGCGGCCGGCCGCGAGCACGGTGGCGTCACCCGTCGTGGTCGTACCGTCGAACGCGCCGCCCGAGACCTTGACCTTGTCGAACTGGCCCCAATACATGATGCCGTTGTCGCGTCCGTTCGAGAGGAACGGATAACCGTCCTGCACGCCGTCGGTGTAGACCGCCCAGTGATTGGAGTAGTACGGACCGTAGAGATTGGCGCGATCACTCGGCGCAATGAAGCGGCCCGCCCAGACGTTGAACTTCGGCGAGAACTCGAACTGCGCGGCCGCGTCGAGCACACCCACGGCGTTGGTCTTGCCGTTGTACTCGGTGTTCAGCATGTACTTGATGTTCGGCGCCGCGGTGCCGCTCACGTACAGCCGCACGCTGTTCAACGGGAATTCGTCAACGCCGTCGCCCTCGTCCGGCGACGTATGAACGTAGCTGGCCTGAACGCCGCCGCCGACGGTCACGGTGGGCGTCGTGCCCTGTGCGTAGAGCGGGCTTGCCGCAAGCAGGAACAGGCCGGACATCAGGGCCGGAAATACAGGGTGTGCGGCAGTGACACCACGGCCACACACGAATCGATCGCGCATTGGGTCTCCCTCGTTGAGCGCGTAGGCGCTGGTTGTTGATCCGCCGCGTGGACCGCTGAACTGCGTCGGATTGGCGTGCACCGCACGAAACTGCAATCCCGGTTCCACGTTTACATTCGTGAAACACCAACGATTCCGCGCTTCTTCGCACGGCAGCGCCCGGACAAAATCGACACTCTTGTTGTGTTCATTATTCCGGCGGCACGAATTTGTTGCGGATGTGGCGAGTGAGACGTCGCAACGTCGGTGATCCCGTTCCGCAGTCGCGCGCGTTAACCAAGTTCGGCTGACGAACGTTCAATCGTGTCGCTGACAGACACAACCACGACGATTTCGTCGCTTTCCTGCCGGCCGGACATTCAGGCGTGGAATATGCGCGTGGTGAACAGCGGCAGTGCGCCTAGAGCGCGGCGAGGCGATGAATGCCGGTGTCGGTGGACTTGCGCTGGTACATGCGGCGGTCGGCGATGAAAAACAACCGCTCGGCGGTGTCGCCATCGTCCGGATACACGGCCACGCCGGCGCTGACCGAGAGCGACATGCGGAAACCGGTCTGGCCGTCAACGATCAGCGAGCGCACCGCTGCCTGCATCTCCTCGGCGCGCAGCAACGCCTCCGGCCTCGGGCAGTTGTCGAGGACCACCACGAACTCGTCGCCGGCGTAGCGCGCGCACAGATCGTTGGCGCGCACGACGCCCTTCAACCGGCTGGCGACCAGCCGCAGCGCCGCGTCGCCGGCCGCGTGACCGGCGTTGTCGTTGACGGCCTTGAAGTCGTTCAGGTCGAGAAAGATCACCGCGACCGGCCGGCCGTCGTGGCGCGCCCGCGTCAGCGCGCGCTCCATGTGCGCCATCAGGTACCGCTGGTTCGGCAGCAGCGTCATCGGATCGGTGACGGCCTCGTCCAGGCGATCGAAGTACGACATGACGCTGCGATGCACGAGCACGAGCGGGCCAGCCAGCAGCGGCACCAGCCAGTAGGCGCGGCGGTCAAGGATGACGCCGATGGCCGCCGCGAGCGCCGCGCCAATCGAGTGGCTCGGCCAGTTCTCGAAAAACGATTCCAGCCAGACCGGCGCGATCGGCTGGCGCGAGGACAGTGCCCCGGCGATCGCGACGATCCGCGAGTGCAGGAGAAAAAACACGGTGGCGCCGGCGGCGAAGGCCTCGACGCGCGGCCCGTTGCTCCAGAGCGGCGGCTGCCGATCGATCACGGCGAACATCACGCCGGCAACCGACATCGCGACGGCGGCGCTCGCGACGTTGAACACGACACCCTGAACCGGCGGCTTGCGCTCGCTCCCGAGCGCGCTCTCCGTCCACCCGCTCCACGCGGCGACGAGAACAGCCGCGGACGGCCCGCACGCAATCAGCGCGATGTAGTCCACGAGCGCGGACAGCGCCAGCGACGTTCCCTGCCCGGGGATTGGCAGGACGACGCGGCCGATCGATCCGACCAGCGACAGGCACAGCAGCGCGGCAAAGACGACGGAATGGCTGCCGTCAGTCTGTGAGAGCGCATAGCCGGTCACGGCCGCACCGAGCACGGCGACGCCAATCACGTAGAACCGCGCAACGCGCGGCCACGAACCGAACCGATCTCCGCTCATGAGAGGGATCGCCACGCCGGCTGTGGGAGCAACACCGACGCCAGTTCGACGGCCGGACGCGACGACCTTGCCGCTCAACGGTTTAGCGCATCATTACAATTTCCGCTGAAGGTGAGCGGCGCGCCATTCCGGAACACGCGCTCACCCGCTTGTCGAGACATCCGTCGCAAACCCGCGGCGCTGTTGAGGATGCGGCGCCTGTTTCAGAACGACACGTGCCGTCCCGATCCGGACCACACAAAAACGGATTTGTGGACGGTCGAGACGGCGTCAGACGAATGCGGACTACTCCGGGAACCAGCTCGGCGCAGGGCGAAAAATTGTCGCCGATGCAGGGAACGAGGCGTAAAGTGACCCGAACAGGAGGTGGCCGTGGCAGAGAAGTGTGCGCATCCCGCCTGCGAATGCCAAGTCGAACGAGGCGGCCCCTACGGGAAATATTGCAGTGAGCACTGCAAGGAGAAAGGCCAGAGCATCGAGCTCCGCTGCGAGTGCCGACATCCGGGGTGTAAATAGGGCGGAGGTTGGAGGTTGGAGGCTGGGGACTCGGGGAACTGCTGTCAGGGCCGTGAAGGCACGGGCTCAAGATTTCCAGCTCGAGCCCGTGCCTCGACCTCGCCTTACCGACCCACCTGCCCCACCCGCCCCATCTACCCACCGCCCTACCCGCCCTACCCGCCCTACCTGCCCTATTGCGTCTTCTTCGGCGTGCGCGGATCGTCAGCAGGATTGACGT
The DNA here is from genome assembly GCA_963712355.1 of uncultured Acidobacteriota bacterium. GTDB lineage: Bacteria > Acidobacteriota > Vicinamibacteria > Vicinamibacterales > CAVVIG01 > CAVQHT01. The sequence goes on from CAVQHT010000018.1 coordinate 225,617, forward strand.
ACTTGAATTCGACCGGGCCCTGACCGTACAGCACGATGGTCGTCTCCCGTGCGGTGAACGCGTAGTGGTTCATTCCGGCTGCGGCGAGCGCGTAGCCACCCGGCTGCAGCGTCTTGTTTCCCGCGCTGTCCTTCATCAGCTTGTCTCCCATCCCGAGAGTGAAAGCACCAGACACGACGATCACGTTCTCATCGGTGGGATGCGAGTGCGCGGGGATCGCGTAGTTCGCCGGGAACTTGAGGCGAACCGCGTACGCGGCGGCCTTGGTCGGATCGCCCGACAGCACGGCGATCTGCGCGCCCGGGGGAAGAAACGGCGGCGCCGGCCCCCACTGCGCTTCCTGCACGTTCGTGACGACGGCCGTGTGGCTCTGAGCGCTCGCGATGGCCGCCGCAACAACGACAGCCGAGACGAACGCAGCAACAAACAGCTTCATGGATGTTCCTCCTGGAGAACTGGCCGGATATCGGCCCGGTGCGAACATCAACGTAGCTGGAACACGCGCATGTCTGCGTCCCATGGGCGGGTCATTTTCGAGGGGATGTGCAAATGGCCCGTTCAGGCCATCGGGCGATTAAAGGATCTTGCGACGGGCGGCCTGGGCAACCGCTGCGGCCCGCGAGGAGACGTTCAACTTATCGAAGATGTTCGCCATGTGCCGATGGACCGTGTGCTCGCTGACGAACAGTTTTTCGCCGATGATCTGGTTGTTGAAGCCGTCGGCGACAAGCCGCAGCACTTCCAGCTCGCGGCGAGTGAGCACGGGATCGATGAGCAGCGCGGGCGGCGGAACCTTTGCCGCTTCGATCCCTTCGAGCGACTGCAGGAACTGGTGGGCACGCTCGGCCGCACGTTCCGCGCGCAGTTCGGTCATCAAATCGAACGCCCGCCGCGCCTCGATGCGGGCGGCGTCAGGGCGGCCGGACAACGCGAGCGCCCGCGCAAGTTCGAGCCGCGCCGATCCCAGCTCGAAGGGCGCGCCGCTTTCGAGATAGCCATCAACGGCGTCTTCGAGATGGCGCCGCGCGGCATCGGCATCGCCTGACACCCGCGCCACCAGGCCCTTACACAGACTGCTCGAGGCACGGAGCGGCGGCGTGGCAAACGCGTCGGCAATCACCGTCAGTTCGGCGAGCGCCGTCCTCGCATGCTCGACATCGCCCGCGCCGACGGACGCGCGCACCACGAGATCGAGCGCGGCGGCGCGATCGGTCAGATTGTTGGGCAGCACGCGGCGCAGGCACCGTTCCGCCTGCTCCGCCGCGCCGCGCATGTCGTCGGCGTCGTAGGCCAGTTCCGCGCGGCCCAGCGAGGCGAGCGGATGATGGCCCGCCTGCTCGAAAAGCGAGGCCGCTTCCTGGATTCGTCCCTGCCGGCGGCGGAGCTCGCCCAGCCGGACGACGCCGTCCGCGGACATCGCCGGGCGGGACGCGGTGAGTTCGTCGGTCGCCGCCGTCAATTCGCGCTCGGCCTCGGGCCACGTGCCGCGCCACATGCAAATCGACGCGTATTGCGTGCGGCAGACGGCAAACAGCGGACGGAGCCCCCATTTCGCGCTGAACGCTTTGAGCCGTGCGCACCACTGCGCTGCGCGCTCGTAGTCGCGGACGCGATCGCAGCCGGCAATCATGTAGCACGAAGCCAGGCCGATGGCGACAAGGTCCTTCATCTCGCCGGCGACGATTGCGGCGTTCACTTCGTCGAGCTCGTTGAGGCCGGCGAGGACCTCGCCGGAAGCGACGCGCGCCAACCCGCGCAGCGAACGCGCCAGCAGCTCGAAATCAGTATTCTCGCGGCGCGCGCCGCCGCTCTCGCATGCAGAGGCATGCGCCTCGGCTCGCGCCGGATCGCCGTCTTCGAAAGCGCCAGCGCGCTCTCGCGGCTCTCGAGCCAGGCCAGCTCAGCGCACGGTGGTTCACCGTCGAGCAGACGCCGGGCACGCTGCAACCAGCCGTTAGCGACGGCGGTCTCGCCGCGAAACGCCCAACAGTCCCAGGCGATCCGACCGCCACGCCGACGCTCCGGCTTGTCGCCGCGCCCGAGAACAATCGATACGCGCGCTCGCGCGATTCGAAGCAGAGAGCCGCCAGGTCGAGCCACCAGGCCGCGGTCCCCAGACCTTCCAGCGCCTCGGGACTCTCGCGCCGGGCTAGCGCCTTCTCGAAGGCCTCGCGCGCGTCGATCCACGCGCCTCGTGCCAGGGCGTCATCGCCGCGGCGGCAGTCGGCTGGGCGTTCGAGCATCTGATAATTATGGCAGTCCCCGCGTCGTGTTGGCGGCACAGGTTGTGCTCTTTTAGCGCCGAAGTGGCAATAAGACGTCGGTGGTGGGTGCTCGGTATCTCAATTGTGGTCGCGATGATGGTCATCGTGGTCGCGATCCTGGCGGCCCGGGTGCCGTTCTCATCGGAGACGCTTCGCCGGCGGGTCATCGACGGCCTTGCGGCTCGACTGGATGCAGAGGTCGAGCTCGGCAATCTCGAGCTGCGGCTCCTGCCCACCATGCATGCCCGCGGAACCGAGCTCCGCATCCACCACAAGGGCCGCAGCGACGTGCCCCCGCTGATCTCAGTCGGGACCTTCACCGTCACGGCCAGCTTCAGGGATTCTCTGGCGCTGGCATGTCAGTCACGTGTCGCTCGAGGGAACCCAGCGCAAGCGAGCGCAGGGCGGCCAGCAGGAAGGGGCTTATTGGTCCGAGCGGTTCTGCCGCTCGTTCATGCGGACCATTCCAATTCCCGATGAGGCGCAAGTAGAAGGTGACGGCCACGTTTGAGAATGAAATCCTTACGTGTCCGTGCCGTTTCCAGCAACAGACAATCACATAGACTGTCGGCCAGAGTGTGGGCTGATTTGGAAAGGGCAGAGGAGCTAAACTAATTATCATCAGATCGGTACCTCGCCCTCAAAGTGCCATCGCGCTGGCCTCCACAGCAACACTGAGGCGAGGTCGACCCAAGATTTATCCTCTGCCGAAACGTGCTTCAGACCCGCCTTGACCTGCTCCACGATCATTTCCCGTTTCAAGCTCTGCGAAGACCCCCCTCATGCAAAACGTCGCCTTCCCCGCTGGTGTGCCTGTAGGTAAGCCTTGCTGGGAAAAATAATAACCGTCATCAGGGAGCGGGACGCACATACATGGACGAATGGCCGGACGGTTAATCCTCGACGGGTGGGAGCTGGGATTGGATCGAGTTCAACCTATTGATGTTGATCGACCCAGCGCTTGGCTTTTTGAAGAGCCATCTCATTCGCCTTACGTTCCGTGTTGCGGATCTCATTCGATTCACTCTGGATGGTTTTCACGGGCCCTCGGCTGCCCGTTGAGCGCCAGGCTAATGCCTTCGGCATCGATTGGTCATCTCCAAGGTGTTGGGAACACGCCTTAATCTGATGATCTTTATGCTTAACCGACTCGGCCACTCTCAGCCCTCCGTTATACCGCATGCCTTATCATTTCAAGGGTAGCACATACGAACGATGCATCGTCTACCACGTCAAACCAGCCCACGAACCCTACGGTATCTCAAATCTGAGAGAACGGAACTTGTGAAACCCTTATCCGGATAGGCCTGCTCAGCCAGCGTAAGCCTCTACATGACGGACCCGCTGCTCGATGTGTCGGGCTGGCGTGTGTCCCCTCATGAAAATTAGCGTTGACTCCTGTATTCAATGAGTTTAGCTTACTGAAGTGATTGGACCAGCCTTTCGCCACGCTCACGGGAGCCGGACGAATGGAGAGAGGCTGCATGAGGTGACGACCGTGATACTCCTCGTCGCCGCCATGTTGTTTCTACCGCCGGTACTCGTCAACCGCGTACCTCTATGTGTCAGGCGTGTTCATTAATCGAAAAAGGTTCCAGTCTGCCTTTTATCTCCTGCTGGCCCTCTTTGCGCTGACCATCGGAATCGGCACTCAACTTTCCTACTTAGGCTATGGCCAGTCGGCAACTACCCCTGTGTCGTTGAGTGAGCTTCTGCCCGAACCTTAGGCTGCCCTGTAACAAACCCACTGAACTCCGACATGGGAGTGCAATGCCTTCCCCGGCTGGGCCACATACATGGATGCGAGGGCTCACCGCCTCGAACTAAGGAACAGGGATTTATTCGCTGCGGGCATTTAGGCGCATACCGAGGGGAGTTTTACCAGCCTCCCTGTTAGCGTAGCCTCCACTTGGCGTACCCGCTGCTGGATGTGCAAAATAAGTGCGTCCTCCCCGCCGACTGAGACGCAAATGCACGACACGGTATCGGTGACAGAGCGACGTTCCGTGATCCACCGTTTCCGCACCAGATCTTTCACCACGTCACTCAATGTCGGCGGCGTTACACGCAGCGCGGTTGCGGGTGTTGCTCATGTTAGCCTCGGCATGACGACCCAGAAACAGAAGTACACCAGCCTGGAGCGGCGTCCACACGGATCTACTCCTCTATACTTCTTCTGAAGCCGCCGTGCAACTGCAATACCACTTCCAAGAGTGTCAGCGCCTCAGAGCCTTTGTGTCCCGCTTGTCCCATGGTCGTGGGTTATACGTTTCACCCTTGATCCAAAAACCTGCTGATGAATCGCGACAATCAAAACAAAGGCCCGACGCCTTCCGGAATTGAACCTTTGTCTTAGATCCCGCGACAGTCGCACTGCGTAGGCACGAACCTGATGTGCGTTCGCAATTTTTCCATCACGCGTTCTAACGTTTCTTCACTCCACTGCACTCTCGGCATCGTCCGTACGAGGACACAGCCTGGTCGTGATCGCAACCCCATTTTCTAGATCGCACCACAAAAAGGCCCGGTTCCTCTCGGAGCCGAGCCGACTTCAGATTCCACCATGGTCTCAATGCATGCACATCTGGCCAATGTGCGCTCACATTTTTTCCAAGGC
>CAVQHT010000019.1:0-175671 GCA_963712355.1 uncultured Acidobacteriota bacterium
CAGCGTCACCCATCGTTCGAACGCCGCAACCTGACCAACTGAGATGATCACCAGCGCCGCAGCGATGGACGCGGTCGCCAGCTTCACAGTTCGCCCGGAATCGATCGTGCCCATCGTGGCGAGCAGCAATAGCGGCACCCAGCCTGTCTCGAGCATCTTGAAGGCGCCATAGTCGTACCGCAGGACGCCAAAAAATACTGCGCTCGCCACAGTGATACCGGCGGTGATGATCAGGGCGACATTCCTGCGCCAGGAGAGTAGCGCTGCAGCGAGAACGGCCCAGCACCCGATGCTGACGACGAGTTTCGTGTAGTCGGCAAGAGTGTGCGCACAGTCCGCAAACGGCCGAAACATCCCGAACCACGTCGGGGGACCGCAGACGACAGAGGCGAATGTTCGAAAGTATCCGCTTCCGGGCCGGCGTGTCGCGCCAGAAACCGCATTGATCTGCCTGAGGAAGAACGCGTACAGGTCGGACCAGGCAGGAGCGACGAGTAGCACGGTGGTGGCGGCAGCGATGGAGCAGCTCACGAGTTGCTCCCGGGGGCTTCTTTCGCGGAAAAGCCGAACCAGGAGAATCAGGCCGGCAGGCATCGCGAACAGCGCCGCCATCTCGGTGTAAATGTAGGCTTCCGCGGCGATGAACAGACCGAGCAGGATGGCGTCGCCAATCGCGCCCCAGCGCAACATGAAGGCGAGCGCGACGATCACCGGCGCGATGCTCATCGCCAGCAGGTGATCGAAGTTGTTGACCCACACGAGATTGAGGAGAGGGCCACTCACTGACGCCGTGACGACAAAAGCGATTTGCAGATAGCGGCGACCCGGCATCGTCACCCTGGCGAGGAAATAACACGACGACGAGAACGCGAAGAGGCAGAGAAACAGGAAATATCCCATCGCGGCCTGAGCGTCGCCGCCAAGCGGGTAGATGCCTTTCAAGAGAACGATGACAGATGACGACGTGTATCTGGATTGCGCGACGAAGTGCCCGAACTGGTAAAACAGTTCCAGGCCGGCAGCGCTCTCACGACGGGGATGAAGCCACAGACTCTCGCCGCCGGCCATGTAGGCGAAGCCGTCCCACAGATAGCTGCCTGGAAACGAGCTGATCCCGTGGATCAGGTACGGCGCCATGACCACCGACGCGGTGGCGATCGGAACAAACAGGCCTCGAAGATCGAGAGCTGATCGATCGCGAACGCTCAGGAGCACGCCGGCAACGGTGGCTACGGCTATGACGATCCAGAACGGCTGCCATGCGGCGCTCAAGGGCACGCCACGATTGACAACCGCCGCGATCGCGAACGTCCACAGTCCCAGAAACAGCGCGGGCGAGAGCGAGAGGGCCAGGTCGATCTGGTGGCGCATGAACAGGCGCGACAGGCTGTATGCGGCAAAAAAGCCGACGATCACGAGCGCAATCAGCACCAGCGACTTCTCCAGTCCAAGGGCGAGGGCTGAAAAACGATCACCCGGCCGAATCCGGCGCGCTGCTCTCGTCCTTGCCGCCAAGCAGCTTCAGGCGGCAGCGAAGCTGCAGCAATGTCCATGCGAGGCCTCGGCCGATCACCGTCCTGGCGACGTGAGTCGCATAGTACGTATAGGCGCTCTGATGGAACGCGGTGATGGCGAGCGTTCTCGCGCCGCGGCTTGACACCCCGGCGGAATGCACGACCGTACACGACGGAACGTAGCGCGTTGAGTGCCCCTTGTTCCGGAGCCGGCGGCACAGATCAGCATCCTCCCAGTACAGGAAGTACCGCTCGTCGAAGCCGCCGACAGCCGTGAGCGCCTCGCGCCGGGCCATCATGCAGGCGCCCGAGACCCAGTCGACGGCGTAACTCTCGCCGTTCGCGACGCGCTCGGTATCTGTACGCACGTTGCGCCGCGCCAGCCTGGAATTGGGAAAGAGGCGAGTGAGCAGCGTCGTACGGCCGAACAGTCCCGTGAACAGCGTTGGATCGCCGCGCGCGCTGCCCTGGACACTGCCATCGTCATTGAGGATCCTCGGTCCTGCGATGGCGCACTCCGGATAGCTGCGCAGTTCTTCTTCCAGGCGTTCAGCGGCGCCAGGTAACAGGTAGCAGTCCGGATTGAGCAACATGACCAGGTCGCGGGACGTCGCCGCCAGGCCTTGATTCACGCCCCGCGCGAAACCCACGTTCCGCGGATTGACGTGAAGGCTGACGCCGTCGCGCCGGAGAGCAGGGCTGCCGGTGCTCTCGTCGGTCGACGCGTTGTCGATCACGATGACGTTCGCCGCCGGTGCGTGCACCTCGATTGATTCGAGGCACCGTGTCAGGCACTCGCCGCTGTTGAAGTTGACGATGATGATCGTGCCGCTGAAACTCATGCGGACGGTCTGAGTCCGAGGTCGAACCGCTTCTCGCGAATCTTCAGCGCGATCCAGCCGCCGTCCATCAGCTTCCACAGCCGGAGCAGGGAAGTCCGGCGGCGCCGCTGGATGTCACGGCGCTGACCCCACACGCGAGGCAGTTCCCTGATGGCGTGCCATTTTGCCGAGAGAAAGGTGCGCAGGTGACCAGCGCGCGCGAAATAGAGCGTTGCGGCGAGGTTGTACAACACGTGGCCCGGCAGCGTGAAGAGCAACAGCGGCCACGGCGTGTTCTTGACGTAGGTCCACTCGAGATTCCGCTGTCCCCAGAACACCGAGCGTGCGCTGACGCGCCCCATCGTGCCCGAACCGGCGTGATGAACGACCGCCTGCGGGCTGTAGATGCAGTGGTAGCCCAGGAGCTGGCAGCGGTAGGAGAGATCGACGTCCTCGTGCACCGCGAAGTAGGCCTCGTCGAATCCGCCGACGTCGTCGAACAGGCCGCGGCGAATCAGGCAGGCCGCGCCGCACGCGCCGAACACTTCGCGCGCCTCGCGCGCCTCCGAGACCGGACGTCCGTGCGCACGCTTGAAGGCGCCGCCGAACCTGGTCATGCCGTCGCCCGCGCTGTCGACGATCGCGGGGTCGCTCAGATAGACGATGCACGACGCCGCCAATCCCGCGTGCGGATGAGAGTCGAGCGCGGCCCTCACTGCCGCCAGCCATCCAGGCTGCGGCGCGGCATCATTGTTCAGGAACGCGAGATACCGGCCGCGTGCCAGGCGGGCGCCGGCGTTGTTGCCCGCGGCAAAGCCGACGTTGGATTCGAGCGGGAGGACACGAACCGCGGGATGGAACGTCGACAGAAATTCGAGCGAACCGTCCGAGGATCCGTTGTCGACGACAATCAGCTCGCAGTCAGCTGCCGTCTCGGCGACGGCCGCCGGAAGGCACCGCTCCAGCCAGGTCCTTCCGTTGTAGTTCAGGATGATGATCGAAACGGCAACCGATGCGTCGCTCGCCGCGGCCTGGGATACGGGTCGATCACACGTGAAGGCCCGGCTGCGAAGCAGCGTGCCGGTGTTCGCGATACCAGGTGACCGTCTTGCGGAGTCCGTCTTCGAACAGCGTGTGCGCCTTGAAGCCGAAGCGGCGCTGCGCCCTCGACGTGTCGAGGCAGCGTCGCGGTTGACCGTCGGGTTTAGACGTGTCCCACTCGATGGTGCCCTCGAATTCGGTCACCTTCGCAATCAGGTGGACGAGGTCCTTGATGGAAATCTCGAATCCAGCACCGAGGTTGACCGGTTCGGGTTCGTCGTAGCGCTCGGCGGCCAGCAGGATGCCGTCCGCCGCATCTTCCACGTAGAGGAACTCTCTCGTGGCGGCGCCGGTTCCCCAGACCGTGATCTTGTGTTCACCGGCCTCCCTGGCTTCGACGCACTTCTTGATCAGCGCAGGAATGACGTGAGACGAGCTTGGATCGAAGTTGTCGCGCGGCCCGTACAAGTTGACCGGCAGAAGGTGCACGGCGTTGAAGCCGTACTGCTGCCGGTAGGACTGCCCCTGGACGAGGAGCATCTTCTTTGCGAGTCCGTACGGTGCGTTGGTTTCCTCCGGGTAGCCGTCCCAGAGGTTGTCTTCGTGGAACGGAACCGGCGTGAACTTCGGATACGAGCAGATCGTGCCGATGCTGACGAACTTGGGAACACCGGCGAGGCGCGCCTGTTCCATCAACTGCACGCCCATCATGAGGTTTTCGTACAGGAACAGCCCGGGATTCTCGCGGTTGGCGCCGATGCCGCCGACCACGGCCGCAAGGTGAATGATGAGGTCCGGCTTCGCGGCTCCCAGAAGCTTCACGATCTCGGATTCGTGGAGCAGATTGAACTCGCGCTTCCGGGGAACCAGGACGTGTCCGCAACCGAGGCGCCTCAGTTGCTCGACGACGAAAGATCCCAGGAATCCCGCGCCACCGGTCACCACGACACGCTTGTCGCGCCAGTATTCCCGGCGGCTGTCCATAGGCCCAATAGTATAGCGGCCCATCACTTGCGGCTCACGATCCGATAGGCGTCGCTCGTCTGCAGTGCCGTATTCCGCCAGGTGAAACCTGCGGCGCGGGCGATTCCCGCCGCCCGCAGCTGCGCGGCTCGCGCAGGCGATCCGAGGATCGCCGCCAGCGCCTCGTACCATGCGCGAACGTCGTGCGGATCGACGAGCAGGCCGGCGTCTCCGACCACCTCAGGGATGGATGCGGCCGATGACGCGATGACCGGTGCGCCGCAGGCCATCGCCTCCAGCGCCGGCAGGCCGAAGCCTTCGTAGAGTGACGGATAGGCAAACACCGAAGCCCGGCGCATCAAATCGACCACTTGCTCGTCGCTGGAATCGTTCACGAAACGCAGCGCGCCGGAGATGCCCAGCGCCGCCGCGCGCGCGGTAATCGCGGCCGACGAACCGCGGTCGGCGCCCGCCAGCACCAGCACGGTGTGCTTGAGTTCGTCTGTCCGGGCCCTGAGCAGGCCAAGCGCATCAACCAGCACGCCCACATTGCGCCTCGGATGCAGATCGCCGACGTGGAGGATGAAACGTTCCTCCGGCGGCCCTGGGTGCGCCGGTTCCGCAGCAGGCGTGAATGGAACGCCGACGCCGAGCGGAACGACGCGGATCCGATCCGGCCCGATCCCGTACGCGGCTTCGATCTCCTTGCGTGAGAATTCCGAGTCGGTGATGACGAGGTCCGCGCTCCGGGCGCTTCGCCGGTAGAACCATCGGCGGACACGATCGTTCTGGTACGGATACCACTCCGGGTGCCGTTCGTAGCTGACGTCGTGAATGGTGACGACGAGCGGATGCACGCCCCAGAGTGGCGCGGTGTAGGCAGGAGCGTGAAACAGGTCGAGCGTGGCGCGCCGGCTCGCTCGTGGCAGCCCGTCGAGACACCATCCCAGGTTCGTGGGCAGCCACGACTGCGCGGGAAAGTCGGTCAGGCGCAGACGGCAGCGAGCCCGCGCCGGCTCCGATGGCGACGAACTCGATGTCAGGCGCAACCTGGAGACATGCGCTCGTGAGCTCGTTGACGTAGCGGCGCACTCCGCCCGCCGGCGAACTGAATGCGCGTCCATCGATCCCGACGCGAAGAGGCGTGCTGTGCACCGGGTCGGCTACTGGGCGCTAGCGGCCAACGAGACCTTCGACCGGGCTGCTCGCGGTCGCATAGGGCTTGCGCGGAATCCTCCCGGACGTGTACGCCAGGCGCCCGGCCCGAACCGCCAGCTTCATCGCTTCGGCCATCGCCACGGGATTCTGCGCGCCGGCAATCGCGGTGTTCATCAGCACGCCGTCGGCGCCCAGCTCCATCGCCAGCGCCGCGTCCGACGCCGTCCCGACGCCCGCATCGACGATGACCGGCACCTGGATGAACTCGCGGATGATGCGGATGTTGTTCGGATTCTGGATACCCAGGCCCGAGCCGATGGGCGCGCCGAGCGGCATCACCGCGGCGGCGCCGGCATCGACGAGCTTCCGGCAGACCACCAGGTCGTCGCTCGTGTAGGGCAGCACGACGAATCCCTCTTTGACGAGCGCGTGTGTGGCCTCGATGAGCGCCGCGTTGTCGGGAAAGAGCGTGCGCTCGTCGCCGATGACCTCGAGCTTGACCCAGTTGGACAGGCCCGCCTCGCGTCCCAGCCTGGCCGTGCGAACGGCTTCGTCGGCGGTGTAGCACCCGGCCGTGTTGGGGAGCAGGAAGATCTTCGACCGGTCGATGTAGTCGAGGAGCGATTCCTTGCTCCGGTCGGAGATGTTCACGCGGCGGACCGCGACGGTGACCATGTCGGCGCCAGACGCCTCGTGCGCCTGCGCCATCACGCTGTGGGAGGAATATTTTCCGGTCCCGACAATCAGGCGTGACGAGAAGGAGCGGCCCGCGATAACCAGAGTGTCCATTGCGCTCCTTCATTCTAGCAGCCGCTAGCAGCGCCGGCTTCATCACTCGACGCCGCCCCGAGTTGTTCGCGGCCGGGCGCGAAGACGTTATAGAAGACAAGGGAGACACTCATCTCATGGCCACATCCGATTCTCTGATCGAATTCACGGCCGCCAAGGTCCGCGTGCACTTCACATTCGGACGCGTCGCAGCTGTCGGTTGCCGTTCGCTCGCCGGTCACGGCGAGGCTCACCTATGACAGCGGCGGCTGGAACACGCTCGGGAACCCGTGGAACCTCATCGTCAATGGTGCGCCGTCGGCCGTCCTCGAATACAGCGACGACGATGGACGGAGGATCCTGAATGCGGGTCTCGATAACCAGTTGGTCGTCGGCAAGAACAAGGTGGAGTTGGTCGGAGCGGTGTGGCCGCAGAGCAAAGGCGGCCTGCTCCTTCTCAGCAAGGGCAATGTGATCGTGATCAACGCCGAGTACACCTGGTCGGGGAGCGCGCAGCACAACAACATCCACCAGACGTGGACGCTCGATTTTTCAGCCTGAAGCCCGGAAGCTAGGCCTGGAGCCTAGAGCCTGAAGCCTCAGGCTCCAGATCAGCGCAAGGGTACGCGGTAGGCGACGAAGTCGGACAGATCCGATGAGCCTTGCGGAGGATCGGCGGCATCCTTTGAACCGTTGACCATGTAGACCAGCTCGTTTCCGGAGATGGCGACGAAGGTCTTGCCCGCGGAGAGAACCGGGTCTGCGAGCGGCGTCGCTTTCGTGACTGCGCGTCCGTTGGCGTTGAGCTCGAACCGGATGATGTGGTGCGTGCCGTCCGGATCGACGCGTACCGCGAACAGGTTCCGGCCGCGCAGCCGGATCTGCGCGAGATTCGCCAGCGAGACTGATTTCGGCGCGGTGACCCGCGTCGCGGTTCGCGCTCGCAGGTCGAGTCGCGACACACCGTCGCGATCGGCCACATACGCAATGCCCGCCTCACCTCCGGCGGCAAGACTCACGGGCTCGGCGGCTTCAATCTTCATGACGCGTTCCACGGCCGCGCCGCCAGGACGCAGGGTCAACACCTGAGGGCCGGCGGCGTCGAGGACGAGGACCTCGCCTGCCGGCGTGATATCGAGATCGACGAGCGTGACGGGTTCGAGACCGTCCGCCATGGGGAAGGATTTCAATGGCCGGCCGGACGCCAGCTGCAGCTTGTGCAGCACTCCCGCACCATCGTCAGGCGCCGCGCTGACGACCCAGAGATCGCCGCGCTTGTCGTCGATCTCGATCGCGGCAATGTCGCGAAATCCCGCGGAGGCGGCGCGGACGAAGTCCACCGCATGATCCGCGCCCTCGGCGACGACCATCAACTTGCGCCCGAGCCGATCGCCCACAAGGAATCGGCTCGAGACCGCATCGTAGGCGAGACCGCCAAGCGTAAAACCTTCGATCGAGAATCGGGAGCCGGTCGTCGTTAGGGCAGGTGGGGCGGGTAGGGCAGGCATCGTTAGGGCAGGTGGGGCGGGTGGGGCAGGTGGGGCAGGTCGGGCGGGTAGAGGCAGGTGGGGCGGGTGAGCGCAGGTGGGGCAGCGGTGGGTCGACCGATCGATAAGGGCCGCCACGTCCGGCCATCCGGGTAACTCGCGCGTGCGCACGAATTCGTCGTTGTCGGCGACGTCAACGGGCTTTCCCATCTCGGCGAGACGCTGAAGCGTGACCAGCGCGTCGTGCGGACGGCCGCTCAGCGTCTGCGCGCGAGCGAGCAGAAACATCAGGTCCGCATCCTTCTTCGGACCGGTCTGTATCGCTCGCCACGCCAGGTCGTGAAACGTTTCGAAGTCGCCGCTATCTGCCGCCGCGAGCGCCATCTGGCGGCAGTCGTGCCACTCCTTGCAGCCGAAGTCTCGCGATCCTTGCCCCGATGAAGCAGGAGCCAACGGCCCGGCCAGAACGGCGAGCAGCGCGAACGACACGATGATTGTGCGAGCGATTCGCCTATGATGGCTCCCTGGTTTCAAGGGAGCCATTCTCTCAGGCTTCGTGAGTTTGAGCGAGAAGACTCGCAAAGCTTGACCGCGAAGGCACGCTGAGTACGCGGAGATGTCGGATTCGACGGTACGGCGCAAGCAGACGCACGGCGTCGTGACCGGATCGCGGACGAACGACGCGCGCAGTCGATGAGGCGTCGTTCGTCCGACGATCGGCACGACGCCACGGAGTCACGGCGCTAGGCAAGCCGGCCCGTCGAATCCTTCTCTCAGCGTGACTCGCGTGACCTCGTGCCGTTGTCAGACGTTCCGTGGTGAAGATGCGGAACGCTGCCGACTAGGGCTGCCAGCCACCGCCGAGCGCCCGGTACAGTTCCGCGCGCGCGCGCAACTCGGCGCCGCGCGTCTGCGCCAGGAGGAGCTGCTGTTCGTAGAGCTGCTGGTCGGCGGTGAGGATCTCGATGTAGCTCGCGAGCCCGGAGTCGTACCGCTCGCGCGACAGCTCCGACGCGTCCTGCAGCCCCGCGACGCCCAGCTCGCGGTGTCCGCGCTGTTCGGCCAGCTTCTGAATCGTGACGAGCGCGTCGGCCACTTCACGGTAACTGTTGAGCGCCGTCTTCTGGTATCCGGCGAGCGCCGCATCGAATTGCGCCTGCATGGCTTCGAGATTCCGGCGCAGCCGGCCCGCCTGGAAGACCGGCTGAAGCATCTGCGTGCCCAGCGGACCACACCGCGCCGCTGCCGCCGAGGAACGTCGTCAGGTCGCCGCTGATCCCGCCGAGAAATCCCGTCAGGCTGATGTTCGGATAGAACAGCGCCTTCGCCACGCCGATGTCGGCGTTCGCGGCCACGAGAAACTGTTCGGCCTGGACGACGTCCGGCCTCCGCTCGAGGATCGAAGCGGGAATGCCCGGCGGAATCGCCGGCGGCAGGCTTTCGGCCATGGTCAGGCGGTCGCGCGTGATCGGGCCAGGCGGCCGTCCCAGCAGCATCGACAGCCCATTCTCGACCACGCGCAATCTGCCGTTCGATCGCGGGAATCGACGCCGCCGTTTGCGCGCGATTGGCCTGGATCCGATCGAGCTCGAGACGATTCGCGACACCGCCTTGCAGGCGGTTCGTAAAGTAGTCGACGGTCTCGTCATTCAGCCGGAGGGTTTCGTGGGCGATCTCGAGCTGCAGGTCGAGCTCGCGCAAGCAGGAAGTAGTTCGTCGCGACGTCGCCGACGAGCGTGACCATGCACGCCGCGCCGCCCCTGCTCGGTCGCGAGCGCGAGTGCGACCGCCGCTTCGGTCCCTCGCCTGATTCGACCGAACAGATCGATTTCCCACGACAGCCTGAACCCGTACGCCCCGTTCTGATGCGTCGTGTCGTCGTTCTCGTCGGTCGTCGACGCCTGACGCACTCCGTAACCGGCGACGCCGTCGACCTGCGGATACAGGTACGACCTGGAAATGCCGGCTCGGGCGCGCGCCTCTTCGACGCGCGCCACCGCAATCCGCAGATCGAGGTTGTTGGCGATCGCGTCATGAATGAGCGCCTGCAGCGCCGGATCGTCGAACACCTGGAACCACGGGGCGTCGGCCAGCGTCTGCGCCTGCGAAGGCGCCTGCGACGAACCGGTAGTCGGGCGGCGTGGGCATGATCGGGCGCGCGTAGTTCGCGCCGGCCGTGCAGCCGGCGAGCAGGCTGGACGCGACGATCAGCAGGAGACCGGATTTGAGCGTGCGCGCCGGCATCTCAGTGGCCCCCATGCGCGGGATTGTGGGCCAGTTGCGGCGGCGGCACTTGCACCGGCGCCGGTTGTTTGCCGCCGATCACTTTCTGAACCGCGACAAACAGCATCGGAATCAAGAGCACGCCAAGGATCGTGGCGACGAGCATGCCGGAGAAGACGGTCATGCCCATCACCTTGCGTGACTCGGCGCCGGCGCCCGTCGCGGTCAGCAGCGGCACGACGCCGAGGATGAAGGCAAACGCCGTCATCAGGATGGGACGGAACCGGAGTTTGGCCGCGTTCAAGGTCGCTTCGACCAGGGGTTTCCCTGCGTCGACCTCCATCTTCGCGAACTCGACGATCAGAATCGCGTTCTTCGCGGCCAGGCCGATGAGCATGATCAGGCCGATCTGCGCGAACACGTTGTTGACGTAGCTTTCCCCGAGGAAGTGGCGCGCCAGCCAGAGCCCGAGGTACGCGCCGAAGGCCGCAAACGGCGTCCCCAGGAGGACGCTGAACGGCAGGCCCCAGCTCTCGTACTGCGCCGCGAGGATCAGGAACACCAGGAAAATCGCCAGCGCAAAGACCGCCGCCACGCCAGGGGCCGCGCGTTCCTGATAGGACATATCCGCCCAGTCGAAGCTCATATCGGGCGGCAACACTTCACGCGCCGTCGCTTCGAGCGCATCGAGCGTCTGTGTCGACGAGAAGCCAGAGGCCGACACGCCGGTGAGCTCGGCCGATCGGAACAGGTTGAAGCGGTTCGTGAATTCAGGTCCGGCGCCGGGCTTCGTCGTGACCAGCGTATCGAGCGGCACCATGCCGCCGCCCTGCGTTCTTCACGAAGAACAGCCCGAGCTGTTTCGGATCCTGCCGGAACTCCGGCTCGGCCTGGACGTACACCTTGTACACGCGGCCGAACCGGTTGAAGTCGTTGACGTACGAGCTGCCGAGCAGCGCGCCCAGCGTGGTGTTCACGTCGTTCAACTGCACGCCGGATTTCAGCACCTTGCTGCGGTCGATGTCGGCGTAGACCTGCGGCACGGTCGCGCGATACAGCGTGTTGATGCGTCCCACTTCGGGCCGCTTGCGCGCCGCTTCCATGAAGCGCCGCGTCTGCTCGGCCAGGTAGTCGGGCGAGCCGCCGCTGCGGTCCTGCAGCTGCATCGTGAAGCCGGCGCCGGTGCCGAGGCCCGGGATCGACGGCGGGCCGAAGGCGATCACGCCGGCGTCGGGAATCTGCTGGGCGAACGCCTTGTTCAACGCCGCCACGACGCCGTTCGCGTGCGCTTCTTCGGTCGTCCGCTCCTCCCACGGCTTGAGCTGCACGAAGAAGAAACCCATGTTCGACGAGTAGGCGGAGGTGAGCAGCGAGTAGCCGCTGATGGTGTTGAAGCCCTCGATGGCCTCGTTCTTCTCCATGAATCGCTTCGGCCTTCTTCATCACGGCGTCGGTGCGCTCGAGAGACGCCGCGTCGGGCAGCTGCGCGTTCACCATGATGTAGCCCTGATCTTCTTCAGGCACGAAGCCGCCCGGGATCGCCCGGACCAGCACGATGGTCACGTACGTCAGGACACCGATGAACGCGATGCTCCGGAACATCTTCCTGATCAGGATGGCGGAGAAGCTGACGTACCGGTCGGTCGTCCAGCCGAAGACCTTGTTGAAGCCGTTGTAGAACGGCGTCAGGATCGACTTCTTGCCGGTCGCCGGCTTCAGCAGCAGCGCGGCGAGCGCCGGGCTGAGCGTCAGCGCGTTGACCACCGACAGCAGCACGGAGATGGCAATCGTGATCGCGAACTGCTGATACAGCCGGCCGGTGATGCCGCCCATGAACCCCACCGGCACGAACACCGCGCACAGAATCAGCCCGATGGCGATGACCGGGCCCGACACTTCCTCCATCGCCTTGATCGTCGCCTCCTTGGGCTGCATCCCGTGCTCGATGTGGTGCATCACCGCTTCCACCACCACGATCGCATCGTCCACGACGATGCCTATCGCGAGGACGAGGCCGAGCAGCGAGAGGACGTTGATGGAGAAGCCGAGCAGCGGGAAGAACATGAACGCGCCGACCAGCGACACGGGCACCGTCATCAGCGGGATCAGCGTCGCGCGCCAGTTCTGGAGAAAGATGAACACCACGATGATCACGAGCGCGACCGCCTCGAAGAGCGTGTGCTCGATCTCGACGATGCCTTCAGAGACCGGCAGCGTCGTGTCGAGCGAGACGAGGTACTCCATGTCGCGCGGGAAGCGCTTCGAGAGGTTGGCCATTTCGGCCTTGATCTTGTCGGCGACGTCGAGCGCGTTGGTGCCCGGAATCTGGAACACCGCGATGACCGCCGAAGGCTTGCCGTCGTGGCGCCCGACGGCGTTGTAGAGCATCGTGCCGAGCTCGATGCGCGCGACGTCCTTCAGCCGGACTTCGGAACCATTCGGATTCGTGCGGATGATGATGTTGCCGAATTCCTCCTCGCTCAGGAGGCGGCCCTGCGTGCGCACGGTGTAGGTGTACTCGGTGCCTTGCGCCGCCGGCGGTCCGCCGATCTGGCCTGCGGGCGTCAACTGATTCTGTTGAGCGATGGCGTTGGCGATGTCGGGCACCGTCACGCCGAGCCGCCCGATGACGTCGGGGCGGAGCCAGACGCGCATCGCGTAGTCGCTGCCGCCGAACAGGTTGATCTGGCCGACGCCGGGGATGCGCGCGATGGCGTCGTTGATGTTGATGGTCGTGTAGTTCGACAGGAAGCTGCTGTCGTAGGTGCCGTTCGGCGACTTGACGGAGATGACCAGCAGCGGAAACGCCAGCGCCTTCTTCACCGTGACGCCGTAGTTCTTGACCGACGTCGGCATCTGGGGCAGGGCCTGCGACACGCGGTTCTGCGTGAGCACGTTGTCCATGTCCAGGTTCGAGCCGACCTCGAACGACACCTTCAGCGTGAGGGTTCCGTCGTTGGCGTTGGTCGACTTGAGGTAGATGCCCTTTTCAACGCCGTTGATTTGCTGCTCGAGCGGCGTCGCCACCGACGCTTCGACGTCGGTGGCACTCGCGCCGATGAAGGTCGTCGTCACCTGGACCATCGGCGGCACGATCTCGGGATACTGGGCGATCGGCAGCCCCTGCATCGCGACGAGGCCGAGCATCACGATGATGATCGACATCACCATCGCGACGATGGGCCGATTGACGAAGAAACTGGCCATGGCTACTTCGCCTCACTCGCAGCCGCAGCCGCAGCGGATTCGGCAGGCGGCGCCGGCTTGGCCACGACGGTCATGCCGTCCTGGATTCGCTGCAGCCCCTCGACCACGACGTGCTCGCCCAGCTTGACGCCGTCTTCAATGACCCAGAGCGAACCGACGCGCAGGCCGACCTTCACCGTGCGGAACGCCACCTTGTTGCTGGCGTCCACGACGGCCACGCTGTAGATGCTCTGCAGCTCCTGCACGGCGCGTTGCGGAATCAGCAGCGCGCCCGCCTTGGTTTCGAGGAGAATCCGCGCCCGCCCGTACTGGCCGGGCCTGATCAGCCGATCACGATTGGCAAACGACAGCTCCAGGCCCAGGGTGCCGGTCGTGGGATCGACCGCGCGCTCCACCAGGTTGACCTTGCCCGTCTCCGAGTACGTGCTGCCGTCGGCCAGCGTGAGCTGGATGCCGGTGCCGGTTGGCGCGTCGGCGGCGGCGCGCGCTGGCTGCCGCTTGGCGAATCGCAGGTAATCGGCCTCTGTTGCCGCCACCTCGAACAGGATCGGATCGATCTGCGAGATCGTCGTCAGCAGCGTGCTTTCGCCGCGGCCGACGAGATTGCCCGCTTTCACTTCCGTGGTGCCGACGAGTCCGTCGATCGGCGAGGTGATGCGCGTGTAACTCAGGTCGAGCGTGGACTTTTCGACCGCGGCCTTGGTGGCCTCGAGCTGCGCCACGGCGGCGTCCTGCGCGGCGCGGGCGTTGTCCAGCTCCTGCTGGCTGACGGCCTGTTTGGCCGCGAGCGGCGTGTAGCGGGCGACGTCGTTGTTGGCTTTTTCGAGCCTCGCCTGGGCCGCCGCCTGGTCGGCCTTGGCGCCGGCGAGAAGCGCCTCGAGCGGCTTGCGATCGATCGTGTACAGCAGGTCGCCCTTCCGAACGAGTGAACCCTCGCGGAAGTTCACCGACTCGAGGAAGCCTTCGACGCGCGCCCGGATTTCGACGTCCTGGGATCCCTTGGCCTGGCCGACCAGATCCAGATAGACGGGAACGTCCTGCTGGACGACGTCGGTGACGTAGACCTCGGTCGGGGCAGCAGGCGGCGGCGCCGGCTTCTCGCACGCCACGCTCAGCCCGGCCGCGACAATCAGCGCGGCGAGGCACGTCGCGCCCGCATGGATTCGCATGTTCAAGTCCTCTTCTTCGTTCAAGACGCCGCGCCATCAACCGCCTGACGGTTGAACACGTGTCCAAGGATTCTTCAGCTTGAGGCGGTTCCGTGGCTTCGCGGCCGAGTTGAGAGGCAAAAGCCGATCCGCGCCTTTTCCAACGTATTTCGCGCGGGCGAGGGCGCGCTCACGAAAGGTCGTGAGCCGGCACGTGAGTTAAAACTTGGAATCGCGAGGTTTTCCGGATTCGGGACGCCGCCCCTCAGCCGCTTTGAGCGTTCCGGTGGGGCCGGAGGACGTCCGGTATTTCGGAGCCTCTCACCGGGCCTCGTGGCATGCCGCGGGCTCAGACCGTTTTGGCCCATCCTGGTGACGCACGGGCGAATGCGCTGACCTGAAATCTGGCCGGCGCGTGGCGCGGCCGTCGAGGGCATTCATCGCGCGAGGGACTCATTAGGAGAAACCAGATTTCCGCGGCGAGTGGACGCTGAGCCGCGAAGCGTTCGGCGATCTCTGGCGCTTTCGAACCGATTTCCCGACTGACGCTCGTGACCCGCCGCTCGCTATCGTTCGCTTGTGCAGTTGTTTCCGCCCGAATTATTAGCGCGACGACAACGTCCATGGAGAAGGCGGCGCAAACCAGTTGCTCGCGGGTGGCCGCGAACGGGGCCGCCCGACGTGGCAGGATGCCGGGCGCGGAGCCGACAGCCGTGACATGTGCATTTCGGCGAGCACCCGGTGGGGCTGTTCGCGGACAGGACCCCGCCGCGCTAGTCTCGAGGCTGACGAGCCCGACGCGGACCGTGTTGGGCCCGCATGTACGACTGACAGAGGACGACCAGGTGCTGCCGCAGGCCGCGAATCATCGCGGGCGATGCGCCGGCTTCGAGGACGTAGCGCGTGGCCCCGGCCATCGCGGCAAACATCATCTCCACGGCGAACCGGTCGGGCGGCGACGCGATATCGGACGCGGTGTCCAGCATGGCTTCCAGCGCCTTCCGGGACCGCTGGCCGAGGCGCTTCACCAGCGCCGGCCCGCCGACGTCCGCGGCGAATTGATAGAGCGCGAGCGACACGTCGATGCGCTCCATCTTGACGTCCACGAACGCCTCGACCACCACTCTGATCATGTCGGCGAGCGGCTGGTGGCGCGCCTGTTCGCACGCGGCTTCGACCGCAGCGGCGACTGTGTCGAGATGGTCCGCCAGCACGGCGAACAGCAGCGATTGCTTGTTCGGGTAGTACCTGGTAGAGCGTGCCCACCGAGACACCCGCGCGCTCGGCGACGCGGGTCGTCGTCAGGCGATTTACGCCCTGTTTCAGCAGAACCTGAATAGTCGCTTCTGAAATCGCGCCGACCGTGACGGCGGCGCGCGTCTGAACCGGCGTTTTCCTTGGCTCAAATCCCCTCAGCGCGCTCACCGGCATGATGCGAATGCCAAATCTGAATGATCCTTCATAAACTAATGCTAGTTCAGATGCGGACGTGACCGCCGCGAACGCCGAGTCCGCTGAAAGATGCGAGGCCGACTCAAGACAGGAGGAACGGCATGATTCAACAGGCAAACCTCGCGGGCAGCTTCACGCTGCCCGGTACATCCATGATCCTGAACCGAATGGGCTATGGGGCCATGCGACTGGCTGGTCCCGGAGTCTGGGGACCGCCGCGCGACGTCGACGCGGCGCTGGCGGTCCTGCGCGAGGCGGTTGACGCGGGCGTGAACCACATCGACACGAGCGACTACTACGGTCCACACGTGACGAATCAGCTGATCAAGCAGGCGCTCCATCCGTATCCCGAGAGCCTCGTGATCGTGACCAAGCTCGGCGCTCGTCGAGGCGCCGACAAGTCCTGGCTCCATGCGCTCTCCCGCCAGGAACTGATCGACGGCGTGCACGACAACCTGAGAAATCTCGGCCGCGACACGCTCGATGTCGTCAATCTTCGAATCATGGGACCGGCCCGGACGATTCGATTGAAGCGCCGCTGACGGTGCTCGCCGAACTGCAGCGTCAGGGACTCATTCGTCACCTCGGTCTGAGCAACGTCACGCCGAAGCAATTCGCTCAGGGCCGGACCATCGCCGAGATCGTGTGCGTGCAGAACGCCTACAACCTGGCGCACCGGAACGATGACGGCTTTGTCGACGACCTCGCCGCGCGAGGCGTGGCCTACGTGCCGTTTTTCCCGCTGGGCGGCTTCACGCCGTTGCAGTCGTCGAGACTCGACGCCGCGGCGGCTGCACTGCGGGCGACGCCGATGCAGGTGGCGCTGGCGTGGCTGCTCCAGCGCTCGCCCAATATTCTCCTGATCCCCGGAACATCGTCGGTCGCGCATCTCCGCGAGAATCTCGAAGCGTCACAGCTCGAGATTCCACGTGAAGTGCTCGGCGATCTCGATTCGTTCGGACGATGAACTGACGCAGCGCCACGGAGGTCCGCCTTTAGGCGGACCGTCGGAGTCCGGCTAAAGCCGGACACTCCGCCAGAGTGAACGTCTCTGGAGGTTAGTGTCAGGGCAGCGGCGCGCGCACCTGGCGCTGCACCGGCCGGGCGTTGAAGTGAATGCGCTCGTTGAACTGCGCCATGTCCTCATCCGAGACGGTCACCGGCTCGGTCATGACAATCCACTGCACGCCTTCGGTGCACGGCGGCGTCGTGAGAGAGCCGACGTATCTGAAACGAGCGTCCGACTTCGGCAGGAAGTTCCTCGGATTGAAGGGCGTATCGAGCGGATGCTTGACGTTCACATCGTCGGGCAGGTTGTGGAAGATCGGCGCCAGCGATCCGCTGCTCGGCCCGCGCTTCAGAAACACGCCGATGACCGCATTCGATCCGTCGTGGCTCGCGTGCACCAGGTGCAGCTCCATGTCGAAGCCCCGCGCTTCCACGCGGTGTTCGCTCACGGAGTGAAAGTGAAACTGCACCAGCTCGTACTCGACTCCGTTCAACGTGAGGGTGTTGTGGGCGCCTTCGGTCTCCACTTCGATCGTGTGTCCGTTGTTGATGATCTCGCCCGTGGTGTCGCTGTATTCGATGGGCAGCTTGCCTGACTGCAGCGGGTAAGGCGGCCTGAAATCGACCGGAGACTGGATCCGGCCGTTCCCGCACGCGGACCAGGCGGGATTCAGCTCACTCCAGTGCGTGGGTCCGGTGGGGCCGAAGTAACCGAAGCTCTGCGCCGCAACGACGGCTGTTGCTGCCGCGATTCCCGCCACCACTGCGAGCGCCTTGAACGTTCTGAGCATCATCTGGTCCCCCTTCCGCAGTTCACGAGTTGTGTTTGCGTTCGAGGCGCTCCAGCATGCTCTATGCCATGACTTAAACCTTATGAAAGTGGTTACATGGTGCGCTGCGCCGCGGTGGACTCCGAGGTGGCGCTGACGTTCGACGCAATCCCTTCGGCACTCTTCGCGACGTCGAGCGGTACCGCGGCCGTGATGCGCGTGCCGCCGCCTGGCGTGGAGCGAATCTCGAACGAGCCGGCGACCGCTTCCAGACGCTCCTGCATGCTCACCAGACCGAGGCCGTTGTGCCAGGCCGCGTCCACGTCGAATCCGACGCCATCGTCGCTGACGTTCAGGGTGAGACCGTGCGGGCGGCCATCGAGATGGATCGAGACCTGGGTGGCCTTGCTGTATTTGATCGCGTTCTGCACGGTCTCTTGAACGACCCGGTAGAGACACAACGTCACATCGGACGGAAGCGTGGATGGAACGCCGTCATGGGTGAAGGCGATCGCCATCCCGGACTGTGACAGCTCGACTCGAAGGGCCTCGAGCGCATCAACGAGGCCGAGCAGGCGCAATCTGGCCGGATGCAGGCGGTGCGACAGCTCGTGCAGGCTTCGGGCGATCTCCCGCGAGCGAGCGCCAGCCTCGATGGCGAGCCGCCTGGCCTCCTCGCGATCGGTGCTGCCCATCAGATCCAGGTCCATGGTGAGGATCGCCATCTGCTGGTTGATGTCGTCGTGCAGCTCGCGCGCAATTCGCGAGCGCTCGGTTTCCTGCGCCGTGAGCAGCCGCGACCAGAGATCGCGAATACGCTCGTAGCTCGTACGGAGATAGGCCTGGCTCTGGCGCAGCTCGACTTCGGTCCGCCGCCGTTGCCGGCGTTGAACGAGCAGCCCCGCGATCAGCCCTGACTGCACGATCAGCAGGCCGATGGCCGTGAGGATGTACGCCTGGTAGCGGTCCCAGATGGAGAGTTCGCGAAACTTGATCACCGTTCCAGCGGGAACGCGCGCCTGATCGATGCCCCAGCGTTGCAGCTGGCGCCAGTCGACCTGGGCGGTGTTGAAATCGGCGACTGAGGTGGGAATGCTGCCGGCCCGCTCGCCTTGCAGCACGCGAAGGGCGAGTTGCCCGATGCGGTCAATCGCCTCCGTCTGGCTGTAAAGGCTGCCGCCCACGATGCCGCGATCCATGCCGGAGTCGACCCAGGAATAGGTCGGGGCGTTGGCCACCGCCGCGACGCGGTTGACGTAATCCAGCGGATGGAATCTATGACCCGCGCCGTCCTCGGTGACGAGCAGGTGGTAGACCACGGAGTGGTCGGGCAGGCTGGCCAGCCGCTGTTCGAGCGCGTCGGTCGGCAGTCCCGACAAGTAGTTCACGGAGAGTCGCGGTTCAAATGACTGCGCCTGGATGCGCATCGTGCGTTCGTACACCTTATCGGCCGCCGCGGCGCCGCTGACCACGAAGACGTTCCTCACGTCCGGCTGGAGCTGCTCGATCAGCGCGAGTGTACCGGCGAAATCCCGCTTGTGGATCAATCCTGTGGCGTCCGCACCGAGCGGAGCGGCGTGATCATTCGCCAGAAATACTTCGGGTATTCCCGGGAACAGGCTGTCCCCGTTCCTGTCGACGAACTCGATGGCGACGTCCTGCATCGCGACGACGAGGTCGAGCCGGACGTCGTGGTATTTGAGCCGCAGGAAATCACTGAATGCGACCTGGTACGCGGGATCGGGAAACCTCGCGATGTCGAGAAATTCCGAGTAGTAGTCCAGGTTTCGATCGAGGCCCTCGTCGAGGATTCGCGGCACGTCGCGCTCGCCGATGGTCGAGAACTCCGAATCTCGCCTGGTCGATAGAGCACGAGTACCTGCTTGTGCGCGCTCTGCGCCCACGTGAGATCGGCCGAGACCAATCCCAGAACGTTGATCGCGAGCGCGAGCAGTTTTCGTGCGAATCGAGGTCGACGGCCGCGGCCTGTCACCGGCGTCACCAGGCGCCCATGATAAGTCGGTGCTCCGCCGGCGTGACTACGAAAACCCTGTGACTTTCGGAGCCGCCTCCGAGAAGCCGGAGATTCTCGAAGCGTGAGATATCCGAGGCCTCAGGATTCTTCCAAACTGCTCTCCAGGCACCAGTTGCCGTCACCGCCCTCGAGCGGCACTGTGGCAGCGGTTTTGCCCTTCACTGATGCGGAACGGCGGCATCGAAAAGGAGTCACGCTCATGACGCGACATCGAATCATCATCACCGGCGTGGCGCTGGGCCTGTGGGCTGCGTGGCCCTGGTGGCGACGACCGGCACCATCCGGGCACAGACAAAAACCACGACCGAGAGCACCAAGGGCGCAGCCGACGTGGTCAGCAGCGCCAGCATGACGGGCGTCGTGGATTGGGTTCAGGGCGATACGCTCGTCGCCAGGATGCGCCCGCAGGGCGACTACAAAGTGTTCCTCGTGCAACCCGGCCGGGAGTTCGTGATCGACGGGCAGACCAAGCACATCGCCGATCTCAAGCCCGGCACGGTCCTGACCGCGACGGTGACGACGACGACACGGCCCGTGACGGTTCGCACGACGAGCGTCCTCAATGGCACCGTGTGGTGGGTCCAGGGCAACTACGTCATCCTGACGCTGGAAAACGGCGAGAACCACGAATACCAGGTTCCCGCGTCGTTCAAGTTCACGGTCGAGGGGAAACCGGCGTCCGTCTCCGAACTCCGCAAAGGCATGAAGGTATCGGCCACCAAGATCGTCGAGGAGCCGCATAGCGAACTCGCGACGACGACCGTCATCAAGGGGACGGCACCGAAGTAGGCGACAGTCTGGCGCGGGATTTCGGCGGGAGGCGCTACGCTTCGATGATGTGGTTGCGGATCGCGTAGCGCACGAGTTCGCTCATCGAGTGCATTTCGAGCTTCGCCATGATGCGCGAGCGGTGCGTTTCCGCGGTCTTCGTGCTGATGCTCAGAGTGGTCGCCACTTCCTTGTTGGCGCGGCCTTCCGCGAGCAACTGCAGCACTTCGCGTTCGCGCGACGTCAGGAGCCGCGGTTTCCGCTGGGTATCGTTTGCCTGGGCGTCGGGCGAGCCGTGGCGCGTCACGCGGCCCACCCGCTCGGAGATGAACTCGCCGCACGCCAGGATGGCCTTCACCGCGTTCGCCAGTGCGCGGCCGGCTTCGGCCTTGAGGACCAGGCCGTTCGCACCTGCCGCCATCGCTTCGTGCACGACCTGGTCCGAGTCGTGCGCCGTGACCATGAGAATCGGCACGGACGACCTGCGGCGAACCTGTCGCGCCACCTCGATGCCGTTCAATTCGGGCAGGGCCACATCGAGGACGACGAGGTCCGGACTCAGCTCCTGGATCATGGCGAGTGCTTCCCGGCCCGTCGTGGCTTCGCCGCACACGACCCAGCCGGGTTCGCTCTGGAAAATCGCGCGCATCCCCTGCCTGACCAACTCGTAGTCATCGGCGATGACAATACGGGCGGTGCTCTCGAGACGCGTGACCGTCTCGGCACTGTGATGGCGGGTCTGGTAATTCACTGAGGTGACGAGCGTAGTCGATCCATAGAGGCATCGATACTTGTCAAAAATCCCCAGTTGGAGCGCTGTAAAAATGCCTAGTCTGTCGCGGAAAAAGTAACAGAGACCGAACGGATCGGCAGGTTCGCGATCCGTCCGGTCTTTGCCGTGTGCCGTTGGCCGCGGCCTACTTCTTGGGGGGCGGCGGCGGATAGTTTTTCAGGAGTTTCGCGACCGCCTTGTCGAGGTTTTTCTGCTGCTTTTCGGGCTTGGCCTTGGGATCGAGCGTCTTGCTCGCATTGCCGCGCCACACGAGGGCCTTCGGGGCCGAGGCGTACATGTCGAGCGCAATCTGCCCGACATAGATCGTCGACGTCTGACCGGTCGTCATGCCGCCGCCGCCGCCGTACCAACCGCCGCCGTACCAGCCCGGTCCATAGCCATAGCCGGTGTCGTAGGACGTGTATTCCTTCTCGGTTCCGACCGCTCCCTGATACCCGACCAGCAAATCGGCCGTGTCAGCCTCGGTCTTGGTGAGGCCTTTGCGCGCGAGCTCGGCGTCGACGGAAGCTTTGATCTGTTTGTCGACCAGGTCAGGCAGCGGCGTGGCGCCTTTCATGGTGACCCACTTGTATGTCTTGAACGCCGAGAAGTTAGCGGTTTTGTCGAAGTTGTAGCGCACGTCCTGGGCGAACGCGCTGCCGGTCCCGACTAAGAGAAATACGAGCGGAAGCACAAACCTGTTCATCATCGAAATGTCCTTTCAGACAAGAGGCTTCGCGATCCCGGTGCAATCCGTGCGCCCGCACACGAACCCGCGAATTCCCTCGATTATCGTCTCGTTCGTCGCTGCTGAGCATCCGAAATTTCGGAGACTGTCCAACCTATAGGGCGATCGGACGGGCGTCAGCGAGCGATCGACATACAGAATCTCCTGTATTGTCGGCTGGCGACGGGGACTGCTAAAAAACCGCCAGGCGCCGTTCGTTGACCGGGCGCGCGTCGATAGGGGCGACCACCATGTTGCCAGTACGCACGCGGGACGGGGCGAATGTCCCGCTCGAATCAGGTTCCGCTCGTTCGAAGGGACCTCACACCACACGCTTGCCTCGCTCAGCGACGTAACGGGACGCGCCGATCCTGCCGCAAGCCATGCGCCGCCGCCCGATAACGCCGACGGAGTTCAGCGGATCGTGGCGGGCGTGGTCGCGCAGTTGTGCGCGCTTGGTCCGGACGATCTCGATCAGGCCACCATCGACAGCGTGCGCGAAGTCGGCAAGGCCCTGCAGCTCGATTGGAGCGCGTGGTGGCACTGGTGTCCGAGCGCCATCCAGGCGCCGGCCGACCCCTGGACGGCTTCGCCCCGCGCCATTTCCGATCACCGTCATCCCGTCCATCGCCGCCAGGCTCGCTCGCGGCGAGTATTGCTGGTTTTCGGCGCTGGGCGAATTGCCCGAGTCCGATCGCGCCGCGTTCTCGCACCTCGGAGTCCGTTCCGGCATCGTGCTGCCCGTGGCCCGGCCCGACGATGGTGATGGCGCTGCGACGGCGCTGGCGCTCGGCTCGCTGACCCGCGAGCAGCGATGGACGCCCGCGCTCATCGAACCGCTGCAGCTGCTGGCAGGCGTGCTCAGGCAGGCGTGCGCGCGCCGCGCCACCCATCGCGCGCTGCAGCGCGCGCTCGAGGATGTCCGGCAGCTGCGCGATCGCGCGGCAGAGAATCACGAACTTCGGCGGGAAGTGAAGGGCCTCAGAACGTCACGGTCAATCGTGTCGGGAAGCGCCGCCATTCAGGCGGCCCTCGCGCAGGTCGACCAGGTCGCGCCGACCCCCGCCACGGTCCTGCTCCTTGGTGAAACGGGAACAGGGAAGGACGTCATGGCCCAGGCGATTCACGACCTGAGCCCGCGCCGGCAGCGGCAGATGATCCGCGTGAGCTGCGCGGCGATTCCCACCGCCCTCATAGAAAGCGAACTGTTCGGCCGCGAGCGAGGCGCGTACACCGGCGCACTCTCGCGGCAGATCGGCCGCTTCGAGGCGGCGAATCAGTCGACGCTGTTCCTCGACGAGGTCGGCGAGTTGCCGCTGGAAGTTCAGGTCAAGCTGCTGCGCGTGCTGCAGGAGCGCGTGATCGAGCGATTGGGGAGCACCCAGACGGTCAAGGTGGACGTCCGTATCATCGCGGCGACCAACCGCAATCTGGAAGATGCGGTCCGCGATAAGGCGTTTCGCGAGGACCTGTACTACCGGCTGAACGTCTTCCCCGTCGTCGTGCCGCCTCTGCGTGAACGGGTCGAGGATATCCCCGCTCTCGTGTGGAGCTTCATCGACGAGTTCTCGCAGGCGTTCGGCAAGACCATCGAATCGATTTCGAAAGCCAGCATGAGCGAGCTGCAGCGGTATCCGTGGCCTGGGAACGTGCGCGAGTTGCGCAATGTCATCGAGCGCGCGGTCATCCTCGCGACCGGCCGTCAGCTGGTGGTGGGCGCGCCCCGGCTGGGCGAGCGGCCGCTGCGGCAGGATGCCATGACGCTGATGGAACTCGAGATCGAGCACATCCGCACCGTGCTGCACAGCACGGGCTGGCGCGTTCGCGGCGCCGGTGGGGCCGCCGCGCGCCTGGGCGTCAAGCCCACGACGCTCGAAAGCCGCATGGCGAAGCTAGGCATTGCGCGGAAGCGTACGAGTACGAGTGCGGGCGCGGCGCTTGGTCCCGGCTCGCACGGCCAGGTCGCCCGACCGGACTAGCGGCACTCTGGCGCGCACCGTCGTCCCGGCGCCCGCCTTCGATTCGATGGAGAGTTGTCCTCCTTCGAGTCCCACTCGCGCTCTCATGATGATGAGACCGAGACCGGAGCGCCCGGCCGGCGCGCTCTGATCGAAGCCGATGCCGGTGTCGGCGACGTCGAGCTGAATCTCTCCTGCCGTGCACCGCAGCGTGACCCGGATTTGACGCGCGCGGCTGTGCGTGACCGCGTTCCTGACCGCTTCCTGCAGCACGTGAAAGACACACAGTCCAATATCGTGTGGCAGACCGGCGGAGATTGTCGGCGCTGAACTGGATCGAAATCTTCTGCTGCTCCGACACGGTTCGGCAGAATCCCGACGCGGCAGCAGCGAGACCCAGGTGCTCGATGCCCGACGAGTCCAGGGTTCGCGAGATCGCGTGGACATCCTTCGCCAGGTCAATGGCGTCGCTCGACACGTCCTGAAGCCGCTTTCTGAGCTCAGGCTCCGCCGAGGACAGGCTGTCCGCAAGCGTGTCGAGTTTCATCGTCAACACCGCCAGGCGCTGGCCGATGTTGTCGTGAAGATCTCGGGCGATCCGTGAACGCTCCGCTTCTTCGGCGCAGATCCGCCGCGCGTATGCCGTGTGGAGCTCGCGCTGGTTGAACCTTGGCTGAACCGCTGCCTTCCGTCGCCTCGACGCTCGCACGAACAGGCCTCCATCAGGGCCGCTCTCCACCAGACGCGTGCCGCCGGCGCCGATGATATACCCCCTCGCCGGGAAGGCCGGACCGCTGGTCACCTCGGCGAGCGCGCGAAAAACCGAGATTTCGGAGTCGCTCCTGCGGGCCGGAGATTCGCAGTCCTCCGGCGCGGCCGGCCTTCAGGGCCGGCGGCGCGACTTTGGCGTAACAATCTCAAAAAGCGCCCACTTGTCGTGCGTTCGGCGGCTGGCACGTGCTCTGCTGGACGGGGAGGCGAGTCGAGCTCCCGCTGTCCCGGTTCTGAGGGCTGAGCCCGTTCGGGTGTCATATGTCTCGCGAGCGCGTTCAAATGACGATTGAGTGGTTCGTGCCGCTCGGCCAGGCCCGATCGATGACGATGGCCCTGCATTCGATCGCGGCCGATACCCGCACCATTCCGGGATGCGTCGGGTGCTCCGTGGCGGCGGATCTGACCGAGCGCAGCACGGTCCGTTACTCGGAGGAATGGCGCACGGAAGAAGATCTGCGGCGGCGCATGCAGTCGGACACCTTCAGCCAGCTGATCATGCTGATCGAGGAAGCCGCGCAATCGCCGCAGATCGAATTCAAGCTGCCGCACGAAACACGCGGTCTCGACTTCGTTCACGAAGTGCGTGCCGCCGCCAAGTGACCGTGCCTCCAGGTCAGGTCACCTTGAATCCTTATTCCTGAAGGCCAGGCCCGGTAACGCCAACGGCTCCAAGGCCATAGGCAGCCTCCGAAATATGAGAGGCCGGACGGCCGTATGCCGAGTTTGCATAGTCGGCGCCCCCCCGGGCCGGACACTATCCATGTCTCAGATCGGATGGGCTCGAAGGGAGATGCCGTGCGCGTACGCGTAGGAATGGTCGTCCGGATGGTGTGTATGGCTGCGGTCATCAGTGCGGCGAGCGCCGCCCGCGCGAATGCCCAGGCTGCGGCTGAACCAGCGGAGCAGCAGAACACGGTGCAGCAGAACACGGTCACTTGCGATTCGCGGGAAGGCCAGCGTGAACACTGTCCGGCCGACAATCGGCGGGCGTGGCGCTGGTGCGGTCGACGGGCTCGGCGCCGTGCCTTCTCGGAAGGACGTGGGGCTACGACGACGACGGCATCTGGGTGTCGGACGGATGCAGCGGGGATTTCATTGCCGGCCAAGCTACGGGACAACAGACGAGGGAGAAGGCGCCGGAATATGTCCCCAACGCAGGGTTTCTTCTCTACGACGGCGAAAAGGGGCAGATCTACTTCCGGCTTTTCAGCTACGTGCGGTACCTGAATCAACGAAACCTCGATGCGTCCTACACGGACTCTTTCGGTGTTCCGCACGCGGTTCAGCAGCGCCAGGACATTCAGCTGGCGAAGTTCTTCACCCCGTTTTCGGGTTGGTTCCTGACGCCCAAGTTCCGGTACTACCTTTATGTCTGGTCGTCGAACGCATCGCAGGGCGACCCCGCGCAGGTCGTCGGCGGCGGCAATTTGAGCTACACGTTCAATCGCTTTGTCTCCGTCGGCGCTGGAATCGCTGCGCTGCCAACCGTTCGAGGGACCGAAGGGCAGTTCCCGTACTGGCTCGGCGTCGACGGCCGGCTGATCGCCGACGAGTTCTTCCGAGGCTCCTACACCAACGGCGTCTGGCTGAAGGGCGACGTCGGGCAGAAGCTGAAATACAACGTGATGTTCGCGACCAATCTGAGCATCCTCGGCGTCAGCGCATCGCAGATCGACAACAAGCTGGATACGCAGTCGTACGCGCTCCAGTGGCTACCGACGACCGGCGAGTTCGGCCTGTTCGGGACGTTCGGCGACTACGACTATCACGAGAAGGTCGCCACCCGGGTGGGTGTTCACTGGTCGCACAGCCTCGAGGACAAGCAGAGCCAGCCGTCAACCAGTGGGATCGAGAACAGCCAGATCCGATTGACTGACGGCAGCGTCGTCTTCACGCCCAATCTCTTCGGCGACGGCATCACGGTCAACAACGTCGACTACCAGATGATGAGCATCGATGCGGGGATCAAGGACAAGGGGCTGTCGCTCGAGGGCGATACGACAAGCGCTGGCTGACCAACTTCACCGGCCTGAATACCGGCGGCATTCCCGACATCGTCGACAACGGATACCAGGTCCAGTCGTCGGGGATGGCGGTCAAGGACGTGCTGCAGCGTACTTCAGTGGCTCGCAAATTTTCGGCGACTACGGGATCCGTCCGAGATCCGCTTCGGTGAGAACTGGTACTTCCGGAAAACGCGCGGGCTTCGGCTCAACGGGGAATTCATCCACGTCAACCACAGCCCGGTCGGCTACACCGCGTATCCGATGCCGGTCGGCGCCAACGGCAACATCTTTCACATCGATCTGGAAATGAGCTTCTGAGCGATGCCGATGATCCACCGCCCATCGAAATATCTCGCCGCTTTGGCCGCGCTCGCCGCGGCCCTCGCGGTGCTCGCAGCGGTGACGGCGAATCCGCTCGGCGCCCAGGGAGCCGGGGCGGACAACGAATTCAACGATTCGCACTTTCACCTGACCAACTACATCCAGCAGGGGATCACGCCGCGTCAGTTCCTCCAGATCATGGGGACGCGCGTCAGCCGATCGACGCTGTTCGGGATCCCGCTGCAGCAGCAGTGGTCGTACGCGAATTCAGGCGACTTCGCGCCGACCTACTACCTGCAGAGCGATGCGCCGCTCTACTACTACTCGTTCACCGACGCCTTCATCGCCAGCGCCTACCGCGCGCTGACACCAGCGGAGCAGGCGCGCTTCGATCCGATGATCACGGGTTTCAATCCGGCCGACATGTACGCGACGGATCACATCCGCCGCGTGCTGCGGACGTTCCCCGGAGTGTTCTCGGGAATCGGCGAGTTCAGCATCCACAAGGAATTCGTGTCGTCCAAGATCTCGGGCGAGACCGCGAGCCTGACGAATCCCGCGCTCGATCGGATCCTCGACTTCGCCGCCGAGTCCGGCCTCGTCGTGATCCTGCACAACGACATCGACATGCCGTTCGCGGCGACGAACGCCGAACCGGTCTACCTGACGCAGATGAAGGCGCTGCTCAAGCGTCATCCCACGGCGTCGATCATCTGGGCCCACACCGGTCTCGGCCGCGTCGTGCATCCCGTTCAGGTGTCGGAGAACGCCGCGGAACGCAGTCCGCGTCACGTCGAGATCGTCCAGGCCATCCTCGACGATCCGGCGATGAAACATGTGAACTTCGACATCTCCTGGGACGAGGTCGCGAAGTACGCGATTTCGTCGCCGCAGACCATCGCGCGAACGGCCGAGATGCTGAACAAATACCCGGACCGTTTTCTGTTCGGGACGGACACCGTGGCGCCGGCGAGCGCGGCCCCGTACTTCGCGGTGTTCGAGATGTGGAATCCGGTCTGGCGGCAACTCACGCCGGAGGCCAGCCTGAAGGTGCGAAAAGGCAACTACATGCGGATCTTCGACGAGGGGCGCAGACGCGTCCGTCAATGGGAACAAAGCAATGTGCAGTGAGCAACTGACACACAAGGAGCGCGACATGAAGATGAAGCGAGGAATCGATCGAGTCAGGCACTGGGGGCCTTTGGTGGCGCTGCTGGCCATCGGGCTCCCAGCGGCTGCGCAGGCGCAGGCGCCTGATCCCAGCAAGGGGACGCTGGAGATCTACGGGTTCGGCCAGGCGGACGCGATCGTGGACTTCAACCAGGTCGACCCGAACTGGGCCGATACCCTTCGTCCATCAAAACTGCCCAATGCCCCGAACCAGTTCGGCAACGACGGCCGCTTTGGCCTGAGCGCCAAGCAGAGCCGCCTCGGGGTCAGAGCTGAGTTGCCGACCGCCAACGGCCCGGTCAAGGCACAGTTCGAGTTCGATCTGTATGGCACCGGCCCCGACGCCGGGCAAACCACCATCCGCTTCCGCCACGGCTGGGGCCAATACAAGCAGATTGGCGGAGGCCAGACGAACAGCCAGTTCATGGACGCCGACGTCTTTCCGAACGTCATCGACTACTGGGGACCGAACGGCATGCTGTTCGTCCGCCTCCCGCAGATTTTCTGGGAGCCCTATGTTGACGGCGAGTCGAACCTGCGGGTCGCCATCGAAGATCCGGGTGCCAGCGGAGATGCCGGCCTCGCCGCCGACCGCGTGGAACTGCAGAACGTCAAGCCACGGTTCCCGGCGCCGGACTTCACGGGCCACTACCGCCTCGGGGGGCGCAAGTGGGGCTACATTCAATTCGGCGGAGCGCTCCGCTATCTCGCGTACGACGACCTCCTGCCGAACGACGCGTTCGATCTAACGGCAGCGTCTGGGGCTGGGGCGTCAGCATCAGCTCGAACGTGAAGCTCGGGCGGACAACGTGCTCCGTCTCCAGCTCGTCGAAGGCGCGGGCGTCGAGAACTACTTCAACGACGCGCCCTTTGACGTCGGCGTCAAACGGCAGCCGGGCAACACCGTCACGCCGGTCGTCGGCGAAGCCCTTCACGATCTGGGCGTCGTCATCTACCTCGATCACAACTGGAATTCGACGCTGTCGAGCGCGGTCGGCTACTCGCGGGTTGACATCGACAACAGCGACGGCCAGGCGCCCAACGCCTACAAGAACGGTCAATACGTCAGCGCCAACCTGCTCTCTACCCCCGCCAAGAACGTGATGATGGGCGGCGAGCTACTGTGGGCGCACCGCGAGAACAACAGCGACGGTTTCGGCGTCGACGATGTCCGTATTCAGTTCTCAGTTCAAATACAGCTTCGGCTACAAGATAGGAGGGCAGTGATGGTCCCAAGGTTCCTCACGTCACGCCGGCGACTCGC
The DNA here is from genome assembly GCA_963712355.1 of uncultured Acidobacteriota bacterium. Classification (GTDB taxonomy): domain Bacteria; phylum Acidobacteriota; class Vicinamibacteria; order Vicinamibacterales; family CAVVIG01; genus CAVQHT01. Next base: position 29,356 of record CAVQHT010000019.1, read on the forward strand.
CGGCATGATTGTCGCTTCGATGGTGGCCGCGAGCGGGCTGACGCTGACGGCCCAGACATCGGATCCGCAAGCGGCGGTCAACAGCGCGTTCGAACAGTTCAAGGGCCTCAAGGAAGGCAAGAACGCGGACTACATTCCGGCGCTCGCGAAAGTCGATCCGAACCTCTTCGGAATCGCGCTGATCATGGTGGACGGCAAGGTTTACACCGCGGGCGACATCAAGACCGAGGTCTCGATTCAGTCGATCTCCAAAGTCTTCACCATGGCCCAGGTGATTCAGGAGCAGGGCGCCGACGCCATCGAGAAAAGGATCGGCGTCGACGCGACCGGCGCCAGGTTCAACTCGATCATCGCCGTGGAAGCGGTCAAGACCGTCGCCGGTACCGGGGCAGCGGAGATGAATCCGCTCGTCAATCCCGGCGCCATCTCGGCGACCAGCATGGTGACCGGCGCCAATTCCGACGCGGTGTGGAAGAAGATCATCGGCACCTACAACGACTACGCCGGGCGTCCGCTCACCGTCCTTCAGGACGTGTACAAGTCCGAGTCCGATTCCAACCAGCGCAACCAGGCGATTGGCGCCCTGATGTTGGCGTACGGCTACATCAAGTCCAACTGGCCGCAGGCCGTGGACCTCTACACGCGGCAATGCTCGGTCGGTGTGAACGCCAAGGACCTTGCGATGATGGCGGCAACGCTCGCGGCCGGCGGCAAGAACCCGGTAACCGGTAAGCAGGTCCTGGACGCGAAAAACGTCCCGCCTGTCCTTGCGGTCATGGCCACCGCCGGACTTTACGACGACTCGGGCAAGTGGCTGTATCACACGGGCCTGCCGGCGAAGAGCGGCGTGGGCGGCGGCATCATCGCGGTCTCGCCGGGCAAGTTCGGGATCGCCGTCGTGTCGCCACCGCTCGATGACGCCGGGAACAGCATCCGCGCGCAGCGGGCGATTACGGCGATCTCGAACGCGCTGGGTGGAAATCCCTACGCGCCCAGGAAGTAGTCACGTTCCATCAGCGGGGGCCGCGACGCGGCTCCCGCTGCTTTCCTCACACCCATGCAGTTACACTCGTAGCTGGTGACAACCGGTCCTGGGTACATGCGGATCTCGCGCGCGCTCGTTGCTCTGATGCTGCTCGTTCTCAGCGGCGGTTCGGCATTCGCGCAAAAAACTGACGTCGTGCGGCTGGCGAATGGCGACCGCTTCACCGGCGAGGTCAAGGGCGTCAAGAAGGGGCAACTCGAGCTCTCGACCGACGATGCCGGGACGATCTACCTGGAATGGGTGAAGATCGCCTCAGTCGAGTCCCCCCGGCAGTTCGACGTGACCGCCGCCGACGGCCGCCGCCTGTTCGGCAGCCTCGTCGCCGGATCTCCCGGCACGGTGATCGTCCACGAGGCGATCGAAGACGTCTCTCTTCAGACGACGGACGTCACCACGATCATCCCCATCGGCGCCGGCTTCTGGAAACGGATCGATGGGTCGCTCGATCTGGGTTTCAGCTACACCCGGTCGAGTCATATCGCGCAAACCACGTTCAACTCGAACACCGTCTATCGCGTCCCGGCGTTCGAGGCGCGCGTCACGGGATCGGCGACGCTGACGAAGAGCGACGACGAGGGGACAAGTGACGATCGAGGCACGGTTCAGGCGTCGTACATCCGCTTTCGCGGGCCGCGCCTGTTTGTCGGCGCAGGCGGCGGATTCGAGAGTAACCAGAGCCTCGGCCTGACGCTGCGGTCGCAGCTGGCTGGCGTCGTCGGCACGCGGCTCGTGAATTCCAACCGTGCGCAGATGGCGATCAGCGGTGGCCTCTCAGGGAACAACGAGCAGAACGTCGATACCGACCCCACGAAAAATCTGGAAGGCCTCCTGACGTTCAGGACGTCGTACTACGCGTACGATCACCCCAAAACGAACTTCGACGCCGGCTTCCAGTACTACCCGAGCCTGAGCAACTGGGGCCGCCAGCGCATTCAGCTCGACGCCAGCGGGCGGCGTGAAGTCTGGAGCGACGTCTTCGTCTCCGTCAGCATGTTCGATACGTTCGACAGCCGGCCGCCGAGCGCGGACGCGGATCGCAACGACGTCGGCGTGGTCTTGTCGTTTGGCTGGACGTACTAATGGGCTGTTTCCGGAAATCAGTACCACGTTCAACCGCAAAGAACGCTGAGCACGCGGAGGTGTCGGATTCGACGGGCGTCGCGAAGCGACGCGCGGCGTCGTGCCGGATCGCCGGACGAACGACGCGCGATGATGGGCGTTGTTCGCCCGACGATCGGTCACGACGCCGGCAGCCGGCCTGCCTGCAGGCCGCCGTCGAATCCCTCTCTCAGCGGACTCGGCGGGCTCGGCGGTCAAACGTCGGTAGTGAAGCAGCGTATACGTTCCACTAGATTGGCCGCGCCCGGCAGTCAAGCGCGAGCGCGGCCCGGGAGAGAGCGGAAAAGACCTAGCGGCTGAAGCGACGCCGGAACGTGAGCGTGAGCCCCAGTGCGAGCGACAGCAGACTTGTGAGCCCGAGGAGCGGCCACGAGCTCGCGGTCGCCGGCAGCGTTCTGCCCGCGCCGGACGGAGCCGCACCTGCGGACCCGCTCGTCGCGGTCGACGACTGCGCCGCGGCCGCCGGAGCGGCCGACGACGATCGACCCGCCGTCGATCCTGCCGCCGTACCTGAGGTTGCCGTTGCACCGCCCGACCTGGGTGCGGCAGCGGCGGTCGCCGGCACGAGGGCCTGCACTTCCTTCTCGGTCAGGACATGCGGCGGCCCCGCGGTGATGAACGTCGCGGACAGCTTGTCGCCTTCACGGAAGTCCGACACTTGCGCCGGTTGGCCGCTGCGCATGAGCTTGATCCCGCGCTTGTCGATGTCGGCTTGGGTGAAACTCTTGACCCCTTCATTCGTGCGCACGATGACGCCCGCGCTGGAACGCACGACGACGGTCCCGTCTTTCACCTCGGTTACGGTCACCGGCGTCACCGTCGTTCGCGTGGTGATGGTCGCCGTTCCCTTCATGCCGACTTTCAAGTCGTGCACGGACAACTGTGCCCCGTTGACCGTGAAGCGGAAGTCTTCAGGAACGGTCAGCTCTCTCGTGCCTTCCGGGAACCTGACGTCCAGCAGGTTGCCGTTCACCGCGAGGACTTCGAAGTTCTTCGTTTCCGTCGACGCCGTCGTCGTTTGTGCCTGTGACACGCCGGCCGTCATGCAGACGACCGCCGCGGCCAGGGCCAGCCAGCTCATTACACTTGTCATGGAACTCTCTCCATTTCTGAACGCGTTATGCGATCACTCTGATGCGAGACAAAGAAGACAACTCAATCAACCGTGCGCCGACAGGACAATCAATGGACCGTCGCCGGCGCCACCGGTGCGTCGGCGATGCGCACCGCGCGGACGATGAACCGTTGCGGCGCGGCTCCCACGAAGTAGAACGGATAGCAGGTCACGAGCGTGATGACTCGCGTCGACGTGGGATCGAGCACCGACACGTCCTGCGGATTGACCACCCAGGTTCGCTCGACGCGAAAGACGTCCTTTCCCTGCAGCGTGTCGAGCTCAATCACGTCACCCGCCGTGATGTCCTTGAGCCCCCGGAAGAAACCATCGCGGTGGCCGGCGATGCCGACGTTTCCGTCGGTGCCCGGCTCCGCCGTTTCTTCGATGTGACCGACGGCGCGGTCGAGCGTGCGGTCGGCGGTGCCCGGCAGGACGGGCACCTCGAGTCGAATTTTCGGGATTCTGAGCACCGCGAGCGGCGCCGGCGCCGGCTCGTTGCGCACCTTGAGCCAGGCGCTGATGCGCTGCGGGGACCAGAGCGACTGGTCAGCCGTCTCGCCCTCGCAAGAGATTGACAGACTGCGCTGCTGCAAAATCTGCCAGATCGTGACGTGTCGACATGGCGACTCCCACATGGAACGCGCCCCACCAGGTCAGGCCGATGAGACCGAATGCCCAGCTTGCGCCCTCGGTAAACCGAAGAAGTCGGAAACGCGTGGCCTTCATGAAAAGACGAGATGTGCCGTGTAATGGCAAGCCGCGTACCCGCGGCTGTGAGCGCAGCGGCGGTGTATTTATTGGGAATTTCCGACGGTGCCGGCGGCGAGGACGTGGGCCTTCGATGCATTCGTCCGGCCTGATAGAGGATCCCCGAAATGCCGGAGCGATGAACCTACCTCTTCATCGCCATCATCTGGATCCCCTCTGCGCTCTCTCTCGGCTTCGCGAGGGATCAGCGCTCCGGGCAGCCGGTGGTATGAGACGAGAAGGTGAGGTTCATCACCTTCCACGCGCCGTTCTCACGGACGAGATCGAAGTGATCGATGCCGCAATTCGTGACCTTCCCGCCGACGCGGACGACAAACGGCGCCCAGATCATCGCGATGTCGCCGTCGATCTCGATTGCCGGATCGGAGATGCGCTCCTCGAAAAGCGCTGTCAGGTTTGACGCGCTGCTCGGCGAACTGCGTCCAGGTCTGCTGGCGAAGATCGGACGCGCCATCGCCACGCGTGCCGGACGCGGTGACGCGCCCGTCCGGAAACACCTGGCGCAGCAATGCCGCCCGATCGCCAGCTGCGAACGCGGCGAAGATCGCCGTAAGAGGCGCGAGCGCGGCTTTGGCTTCCGCGTCGTTCGCGGTGCGCGGGTTGGCCGCCGACTTTGGCGTGGTCTGCGCGGCGGCGGCGCACGGAAGAAGGAGCGCGGCGACGACGAGGAAGCGCTTCATGCCGTAAATCTAGCAGGGTTGAGCGGTTTACGCGGTGCCGGTAGGACACCCGGTGGAGACACGTCCCGCGCGGGAGGTCGCTGACCGATTTGTCCGTGAAGCTTCTGGCGAACTGCAGAAACCGCGAGACGTCGGTGAAGTTGGTGGCCAGGCCGATGGAGAGCCGCAGCGCGCCGGCCGTCTTCTTGAGGATCCGCCGGCGAAACTGATTGAACGAAATCCCATCAGCGTTCGAAAAGCACCCGCCGAGATCATCGCGGGTGAACCCGAGCGCCGCTTCCCGCGCGCCCGGATTGCAGTGACAGCCGGCGCGCAGCGAAATTCCTTCGGCGCTCGCCAGCCGCTCGCTCGTAAACGCATCGATGCGCACGCCGTCAGCGTCGAAGAAGTTCATCTGCAGCGTCGCCCCGCGGTCTCGCGTCGTCGTCGGGCCGTAGATCCGCACCAGCGGCCGCCCGTTGCCGTGCCGCATCCGCATCAACTGATCCAGCAGCCACCCGGTGAGGCACATCACGCGCCGGTGGATGACGTCGATGCCGACCGACTGGATGAAATCGAGCCCGATGCTCACGGCCGGCAGGCTCAGATAGTTGACGGTGCCGTCCTCGAACCTGGCGGGTCCGGATGCCAGGTAATGGCCCTGAGTCGCGACGGTAGAAAAAGCGATCGTCCCGCCGGCGTACCACGGCTTCACCAGCTTGGCCGCGGCCACCTTGCGCGCGAGCAGGCAGCCGATACCGGTCGGATAGCCGAAGATCTTGTAGAACGAGATGTCCACGAAGTCGGGATGCACGACGCTGAGATCGAGGCGGTTGGTCGGGACGAACGCCGCCGCGTCGAGCAGCACGTCCCAGCCGTGTGCGCGCGCCTGGGCGATCCACTCGAGCGGATGTTGTACGCCGGAGAAGTTGGACTGGGCGGGGTAGGCGAACAGCTTGTTCGGCGCATCCGGCGCGCCGGCCAGGATTTTCGAGAGCGCGTCGCGGTCGGCGCGCAGATCCGGCGCCACGATCGGCGCATAGGTGATGGACGCGCCTTTGCGCTTCGCGAACTCGCGGATGCCGTTCACGGAATTGTGATTGTCCGCGGTCAACGCGAAGACGCTGCCCGCGCCGAACGGATACGATTCGCCCACGATCTTCAACGCGCCGGTCGCGTTCGGCGTGAAGATCACCATGTACTCGTCGGGCGAGGCGTTGAAGAAACGCAGGACATCCTGTCGCGCTTTTTCGATCAGCTCGTTCATCGCGCACGACGTGGGATTGCGCGAGTGCGGATTGCCGAACACCTGCGACCCGAGCAGGGCCAGGTGCTTGCGCAATTGGCGCTCGGCATACAGGGCGCCGCCGGTGTAGTCGAGATAGACATGGCCGGTGGCTTCGAGGCGGCTGTATTCGGTGGTCCGCAAGATATCGAGCCGGCTGGTCGACGCAAATTCCGGGTATGTGCCGATGAACCTGTTGAATTCGGCGAATCTGTCGAATTCGTCAAACCCTCCGCGCCGGCTGACTGTGTCCTGACCCCTGGCAATACGCGCGCTTGCTCCGACCACTGTCCGGTTCACTCCTGAAAAGGTGGAATATCCGCATTCCACATCGCTCACATGAAGTCGATAACGACCGACCGGTTCTCCACGAACATTCCCGCTACGCCGCCTGAGCTTCGGCAGCGGCCCGACGCCGGGCTGCGCCGCGAGTGTCTCGTGTATCATCAGCGCCGAAAGCCGGTTGTTACTGAAGGGAGCGCGTCATGATTCCGAAGCGTGCATCGTTCTTTGTGGGCGCGGCGATCCTGGCGTGTGTCATCGGGGCGGCCGCGCAAGCCCCGGAACGCCCGGCGCCGGCCTCACAGCAGGCGGTCGAGTGTACGGCGCTCGCGGGCCGGACCTTCGACAACGGCACCTCGATCGTCGAGGCCACGCTCGTGGCGTCCGGCAGCCTCAAGCTCTCGGACACCGTCACGATTCCCAACCTGCCGTCATTCTGCCGCGTGCGCGGCGTCAGCAAGCCCTCGGCGGATTCGGACATTCGCTTCGAGGTCTGGCTGCCGCAGCCGGCGAACTGGAATCGCAAATTTCTCTCGACCGGCGAGGGCGGGTTCGCGGGACAGCTGAACTACCAGCGCGTCGGCATGGACGCTGCGATGGATGAGCACCTGCGCCGCGGTTATGCGACCGCGTCCACTGATACCGGCCATCTGGCGTCGGAGCAATTCTGGGGCGTCGGCCATCCGGAAAAAGCGGCCGACTATCTCTACCGCGCGAAGCACGTCACGACCGTCGCGGCCAAGGCGATTGTCGCGGCTTACTACGGCGGTGCGCCGGCGCACTCGTACTTCAATTCGTGCTCGAACGGCGGCCGTCAGGGGCTGATCGAGGCGCAGCGTTATCCCGACGACTTCGACGGGCTGATCATCGGCGCGCCGTGGAATTTCCAGTCGCACTCGAACGCCGGCTTCGTCTGGAACGCGCAGGCGCTGGCCGCGCCGGGCGCGCTGATTCCCGCTGAAAAACTCCCGGCGATTACCGCCGCCGTCGTCGCGGCGTGCGACAAGGACGATGGGGTGGCGGACGGCCTCGTCGCCGATCCGCGAACCTGCAAGTTCGATCCGCGATCGCTGACGTGCCACGGCGCCGATGGCAACGGCTGCCTGACGCCGCCGCAGGTGGCGGCGCTCGAAAAAATCTACCAGGGTCCCCGCAATCCGCGGACCGGCGAATCGATCTTTCCCGGCTTCGCGCCCGGATCAGAAGCCGGATGGACCGGGATGGTCCGGCCGACCACCGCCGGCGCGGGGCTGATGGTCTACTTCTCCAACCTGGTGTATCAGAACCCCGAGTGGGATCTGCGGTCGTTCAACTTCGACAGCGACATGTCCCATACCGACGAGACCGTCGGACGCCTCGGCAACGCCACGTCAACGGATTATTCCGGCGCGATTCGCCGCGGCGTCAAGATCATCCAGTATCACGGCTGGAACGATCAGACGCTGCAGCCGGCATACAGTCCGCAGTACTACGAGCAGGTCGCGAAGGCCAACGGCGGTCTCGACAAGACGCAGGACTTCTATCGGCTGTTCATGGTTCCCGGCATGAACCATTGCAGCGGCGGGATCGGCGCGTCGAGTTTTGGCGGCGTGGGCCAGCAGATTCCGCCGGTGCGCGATGCGGCGCACGACATGCAGACCGCGCTCGAGAACTGGGTCGAACGCGGCACGGCGCCGGCGCAATTCATCGGGACGAAGTTCACGACAACGAGGCCGCCACGCGGACCGTCAAGTTCACGCGACCGGTCTGCCTGTATCCGGCGGTGCCGCGCTACAAAGGATCCGGCGATCCCAATGACGCGGCGAACTTCGCCTGCGTGAAATAGCCTTGGTGACGCGTACACGCTGCTTCACTTCTGACGTTTGACCGCCGAGCGCGCCGAGTCCGCGGAGAGAGGGATTCGACGCTGAGCGTCGCTTCGCGACGCCCGTCGAATCCGTCATCTTTGCGTGCTGAGCGTTCTTCGCGGCTGCTCTTGCCCACTAGTCCGGCGTCGGTCGCTCGACGTGATCGATCACCAGGACCTCGACGGGATTTTTCACCGACTCCAGCTTGAGACCGAGCTGCTCCTGCAGCGCGGTGAAGATCGACGGTGCGTTCGGGTCGCTCTGCGGCAAAGGCCCCGCGGCCTGCGGCGTTCGATCGGGAGTCCAGTTCAGATCGAGATCGAAGCTGCCCGTCAATCCGGTCCTGTCGATTACGACGCGCTGCACCATCGACGACAGCAGGACGGCGAGCTGCGACAGCGGCAGGCCGCCGGCGATCATCTGTCCGCCGGCCGCCCTCACGCCGCACGGCGGCCTCGCAGCTGCGGACGCTGGCGGCGCTCCGCCGCCCGATCCGCGGGCCGCCGCAATTGCTGCGCAATCGACCGCCGAGGGCCGAAGCTGCGGGCCGAGTCTTCCATCACGCCTCGCGAGCTCGAGCGCATAGGCGGGAAACTCTCTGGTTTCCCGGTGCACCGCCAGCTTGAAGCGTTCGGCGAGCAGGGATCGCATCATCAACTGGAGCGGCCCGGAGTTGCCCGGCGTCGGCGGAGGAACGTCTCCTGCAGCCTTGGCGACGATGTCGAAGTGCTCGGCGGAGATCCAGTTCGGTGCATCGACGATTTGCTCGTCCTGCAGCTGATACGCGGTGCGAATCAGCATCCGCAGCGGGACATTGACCATGGTGACGCGGCCGCCCGGCTGCGTGGTTGACATGATCGGCCCGTCGCCGTTGTTCGGTTTGACGGACGCGACCTCGAAGGTGGGATCTCCTGTTGCCTGAGCGGCGGCTCGCGTTGCGGTGATGCTCACCGTCAGGAGCGCGGCGATGACTGTCGGTGTTATGCAGGTAGCATGCATGTTATAAAAATAACACATCTCATGACGCGCTTTCCTTGTGATTCTTCCGTGTCCTCCGTGGTGTGGCTTTTGGGAAACCCATCACTCCGCGTCGGACCAGCGCCAGCCGCGCAGCTCGTAGTAGCGGCGTCGCGGCGTGGCGCGAATCGGGTCGATACCGTTGCGCCGGCACCAGACGACGTGAAACGTCGCGCCGAGGACTCCCATGGTCGCGGGTAGTGCGAGCGCCCAGTGATGCACCCACTGGTAAAGCGCGAGCGTGAGTCCCGATAGCATCGACCACTTCAGGATCTTGCGCCAGGCCGGCGTCTCGATTTCGAATCGCGCAAAGGCGCTCTGGCCGACGATGGCAAACGCCAGTAACGCCGCAAGTTCAAGTTCGACCCCCACAGTGCACTCCTTCCGGTGACGGCCAATCGGAGAGAGTCTAGTCCGGCTGAAGCCGGACACTACGACCGAAAAGGCAACTACCTCCGTGGTGTAGCTTTGGTCAGTCCGAGCGATTAACGGAAGTTAATCAACCCTTCATCGTCCGCCCATCGGGATCCCGCCAGAATGTGGAGTGATGCCACTCCCTGCCAATCGTCCTGATTCGTTTCCGGCGGACGTAGAATCGATGAATCACATGCGTGTCCTAGTCGTCGAAGACGACCAGCGGGTGGCCAGCTTCATTCAGAAGGGCCTCGAAGAGGAGGGGCTGGCCGTCGATGTCCTGTCCAACGGCGATGAGGCCGGTGTCCAGGCGCAAATGGTCGACTACGACTGCGTCGTCCTCGACCTGATGCTGCCGGGCCGCTCCGGATTCCAGGTCCTGCGCGACATTCGATCGCGGAAGGCCGAGCTGCCGGTGCTGATCCTCAGCGCGCAGGCGTCCCCGGAAGAGCGGGTGGCCGGGCTCAATGGCGGGGCCGACGACTACATGGGCAAGCCGTTCATCCTGGCCGAGCTGTCGGCGCGCATTCGCGCCCTGCTCCGGCGGGGCGGGCCGCGCGAGACGAAGCTGCGCGTCGCGGACCTCGAGATCGATACGGTCCGCCGCAAGGTAACGCGGGCAGGCCAGCCGATCGACCTGAAGCCCAAGGAATACGCGCTGCTCGAATTTCTCGTCCAGAACGCCGACCGGCCCGTCACGCGTTCGCACATCATCGAGCACGTGTGGGACATTCACTTCGACAGCATCAGCAATGTCGTCGAAGTCCACATCAACTCGCTCAGGAACAAGATCGATCGCGGGGCCGGCCGTCCGCTGATTCACACGGTCCGCGGCGTCGGCTACATGCTGGCCGACCAACCTTCGTGAAGCCGCTACCGCTTCGGACTTCGCTGACGATCGTCTACACCGGCATCCTGGCGGTCCTCATGACCGCCCTCGCGATCACCACGCATACCTTGTTCGTCCGCCAGCTGGATGACGCCGCGACGGCGAACCTCGAGGAAAAGGCGCGCGGCCTGCACGGCTATCTGCAGTTCAAGGACGGCGTGCCGGTGCTCGAATACGCGCGGGAGGATGTCGATTCGGCGGCGTTCGTGGACGACGCCACCGACTATTACCAGGTGTTCGACGCCAGCGACGGACGGCTGCTCACGCAGTCGCCGGGGCTCGAGGCGCTCGGGCTGCACTACACGCCTGACGAAGTGGCGGAATTGCGCGCCAACGCCGGCACTCACGACATTCAGACCGACCGCGGCGGCTTGCGGCTGGTCACGACGGTCATCACTCCCACGCCGGGACAGGCGTACCTGGTGCAGGTGGGCGATCTCCTCACCGGCGTGGACGCGACGCTGGCCGGATTCGACCGGCTGTTGTTGTGGAGGATTCTGGGCGGCCTCGCGGTCGCGGCTGTCGCCGGACGCTGGCTGGCCGGCCGCGCCCTGGCCCCGTTGTCACGACTGGCGTTCGCGGCCCAGGGCATCGGGATCAGGAACCTGGATGCCCGGCTCTCCGTGCGCGGCGCCGACGACGAGCTCGATCATGTCGCGCACGCCTTCAACCACGCGCTTGCCCGCGTGGAATCGTCGGTGGAGGAGATGCGCCAGTTCAGCGCGGCGCTCGCGCACGAGCTGCGGACCCCGGTGGCGATTCTTCGCGGTGAGGCGGAGCTTGCGCTGCGATCGGCGCCATCGAACGAAGACCTGCGCCAGATCCTCGTGCGGCAGATCGACGAGTTCGATCGTCTCACTCGCCTCATTGGTCAGATCCTCACGCTCGCGCGGGCGGAGGGCGGCGAAATCAAGATGGCCGATCAGATCCGTCGATCTCGCGGCCCTCGGCGCATCCGTGGTCGAGCAGATCGAGCCGGTCGCCGCGGCCAAGGGGCTCACGCTCACGTGCGCGGCAGCCGGCGGCGTGATGGTCAAAGGCGACGAAGGCTGGCTGGAGCGGCTGCTGCTGATTCTGCTCGACAACGCGATCAAGTTCACGCCGGAGGGCGGCCGCATCGTCGGTCACGTTCGCCTGCGACAAAGGACTGGCGCGCCTCGCCGTGACCGATACCGGGACCGGCGTCCCGCCCGACGCGCTCCCTCATCTCTTCGAGCGATTCTATCGAGCCGATCCGGCCCGTTCCGCGCCCAACCAGGGCGCGGGCCTCGGGCTCGCCCTCGCGAAATGGATCGCCGAACGCCACGGCGGGACCATCGCACGTGAAGAGTCAGCCGGGCGCGGGCAGCACGTTTACCGTCACGCTCCGGCGTCGGCCCACCCGGCACCAGATGAACGGGAATTAATCGCGACCTCATGTGAGGCTCACGGCGGTCGTGTCTACTGAAGTGAACGTGATGGAGCCGAATAGTCATGACACGACATCTCTCGACTCGCAGTCGATACGCCCTTCTCGCCCTGTGTGTATGCGTTCTGCCCCGCCGGCGCGCGCCGCGAGCCTGGAGACCAACGCGACGCTCACGATTCGCGGCCAGGCACAACGCCTCCATCTGTACGGGCCGCGCAGTGGCGCGCCGGTGATCGTCTCGAGCGGCGACGGCGGATGGATTCATCTTGGACCTCACGTCGCCGAGATGCTGGCCGGCCAGGGCTTCTTCGTGGTCGGCTTCGATGCCAGGGCCTATCTCGAGAGTTTCACGTCAGGTTCTTCGACGCTGCGACGCGAGGACGAACCGGGCGACTACAAAGCGCTCGTGGACTACGCCAGCCAGGGACGGGCGCAACGGCCGATTCTGATCGGAGTCTCCGAGGGGGCCGGGCTGTCGGTTCTCGCCGCCACCGATCCCGAGACGAAGCGCTCGATCGCCGGTGTGATCGGACTGGGCCTTCCCAATCTGAACGAGCTGGGCTGGCGTTGGAGGGACAGCGCCATTTACCTGACCCACGCCGTTCCCAAGGAGCCGACCTTCAGCGCGGCAGAGATCGTCGACCGCGTCAGCCCGACACCGGTCGCGGCCATCCATTCCACGCACGACGAGTTCGTTCCCCTCGGTGAGGTCCAGCAGGTGCTCGATGCGGCCCGGCAGCCGAAGAATCTCTGGGTCGTGAACGCCTCGGACCATCGCTTCAGCGACAACCTGGCCGAGTTCGACCGCCGTCTGCTCGAGGCCGTCGCCTGGGTCCGCACGCACGCCGTGGCGTGAGCGACGGCGGGCCTCCGGAGCCTGCGGCGGCGACAGCACGTCGCCGCATTAACGGGAATTAATCCGCGTTTCATTTGTGGAGGATGTTCGTACGGCCAGAATGGCTGTGGGCGTCGTGCACTCCACGGCGCCGAGTGCCGAGACCTGTGCGCGGAGGAGAACATGCGGTTGACGACAGCCACGGCGCGGACCGAGCGTCCCGGTATCACAATCGCCGGCCGCGATGGCTGCTGCGGCGATCGCCTTCGCACTCGCGGCGATCTTCCTGATCGACAGCCGGACGGACAGGGCCCGCGTCCAGCATCTCTACTATCTGCCGATCATTCTTGCCGGCACCCGGTTCACGATGCGCGGCGGAATCGTCGCCGCGCTGGCGGCCGTGATTCTGTACCACGTCGCGAATCCGCACCTGCTGTCCTGGCACTACGGCGAGTCGGATGCCGTGCAGGTGGCGCTGTTCCTCGCGGTCGGCATCGTGACGGCGAAGCTCACCAGCGACAATCGCCGGCTGCATCATCTCGCAACGACCGACGATTTGACCGGCCTCCACAACCTGCGCTCGTTTGAGGCCGCGCTGAGCCGGATGGTCCGGGCGGCCGATCTCGCGGGCTCGCCGGTGTCGCTTCTCGTCGCGGATGTGGATCATCTCAAGTCGCTGAACGACCAATACGGACACCTGACCGGCGCCGAAGGCGTGCGCACGGTGGGGGAAATCATCGGCCGCCGCATTCCGCGCGATGCAGTGGCCTGCCGCTACGGCGGTGATGAGTTCGCGATCGCCATCGCCAGCTGCGGCCAGGTTCGAGCGCAGCGTATCGCCGACGACATTTGTGCGCGGCGATCCGCAGATGTGCCCCGACGCTGGCGGGCCGCGAGTTTCCAGCCGCGACGCTCACCATCAGCGTCGGCGCGGCGTCGACAAGCCGCCATCCGCGCCGGCCGTTTCCGAAGGATTACGCGTTGGAGGGGGAAGCCCTGTTCAAGCAGGCCGATCGCGCGCTGTACGACGCGAAGAGCGGCGGCCGCGATCGCGTCTCGGTCGCGTGAGGCGTCGTTAAGGAAGCTGTTCCGCCCGACTGTGGTTGTCCACGGCAATCGCGGTCGCGATGTGCCGCGCGCCGTCCTCGTGGTACCGCACCGACACCATCGTGCCGACGTCGATCGTCCCTTCCCGGTGGAGGGAGGGGTCGAGCTCGAACGTCATGTCGCTCTTCCCCGGCCGGGTGATCACCAGCGTCGTCGCGTTGATCGATTTGACCGTTCCCCGCGTCGCGTGCTTCGCGGCTGACGGCGCCCCCTCGTCCAGGAACGACGGGGCCGGCGCCGCCGCCGCGGAGACGCCGGCCGGAAAGATGCTCAACGCACCGCTCATCGCGGCGACCGCCAGTGCGTATCGCATGACCCATGGCCTCCCGTGTGCTGCCCGGTCAGCGGCCAACCGCGAGACCCTGAGAGCCGGAGGCCCAGACGTCCACGAGCCGATACTGCGTCTCGTCATGCGTAAAGCTCAGCGACGGTGTGTCACCTGCCGGATCGTGGCCGTCCGCCGGCATCGTCAGCACGACGGCGGTCGCCTTGGTGCCTTTCTCGCCCACGAACGTGACGACTTCGTTGGTCGCTTTCCACCCGGTATTCGCCGGCGGGCATCGTCTTGCCGTTGACGACGAACGGAAACGGTACCTTGACCTCGAGAGTTCCGGCTTGCGCTGATCCGCCGACGCATACGATGAACGCTGCCGCCAGCATCCCGGCCCGCTTGACGATGGACTTCATGTCAACCTCCCTGTCGCGCGTCATTGCGCCTTCGATGACGTTTGTCATCTAAGGAGATTTGACGCGTTGCACATGACGCGTCCGTGAGCTGGCGATTAACTTCGGATCATGCGGACGTCCAGCGTTTCCGTCATTAACGGAAGTTAATCTTCGCTTCAGCGCCGCCTAAGCAGTTGCCGCCACCATGGGGTTCCTTCAGGCGATGTCCACGTCTGCAACGTCCGAACAGCGGCGCAACCTGATCGCGGTCCTGCTGATTGCCGCCGCGATGGCGATCCTTGGCACGCACGCGACCCGCGGCATCGTGCAGACCATCGATGCGACCACGCTGGTGATCGCGCGGACCGGCAATCGCGGCGTCATGGCGTTCAGCCTGACGCCGTCGACTCGCCGGGAAGGCGTCATCGTCGTTGGCGCGTCGGTCTCGGTGAGATATCGGGAGGACGGCAAAAACCATGTCGCCACCGCGATCGCTCTCCAGCGGACGAAGGAGTGAACGCGCGTCAGGCGGGAACGGTCACCTCGCGCGCCTGAAACTTCCCGGGAATCACTGAGGGAGCCGTCGTACCACGCGCCGGGGTCGCCTCGAACGGGCTGAACCGATAGCCAACCCAGGGTTCCGTCAGCAGGTAGCGAGGATTCGCGGGCTGGGCCTCGAGCTTGCGCCGCAGCTGTCCCATGAACACGCGCAGATATTCCGCGCGATCGCTCGCGGCCTCGCCCCAAACGGCGGAGAGGATCGCGCGGTGTTTCAGGACGCGGTTGGGCCGCCGTGCCATGAATACGAACAGATCGAATTCCTTCGGCGTGAGACGCACGGGACGGCCGGCGACCCGCACACGATGGTCGAGGAAGTCGATTTCGAACACGCCGACGTTGAGCGGCGCGCCGTCAGCGGGTTCGCTGTTCCGGCGGAGAGCCAGCCGGATTCTTGCCAGCAGGCGCTGGGTGCCGCACGGCCGCGCGACGTAGTCGTCGGCGCCCGCATCCAGCAACGCCACTTCGAACGATTCGTCCGGCTGCGACATGGCGACCAGCGGGACGTTGTAGCGGCGGCGCAGTTGCCGGCAGATATCCGGCCCCTCGGTGAACGGTTCGTCGAAGTCCGCGATAATCGCGGCCGGAGCTTCCTCGTCATCCTCCTGTGCCAGCACTCGTGGCGAGGCGCGCACCCGATATCCATTGTTCGCCAGCAGCGCCTGGATGCCGGGCTGCGGGTTGCGACTGACAATCATCAGAAGAGCGCTCATTCGCGGATCCTTTCGTTATGCCGTCCAGAGACTTGCTATTCAAGCCGGTGGGGCTGAGCGCCAGATGAAGCGGTGATTAATTGTGTTTAATAAAGGGGTGGGCAATGAATAGAGCGGCGGCCGGCGCGGCGGTACTCATGATGGTCGCGCTGCTCGGGCGTTCGAGTTACGCGCAGCTGGGGAACACGTTTACCAACTGGATCGAGCACCCGGCGATTGCCTATCGATCGCGCCCGGTGGCCGACCCGATCGCCGCATTGAACCGCGATCTGCGGGCCGATCCGCTGCGCCTGAAGTTCGAGGGCCCTTCCGGCTATCTGCGGTCGACGCTCGATGCGCTGCACGTGCCGATCGAATCGCAAATAGCCCTCTTCGGCCAGGACAGCCTGCAGCGCGAACGCATCAGCACCCTCAATCCGCGCGCGATTTTCTTCAACGATGCCGTGTCGGTCGCCTGGGTGCGCGGCGGCTTCATCGAAGTGGCCTCGCAGGATCCGCAGCAGGGCGTCGTCTTCTACGTCCTCGACAACGTGCGCGAAGACAAACCGCAGTTCACGCGCCGCGAGGATTGCCTGTCGTGCCACTACTCGTTTTCGACGGTGGGCGTCCCCGGCATGCTCGATCAGGGTTCCGGCCGGATGAGGGTCGATCACACCACGCCGCTCGAACAACGCTGGGGCGGCTTGTACGTCACGGGACAACCGAGCGCCCTCCGCCATTCAGGCAACCATGTCCCGGCGCGCACGCAAACGACCGCGTCGGCGACGTGGCCGTCGCTGGAGGGCCGGTTCGATACGACCGGATACCTGTCGACCGACAGCGACATCGTCGCGCTCCTGGCGTTCGATCATCAGATGCGCGGGATGAACCTGGTGGCTCGGATCGGCTGGGAGGCGCGGGTTGGCGAATTCCAGAGACAGCAGGCCGGCAGTCCGGGCTTCCGCGCTCCGAACGTCGCGGCCGACGCGCCGATTGCCCTGGACGATGCCGCTCGCGAGCTCGTGGACTATTTTCTGTTCGTCGACGAGGCGGCGTTCACCGATCCGATCCGCGGATCGTCAGGGTTCGCGGAACGGTTCGAGGCGGAGGGCCGGCCCGATCGCCGCGGCCGCTCGTTGCGTCAGCTCGATCTCAACACGCGCCTGCTGCGGTATCCGTGCAGCTACTTGATCTACACCGATGCCTTCGACGCTCTTCCGCCCGACGCGAAGAGCGCGATCTACCAGCGGATGTGGCGCGTGCTGTCAGGGCAGGAAAAAGATCCGCGGTATCGCCGCCTCTCGGACGGCGATCGGCGGGCCATCATCGAGATCCTCCGCGACACCAAGCGGGATTTGCCCGCCTACTTCGAATAGGCTCCGGTCCCCAGCCCCGAGGCCCCAGCCCCGAGTCCAGGCGCCCGTCAATCGCCGGGGTTGGCGCCGGCGCCGCGACCCGCACCGCGTCCTGCCGCCGGGCGAGGACTGGCCGGCACGCCCGCCGGCCGCCGCGGCATCGGCCGATCCCGCATCGCCGCCTGATAGGCGAACACCGCCATCACAATCGCCGACTGCTGCAGGTCGTGCTCGCTCACCGCTTCGAAGAAGTCGGCGTTGGTGTGGCGCGTGCGGGCGTCGTAGTTGGTGTAGTCCATGATGGTCGTGAACGCCGGAATGCCCACGGCGTCGAACACGCCATCCTCGGAGGTGAAGTTGCTGTCCATCACGTTGCGCTTGAGGCCGAGATCCTTGAGCGGTTCGAGCCACGCATCGAAGATCCCGCGCGCGTCGCTGTTGTTGGCCATGTACCAGCCGTAGGTGGCGCCGGTTCCCGGATCGTTGTTCAGATACACCGCCACCTTGTCGCGGGATGCCGGCGTCGGCGAGATGCTGCTCGACGTAGGCCTTTCCGCCGACGAAGCCGACCTCTTCACCGCTCCAGATGGCAACGCGAATGGTCCGGCGCGGATGCGCCCCAACCGCCTTCAGGATGCGCATCGCCTCGACTGCGGCGACGGCGCCGTCGGCGTTGTCGGTCGCGCCGGTCGCGGAAGGCAGCGAATCAAGATGCGCGCCGACGAGCACGGTCTCGTTGCGCAGCACGGGATCCTCGCCGGGAATTTCGGCGATGACGTTGTAGCTGTTGAGATCCTGCTCCTGATACGCGGTGCGCAGCTCGAGCCGCAGCGTCGGCGTCACCCCGGCCTGCATCATCCGCACGATCATGTTGTAGTGCTCGGCCACCACCACCACGGTCGGCACCGCATCGTCCGGCGTGCTCGGATTGCCGCCAACGGTGGCCGTGCCGTGGAGCTCGGTGCCGGGACGCAGGATCGCGCCGGCGCCGAGCCGGCTGAGGAGCGTCGCCATCGCGTTGGCCGGGACGATGGACGTCGCCTGCCGCTCGGTGGGCGGTTCAGGACCGCCGATGCGGACCGGTTGATTGGTGTCGGCCGGCTGCAGGCGATCGGTCAGCGTGAAGACGGTCTGCGGCGGCGAGGCGAGGACGATCGCGCCGCGCAGCTTGTCGCCGAGTGCCGTGATTTGCGCCTCGGTCTTGTCCGCAAGATAGATCGGTGTGCCGGTGAGAACGCCCTTCGCCGATGGCGTCCACGCCAGCGGGTAGCCGTTCATCGGGAAGTAGCGCGGTGCGGTCAGTTCGAGCGCGAACTTCTGCAGCTCCCAGCCGCGCCCGAAATGAAACGGTTCCAGGCGCGCATCCGTCATCCCCCATTCGGCGAGCTTCCCGCGCACGTAGTCCGCGGCCTGTTTGTGCGCGCGGCTGCCGGTCGGCCTCGCGCCGGTCACGTTGGTGATGTAGTTGAACGTTTCCAGGACCTTGGAATGCTCGGTGCCCTCGGCGCGGATGCGGGCGACCATTCCGCGATCGATGTTGTCCTGCGCTGTCAGAGTGACAACGGCAATCGTCGCGACGAGCGGCAAGGCAAGGAAAGTTTTCATTTTTGCGGCCGTCGGCCCGTAGGTCGGGACCGGCTGGCCGACTTCGAGCGCGCCGAGGTCGGGCGCCGAGCCGGCGAAACCGTCCGTCACGTTCGGGATCGCGACGCCGTGATCGACCGCCGCCGAGCCCGGCTTGATCCGGAAGTCGAAGTCCTCGGCCTTGTACAGCCGCTGCACGGTGGCCAGGTCCTTCCCATCCAGCTTCGTCACCTTCATGAAGATGTCGTAGTCCACGAGGACGCTGTGCTGGTCCTGTTTCGTCGCCTGCGAGTACGCCTCGAGCGTCGCGTACTTCCGCGTCTCGACCTTCGCCGGGCTGCTGCCGTCGGCCAGGATCATCGGCACGTTGAACGGCGGCGAGTTCCACGCGAACGACTCGTTGCCCGGATCGGGGCGGAACCCGTTGTAGTCCGACGAACTGTAGTTGGTGTTGGTGGTGACGCTGAACACCGTGGACGAGGCGTTCTGCCCGAGCATCAGGTTGTTGCGCCAGTGCGTGTTGGCCGACTCTCCGGGATTGGTCTCGGTGGTGATGGTGTTGTTGTAGAAGTACACGCCGGGCGAGCCCGCCGTCGAGCGCGTCGATCCGCCGGGCGCGTTGTAGACGATGTTGCGGATCCAGTAGATCGGCCCGCCGACCGACGGCTGCGTGCTCATCGGGTGCGACGCGGAGTTGATCAGCATGTTCCGCATGATGCGGATGTTGTGCATGCTGCCGTCCATCTCGATCGAGTTGTCGTGCGCGTTGGTGATGTAGTTGTTGTAGAGATCGATCGCCGTCTGGCCGGCGATCCCAGAACTCGCGCGGCGGGTAGTTGGGGCCGTCGATCGGATGCGATCCGTCAGGCATCCCGTACATCTCGGTGTCGATGCCGTCGTGGAAGTCGGCGACGTAGTTGTAGGCGACGACGTGGCCGGGGCCGTACAGCCGGATGGCGGTGTACGACTTCATCACCGGCGGGTATTCCTGGCCGTCGACGTTCTCGAACTGCTGCCAGAAGGCGCCGTTCCACCCGGTCAGGTGCTTCGAGTCGTTGCGGCCGAGGAACACGCTGTCGGCGATGTAGAAGTCGCTCGAGCCCGAGTAATTGGTGAAGACGCCCATGCCCACGTCTTCGAAGCGGCAGCGCTTCACCGTCAGCCCTTTCGAGCCGGCGATGAACTGCGTGCCGGCCCAGATGGCAATCTTGGTATTCCTGAAGGTGATCCCCTCGAAGTAGTTGTAGTCGGCCACCTTGACGTTGAACAGGTTGAAGTTGTCGCGGCCGTCGATGATCACTTCGCCGTCGCCGGCGGCCTTGATGACGATCGGCTTTTCGGGCGTGCCCTTCGCCGTCAGGTAGTACGTGCCCTCGAACGTCGTCGTCGCGTTGATGGTGGTCTGGTTGGCGTAGAACTCGTAGTGATACGCGTAGGTGCCGGCGTGGACCAGGATGGTGTCGCCCGGCTTCACGCGCGGCCGGCCGCCCGGCGCGGTATCGCCGGCGCCGCAGTAGTAGTTGTAGCGCGCACATGATGCCTTCGAAGGCCGGCTCGGTCTTCGGCCCTTTCCACTTCGTCGGATACACGTGATACGTCTTGCCGCCCGCCGCCGGCATCGGCTCGGGCCGGGTCTTGACGGTGACGATCTTGGTGGCGTTCGCCGCGGGTCCGGCGACGCCGTCGGGATCCGACAGCACGAAGCGCGCCTCGTAGGCGGTGCCCGGCTCGAGATCGAGGATGCTGCCGGCGAACATGTTCGGCGTCACGAGATTGAAGACGTTGCGCTGGAAGGTCTGTTCGCCGTGGAGGCGCGCCAGCGGCATGCCCTCGCGCCACGCGGTCTCGCCCTGCTTCCTGAACGAGACGGCGACGCTGGCGTTGCGATTGGCATCGCCATCGATGATCCACTCGAACCCGAGATTGATGAGCGTCGGGTGATCGATCACGAGCTCGCCCGGCGTCACCTGCGCGTCACCAGGGGCCGCGACCAGCGGTCCGCTCAGGCTGGCGATGCCCGCGAGCATCGCGGCGATCTGGGCACACGTACGGAAGAAGGAAAGATATGTGCGCATAGGTGCGCGGATTATATGACGGACTCCTGACCGCGTGACTCGAGAAACGGCTAGCGAATGTTCTGCGGTTCGAGGCCCCACTCGCGCAGGATTGCCGTCTCGTCCGCCGCACTCGCCGCTTTCTTGAAGCGTGCACCCGAACGTCCCTTGACCCGGGCCTCGCACTCAGCCCACGTCGCATGGCGCATGGGCGTGCCGTCGACCACACTCAGATACGAATGGGCTTTCGCGCGGCCGCTCGAATTGGACGCCGCGGAGCGCCTGGGCAGCGTCGTTTCATCCGGCACGGTCATGACGTCGACGCCATAGCCGCCACGAGCACCCCGATAGAGATGTGCCGGCTCTTGCTGGGCAAAGGCCACCGCGATTGCGTCCACCCGCTCGTTCCCCGGCGTGCCAACGTGCCCGCGGACCCAGCGCCAGTCCACACTCTTCGGGTCTCGTGCGCCGACGAGGTCGGCGAGCCGCTGCCATAGATCGCGATTGAGCACGTCGCCGCCCTGCGCCGTTTTCCAACCTCGCTTGCGCCACCCCCACACCCACTGCGTGATGCCCTGAATCACATACGTGGAGTCGGTGTAGATCGCCACCGGGCCCGGCCGGTCGGCGATCTCCTCCAGCGCGGCAACCGCACCGCTCAACTCCATCTTGTTGTTGGTGGTATGCGGCGACCCGCCGCCAAGCTCGGTAACGTGCCCCTCCGGTGTGACGACGATGGCGCCCCAGCCGCCAGGGCCAGGGTTACCCTTGGCAGCGCCGTCGGTGAACACAATCGTGCAACGATCCATGTTGGGATTCTGCGGCGGCCTTCACTGCGCGCCGGCGTCGAGCGCGTACGTCAGAATTTTCGGCGGCAACGGCGGGCCGAGGTCCGGAGCGCCGCCGCGTCCTGCCGCACCTGCGCCGCCCGGCGCCGCAGCGGCTCCGGTTCCGGCTCCGCCTCCCGCGCCCGCCGGCGGCGCCACGACCACTCCACGGCCGCCCATCAACGTCACGTACTGCTTGCCGTCCACCATGTAAGTAATCGGCGGGCCCATGCCCTGACGGAAGCCCGTGACGATTTCGTGCAGCTTCTCGCCCTTGTCAGCGCTGTAGACGATGAGCCGCCCATCGGGCACCACCTGCAGCACGAGATTCCCCGCCGTCGTCACCGTTCCACCGCCCGAGGCGCCGCCGCCTTCCCTGCGCCACCGCTCCTTCTGCGTCACCGGATCCCACGCGATCAGCAGCCCGCCGCGATATCCATCGTTGCGGTCCGATCATCGGCGGCACGAACGGCACGACTGGCGTCACTTCCGGCGTCGTGCCCGGGTGGGCGTCGGCGGCCGCCGGCGGTTCCGGCGCGTTGCCACGGCCGATGCCCGTGTTGCGTCCGCCTTCCTTGAAGACGAACGTACTCGGGTTGACCGTGTACGTGGACGAGTTGCTGAACGTGGACGGGATGTACATCAGCCCGGTCTGCGGATTGAACGACATCGGCGACCAGTTGTGCGCGCCGATCGGGCCCGGGAAGATCGTCACCGGCTCCGTTCCGTAGAACGCGCGCGGGTGGATGAACGGCCGGCCGGTCTTCTTGTCCATCGCCTCGGACCAGTTCATCGGCGCAAACGGCGACGCCGAAATGAACTCGCCCGTGATCCGATCGATCACGTAGAAGTAGCCGTTCTTGTTCGCCTGCATGATGACGCGCCGCTGGCGGCCGGCGATCGTGATGTCGGCGAGCGTCAGCTGCGCCACCGCGTCGTAGTCCCACGAGTCGCCCGGCACCGCCTGGTAGTACCACTTCATCTCGCCGTTGTCGGGATTGACCGCGATGATCGAGCAGACGTAGAGGTTGTCTTTGCCCTGCGATCCGCGCAGCACTTCGGGCCACGGTCCGCCGTTGCCGGTACCGAAGTACACCAGGTTCGCCTGCGGGTCGTAGGCCATGCCGTCCCACACCGTGGCGCCGCCGCCCATCTTGTACCACTCGCCGCTCCACGTCGCCGCGGCCTTGCGCATCGCGTCGTTCTCGAACGGCTTCTTGGGATCGCCAGGCACGGTATAGAACCGCCACGCGCGCTGGCCGGTGTTGGCGTCGAACGCGTCGACGAAACCGCGCACCGGATACTCCGATCCGGCCGCGCCGACCAGCACCTTGCCCTTCGCGATCCGCGGCGCCATCGTCAGCGTGTACTGATTCTGCGGATACTCGACGCGCGCCTCCCACACCGGTTTCCCGGTTGACGCATCGAGCGCCACCAGCCGGCCGTCGATGATCGGCGCGATGACCTTGCCTTCATAGAGCGCGACGCCGCGGTTGACGACGCCGCAGCAGATCTTCGACTGGACCGCGGGTCGATTCACCTCGGGATCCCATTTCCAGAGCTGCTTGCCGGTTCGGGCATCGACCGCGTACACCACGCTCCAGGTCGTGATGCCGTAGAGGACGCCGTTCGAAACCAGCAGCGTGGCTTCCTGGTTGCCGCCGCCCGGCGGCGCGTTGTTCCCGCCAGGGATGTCGAACGACCACGCGGGCCCCAGCCTCGTGACGTTGCTCGCGTCAATCTGCGTGAGCGGGCTGTAGCGCTTCTCGCCCGGATCCAGGCCGTAGGTGAGCCACTCTTCGCCGCTCGCGCCGGCGTTGCGCAACGCGGCGTCGTCCACGCGGCGTCCCGGGGATTGCTGGGCGTGCGAGATCTGCTGCGAGAGCGTCAGGCCACCGGTGACGAGTAAAACGGCGGTGCTGAGCGTCCATCGCGTCTTGAGCCACTCTCTCCGGCGCATCGGGACCTCCAGTGATTTCTGTGAATACTAGTGCCGAACGGTCCGAAAAAATCGTCACCGCGCCGGGTTGGTCAGCGCCGTCAGTGCCGCCTGGAATGCGGCGGCGAGGATCGGCGCCATTCCTCTACTGGACCCTCACGTACTTTCTCAAGTTGTTGAACCCGACGTCGGCTGCGTAAACGTTCCCCTGCGCGTCAACCGCGATGCCTGACGCCGAAGTTCCGGTGTCGGTCATCTTGCTCAAATCTCCAGGATCGGGAATCAGATATTTGAGCTCGCCGGTGATCGCATTTCCGATCACGATCGCCCGGTCGTTCGCGCCGCTCACCGGTCCCATGACCGATCCCCGCGCTGGATCCTGGTAGGTCGCGCCCACGTAGATGTTGTCTTGGGCGTCGACATACACGGAGCTCGGCTGCCCGAACTGTTTCCATGCCGCGATGAACGTACCGTCCTGATCGAAGACCTGAATGCGATTGTTCTGTCGGTCGGCGACGTATACGTAGCCTTTGGAGCCGCCGACGTAGAGGTCGTGCGGTTCCCTGAAGTTGCCCGGCTCCGTCCCCAGGCGTCCCCACGCCTTGATGAACGTGCCATCAGGCGCATACTTCACGATGCGGGCGCTCCTCGACCGGTTGCCCGAGTGTCCATCGGCGACGAAGACGTTGCCGTTGGCCGCAATGGAGACTCCGGTCGGACGGTCGAACGTGTACGGCCCGATCCCGCCGACGCCTTCCGTGCCGATCCTCATCAGTACCTTGCCGTCCGGACTGATCTTGAGGACGACCTGGCCCATCGTGACACCTTTCTCGTTCTTCGCCGGCATGCCGAGAATCGTCTCGTCGCCATTCGCGTCGGTGGTCCAGATGTTTCCCTCGTGGTCGATGGTGAAGCCGTGCGGATGCGCGAAGAGCCCCACGCCGAAGCTCCGGAGCAGCCTGCCCGCGGGATCGAATTCGAGAATCGGCGGGTTCGCCTCGCCTCGATTGAGACAGGTGGCGTCGCCCGTGGGTTTGTCGTTGAAGCAGCGCTGAAAGACCCAGATGTTGCCGTTCGGCGCGACGTGCACGCGGATGACTTCGCCCCATTTCTGTCCATTCGGGCCGCGCATGCCCGCGGGCAGCGTCGGCCAGTCCGTCACCAGACGATAGGGGTTCGGAAGGGCGGAGGGTCTGGGGGCCGGCGCCTCAGGACGATCCTGGGCGATTGGCGTCACCGCGAGCGCCGCGACGACGATAGCGCCCATCATGAACTGAAAGCGGATGAGCCGTGCGGTTGCCATGCGCATGCAGGGCGCAAACATAGCATGCTATCCCGCGTCGATACCGGTCTTGCCAATCCGCGGATCGCCAGCCATAGTGAGCGGAGAGAGGGCCCGTGTTGCAGACCAATGGTGTCGAATTCCGCCGCGTGTCCTACCGGCTTCCACGAGGAGGGCTGATTCTCGACGGCGTGTCGCTGGCCGTCGGCAGCGGCGAGACGCTGGCGCTGGTCGGCGCGAGCGGCGCCGGCAAGACCACGGTCCTCAAGTTGATCAATCGCCTGCTCCTGCCTGATGCGGGCGACATTCTCGTGCAGGGCATCGACACCCGCGAATGGGATCCCATCCGCCTTCGCCGCTCGGTCGGCTACGTGATTCAGGAGGTCGGCCTCTTCCCGCATCTGAACGTCGCCGACAACATCGCGGTCGTGCCGCGGCTGGAGGCGTGGCCGGACGACCGTGTTGCCGCGCGCGTGCGCGAGCTGCTCGATCTGATCGGCCTGGCGCCGGAAACCTATGCGTCACGGTGGCCCGACGAGCTGTCAGGCGGTGAGCGTCAGCGCGTCGGCGTGGCCCGCGCGCTTGCCGCCGACCCGCCGGTGCTGCTGATGGACGAACCGTTCGGCGCCCTCGATCCGATCACCCGCCGGCAACTGCAGGAGGAGTTCCGCCGCATCCAGGCGCGTCTTGCCAAGTGCGTGATCCTCGTGACGCATGACATGACCGAGGCGATGGTGCTCGGCGATCGGGTCGGCGTCATGGAGGCCGGCCGGTTGATCTGGCACGGGACGCCGCAGGAGGCCGCCGCGTCTCAGGACGTGCGCGTGCGCGCCCTGGTCGGTCCGGCCACGCCTGTTCCTCCGCGGGTCGATCACCCGGTCGAATCGGCATGACCGCGGTCGTCCGCTTCTGGCTGACCCACCAGTCCGAGCTGGCGACGCTCATCGCCGAGCATGTCCTGCTGGTCGTGATCTCCACGACCATCGCCGCGGCGATCGGACTCCCGCTCGCCATTTTCGCGACGCGTCATCCGCGTCTCGCCTCGCCGCTCGTGGCGATCACCAGCGTCGTGCAGACCATTCCCAGCCTGGCGATGTTCGGCTTCCTGCTGCCGGTGCCGCTCATCGGCGGCGTGGGCGCGCGGGCGGCATTGACGGTCCTCGTGTTCTACGGGCTTCTGCCGATCGTGCGGTCCACGATCCTGGGCATCACCGGCATCGACGCGTCGATTCGAACCGCCGGCGTCGCCATGGGCATGACGCCAGGGCAACTCCTGCGCCGGGTCGAGTTGCCGCTGGCGCTGCCGGCGATCGTCGCCGGCATTCGCCTGGCGGCCGTCGTCGGCGTCGGTTCCGCGACGATTGCGGCAGCGATTGGCGCAGGCGGACTCGGCCAGTACATCTATCGCGGGATGTCGATGGTGGACACGACGGTCATTCTTGCCGGCGCCGTGCCCGCCGCGCTCCTCGCGCTGGTCGTTGACGGCAGCCTGTTGTGGCTCGAGCGTCATCTCTCGAGGCGCCGTCGAACGAAATCGCGCCGAACCGCACTCGTGGCCGCAGCCGCGGCGGTAGCCGTGGCCGTCCTCGGAAGCGCCGCGCTCGCGATGCGCTCAGAAGCGGCGATCGTCGTCGGCTCGAAGAACTTCGCGGAGCAGTTGATTCTGGGTGAGATCGTCGCGCAGACGATCGAGCGTCAGACGGGGCTGCCGGTGAGACGCCAGCTGAATCTTGGCGGCACGCTCATCTGCGACCGCGCGCTCACGGCCGGCGAGATTGACGTCTACGTCGAGTACACCGGCACCGCGCTGACCGCGATCTTCGGGCGGCCGACCATCGAAGATCCGAAGGCCGTGCTCGGACAGGTACGCGAGCTCTATGCAGACAGCGGACGCACGCTGCTCGCGCCGCTCGGCTACGACAACACGTTCGCGATCCTCGTCCGCGGCGCCGATGCCCGGGCGAAAAACCTCCACACCATCGACGATGCGGCACGAGTCACGCCGGAGTGGCGAGCGGGGTTTGGTTACGAGTTCATGGAACGGCCGGATGGATATCCCGGCCTGGCGAAGACCTACGGACTGAGGTTTCGCAGTCCGCCGCAGGTCATGGATCTCACGCTCAGCTACCGCGCGCTCGCGTCCGGGCAGGTCGATCTCATCGCCGGTGATGCCACGGCGGGGCTGATCAACGGTCTGGATCTCTTTCAGCTCGAAGACAACCGCCACTACTTCCCGGCGTACGAGGCGGTACCTGTCGCGCGCGCGGCCACGCTGCTGCGATATCCGCAGGTGCGCAGCGCCCTGGAAGGTCTGGCCGGTCGAATTTCCGCGGCGGACATGCGCGAGATGAATCTCGCCGCCGACGTCCGGCACGAGAATCCCGCCGACATCGCCCGCCGCTTTCTGGACAGACGCCCTAGCGTCACGGGTCCGGCTAAAGCCGGACACTAGACAGAAAACGCCACCACGGAGTTGACGGAGAAGAGCAACGGAGGTCACGGAACCATCCTGGTTTTGTCCGTGTGCCTCCGTTTTGTTCTGTGTCCTCCGTGGTAGAGCTTTTAGATCATTTCGCTTCGACGCGCGGCGCGGGATCCGCATGCACGATGCGGCTCTTGAAGCGCCAGCCTTGCGGCGTCCTGACGAGCACGTCCTCGTAGACGCCCGTGGTCGCGATTGTCGCTGGACGAACGCCGACGTTCAGCAGCAGGAGATAAATCGCGCCGTTCGCCCCATCAGCGGTCGGCGTCAGCGCCATGTTCGAATTCAGATGACGACGGTTGGCGCCGTCGCGCTTCTCGCGCCAGTCCTTGATGAACTGCACGAGGGCATCGTGGCCTTTGTTGGTGTTGTTGAAAACGCCGTCAGGCGTGAACGTCGCCGCCCAGCCTTCGCCGTCGCCGGTGTCGATGGCGATGTTGTAGCGCGCGTACAACTGCTGGATGTCGATGTAATCCTGCGTCGTCAACTTCGCGGCGCCGTGCTGTGCGTGGACGACGGTCATGCCAATGAACGCGAGGCCAAGAACGGCCGCAACCAGGCGTGAATGAATCATGATGGTTCCTCTCAGCCGGGGATTATAGAAGCCTTCGGCACGGCTTTCCAGAATCCCCACACGGCGAGGCCCGCGACGATGGCGACGAGCACAAAGTTGTTGCCGAAGTACCAGGCGGATGTGTCGCTCGTCGCCGCGATATCGAACAGCAGCGAGTTGACGAACGTGCCGACGGCGAGCGGCAACAGGCCCCACCGGACGATGACGAACGCGGCGCTTCCGTAGTACAGCAGGCCGATCGCGCCGTTCACGGCGTGCGGTTCGGTCCCGCTGTTGAGCGCCGCCAGTGCCAGCGTGAACGCGAGGCCGGCCAGCCAGCCGCGGCGAAACACCACGCGCATCACGAACAGGACGAAGAAGTACAGGAGCACGTTGCGAATCGTGTACGGCGCTTCGCCGAGCGCGCCTCCCAGCGCGCCGCGCAGTCCCATGAGGACGTTGGCGTCGCCGATGTCGCCGACAAACGACACGACCGAGTCGCTGGTGAATGCCAGCGCCGTCGCCCGGAACAGGACCGCGAACCAGACGCCCAGCCCGACGCCAATCAACACATCGCGAGCGACCACCGGATCGGTGGCGCGCCCCGAAAGCACGTTGGTCCACGAGACGAGCACCTGCGGCCAATGGCGCCGCACCAGCGGTTCGAGTGCGAGATACAGCGTCCAGATCAACACGCCGTACGCGACCGCCGTGGCGACGGCGACGAGCAGCGTCGCGATCATCACGACGTCCGCCACGAGATGTGCCGTGCAGATCCACAACGCGAGCAGCACGATCGTCATGGTGGCGCCGAGCCGCAGCGCGCCGCGCCGATCGCCGCGGCCGTCGCGGATGTTGCGCCTCGCGAGCACGCCCGAGCCCACGAGAATCAGCAGCGCGAGCGCCATCAGCACGACGAGGTAAATGGAGGTTGATGCCTCCGACCGATCGGCCATGCGCCACGGTGTCTGCCAGGGGCCTCCGGCCTGGAATCCGACGACGCGGCCGCCGAGCGCCGCCGCCTCGATCCGGAGCGGCCGCCCGCTGCCCGGCCAGACGCCGGTCCACGCCGCGCGGCTGTCCGACGCGGCGAGCCAGTTCCACTGTGGATCGACCGGCTGGAGCTGGAGTTGATCGATGCCGGCGAGCTGAAAGATCGGTGACCAGTCAACGGCCGCCGGCGCGGTCGGCGTTTCCAAACGCTGAGGCGGGATCGCTTCGAGAAACAGCAGGTGCCCCTGATGGTCGAACCTGGCGTTGACCATTCCGGATTGAATCGGCGGCGGATCGCCGCGGTCGACAATCCCGGGGACGAGCAGGTCCGAATGAAACGCGTAGGCGATCAGTGCTTCGTTGCTGCGCCGGTACCAGAACGTGAGCGGAGACGGCCGCTCCGACAGCAGGCGGCTCCACTGCGGCGGCGTGTCCTTCGCCTTCGCGTAGTCCACGAACTCGCTGTCCCAGTCGAACCCGTAGGCTTCGTCGCGGGGACGCGTGTCGTAACCGATCCGCGCCAGCGCTTCGCGCGCCTTCTGCGCCAGCACTTCGGGCGAGAGCTCGGGACGAATCAGATCGAAGGGACCGGTCCGCAGCGCCAGCACGAACACCACGGCCAGGCCGGCGGCGACCGCAAGCAGCGCCGCCAGCGCCACGGGCCGGCGCAGTCCGACGCCCTGTCCGGCGGCGGCCACGATTTCCGGCGACGGCGTCTCGCCGGCAGCGAGCGCGGCGGCCAGCGGATCGCCGCCCGGCAGCGCCGCCGACACCGACAATGCTGATGCCGGCCGGCTCCGCGGATCCGGATCGAGGCACCGCAGAATCACCCGCTCGATCGCGGTATCGAGCGTCGTCACGATCGAGGAAGGCGACGTCAGCGCGCGCGCTTCGTGTTGATTGACCAGCTCGCCGATCGTCTTGGCGGTAAACGCGCGCCGGCCGGTAAAGAGCTCGTACATGATCAGGCCGAGCGCGAAGATGTCGCTCGCGGGCCCGACCTCTTTGCCGAGCAGCTGCTCCGGCGCCATGTAGGCCGGCGTGCCGGCCCTGATGTCCTCGACCTGGCCAATGGCGGCAAGCCCGAAATCCATGATGCGCACGCGGCCCTGCGCATCGAGCATCACGTTCGCCGGCTTCAGATCGCGGTGAATCACGCCTTTCTGGTGCGCGACCGCGATCCCCGCGCAGAGCTGACGCGCGATGTCGATCGCCTTGTCCTCGGGAAACCGGCCGATGCGGCGGAGCGACGAGGCGAGATCCTCGCCGTCGACGTACTCCATGGAGAGATAGAGCAGCCCGTCGGCCTCGCCGATGTCGTGGACGCGGCACACGTTGGGGTGCGACACCTGGCGCGCGACCCGGACTTCGCTGTGAAACTGCGCGAGCCGCACCGGATCGTTCTGCAGATCCGGCGGCAGCAGCTTCAACGCGACCGGTTGACCGAGCCGGAGGTCGTCGGCGCGAAACACCTCGCCCATTCCGCCTTTGCCGAGCAGTCCGACGATGCGGTAGCGGCCGTCGAAGACGGCGCCCGGCGTGAACCGGCCGTGGCTGATCGATTCCGAGTCGGTCATCCAGCCCGCTGCCGGTCTGGCCGCGCCGACTGGCGGGGGCGTGCGGCGCCGGGAGGTATTGAACGGCAGCGCCGGTGTCACGCGCGTCGGGCCGGCCGTGCGCCGGTCGCAGCGTCATCAGCCGCCTGGCCACAGGAGGAACAGAACCTGGCCGTGTCCGGCATCTCGGCGTGACAACGCGAGCAGGTCACGAGGGCATTCTAGGGCAGGTGGGGCGGGTAGGGCAGGTGGGGCAGGTGGGGCAGGTGGGGCAGGTGGGGCGGGTAGGGCGGGTGAGGCGCGGGTAGGGCAGGTAGGCGAACACCGATGTCGGTCTCATCAGGAGGTGATGATGCCGGCTTATGCGGTGGCGCACATGCGCCACGTCACGATGGGACTGGCGGTCGTTCGTTATCTCGAAGCGCATCGACGAGACACTGCGCAGTCCGGTGGACGATGGACCGAGAGACATGCCTGTTCAACATGACATTCGACTCGGGATCGTCCGGCATCAGCTTTGGGTTGTTCGCAAAATTGACACGCCGCTGTTCGTCAGCACGGTCGGCCTGCCGCGGGAGTCGTCACCGGTGTAGTATGTCGGCACGCTTCGTTGTCAACCCGTCAATGCTGGATGGACTGTCTTATGCGAATCCCATTGCTCGCCGCCCTGCTCGCGTTGTCGTTGTCGGCCGGCCTGCGCGCGCAGAATCCTCCGGCGCCGGCCACCATCACGCCGCGCCTCGACACGCCGCAGGCGCGCGTGATCGTGGCGACGCTCCAGCCGCGGACGCCGTCGATTGCGCGGACCGGCCACGCGACCAACCGCGTGCTGATTTACCTCGACGACGGCGTGATGACGCGCAAGGAAGGCGATCAGTCGACGACGATCGAATTTCACCGCGGTGACGTGCGCTGGCGGCCGGCGAGCGGCGCCTACACGCGGAAAACATCAGCGACCATCCGATCCGGATCCTCGAAGTGGATCTGAAAGGACCGCCGGCCGGTCCGCTGCCCGTCACCAAGCTCGATCCGGTGACGGTCGACAGCGCGCACTACAAGGTCGAGCTCGAGAACGAGTTCGTGCGGGTGCTGCGCGTCCACTACGGACCGAACGAGAAGGGCAGACGCACGAGCACATCCTCAATCGCGTCGTCGTGTACCTGAACGATCAGCCCAACGCGAAGGCGGACGATGTGCGAATGGCCGGCGCGGCGACGCACGCCGAAGAGAATGCCTCCGACCAGCCGGCCGACCGAATCGCCGTCGAATTGAAATAAGCGGAAGCGTGCGGCGAAGGTGAGGCGCGCGGCCCGGCACATCCTGTCTCTGCTGCGCGTCGTCGCGGTCGCCGGCCTCGTTCCCGTGCTGGTCTCGGGACAAGCCGGGAGCGCGATCCTCACGCCGGGTTCGAAGGCATCTGGAATTCGGCGACGGCCACGCCGCTCGAGCGTCCGCGGGAGTTGAAGGACAAACCGTTCTTCACCGCCCAGGAAGCGGCGGAGTGGGAACGGCGGACCGCCCAGGGCAACGAGGAGGCGCCGCGGTCCCGCGGCGGCGAGCACCGACACCGGGACCTACAACACCTTCTTCCGTGAGTTCGGGACGCGGACGGTCAAGACGCTCCGCACGTCAATCGTGATCGATCCGCCCGACGGCCGCATTCCTTCGCTCACGCCTGCCGCGGCCGAACTGAAGCGCCTCCGCATCGACAGCAGCGGCGGCTCGAGAACGCCGAAGACACCGGGCTTCAGGATCAATGCCTGGCGTTTGCCACCGCCGGTCCGCCGATGCTGCCGTATTCCTACAACAGCAACTACGAGATCGTCCTGACGAAGGACGCTTCGTGATCCACGCGGAGATGATTCACGACGCCAGGATCATCGCGCTCGACGGCCGCCCGCATCTGCCGCCCGCCATCAGGCGATGGATGGGCGATTCGATCGGCCGCTGGAATGGCGACACGCTGGTCGTGGACACGACGAACTTCAACGACGGCGGCGGCTTCTATGGCGCGGCCGGCGGCAATTTCGGCTGGGACCGGAATCTGCACCTGGTCGAGCGGTTGAGCCTCATGGACGCCGACACGCTGCTCTATCAATTCGACGTTGACGATGCGACCGCATTCACGCGGCCGTGGAAGGGCGAGCTGACGATGACGCGGTCGCCCGGCCCGATCTACGAATACGCGTGTCACGAGGCCAATTACTCGCTGACGAATCTGCTGAGGGGCGCCCGCGCCACAGAACGGCGGAATTGATCGTCCGGCGGCCCGCTCGTGGATGAAAATATAGCGGACCGCCATACACATCACATGCGTCGACCCACCGTGCTGATTGCTGACGACCACACGATCGTCAAGGAGGGCTCGTCAGCCTGCTCAAGGAACACGATTTCGACGTCGTCGGCGCCGTGAGTGACGGCCAGGCGCTGGTTGACGCTGCCACGCGCCTGCGACCCGGACGTGATCGTGACCGACCTGTCGATGCCCGGATTGAGCGGCATCGACGTGCTGACCCGCCTGAAGGCCGAGCGCATCGACAGCAAGGTCATCGTGCTGACGATGCACAACGACGCGGAACTGGCGACGCGCGCCATGCGCGCCGGGGCGCATCGGGTTCCTGTTGAAAGAGTCCGCGGGCGAGGAGCTGGTCAACGCGATTCAGCAGGCGCTGCGAGGGGCGCGTCTATCTCACGGCGGCGGTGACCAGGGAGGTCATCGAGCAGATGGCGGCGCCGGCCGAGCCAGTCCGAGCCGAACTGACACCGCGGCAGCTCGACGTGCTGCGGCTGATCGTCAAAGGGCAGCGCATGAAGGAAATTGCCGCGGCGCTCAACCTGTCGACGCGCACCGTCGAAACGCACAAGTACGAGATGATGGAGACGCTCGGCGTGCACTCAACGGCGGAGCTAGTGAACTATGCGATCGAGCACCGATTAATCAGCGATTGATACCCGCGCGTTACTCGCCGCAGCTCGCCTCCAGTAGTTTTACGGAGCTCACCTCCGTAATTTCTCCGTTCGCCCGCCCGTAGTTCTTCTCTATCCGCCCGAAACGTGCATCCATAGACTGGCTGCCGTTCACCCACTCCGGTCATGCCATCGCCCGCGTACTGCTCGCCGAGGATCACCCGGAGACCGCGGAACTGCTGCGCGGTCTGCTCCAGCCGGAGTTCGAAGTGGTCGCGACGTGCACGGACGGCCGCGCGCTGGTCGTCGCCGCCGAGCGGTTATCGCCGGACGTGATCGTCAGCGACATCTCGATGCCTGGGCTCGACGGCATCCAGGCGGCGCTCGCGATCCTGCGCAAGCACCCGGACTGCGCGGATCGTCCTGGTGACGGTGCATTGCGATCCGCTTCTGGCGGAGCGTGGCTTCGAGCAGCGGCGTGCTGGGCTACGTGCTGAAGCGCGCGGCCGGCGACGAGCTCGTGCCGGCGGTGCATGCCGCGCTGCGCGGTGAACGTCACGTCAGTCCGCTCCTGCAGCTGGATCGAAGGGCCAGACAAGCTCGCTGAGAGGCTCCATGTCCAGTTCTGAGCATGTCTTCATCGCGCGCGACATCCCGAGACCGAGCTCGACCACATCACGCAGCTGGCGGTGCAGGCTCTCGGGCCAGCTGACGCGTGTTCACGCCGACGAGACATCGTCGGCCGATCGCCGAAGCGCTGTCGGGCGTCGCGTCGGCCGACGTCCGTCGATGAATGCCGGTTGATCGAATTCAGCGAATCCGGCATCGGTGGCGCGCATCCACCGACGCCGCAGCCCCTGCAGTCCGCCGGTACGTCGCATCAGGCGCCGCTGCCGAGGCGTGGCTGATCGAGCGGCTCGCGCGCGGCGAGATCGTGACGATCTCGCGGCCGGAAGAGCTGCCGCGCGAGGCCGCGCGATCTGCGACAGCAGCCGGGCAGCCGCGGCGCCTGCTCGATGCTGGGCGTGCCGGCGTCGATCGGCGGGCCAGGTCGTCTGCGCGCTGGTGATCGACACGCCATCGCGTGACGCGGCGCTGGCCGCCGCCGCTCGTCGAGCGGCTGCAGCTCTTGCGGACATCCTCGGCGCCGCGCTGCAGCGCCGCCGCCACGAGGACGCGCTGCGCGTCCAACGTCACCGAGATCGAGCGGCTGAACGCGCGGCTCGAGGCCGACAACGTCTACCTGAAGGAAGAAATCAAGAGCACCACGACTTCGACGACATCGTCGGCGAGAGCGCGCCGCTGCGGCTGGCGCTGGCGCGCTCGGCGCAGGTCGCGCCGACCAATTCGACCGTGCTGCTGCTCGGCCCGACCGGCACCGGCAAGGAGCTGTTCGCGCGCGCGCTGCACGAGCGCAGCCGCCGGCACGCGCGGCCGCTGGTGCGGGTCAACTGCGCCGCGCTGCCGCCGACGCTGGTCGAGAGCGAACTGTTCGGCCACGAGAAGGGCGCGTTCACCGGCGCGGTCGGCATGCGGCAGGGCCGCTTCGAGCTGGCCGACGGCGGGACGATCTTCCTCGACGAAATCGGCGACCTGCCGCCGGACATCCAGGTGAAGTTCCTGCGCGTGCTGCAGGAGGGCGAGTTCGAGCGCGTCGGCTCGTCACGGACCAGGAAGGTCGACGTCCGCGTCATTGCCGCGACGCATCACGACCTCGAAGCGGCGGTCGCCGAGGGACGGTTCCGCGCCGACCTGTATTACCGCCTGAGCGTCTACCCGATCCACCTGCCGTCGCTGCGCGAGCGCGTCGAAGACATCCCGCGGCTGGTCTGGTTCTTCATCAACCGTCACCAGCGCGATCTCGGGCGGCAGATCACCAAGGTGCCGCAGGCGGTGATGGACGCGCTGCAGCGCACGCCTGGCCGGGCAACGTGCGCGAGCTCGAGAACGTCGTCGAGCGCGCGATGATCGCGTCCGACCGGCGACACCCTGCAGCTCGATGCGCCGCTGACGCTCGGCCGCGCGGCCGCGGCCCGCGCCGGCCTGACCGACAATCTCGATGCGGTCCAGCGCGCGCACATCGAGAGCGTCCTGGAGCGCTGCGGCTGGCGCATCAACGGCGCCGGCAACGCCGCCGAGCGCCTCGGCATCCATCCGAACACGCTGCGGTTCCGCATGAAGAAGCTGGGCGTGGTGCGCGCGGAGAACCGCGGCCGCAGCCGGTCTGCCGGACCCGAAGCATCCGGGGCCTGAGACGAAGCCGCCGGCGCGCGTTCAGTCCGGCGAGCCGCGCTTCGGGCGCAGGGGATGCACCGCGTTCTCGTCGGGGGAGTCGAGCTTCAATTGAATGTACCCGGGCGCGCCGACGAGGGGCGCTGCCCTGATCGCGCAGCCGCTGGAGCGCCTCGATACCTGCCGCGTCCGCCGACACCAGCTCCGACAGATCGAGATGGGTGGGCAGCGCCTCCGCGCACGCGCCGAGCAGTTCCGGCACCTGCGCGGCACTCAGGCGGCCCGCCAGCCGCACGAAGCAGTTGTCGGCCTGGCGAACCACACCGATCCAGCAATCCACGATGCCTCGAGAGGCAAGAGACACGCCAGCGGCCTACAACACGCGATCCTGCCAAGTGCGTCGACTTGCCAGTGACTTTCCCTATGCCCTGCCAGAAGGCCATCGTCCTGACGCGGCTGTCACGGCCTGCCGTGACTCGGTGTCAACGCGTTGGACGCATGGTCGAGCGTGCGGCGCTGGCCGGCGTGTGTCACGATACCGCGCGAATCGATGATTCCTGTGCGGAGGCCCTCGCGGAGCGACCGGTACGACGATTGCGAAGCGGCCAGTTATTCAATGACTCACGCCCGATCACAGCGGTGTCGCCAGACGGCTGGCGGCCATGGCGATCGCCTGTGGTCAGCGTCCGCCGTCGTCGCGCGCGCGCAGGACCTCGTGCCTGGCGCGTACAGCCCCGCTCCCGTCGGCATCAATGTGTTCAGCGCGGGGATGACGTTCAGCGACGGCGCCCTCTCCTTCGACCCGTCGCTGCCGATTGACGATGCTCACGCGACGGTTGGCGGCGCGGGGTTCGGCATCGCCCGCACCGTGAACATCGGCGGACGCTTTTCGAGCATCGGCGTCGGTGTTCCGTTCGTGTTCGGTCACGTCGAAGGGCAGGTGCTCAAGCAGTTCCAGGAAGCGTCCCGAACCG
Source organism: uncultured Acidobacteriota bacterium (assembly GCA_963712355.1). Classification (GTDB taxonomy): domain Bacteria; phylum Acidobacteriota; class Vicinamibacteria; order Vicinamibacterales; family CAVVIG01; genus CAVQHT01. The sequence goes on from CAVQHT010000019.1 coordinate 65,802, forward strand.
GCTTCGGCGATCTCACGGCGCGTTTTGCGATCAACCTGTACGGGGCGCCGGCGATGACGCTGCAGCAGTTCGCGGCATATCGACCGACGACCTATGTCGGCGTCAGCTTCACCGTCGGCGCGCCGGTCGGCCAGTACAATTCCTCGCGCTACATCAATCTCGGCACCAACCGGTGGTCGTTCAAGCCCGAGGTCGGCATCTCCCGCACCCGCGGCCGCTGGACGTTGGAAGGGGATTTCGGCGCGGTCGTCTATACCGACAACACGAACTTCGTGAACGAAAGCCGGCGCGAGCAGTCGCCGATCGTCGCGCTGCAGGGGCATCTCATTTACACCGTCCGTCCCGGCTACTGGGTGGCGGCGGACGGCAATTACTGGAAGGGCGGGCGGGTGACGACCAACGGCGTGACGGCGTCCGCAGAGCAGAAAAACTCGCGGCTGGGCGTCACGCTGGCGGTACCGGTTCGCCGGCAGCAGGTGAGGGTCGCGTACAGTTTCGGCGCCTACACGACGATTGGCGGCGACTTCCACTCCGTCGGCGTGTCGTATTCCTACGCCTGGGTCAATCGCCGCCGCAGCGGCCCCTGACATCAGCGCGTTCAGCTTTTTTTCAGCGCGGGCTCGCCGCCGGTGCTCGACACCGGCGATCGGCGTCGCGCTGGCCGGCGCGGCGAACCACTGATCGCGCGGCACGATCTTCGGGCGCTCCGGATCGGCCTCGTAGTTCGGCGAAGTAATCTGCACGCCGTATTCGTTGAACGCGTCGAGGATGTTGGTGTGCACGCCCGCCAGCACCATCCGGCGATCCGCCGGACGCTCGGGACAGAACATCAGCGTGTAGCGAATGTAGGCGTCCTCGAGCGCAGCCTGACGGACCAGCGGCCGCGGTTCGCGGCGAACACCGGGGGTGCGGGCCGCCGCCAGCAGCAGCAGCGCCTCCACCTGACGCCACGGCACGTCGTAGCCGATCGTGATGTCGGTCGGGACGAACACGCCTTCAGTGTCGGCGAACCGGGAATAGTTGATGACCGTCTGCGAGACCACCAGCCCATTCGGGATCGTGACGTCTTCGCCCTTCAACGTCTTGATCTTCGTCGAGAGCGTGCCGACCAGCGAGACGATGCCCTCGACGTCGCCGACCGCCACGAAATCGCCGACGCGCAGCGCCCGCGAATAGGTGAGCGTGAAGCCGCTCATCACCTGGTTCACGATGCCGCTCGAGCCGAGCGAGACCACCAGGCCGACGAACACGCTCATTCCCTTGAACGCCTCGGATTCGCTGCCAGGCACGTAGGGATAGGCGATGACGACCGCGAACAGCCACAGGCCCACGGTCATCAGCTTCCGCGTCGGCTGCAGGGTCTCGGGATAGAGCCACGGGATCGAGATCTGCCCCTGTTCGATGGATTGAAAGAGCAGTTGCGTGATCCGCGTCACGAATCGCGTGAGCCCGACGATCAGCAGGACGGTAAAAAGTCCCGGCAGCGCGTCCAGGATGGCGCCGCCGGCATGCGCGAACTGGCCGATCAGGAAGCCGCGCAGCGACTCGCCCCAGGGGCGCGTATAGGGGAAGCGCCGCAGCGAGAAGGTGAGCCAGAGGTAGGCGACAAAAAGATCGACGACGAACATCAGCAACCCGATGAGGCGTTGCGGGTAGTCCATGATCCGCGTCGCCTTCACGAATTGCGCGTGGCCGAGGGCGGAGCCCCGCAGGCGGCGCTCGGTCATTTCGTGAAACCGGCGGCCGACCCTGCGACGGATTCTGAGCAGGAACCACGTCAACCCGACGAATACCGCCGTCGCGAGCAGCGCCTGGGCCGCGGAGAAGAGGATCTCTCGTGGGCGGCTCAGTTCGGTGACTTCAGTCAGCGCGACCCCGAGGCGCTCGATGACCGTCGCGGCGACGCTCGCCGGCGTCTCGCCGTTCAGCTCGTTGACGTCGGACGGCAGGATCGTGATGATGCGGCGGCCGTCCGCTTCGATCGTCATGATTGGCCCGACCGCGCGCGTCTCGAACGGCCCGGTGATGCCTTGCTTCACCAGGTTGTCGAGCGCGAGGTGCGCCGCGGCGACGCGTTCCTCGGGGGACCGTCCGAGCAGCGGCGATCGCAGCTCCACGATCGGGCGGTTGGCGTACACGAGGGTCGCCGGTGGTCCGGTCGGCGCGCTCGAAGCCGCCAGCGCGGCGTCGGCGATCGCGCGCTCCTCGGCGGGGGACAGGTTTTGGTTTTGCGCCGAGACCGCGGCACTTGCTGTCGACAGCACAGCGAGCAACAGCAGTCTTGCGGCAAATGTCCGTCGGCGGGGTTGACTGGCAATCATCGGGAAACGCCTCATTGGCAGTATCCGCAACTGCCGTGCCGGAATACTACCAGCGTGGAGGGTTGGATAGGCCCGGGGACCCCGCGCGCAACCGTAGCCTGCATTTATGGGTCACGGCATGCCGTGACTGAAGTCTGGCGGCGAGGGCGCTCCGTGAGGGCAGAGCTGTCAGGGTTGCTGCCCGACCGCCAGGTCTTGCGCTGCCGCCTGCGGAATGCGCACCAGCAGGCGCGTGCCTTCCGCCAGCCGCGATTGCACCTGGACGCGCCCGTGGACGAGTCGTACGCGCTCGTCGATGCTGCGCAGACCGAGTCCGCTCCCGGCGCGCTCGTGCGTGACGAACCCGATCCCATTGTCAACCACGCTCAACTCGACGCCATCGCCGGCGGTGGCCAGTTGCACGTCGATCCGGCGGGGGTTGGCGTGACGAACCGCGTTGGTCAGCGCTTCCTGTACGACGCGGAACAGGCAGAGGGCGACATCAGGACGCAGCGAGTCGAGATCGTCTCCGGCGTGAAACGCGACCTCGACGCCATGCTGCTGCGCAAGGTCGGCACAGTGACGTTTGAGCGTCGCCACCAGGCCGGCGTGCTCGAGAACACTCGGATGGAGTTCGTGCGAGAGCTGCCTGACGGTCTCCGCCGCCGTCGCGGTACGGGCTTGCAGGGTGGCGAACGCCCGATCGACGTCCTCCGCCGAGTGCGGCTTGCCAAGGTTCCGCTTGAGCGCACTCAACATGATGCCGACGCCCGCCAGCTGCTGGCTCAGGTCGTCGTGCAGGTCACGCGCGATCCGCGTTCGCTCGGCTTCCTGAGCATCGATCAAGCGGCCGGCGAGATCCCGATTTTCCTCGGTACGATCGCCGCAACTCGGCCTGGTTGTTCACGAGCGACAGTTCCACCCGACGCCGTCGCTCGCGCTGCACGATCAAACCGGCGATGAGCGCGGTCTGAAAAATGAAGATGAGCGCGGCCCCGACGATGTATGACTGGTACTGATCCCACACGCTCAGCTGCTGGAATCGGACGACGGCCTTGATATCCGTTGACTCGCGAAGCGCCGCCGCCAGCGCCGAGTCAAACGTAAAGCGTGCCGGTGCATCCGCACCATAAGTGTTGAGGATGAGGATTCCTTTTGCGTCCTGGCCGCTGACGGGCGCGGCGATCGTGCCGACCATCAACGCCAGGACAGCCATCGCCACGATCCGGCCAGGCGTCCGCACCAAACCACCGCGTCGCATAAGGTGACCCTAGCGTACGCGCTGCCTCTGCCGCGCGGCTTTGAGCGACACGCCGAAGTAGAAGGTGGCGCCGCGTCCGGGCTCGCCCCACGCGAGATCCAGCCGGATGAGATCGACAAACGGCACGAGCAGGCGCAGGCCGACGCCGTAGCCGTCCAGGGCGGCGGTGGCATCCAGGTCGCTCTGGTGATTCCAGGCCCGGCCGAGATCGGCAAAGCCCGCCACCTGCAGCCCCGCGTAGAAATTCAATTTCGCGACCGTGAACGGCCGCACCGGCTGCGCGACATAGAGGTATTCGAGCGTGCCGATGAACTGGTTGCGACCGCGCTGCGAGTCGAGGCTCCAGCCGCGAATGGTGTTCGCGCCGCCGAGCGAGAACTGCAGGTACTCCGGCAGCCCGGTGCCGAGCTCGCCGGTCTGAAAGGTGGCGCAGCGCAAAGATCGTCAGGCCGTGGCGCTCGGCCAGGCGCTGATATCGCCGTCCATCCAGGATGAAGGTCCACGAGTCGGCGTCGCCGAACAGCCGGTCGACTTCGACTTCGGCCCACGATCCGTGTCGCGGGTTGGTGGAGGAGTCCAGCGTGTCGAGTGTCGCGAAGCCGCCAATCGTCACGTTGTCGTCGGTGCCATCGGGCGAAAGCGATGCGCCGGACGTACCGGTGCCGATCTGCAGGAATTCGGCGGCCACGCCCGTCCTTATCCCGCGCGTCCAGTTGCGGCCGAAGCGCGCGTCGATGGAGGTGGCGCGCTCGTCGAAGTCGTAGAGCGTGTTCTGCCGGTCGGTATAGCTGAACCCGACGTGCCGCAGCCACGTGCCGGGCGCGATGGTGGTCGCGTCGATGGTTGCCGCGATGCCGGTCTCGCCGCCGAAACGGGACGACACACTGGACTGTGTGCCCTGGCCAAACAGATTGATCCCGCGCACCCCCGGTCCGATGCTGACACCGTTCTCGTCGGTGACGCGCAGGACGACGACCGGCAGCAGGCGCAGGGTTTCGGTGAGGGCGACATCCAGCACGACGTCGTCGCCGTCGAGGCGGGGTTCGAGCACGACCGTCGTAAACAGCCGCAGTTCGTCGAGCCGCCGTCGATCCAGGGTGAGGTTGGCGCGCCGGAAGGGTTCCCCGGCGCGCGTCGCCAATTGTCGTTCGATGCTGTCGGTCGAGACCTTGCGGAGGCCGGTGATGTGGATTTCGCGGACAATCCGGCCCTCGAGCGGGTCCGGCGGCTGAGCCAGCGCCGCGCACGGGAGCATCCCGTACACGGCGCCGATCAGCAGAACCGCGGCGAGGCGGACCGCCATGCGCCCGCGACTACTTGGAAGGATCAACCGAAACGAGGAGCGCGTCGGTCCAGGTCATGTCGAGGCGATCGCCGACCTTGAGCGCGTCGAATGCCTTCTTGTCGATCACGTGGCGGCTGTACATGTAGCCGTTCGGGCCCGTGACGGTGAGTGCCTGGGCCTTGGGATCCTTGGCGGTGATGGCCACCGTGATGGTGCGCTGGCTCGCGGCGGTCCCGGCCGGCTTTGCCCCGGTCCCCGGAGTGACCGCGGCCGAGTCGACGTCCACGGCGGGTTCGTTCGGCTTCTTCACCCGGATCACCACGTTCTCGTAGTAGTGGGCGGTGATCTTGTCGCCGACCTTCAGCTCCGAGAAGCGCTTCATGTCGTCGGGCGCGTGCAGCGTCTCGTAGACGTTCTTGTCATTCTTGACGGTGACGGTCCGGGTGGCCACGTCGATCGCCACGACCGTGGCGCTCACCGTGAGCGAGTCCCCCTGGATCGTCTTGCTCTGCGCGCTCGCCGTCGGCACGCCGAACAGCAGCACCGAAGCCGCCAAACCGCCCGCCAGAATCATCGGTCCTGAGTGTCTTCATGCCGATCTCCTTGTCAGAATTCAGGACCCGTTTCGTTGCAGCTGTGGCACGCCTGTGCTGCAAGACTCGGACCCTGCCCGGGCGCTCGATTTCCTCAGGATTCCCTCAAAAAACCCGAGCGATTGGCGTTCCGGGTCCTGCCAATCGGAGCGGCGCTCACGACATGCGGTGACCGGGCCCCGCGGCGCCGGAGCGATCGGCGAAACATTCCGGAAAAAAGCACAGCGAATCGGTGAACGACCGCTGGCCCCCACTTGCCATCGTGGATCGACGCGCCGCGTGCCGATCCGTTCGGGCGCGTCGAACCGCCCCTGGGGTGGCGGCGGACATCGTGCGCACCGTGGCGATCGACACGACGCTGGCCGTGGCAGGTCGGCACTGTGAGCGCAGTCAGAGGAGAGTCGAGGTGCGCGCCGTACCTACTTCTTCGCGGTCTCGCCAACCGCATCGCGAGAGCGGGTCACGGCATGTTGTGAGACGTCCTTCGCCGGTCGCGGCCGTCCGCCGGTATCTCGCGGATTCGGGCCAGTTGTCGACGCGAGCGGCCGTGGGTTCCCGCGACACGCGCTGGCTCGCTCCTTGCCAAAGGGGATGCTGAATGTCTTCAGCCCACGCAGCCTCACGTGCCAGAGCGGACTTCCATCTGCTCGCCAAGCCAACCGGCGCGGTCTGCAATCTCGATTGCAAGTACTGCTTCTTCCTCTCGAAGGAGATGCTCTATCCGGGCAGCCGCTTCCGGATGGCGGACGACCTCCTCGAGACCTACATCCGCCAGCTGCTCGAGTCGCAGGCCGGTCCCGACGTCATCGTCGGCTGGCAGGGCGGAGAGCCAACCCTGATGGGCCTCGATTTTTTCGAGCGCTCGGTCGAGTACGTGCAGCGTTATCTGAGGCCGGGACAACGGGTCTCGTACACCATCCAGACGAACGGCACGCTCGTCGACGATGACTGGGCGGCGTTTTTCAAGCGCCACCAGGTGCTGGTCGGGCTGAGCGTGGACGGGCCGCGCGCGCTGCACGATGCCTATCGGGTGGACAAGGGCGGCAAGGGCTCGTTCGACGATGTGATGCGCGGCTGGCGCTGCCTGATGCGCCACGGCGTGGACGTCAACATCATGTGCACGGTCCACGCGGCCAACGCCGATCATCCGGTGGAGGTGTATCGCTTCTTCCGCGACGAGCTGAAGACCGAGTTCATCCAGTTCATTCCGATCATCGAACGCGTCACCGCGCAGCTGCTGCCGATTGCCAACAAGGGCTGGGGCGAGCGCGGCAGCGATCCGCGTCCGCTCTATCTGCAGGAGGGCAACCAGGTCACGGAGCGATCGGTCGGCGCCGAACAGTGGGGCCGTTTTCTGATCGGCGTCTTCGACGAGTGGATCAAGGCCGACGTCGGCAAGGTGTACGTGCAGATGTTCGACGCCGCGCTCGCGTCATGGGTCGGCGCGCCGGCCTCGATGTGCATCTTCTCGGAGACCTGCGGCAGCGCGCTGGCCCTCGAGCACAACGGCGACGTCTATTCGTGCGACCACTTCGTCGAACCCGCCCATCGTCTCGGCAACATCCAGACGGTCCACATGCTGGAGCTCGTGACCTCCGACCAGCAGCGCCGGTTCGGGCTGGCCAAGCGCGACACGCTGCCGAAGTATTGCCGCGACTGTTCCGTGCGCTTCGCATGTCACGGCGAGTGCCCGAAGAACCGCTTCATCACCACGCCGGACGGCGAACCGGGCCTGAACTATCTGTGCGCCGGCTACAAGGCATTTTTCACGCACATCGATCGCCCGATGCGTCTGATGGCCGAGCCTGCTGCGGCAGGGCCGTTATGCCGACGAGGCGATGGCGATGCTGTCGCCGGCCCGATGAAAAGAGCTCGCAACCAACCAAGGAAGGATTCCTGTATGAGCGCCAACGATTCGATTTCGCGGACCGCCCTGCCGATTCCGGACATCCAGCACCTGGGTCTGATCACCTACGATGCCAGGGATCCGGACACGAAGTTTCCACCGATCCGCGACCTGCGCCCGCCGACCGGCGCGCCCAACGTGCTGGTCATTCTGATCGACGACGTCGGCTACGGCGCGACGAGTGCGTTCGGCGGGCCGTGCGACACGCCCAACTTCGAAAAGCTCGCGAAGAATGGATTGCGCTACACGCGCTTCCATACGACGGCGCTCTGCTCGCCGACGCGCCAGGCGCTGCTCACCGGCCGCAACCATCATTCGGTCGGCATGGGCGGCATTACCGAAATCGCCACGGCCGCTCCCGGGCAGTGCTCGGTCCTGCCGAACACCAAGGCGCCGCTCGCGGTGACCCTCAAGCTCAATGGCTACGCGACCGCACAGTTCGGCAAATGCCACGAAGTGCCGGTGTGGCAGACGAGCCCGGCGGGGCCGTTCACTGCCTGGCCGACGGGCGGCGGCGGGTTCGAGTACTTCTACGGGTTCATCGGCGGCGAGAACAACCAGTGGGATCCCGCGTTGTACGAAGGCACGACGCCGATCGAGCCGCCGAAGACACCGGCCGAGGGGTACCACCTGACCGAAGATCTGGCCGACAAGGCGATCGCCTGGACGCGCCAGCAGAAGGCGCTCCTTCCCGACAAGCCGTTCTTCATCTACTTCGCGCCGGGCGCGACGCACGCGCCGCACCACGTGCCGAAGGAGTGGATCGAAAAGTACAAGGGGAAGTTCGCGCACGGCTGGGACAAGCAGCGCGAGATGACCTTCGCGAAGCAGAAGGAGCTCGGCCTGGTCGGCGCCAACGCCGAACTGACGCCGCGCCACAAGGAGATTCCGGCGTGGGACGCGATGGATCCGAAGCTGAAGCCGGCGCTCGAACGCGAGATGGAAGTCTACGCGGCGTTCATGGAGCACACCGACCACCACGTCGGGCGGATCATCGACGCGCTCAAGGACATGGACATCCTCGACGACACGCTGATCTATCTGATCATCGGCGACAACGGCGCCTCCGCTGAAGGCACGCTCCAGGGCGCGTTCAACGAGATGGCCAACTTCAACGGCATGGCCGCGCTCGAAACGCCCGAATTCATGATGTCCAAGCTCGATGAGTTCGGCGGCGAGGCGTCCTACGGACACTACGCGGTCGGCTGGGCGTGGGCGATGAACTCCCCGTATCAGTGGACCAAGCAGGTCGCGTCACACTGGGGCGGCACGCGCAACGGCGTGGTCGTGCACTGGCCGCGGACGATCAAGGAAAAGGGCGGCATCCGCAATCAGTTCAGCCACGTCATCGATCTTGCCCCGACGGTGCTGGAAGCGGCGGGACTGCCCGAGCCGGTGACGGTCAACGGCGTGCAGCAGAGCCCGTACGAAGGCACCAGCATGCTGTATAGCTTCAACGACGCCGGTGCGGCGGAGCGGCACACCACGCAGTACTTCGAGATGTTCTGCAACCGCGGCATCTACCACAACGGCTGGAGCGCGGTCACCAAGCACCGCACGCCGTGGGAAATGGGCGGCGCGAAGATGCCGAAGTTCGACGATGACGTGTGGGAGCTGTACGACGGCACCAACGACTGGTCGCAGGCCAAAAACCTCGCGAAGGAGATGCCGGAGAAGCTGCACGAATTGCAGCGGCTGTGGCTGATCGAAGCGGTCAAGTTCAACGTGCTGCCGCTCGACGATCGGCAGATCGAACGCTTCGTTCCCGAACTGGCCGGCCGGCCGGCGCTGATCAAGGGCAACTCCCAACTGCTCTTTGCGGGCATGGGGCGCCTGTCCGAGAACAGCGTCGTCAGCATCAAGAACAAGTCGTTCGCGGTGACGGCCGACATCGACGTGCCGGCCAAGGGCGCCGAGGGCGTGTTCATCGCGCAAGGCGGACGATTCGGCGGCTGGAGCCTCTACGCGAAAGGCGGCAAGGCCAAGTTCGTCTACAACGTGCTGGGCATCAAGTCGTACGCCGTCGAGAGCACCGTACCCATTCCGGCCGGCAAGACGCAGGTGCGCGTGGAGTTCGCGTACGATGGCGGCGGGAATGGCAAGGGCGGCAACGTCACGCTATACTGCGGTGGCAAGGAAGCCGGCAAGGGCCGCGTCGACCAGACGCAGGGTTTCGTGTTTTCAGCGGATGAGACCACCGACATCGGCTACGAGTCGGGCACCACGGTCAGTCCCGACTACACCGCGCACGGCAGCAGGTTCAACGGGAAGATCCACTGGGTGCAGATCGATCTCGGCAAGGACGCCGAGGACGCGGATCACTACATCTCGGCGGACGAACGCCTTCGCGTCGCGATGGCGCGACAGTAACGACAGAGGGGACCGGCAGCCGCTGCGGCTGCCGGGTCCTCGAGGTAAGCCATAAGTAATGACGAAATTCCTCGCGCGTTGCGCGATTGCCCTCCTGACCATCGGTGTCGCCGCGTGCTCGACGCAACCCGCGGCCGACGACGGATCGATCCCGGATACGCCCGGGCCCTACGACGCGCTGCCCGAAGGACTGCGTTCCGCAATCGCCACTCCTTTCACCGGCGACCTCGACAAAATGGTCGCGCGCCGCATGATTCGCGTGGCGGTCACGTTCAACCGCACCCACTACTTCATCGACCATGGACAGGAGCGCGGCGTGACCTACGAGTCGCTGCGCCTCTTCGAAAAAGATCTCAACGACGATCTGAAGACCGGCAAGCTCAAAGTGAACGTCGTGATCGTGCCGTTGTCCCGCGATCAGCTCTACCCGGCGCTGGTCAACGGCACCGTGGACATGGTCGCCGCGATGGTGACGGTCACCCCCGAGCGCGAGAAGCTGGTGGCGTTCTCGCTGCCGACCCGCCGCGACGTCGACGAGGTCGTCGTCACCGGCCCGGGGGCGCCGCCGATCGCGACGCTCGACGATCTCGCCGGGCAGGAAGTCTTCGTCCGCAAGGGCGGCATCTACGAAGAATCACTGGTCAGCCTCAACCAGCAGCTGGCCGCGCGCGGCAAGCCGCCGGTCGTCATCGTGCCCGCGCCGGAAGTGCTCGAAGACGATGACGTGCTCGAAATGGTCAACGCCGGGCTCGCGCCGATCACGGTCGTCGACGACTACCTGGCCGCCTTCTGGGACACGGTGTTCACCGACCTCAACGTGCATCAGGATGTAAAAGTCCGTACCGGCGGCACGCTGGCACTGGCGTTCCGCAAGGAGAATCCCGAGCTGCGCGCCGCCGCCGATACCTGGATCAAGAAGCACGGACGGGGCGACGCCTTTCGCAACGTCATCGAGAAGCGGTACCTCGTGAGCGGGCAGTACGCGAAGAACGCGGCGTCCGAGGCCGAACGCCGCAAGCTGCAGGCGGTGGTGGACCTGTTCAAGAAGTACGGCGGGCAGTACAAACTGGATTACCTGCTGATGGCGGCGCAGGGCTACCAGGAATCCACGCTCGATCAGAACAAGAAGAGTCCGGTCGGCGCGATCGGCGTGATGCAGGTGATGCCGAAGACCGCCAAGGATTTGAAGGTCGGCGACATCACCAAGATCGAGCCGAACATTCACGCCGGCGTGAAATACATGCGCTTCATGGAAGACCAGTACTACGCCGACGAGCCGATGGACGACCTGAACAAGGCGTTGATGACGTTTGCGTCCTACAACGCCGGGCCGAGGCGCATTCGGCAACTCCGCGCCGAGGCCGCGAAACGGGGCCTCGATCCCAATGTCTGGTTCGGCAACGTCGAGCGCGTGGCGTCGGAGAAGATCGGCCGCGAGACCGTGACCTACGTGAGCAACATCTTCAAGTACTACGTCGCCTATCGCCTGGTGTCCGCGCAGATGGAGCGGCGCGCCGCGGCCCAGACTGCCGTCGGAAAATAGTCACAAGAACGCCACCACGGAACGCACGGAGTCAAAAGCTCACCACGGAACGCACGGAGGAACTACACGGAGATCACGGATTCCTTCTTGGGTTTTGCCGTGATTTCCGTTGTTCGTCCGTGTCCTCCGTGGTGTTGCTTTTTTAGTGTGGTACCATTACTTCCTGACGGTGAACGGCACGGTCGCCATCACCTTGTCCCACATGATCGCGAGGCGGCCGCCGGCATCGGACATGTCGGTGAACGTCCACGTGAGCTGGTCCATCGAAAACGGCAGCGTGGTCAACGTCATCGGCGCGCGCACGACGTCCTTGTCCGGCGTGTAGCCGAACGAGCCCCACAGCCTGGTGCGGTCGCCCGGGTTGAATTGCTTCTGCGGCTCCCAGTTCGACACGATCAGCGTCCACTGACCGGGCTTGAGGTCGATGAACATCGTGTAGCCGCCGGGTGCGATCGTCTTGCCATTGATCACCAGCGTCGTCTCGGTCATGAGATACGTCGAGATGTCGGCGCCGGCGCGCCAGACCGGCGCGCCGTTCATCAGCATCCGCCCGTAGGCGGCGCCGGAACCCCAGAGGTCGCGGCTTCTCTTGATCGGACCGCCGTAACTGATTTCGATCCACTTGCCGTCCACGTAGAGCGGATCGGCGCCGATGTAATGTCCGCCCACTTGCGTCGCCGCATGCGCGTCGGGACTTGGCGGTCTCTGCTGGGCCACGGCAGGCATCGCACTCAACGCACACATCGCGGTCAACGTCGCCACCCACAGCATTTTCGTCATCACGTCGGCGCTCCCGCGCTCATTGTGCCAGTCTTTGCCGCCGCGTGGTTCTTGACGCTGCGGCAGGGCGCCGATACAGTGGCGCCCTTGAACCGAGACGGGAGGCACCGCATGACGCTGACGCGCCGGGAGTGGATGACGCGGGTTCTGGCGACGGCCGGCGGCGCGTCGCTCGCCGGCCTGTTCTCGCCCGAGGGCCTGCTCGCGCAGGCGCGCGAGAAAGCCAAACCGTTCAACCTCAAGATCACCGGGCTCAAGACGTTCCTGGTCGCGCCGACCGTGTCGCCGGGCGCCGGCATCTTCGTCAAGGTCTACACCAATCAGGGCCTGATCGGCCTCGGGCTGGCGACGCAGTCGAGCAAGGAAGTGTCGACGGCGGCCGCGATCAACGAGTTCGCGCCGGTGCTGACCGGCCGCGACCCGACGCAAATCGAAGCGATCTGGGAAGATCTCTACGAAGGTCCGCGCTGGCGCGGCGGTCCGTTGACGGCGGCGCTGAGCGCGGTCGACATCGCGCTGTGGGACATCCTCGGGCAGGCGCTCGGCCAGCCGATCTACAAACTGCTCGGCGGACCGATTCACGACAAGGTTCGCGTCTACGGCGGCGGCGGCGCGACGACCGCGGAGTCGTGGGCGAAGACCAAGGCGGACGGCTACACCGCGAGCCGGGTCGGGTGGCCGCGCGGTTCGATCACCGAGATGATCGAATTCACGAAGGCGATGCGCAAGGCCGCCGGCCCGACGCACGAGATCGCGATCCACGGGCAGGGACGGCTGCCGACCTCGGAAGCGCTCCAGTACATGCGAGGCGTGGAGGAGTGCAACCTGATGTGGGTCGAGGAACCGATCCAGATGGACGACATCGAGGACTGGGCGCACCTGCGCGCGCACACCACCACGCCGATTGCCACCGGCGAGCGGTTGACGACGAAGTTCGCGTTCAATCCCTACCTGTCGAGACACCTGATCGATTTCGCGCAGCCGGATCTCTGCGCCTGCGGCGGCATCACCGAGGCGCGGAAGATCGCGGCGATCGCCGAGGCCAACCGCATCCGCATGGCGCCGCACGGTCCGCACGGCCCGGCGGGCGCGCTCGCGAATTTCCATTTCGACGCGGCGACGCCGAATTTCTACATCCAGGAAACGCGCGCCTACACCGGACAGATCGACATGGACCTGCACGAGGGCCTGGTGCCGATCGTCAAGAACGGTTTCTGCGAGCTGCCAGACCGGCCGGGGCTCGGGACGGTGCTGAACGAGAAGGTTGCGGCGACCCGGCCGTATCAGCCGATCAATCGCGGCAGCGGCATCGGGCTGAGCACCGGCGTCAGCGCGCAGGAGGAAGAAGCCGCGCGGCCGGCGAACCCGCGGTGACGCCGCGCCGGAACTCCTTCAGCCGCTGAACTCCAATCGCGACAGCCGACCCGGAATCCTTTGACTTTGGCAAGGTACGGGAGGTAAAAAGCATCGCTTCAGGCGAACCAATGTTCGTATAGCGAACATTATTCACACGCCACGGTAATGCGAAAGGAGTGTCCGATGCGCGCGTCGAGGCCATACGTCCATCTCGTTCTGGCGCTGATGTGCGCGCTCGGCGCGCTGCTCGCGGCGCCGGCGTCCGCGCAGGATACGCGGCAGAACGGCACCATCCAGGGCACGGTCACCGATGCCTCGTCAGCCGCGCTGCCGGGAGTGACCGTGGAAGTCTCCGGCCCGTCGTTGCAGATTCCGCGTTCGACGGTGTCGGACTCGGAAGGCAAGTACACCGTTCCCAACCTGCCGCCGGGCACGTTCCGCATCAGTTTCTCGCTGACCGGGTTCCAGTCCGAGATTCGCGACGGCTTTGCCCTCTCGCTGGGTTTTTCGGCGCGCCTCGACGTCGCGATGAAAATCGGGTCGATTGAGGAATCGATCATCGTGTCGGGCCAGTCGCCGGTGATCGACTTGTCCACGACCGTGAGCAGCAGCACGCTGACTCGTAATACGCTCGACTCGGTGCCGACCACGCGCAGCATTTATCAGGCGATCTACATGGCGCCGGGCGTGCGCCCGTCCAATACGCCGGACGTCGGCGGCAGCCAACTCGGCAACCAGCAGGCCGTGGTCAGCTACGGCGTCGCCGGCACGATGGTCCCGCTGCTCGACGGCATCAACACCTGGCAGGGCGGCTCATCGTCCGGATTCTTCTACGACTACGATTCGCTCGAAGAGGTCCAGATCCGCGCGACCGGATCGGATGCCGACGTGGCGGTGCCCGGCACGAGCATGGTCACGGTGATGAAGTCCGGCGGCAATACGTTTCACGGGACGGTGAATACCGGCGGCGAATGGGATGCCCTGCAGGCGACCAACGTGCCGGAGTCGCAAGGCTCGCTCGCCGGGAACCGGCTGGACTACTTCTACGACGTGTTCGGCGATCTCGGCGGCCGCATCCTGAAAAACAAGTGGTGGTTCTACGGCGGCTGGCACGCGCAAAAGAAGAACCCGACGGTCATCGGCTATCTCGGCAAGGACGGCGAGCAGGGCTTCGATCCGCTGCTGCAGACCAACCAGGAAGTGAAGTCGACGTTTCAGGCGTCGCCGAACGTCAGACTCATTGGCCTGTGGGCGCACATGCTCAAGTATCAGTACGAGCGCGGCGGCAGCAATTTCGTGCCGTTCGGGTCGACCTACAACTATCCATTCCACGGCTACGTGGGCAAGGGTGAAGTGGCGTGGAACCCGCGATCGAACCTGCTCGTGAACGTGCTGGGCGGCGTCTACTTGCAGCGCTACTACTATCGCCACCAGGACGACGTCGCTGTCGCCGGCAATCCGTGGAGCGTGGACATCGTGACGCGGCAGGTGACCGGCCCGATGGTCAACACCGGATCGAGTGACGAAGGCTCGCACAACCGCGCGCAGACGACCGGCAGCGTGAGCTACTATCCGGAATCCGGGAAGACCGGGAAGCACTCCTTCCAGGCGGGCTATGCGCTCTATCCGCCGGAGTGGCATGGCAACCGGTATCTCGACAACGCATTCGGCAACTACCAGCTGCAGTTCAATACGGTCGCCGGCGTGGCGCACCAGCCGTATCAGATCCTGACCTACAACAGCCCGCTCGAGGCCGTCGGCAAGGAGATCGTGTTCGGCACCTATGTCAAAGATACGTGGCAGGTCGGCAGCCGGCTCACGCTCAACCTGGGTTTCCGTTACGACCAGTACCCGGGTCTTCTACGAGGATCAGGACAAGCCGGCCGGCCAGTTTTCCGACGCGCAGAGCGTCCAGGGCCGCGACGTCCTGGAGTGGAAGAAGGTCGTGCCGCGCATCGGTGCGGCGTTCGATCCGTTCGGGCACGCCAAGACCGTGATCCGCGGCACCTACGGGCAGTACGGCATCGATCCCACGGGCGCCTTTGCGCTCGACTATCATCCGGCGAGTCTCGTGACCACCACCTACCGCTGGTCCGGCCCGTGCGTCGCCACGCAGTTCACGAGCTGCGATGCGTCGCCCTCGACGCTCGGCGCGCTCGTCCCGACATCAGCGAACTTCGTGAGCCAGACCGGCGGAACGACGTCGGTGATCAATCCGGACCTGCAGCAGCCGGTGTATCACACGGCGACCGCCGCCATTGAGCACGAGCTCATGGCGAATTTCTCGCTCCGCGGCCTCTACGTCTACAACCGGCAGGCGAGCCTCTATAGCGCCACCAATCCGCTGCGGCCCTACGACGCGTATACCGTGCCGGTTCCGCGCGTCGATCCGGTCACCGGCACACCGATCGTGCTCTATACGTATCCGGCGTCAGTGGCCGGCGCGGCGTTCGTGCAGAACTTCCAGACGAACCGCGACGGACGGCCGGACTACTCGCACTCGCTCGAGTTCACGGCGACCAAGCGCAAGTCGGGACGCTGGATGGCGCTGGCGACGCTCTCGCTGACCCAGAATCACCGCTGGCTGCCGATCGGCACGGGCGTGAGCGCCGGATCGTCGGCGCTGCCGCAGAATCCGAATCAGGATTTCTATCCGCTCGACGAAACCCGCGACTGGTCGTTCAAGGCGCTCGGCTCCTACGACCTGCCGTGGCAGCTCCGGTTCGGCGCGGTGTTCAATTCGCTGGCCGGTTCGCCGAGTTACCGGACGATTCAGTTCACCGGCGTGCCGCAGCTCGGCACGGTGACGGTGCCGGCGGAGGAATTCGGCGCGCAGCGGAATCCGAGTGTCAACCTGCTGAACCTCAAGGTGAGCCGGCAGTTCAGGATGCAGCGCGGCACCACGCTGGACTTGTCGCTCGAGGTGTTCAATGCGTTGAACACCAACGCGGCGACCACGGTTAGTTATGTGACGGGGCCGACCTTCGGCGTGGTGAGCGCGATCACACCGCCGGCCATCGCGCGAATCGGCGGCAGCTTCAAGTTCTGAGTCATCACGTCATCGAGGGTTTGTCATGCGTTTCATGAAACACGGCCGGCGGATATCGGGAGTCGGCGCGATTCTGCTGGCCATCCTGGCGGGCACGCCCGCCAGGGCCGCGGCGGCGGATGACCGGATCACGCCCGGCGAGTTGATCGTCGATCACCCGACGCTGATCAACCTGGGCTTCGAATGGCTCGATCGACGGCGACGACAACCGCAACGCCCAGGTGGCGGTGTCCTATCGCCAGCAGGGCGAGACCCAGTGGAAGCAGGGACTGCCGCTGCTGCGCCTGCACGGCGAGCGCATCTACCAGGAAAATTCGTGGGACCTCGTCTCGCCGAACATGTTCGCGGGCAGCATGCTCGACCTCCAGCCGGACACCGCCTACGAAGTCGCGGTTCGTGATGTCCGATCCCGACGGCCTGCGCGGGGCCGCCAGCGCCGCGACGCGCACGGTCACGGTGCGCACGCGTCCCGAGCCCAAGCCGTATGCCGGCGGCAAGGTCTATCACGTCTATCCGCTGACCTACAAGGGTCCCAGGTCCGAGCCGTCCTTCGACGGGATCATGTGCGCCTACAACTACGTCTGCGGCGGCGGCGATACGACGACGACGGCGCGGCCGCGGGTGAGGGCCGGGCGACACGATCCTGGTCCACGCCGGGCTGTACCGGTACCACCCGGAGTTCTACGGCCCGGATCGCACGTACAACATGACGAGTCCGTACGAAGGCACCTACTACCTGACCGCGAGCGGCACGCCCGAGAAGCCGATCGCGATCAAGGCGGCGGGCGACGGCGACGTGATTCTCGACGGCGGCGGCAACTTCAACCTGTTCAACGTCAAGGCCGCCAACTACAACTACTTCGAGGGCATCACCTTCCGGAATACCGAGCATCGCGATCTGGGCCGGCACGCAGTTCATCGCCGGATCGAAGGGGCTGACGGTCAAGAAATGCCGTCTCGAGAACGTCGGCATCGGCGTCTTCTCGAACTATTCAGGCTCGAGCGACTTCTACATCGCCGACAACTACTTCATCGGCCGCGACGATCCGACGCGTCTGCTCGGCTGGAGCGGGAACTTCTGGGCGCAGTTCAAAGGCGTGGACGGGCAGGATTTCCCGCCGACCATGGCCTCGTACGTCGCCGTCAAGATCTACGGCCCCGGGCACGTCGTCGCCTACAACTACGTCGCCAACTTTCACGACGGCATCGACGTGGAGACCTACGGCAATCCCGACGGGTCGAGCGCGATCGACGGTCCGCAGTATCCGCCGAAGGAATTCCGCGAGCGGCGGCCGGTGGCGATCGACTTCTACAACAACTACATGACGAACTTTCACGACAACGCCTTCGAGATCGACGGCAGCCTGCACAACATCCGGGTGATGCGGAACATGATGGTCAACTCGGCCTCGCATCCGATGTGCAATCAGCCGGCGGGCGGCGGTCCGGTCTACTGGATCCGCAACATCGCCTATCACGCGCCCGGCGGCTCGACGCGCATGACGAGCGGCGCGGCGGGCGTGCTCTTCTACAACAACACGATTCTCACGGAGACCGCCGCCGGCTCGTCGGCCAACGCGCACTGGCGGAACAACCTGTTTCTCGGCGAGAACACCGCGCCGGCGATCTTCAGCGTGACGACGAACACGAACTACAGTTCGTCGGACTACAACGGCTTCCGCCCGAATCCCAACGCGAACGTGTCGTTTCAATGGAATTCGCCGCCGGCGGCGGTGGCCGCCGACTACGGCATTCCGGCGCGCGGCGCGGCACCGGCGGGCGACGGGGATGGCGATGGCGGCCGCGGCGGCGCGCGCGACGGACGCCTGACGGCGCGCAGCTTCAAGACGCTGCGCGAATATTCCGCGGCCACGCACCAGGACGAGCACAGCCTCACGCTCGACTACGACGTGTTCGTGAACGTGCCCCGCCTCGACGCGAAGGACCTGAAGAGCGTGCAGAAGTTGTTCAAGGCGGAGGATCTGGATTTCCGGTTGAAGCCGGGATCGGCCGCCATCGATCGCGGCGTCGTCCTGCCGAACATCACGGATGGATTTGCCGGCGCCGCGCCGGATCTCGGCGCGCTGGAAGCCGGTCAGCCCGCGCCACACTACGGACCGCGATAGCGAACGCGAGGACTCATGACAAACCGTACCAAGTCTCCGACACGCGGACGCGACCAATCGGCGCCGCCGGTTCCTGGCACAGATGGCGACGGGACTCTTCGGCGCAGGCGCGGCCGTCAAGTTCGGCCGCGGCGACAGCGCGGTGAGCGCGTGGACCGGGCAGGCGACCAACTCCGTGCTCAACCAGGCGAAGCCGATGGCCGGGAAGAACGACCTGCGCATCACGCGGGTCGACCCCTACATCGTCCGCTTCATGAAAGACGCGAAGGGGCAGCTGACCGGAAATTTCTGCCTGCTGTGCCGCGTCGAGACCGCCGACGGGATCGTCGGCTGGGGCGAGGGGACGAATTTTCCCAGAGGTCGCGACGATCGCCACCGAGATTGAAATGAACCGATCGCTGGTGGTCGGGCAGAGCGCCTGGGACATCGAGAAGATCTGGTACGACATCTCGCGGTCCCGCGCCGCCATGCACGGCAGCGCCGTGCAGTCGGCGATCTCGGCGATCGACATCGCACTCTGGGACATCATCGGCCAGAAGCTCGGCGTTCCCGTCTATCGGCTGATCGGCGGCAAAGTCAACGAGAGCCTCCGCTACTACCGGAGCGGCGGGCTGGGCAACGTGCGCACGCCCGATGCGTACCGCGACGCGACCCGGAAGATGGTGGCCGAGGGGTCGATTGCCGTGAAGATCGATCCGTTCCAGCGCGAAGAAGGCGAGACCATGGCCACGTCGCTCAATCGCGAGGTGACGCTGAAGGAAATGGCCGATGCGGTCGGGCTCGTGCGGGGCATCCGCGAGGGCGGGCCGATGTTCGAGATCGCCCTCGACGTGCACGCCAAGTTCAATACCGGCGGCGCGATCCGCGTCGCCAAGGCGCTCGAGCCCTACAACGTGATGTTTCTCGAGGAGCCCATCCTGTCCGAGGAGGCGTCGGCGATGCGGGAGGTGCAGGCCGCCACCTCGACGCCGATTGCCGCGGGCGAGCGCCTGAAATCGCGATTCCAGATGTATCAGTACATCGAGAAGGACGCGATCCGGCTGTACCAGCCGGACGCGGCCCGGATCGGCGGCATCACGGAATTCCGCAAGGCGGTCTCGCTCGCCGAAACGCATTTCGTGCCGTTCCAGCCCCACAACCCGAACGGCGCGGTGTGCCTGGCCGCGCACCTGCACCTGGCGACCGCGTCGACGAACTTCAGCATCCTCGAGCAGGGCCGGCTCAATCCGAACGATCCGCGGGACGTGACGCTGCTGCGCGAACTGTTCGGCGCGTGGCAGCCGAGCCCGTCGCATTTCTTCGCGCCGGATCGGCCGGGTCTCGGCATCACGATGAGCGCCGAGTTCCTCAAGGAACACAGCGTGGACATCGCGACCGCCGAGCGCGGCTGACCCCGAGCTCGGGTATGCTGAAGCCCGGAAATTTGAGCCTTTTTCGCCGAGGTGCATGAGATGCGCGGTACTCCAAACGTCGCGATACTTCTTCCGCTGTTCCTCGCTGCCGGGTTGACGCTGACGGCGGGTCGTGAGGCCGGCGCCGGGCAGGCCCCGGCGGCGCAGGCCGCTCCGCAACCGACGCCCGAGGGCTACATGCCGCGCGGCTTTCGTCCGCCGAAGGCATGGCGCCGGGGATGAAGGTGACCGATCTCGGCAAAGGGGACGCACCCGCATCAGGGCGGACGGACGTTCCGCATCAACCTGACCAAGGGCGACGACATCATGTCGGCGCTGGTCGAATTCGCGGAGAAGTACCACGTGAAGAACGCGCACTTCACGGGTCTCGGCGCACTCGATAAAGGCACGTTCGGATGGACGGACGTCGAACGCGGCCTCGGTCAGAAGAAGACTCGAGCTCAATCAGGAGGCCGAAGTCGTCTCGATGGTCGGCAGCATCTCGGTCAACGCCCAGGGCGTGCCGACGGTCCACGCGCACGGATCGGTGGCGTTGTCCGACGGCCGCGTGATGGGCGGCCACTGGTTCGAGGCGCACGTCAGCATCATCGCGGAGATCTTCGTGACCGAAGAGGAAGGCGCCGCGGACGCCAAGTAGTCTGGCCTCTCAGAACGTGACGCTGAACACGCCGCTGGTGACGACCTTCGTGCCTGTTGCGCCTGCGCCCACGGGCGGGGCGTTGAAGCTGAACGTTCCACTCGCACCGGCCGATGACAGCGCGCTGATCGTGATCGTGCCTGTGCCAAGGCCGGTCACCGCAATCCAGGTTCCGGTGACGGTGGTTCCGTTTGACGTGATGACCTGCATCGACGTCGCGGAGCCGTCACGGAGGTCGTGCCGATCGTCGCCGTCGTCGCAAAATTCACCGAGCGCGTTCGATCGGTGGTATTCGAGGTGACGGTCAGGATCCCGTTCGTATTGGACGCAGTGCTCACGGTGCCTGAGTAGGCGACGCCGTCGATGACCGCGGTGAGCGTGCCGTGGCTGGATGTTCCGCTCGACCCGCTTCCTCCGGAACCGCTCGGCCCGTTCGGGTTCGAATTCCCGCCCCCACACGCCGCACTCACCAGCAACAACGCGACGACGAGCGCACGGACTCTCATGCAGACCTCCACCGGTGAAACCAGCGCGGCCTGTCATGATCGCGCGTCGGCGCAAGTCTAGTTGAGGTCAGCGGCGCCGGCGATACTATTCGTCAATTCCGACTCTCTGCGTGCTCCGCGTCCTCCGCGGTGGCTGTGGAACGTGCACTGATTCGCGGAGACGTTCGACTAGGGCGGCAGCAGCGCGGCAATCATCGCGTCGGCGACGAATCGTCCGTACCGTTCGATGGACCAGCCCCGCCGGATGACCAGCAACTCGTAGAGCTCGGGTGAGCTGTACGTCCACAACACATCCGCCGCGGCATCGAGGGTGATCCCGTCGCGCAGGTGTCCGCCTCTCAGCAACGTCCGCGCGTTCTGCGTCATGCGCGTCAGCCTGGACGCATCCATTTCCTCCTGCAATCGCGCCAATTCGGCATCGCTCGCCGCTGCGTCGCGCACGAGCAGCAGCACCGGCGCCACCCTCGGCGCGACCTCCATCGTCAGGACGCCCCAGCCTCGAACGATCGCGCGCGGGTCGTGCTCGCTCGCCTGCAACCGGTCCGATCGCCGTTCGGCGTGCACCGCCCCTTCGCCGGCGAGCGCCTTGTCGCGAATCGCCCGCACGAGCGCGACCTTGTTCCCGAAGGCCTTGTACACCGTCTCTTCAGAGACGCCGGCGTCCGCGGCGATGCTGGCGATGGTCGTCCCGGAAAATCCGTCGCGCACGAACCGGCGGCTCGCGGCGTCGACGATGGCGGCGCGGCGCAGTGCCGCGGCTGCCTGGCGTCGTGCCGAGTCGTAGCGCCGTGCGCGTTTGACTTTCGGAGCCACGAGGCACATTATACATTTAATTACAGTGTGACTGTATTCATTATGGGAGATGCCTGATGACGACATGACGAGACAATCGATGGTCCGGCGAACGTGCTCGATCGCCTCGAGCGGGCGACGAACGCCCACGACCTGAACGCGCTCGTGTCCTGCTTCGCCGCGGACTACCGGAACGACACGCCGGCCCATCCCGAGCGCAGCTTCACCGGGCGCGACCAGGTCCGCCGCAATTGGGAGCAGATCTTCGCGGCGATTCCTGATATCACCGCGAAAGTGCAGCACTCCGCCGTCAATCACGACGAGGTCTGGAGCGAGTGGGAACACCGCGGCACGCGGCGCGACGGCTCCGCGCACGTGATGCGCGGCGTCATCATTTTCGGCGTGAGCGGCGGACTCCTGGCCTGGGCACGCTTCTATGTCGAGCCGGTCCAGGAAGGCGGCCCCAACGTCGATGGCGCGGTTCGCCGGCAGGTTGCTGCCGAAAACGCGCCGCCAGCGCGTCAGGTGTAAAAAGCACGGTGTGACGAAGGGGTTGGTCGTCTCTCTGCCGTTTCGCGGGCACATGACCCCGCTGCTGCCGCTCGTCCGCGAATTGGTCTCTGGGGGCGAGGATCTCGTCGTCTACTCGTCGCCCGCGTTCGCTGCCGACATCGAGCGGACCGGTGCACGATACCGGGCCTACCGTGCCGGTTCCCTCGAGAGCCTGACACAGCTGCCCGACAAGACCGAGGAGATCTCGCTGCTGCTGATGGGCATCGTGCGTGACGTGCTCGACGCCGATCTCGCGGGGATGCGCGACGAGCGCCCCGACTACGTCGTCACGGACTCGGTCGCGCCCTGGGGACAGTGGGTGGGGCAACTGCTCGGCGTGCCCGTCGTCACGTCCGTGACGACATTTGCGATCAACCGCCACGTGCTGGCGTTTGCGGCGTCGAGCGGCGTGCGTCCCAAAAGCCTTCGGCTGACGCTGGCCAAGCTGCGAGCGGTGTCGAAGGCGCTGATCCTGCGGCGCCGGTTGTCGCGCCGCCATCACGTCCGGGGCCTCGGCGTCTTCGGCACCGTCTTCGGTCACTCCGGCCTGAACATCGTCCACACCTCGCGTGAATTCCAGCCGCGCGGCGAGACCTTCGACGCGTCGTTTCAGTTTGTCGGCCCGCCGGTCAGCGAGGAAACGTCAGCGGCGCATGAATGGCCCGCAGAGATTCAGCCGGACGCCGCCCGCCCGGTCGTCTACGTCTCGCTCGGCACGCTTTTCAATGCGGACCCGCAGTTCTATCGCCACTGTGTCGAGGCGTTTCGCGACGAGCCTGTGCAGGTCATCGTCTCGCTCGGCTCGCGCGTTCGCGCGGCGGAGCTCGGCCCGCTGCCCGCCAATGTCGCAGCCGCCGCCTTCGTGCCACAGCTCGAGGTCCTGCGGCGCGCATCCGCGTTCGTCACGCACGGAGGGATGAACAGCGTCAGCGAGAGCCTGCGCATGGGCGTGCCGATGGCGACGGTGCCGCAAATGGGAGAGCAGGAGATCGTCAGCCGGCGTGTCGAACAGGTTGGGGCCGGCGTGTATCTCGCGAAGGCGGACGTGTCACCCGACACACTGCGACGCAGCGTCCGGCGGCTGCTCGAGGAGCCACGTTTCCGGGCGGAGGCCGCCCGCGTCGGACAGACGCTGCTCGCGGCCGGCGGCACGGCCAAAGCCGCGACGCTGGTCAGGGCCTTTGTGGATCGAACCGCCCTGTTACGTCACTAAAGCTTCACCACGGAGGCCACGGAAGAAGAACAGCGGTGATCACCGGCTGCGCCGTGCGCGGACTTTCACTCCGGGACGGGAGACCTTCACATCGATCGCCTGCACCTCGCGCCGGTCGGCGGCGGGGAGATATTCGAGGCGATAGTAGGAGCCGGTCTCGGCCCAGATGCGATCGATCGCCTTCTCGAATTCATTGAGGTTGTCGAAGATCGTGCCGCCGGTCTGCGCGATGAGACCGTCGGGATTGATGCGCACGCGGCCGGTCAGCCCCAGCGGATCGATGAGATAGAGGCTGGCGTTGGCGCGTCCCGCGGCATTGAGCGCCTTCACCCAGTAAGGCCAGTTCAGCTCGTAGCTTTTCAGCGGCGGCTCGACCACGTCGAACACTCCGGGAGAACCGATGGCGACGATGGCGTGGCGGCGAGGTTCGGTGCGGGCCAGATCGCTGGAGATCCGCGCGATGAGATCGAGGACGTCCTGGGACGTTTTCGCGTTGAGCGGCGCGCCGGTAATCGCGCGGTACTCCGCGATCCGCATGCTCATTTCCTGGCGGCCGCCGGCGAGCTCCTCTTTCGGGTTCGAGTAGCGGACGACCGCGATCTCGTCGCCATTGCCGGCGCGCTTCATGAACGCGTTGGCGACGCGCTGGACGCGGACGGTGAGCGCCGGGTCCGTGCCGGCAGCCCCGAGAATCAGCACGATCGAGCGGCCGCGCGTGGCCGACGCGTCCGTCGCGACGCTGTTGAACCCGGTGACCATGACCGGCCGGCCGTTCTCTTTCACCTGGAAATCGGCTTCGACCAGTCCACGGACCGGCGTGTCCCGATCGTCGAGCACGACCGCTGACAGCTCGACCGGTTCGTTCTGCGACTGCTGCGGCCTCGCGAAAAGCAGCATGCCCGCGACGGCCACGATCGCGGCCACCGCCAGAGCCAGCGCATTTCTTTAATTCATGTGGCGGGTCTCCGTTCAAGGCAGGCGACGAATCCGACCTCCGGCACTCGAGCGGGCATCACTCCGACATCGTAGTCGCAAGCGATCGAGTTTGTCGCCCGTGCTTCTCTGTTCAGATTTCGAATGCCGGACGTTACCCTCATGTGCGCCGAGCGGCGCGCCCCGCCTGCGGCAGGCGGGCGTTCTCAACACTATCTGGAGACCAGAAACCCATGGCGACATCTGTCACCTTCAAATGTACGTGTCCACAAAGCGTCGTGGCGGTAACCGTCCAGGCGACTGACGACCCGTCCGACACCGACGCGATGACGTTCAAGACGTCCGGCACCAAAACCATCGATTTGGCTTCAGGCGACCACGATGTGTCCTACCGCGCCGTCGGGACACCTGACACCGATCTGAAGCTTGAAGTGACCAAAGGCGGCACGATGCGCGCCGTCGACCGCACGATCGGCGAGAACGGTCGCGCCGCTGGATTGCGGACTCTCTCGGTCGAGTAACGGAGCCTGACCATGTCCATTCATTCTCGTTTCGTCTCCATCGCACTGGTGTTGATTGCCGTCTCAGGAACGGTCGCTTATGCGCAGGGCGACTCTGCGGCACAGGCCGAGGTTCGCGGCAACGCCTTTCAGAACCTCACCACGTTGCCGACGATCGGAAGTCCCAACGCGCCAGGTTTTTCCGTGAGCTTCGATGCCACGGCCGCTGAAAAGGTCGGGAGCGTGGCGGTCGTCGTGGCGCCAAAACACCGCGACGACTTCACGTTCAGCGTCTCCGCCAGCGGGCCGTTGAGCGAGTCGACGAAAAGCGCGCAGCCGCTCAGCCTCGACGGTCTGGCTAACTCGGCGAAGGCGGAAGCCGGCCTGCACTGGTTCCTGTGGCGGGGCACGGTGAACATTGCCGAAGGAAAGGCCATCTGCAAGCGCAATGTCGGCCGGGAAGACTGCGACGACAACCAGATCACCGATCCGGACGAGCGCCTGCTGTTCCTGCGCTCGCAGGCGGCCGACACCGACCCGATCACGCTCGACGTCGAGGGCGAGTACGCGCGCACGCAGTTCAAGGTACTTGAACCCGGGCGTCTACACGCCGGCGAAAGACAGCCACTCGAGCGCGACGTTCTCGGCGTCGGTCGGACGGTTTACGCCGGGGCTGGGGTATCTGTGGGGCGGATACGAGTTTGCGCACGCGTGGCAGGCGGCCGGCGCGCCGCGGCAGATCTGCACACCCCTCAGCACCACGGCGCTCGAATGCGTCACGTCAACGGTCGGTGCGCCGAGCGACAGCGACGAGCACATCCTGCAGTTCGGCTGGCGCCGTTTTCTTTTTCACGGCCGCGCGGCGATCGACCCGGTTCTCGAGTGGAATCCCGGGGACGAAGTCGCGGCCTTCTCGCTGCCGGTCTACGGCTTCACCAAGAAGAACGAAGGCCTCGCTGGCGGCGTCAAGGTCGGATGGCGTAGCGACACCGACGATGTGACGGCGGTCGTGTTCGTGGGGACAGCGATCGGGATCCTGAAGTAGCGGCGGTCATCGCCACAGCCCGTCAGGAATCGGTTTCGCCTCGACGATTTCGATGCAGGACGTTGTCAGGGCCGCGCACGAAGAAACTCTTCAGATCGTCGGCGGGCCGCATGGCGATCGGCGCCTCGATCTGCACGCCGGCGGCCTTCATCCGGTCGAACGCGGGCTGAATGTTTTCGTAGGAGAACGCGATGTGATCGACCGGGCTGCCCTCGGTGGTCTCGAGCTTGCGTCCCCACGGCCAGGCGTTTTTCGGAATCGGCGTAGTAGTGGTCCTTGTAGATCAGGACGAAACTGATGTCGTCCACCCGCGCGGCCGTGCCCCAGCGTGCCGCCGGATCGGTCGGCCGCGGCTGCTTCGCCGTGTCCGGGAACCGCATGCCGAGATTCTTTTCATACCAGCCGGCGGTGGCCGCCACATCGTCCACTGAGTAGTGCACGTGGTTGAACCAGTGGTTCTTGTCGCCGGTATAGATTTCGGAGATGGAGCGGTCGGGGCCGTAGATGTAGAAGAACCAGTTCTGGCCGAGCGGCGTCAGCGGCGTATGAAACTCGAGGCCTTTGGCCTTCCACCACGCGAACTCGCTCGGGCCGTCCACGCCGGCCCAGCCGATATGGCGGATGGACGTGGTCTCGAGATCCTTCGGCGCGCGGTCCACCTTGGTCACGAGCAGAAACCCGCGGCCGGTGAAGAGCGCGTCCGACTTGTCGCGGAACTTGATGCGCTTGGATCCGAACACCTGCTCGTAGAACTCGAACGTCTTCTGCGGATCGGTCGAGTTCAGGTGGACATGATGGAAGTGCGCCGGATTCGGCGCCTGGAGCTCGGCGACGCGGACCGAGACCGCCAGCAGGCCGAGCAGCGCGGCGACAAACAGCACGCGTCTCATCGAATCCTCCGTTCAGCAAGACGATACGCAATCGGCGGGCGCGGCGCCACGATAAATACTGCGCCACCATAGATGATCCCGGGCGATGACGCGAAATGATGATGCGGCCGGCGACCCGGGCGATATACTCGCTCGTCTCGTCCGGTCCATCGCCTTTTTTTCATGTCCAATCGCGTAGGCGAAGCGGCATCGAGTCGACGGTCGCCGTCACCGTCGCGCCAGGGGCGTGTCGCGCCCTCAGCGCGGCCGCTCGTCCTCCCGCTGATCTTCACGCTCCTGCTGGTTGCGCTCGGGTTCCTGCCGGACATCCGGCATCAGCCGGTCCTGGCCTGGTCCTTCTGGGGCGCCGCCGCGGTCCTGCTCGTATGGACCGGTGTCCTGCTCGCGCTCGGTACGGCGCGGCGGACGCACGTTGACCGTCGAAGTGGCGCTGCGAAAGCAGCACTACATCCAGGCGTGCGCGCACCTGAGCATCCTCACGTATTGGGGCTGGTACTGGCACGAGGTGTATGACGCGGCGCCGCTGATTGCGGCGCAGCTGATGTTCGCCTACGCGTTCGACGCGCTCCTCGCGTGGTCGCGGCGCGACGTCTATACGTTCGGCTTCGGGCCGTTTCCGATCATCTTCAGCACGAACCTGTTTCTCTGGTTCAAGGCCGACTGGTTCTATCTGCAATTCCTGCTCGTCGCGGTGGGCTTCACCGCCAAGGAGCTGATCCGGTGGAACAAGGACGGGCGGCGCGTCCACATCTTCAACCCCTCGTCTTTCACGCTGGCCATCTTCTCGCTCGGGCTGCTCGTGACCGGCCGCACGCACATCTCATGGGGGCCGGAAATTGCCGCGACGCAGTTCAACCCGCCGCACATCTACCTGCTGATTTTCCTGGTGGCGCTGCCGGGACAGTTTCTGTTCGGCGTCGCGTCGATGACGCTGTCGGCGGTCGCGACGATTTACGCGTTCTGCCTCACGTACTATTTCGCGACCGGCAGTCATTTCTTTCTCGAGCTGCCGTTCCCGATCGCCATCTTCCTGGCGATGCACCTGCTGTTCACCGACCCCTCGACGTCGCCGCGCACCGAGCTGGGGCGCATCATGTTCGGCGTGCTGTACGCGTCGAGCGTCGTGGCGCTTTACGTGGTGCTGGATCGACTCGGTCTGCCGACCTTCTACGACAAGCTCCTGTCGGTGCCGTTGCTCAACCTGTCGATTCAGGCGATCGACAGAGCCGCCCGATCGAACCTGCTGAAGCGATTCGATCCCGGGGCGCTCGGCCGGAGCCTGGCACCGAAGCGGCGCAATCTCGCGTACATGACGCTCTGGGTCGCGCTGTTCGTGACGATGCAGGCGCAAACCGGCGCCGAGGCGACGCTCGCGCGGGCCGATTCGTTGAAGGACCAGGGGCGAATGGAGGAAGCGCTCACGCGCTATCGCGAGTTCGTGGAGGGCCATCCGAACGACTTCGAGGGACAGCGCCGCCTGGGCGGGGCGCTGCTCGAGGCCGGGCCGCGTTGCCGACGCTCGGCCGTCGCTCCGCCGCGCCGTCGAACTGCAGCCGCGCAGCGCGGCCGCGCACTACAGCCTTGGCTACGGCCTGTTGCAGCTGGGCGAGTTCGCCGAGGCGCAGGACCATTTCAAGCAGGCGCTCGCCATCGATGCCAATTACGCGACGGCGCAGTACGGCCTTGGCCTGGCGCAGTGGGCCGGCGGACAGCACGACGAAGCGGTCCGCACGTTTCGCGACGGCGTCAGCCGGTGGCCGGCGAGCGCCGAAGCGCACTACAACCTCGGCGCCGTGCTCGAGCGAAGCGGCGATCTCGACGCCGCGGTCACGTCGTACACGAGGTCCACCGAGCTCGATCCGTCGTATGCCGATGCGAACCTTGCGCTCGGCCTGATCCACGCGAAACGGGGCGAACAGGCGCCGGCGATCGATCGGTTCCGGCGGGTGCTTCGCTCGAAGCCTGATTCGACACCAGCCAGCACCCAGCTCGCGTGGCTCCTCGCCACGTCGCCGGGCGCAACGTCCGAGGATCACCGCGCCGCGCTTGTGCTGGCGGAGCCGCTGGTTGGCGGCGCCTCCGATCCGGATGCGGGAGCGCTCGATGTCCTCGCGGCGGCGCTCGCGGCGAACGGACAATTCGATCGCGCGGCCGCGACGGCTGAGCGCATGCTGGCGGTGCTCGGACGTGACGGCGCCGATCCGCGGGCGCTGGCGGCCGCTCGCGAACGCCTCGCCCTCTATCGTTCGGGTAGGGCGTATATCTCGGCAGCTCGACCGTAAGTCTGCCGCGACTGCGCTCCGTGCAACTAACCACGCTTTGTCGTTGACACCGCTTCACACGTTCGTAACAATGCGACCACTTTAAGACGCCCCGTTACCAGTGGACTCGGACCGATCGGTCGATCGGGAGGAATTGTCTATGGTGCGATTCGCGGTCGTCGTTGCCCTCGCCGGCGTTCTCTCCGCTTCAGTCATGGCGCCCGTCGTCGGGGCGCAACAGTCCAGTGGAATCACGGGCATAGTCAAGGACACTTCAGGCGCGATTTTGCCTGGTGTTACCGTCGAAGCGGCGAGCTCATCGCTGATCGAAAAGTCGCGCAGCGCGGTAACTGATGAGCAGGGACGATTCAACATCGTCGACCTCGTGCCGGGGACTTACACGGTCACCTTTACGCTGACCGGGTTCAACGCGATCAAGCGGGAAGGCATCATCCTCACGTCGGGTTTCACCGCGCTGGTGAACGTCGATTTGCAGGTCGGATCCCTCGAAGAAACCATCACGGTCAGCGGCGCGTCGCCGCTCGTCGATACGTCGAACGCGCGCCGCCAGGTCATCGCGTCGGCCGAGCTTCTCTCCACGCTGCCGGTCAGCACGAAGAATATTCAGTCACTCGTCACACTGACCCCGGGCTGGTCGGGGATCGGTGATGTCGGCGGCCGCTACCTCGTCGAGCCGGGCGCGTTTCACGGAAAGCGCGGCACCAAGGTCTCGTTCGACGGACTCGTCGTCGAAAACAGCGACGGCAACAGCAGCTACCAGATCAACGCCGCGGCGGTTTCGGAGATGGCGGCGCAGACGAGCGGGTTGTCGGCCGAGGTCAACGCCGACGGACCGGTCATGAACATGATTCCGAAGGAGGGCGGCAACAGCTTCAATACCATCGCCGCGGGCCTGTTCAGCAACTCAAGCCTCGAGGGCTCGAACCTGAACGACGAGCTGCGATCGCGCGGATTCACGTCGGTGAACCAGACCGACCGCCTGTACGACGCATCGGTCAGCATCGGCGGGCCGATCAAGAAGAACGAGCTCTGGTTCTTCACCGCGCCGCGCACCTGGGGCGTATCGAAGGCAATTGCCGGCGACTTCTGGAACAAGACGCAGGACGTCTTCCTGACGCCGGCCGGCGCTGCCCGCAAAGTCGTGCAGTGGACGCCGTGGGTCGATCGCCCGCTCGACGCGCTCAGCGGCCGCTACGAGTGGTACAACTCCGCCTTCGGCCGCGGCACCTGGCAGGCGTCGGCCCGCAACAAGTTCAACCTGCTGTTCGACTACCAGCGCGCCTGTAACTGCTATGGATCGACGACCGGCCTCGCGCAGGAAGCCGCGGGCGCGTCGTACAAGTTCCAGCCCAGTCGTCTGATCCAGGCGACGTGGAGCTCGCCGCGCACCAGCCGGCTGCTGATGGAAGCGGGAACGGCGTTCAATATCTCGCAGTGGAACGCGTTCTGGGAACCCGGGGCCGATACGCCCTCGATCATCAGCGTGCGCGACGTTGGCCTTGGCATCACGTTACGGGTCGCAGCCGACGTATCGCGGCAACCCGAATTACACCAACCGCTACAGCCAGCGATTCTCGACCACGTACGTGACCGGCACGCATACCCTCAAGGTTGGTGTGCAGAACGACGTGCTCGCCACCAACGCGCAGTTCATCACCAACGGCAACGTGAATTACACGTTCAGGAACGGCGACCCGATCAGCCTGACGCAGTACTCCACGCCGTACCTGCGACACGATCGCGGCAACGACTTCGGCACGTATGTCCAGGAAAAGTGGACGATCAACCGGCTCACGCTGGATCTGGGTGTGCGCTTCGACTACTACTACGGCTGGGTGCCTGCGCAGTCGACGCCGGGCGACCCGTCCTCGTGGCCGGGCTCCCCGGATCACAACGAGTGGCTCGGCGAGCGGAACTTCGATCCCATCAAGGGCGTGCCCTCCTGGAAGGATCTCAACCCGCGGCTGGACGCCTCATACGACCTGTCTGGGCGACGGCAAGACTGCGTTGAAATTCGCCGTCGGGCGGTACGTGGCGAAAACCAACGTCGACGTCCCGGCGGCGAACAATCCGATTACCACGTCGGTCATCACCACGACCCGCACCTGGAACGACGCGAACCAGAACTTCGTGCCGGACTGCGACCTGGGCAACTTCGCCGCGAACGGCGAGTGCCTGGCGATCGACAACCAGTTCTTCGGCCAGAACAATCCGAAAGCGACCGTGTGGGATCCCTCGGTGCTGGCCGGGTGGGGCGTCCGCGATTCGAACTGGGACTTCTCGTCCGAACTGCAGCGGCAGCTCGGCGAGCGGATGTCGGTGACTGCTGGTTACTACTTCAACACCGGCGGCTACTTCCGCAACACCGCCGCGCTCAGCAAGAACCGCGTGACCGATAACATCCTCGTCGTCCCGACCGACTACGACACCTACTGCGTTACGGCGCCGGCCAATGCCGGACTGCCCGACGGCGGCGGATATAACGTGTGCGGTCTGTACGACATCAACCCCGCGAAGTTCGGCCAGAACCAGGGCGTGGTCACCCTGGCGAGCAACTTCGGGAAGCCGGTCTATCGCAACCACTTCATCGACGTGTCGGTCGACGCCCGCCTGCGCGGCGGCGGCAGGATTGGCGGCGGCGTGGATACCGGATGGTCGCTGCGCGACAACTGCTTCACCGTGGATAGTCCGCAGGCGCTCGTCAACTGCCATCTCGTCACGCCGTTCAAGGGGCAGACGCAGCTCAAGTTGAACGGGAGCTATCCGCTGCCGAAAGACTTCCTGATCGCGGCGACGTTCCAGAACCTGTCGGGACCTGAGTACGAAGCGAATTACCCGGCGACGACCGCCGAGATCAAGCCGACGCTCGGACGGGATCTCGCCGGCGGCGCACGAACGGCGACGGTGCCGCTGATCGTCCCCAACACGCTCTTCGAAGCGCGGGTCACGCGTCTCGATCTTCGCTTCAGCAAGATCGTGAAGATGGGGCCGCGGCGCCGCCTGCAGACTCAATCTCGATGCCTACAACGCGCTCAACGGCAGCGGCATCCTCGCGGTGAACAATACGTTCGACGCGCGGTGGCGCCAGCCCACCTCGATCATCGATCCGCGGCTGTTCCAGTTCAGCGGCAACTTCACGTTCTGATGAACCACGGCGGGCGGGACGACTGGTGAACCTCCATTCACCGGTCGTCCTATCCATTCGTTCCCCGGGCTTGGGCACTCACCAGTCTTTCCGCCTCTCCGTTCTCGCGCTTGCCGTCATCACGATCGTGGCCGGTTGCCGCCGGAGCGCCGACGCAGACCGGTCGCTTCCATCGAATCCGGCCGCAATATCCGACCGCGAATCAACCGCTCACGACTGGTTCGTCGATCGCGCCGAGGCCGCGGGAATCGACTTCGCGTACTTCAACGGCATGGCCGGTGATTTCTATTTCCCCGAGATGATGGGCGGGGGAGTCGCCCTCTTCGACTACGACAACGACGGCGACCTCGACATCTACTTCGCGCAGGGGCAGATGCTCGGGGCGGGCCGAACGGTCGATCAGGCCCTCATCCCGCCGCGGTCGGTGCCGCTGCGCGGGACGGCTGTATCGCAACGATCTCACGATCCAGGCCGACGGCACGCGCACGCTGCATTTCACCGACGTGACGGAGAAGAGCGGGATCGACGCGACCGGCTATGGGATGGGCGTCGCCACCGGCGACTTCAACAACGACGGCTGCGTCGATCTCTATCTCACCAACTTCGGACGCGAATCGCCTGTACCGCAACAACTGCGACGGGACGTTTACGGATGTCTCGTCAACCAGCGGCGTCAGCGATCCGGGGTGGAGCGTCTCGGCGGCATTCGTGGACTACGACCGCGACGGCTGGCTCGATCTCTACGTCGGCCACTATGTCGAGTACAGCATCGGCAACGACCAGCATTGCACCGGCCTGACCGGCCGCCGCGATTACTGCACGCCGGCTGTCTACACCGCGCGGACCGATCGCCTCTTTCACAACGAGCGGAACGGGACATTCAAGGATGTGACGGCCGCCGCGCTTCCCGGTGGTCCTTTCGGGCCGGCGCTCGGCGTCTCGACGGCGGACTTCAACGGTGACGGATGGCCGGACATCTACGTCGCCAACGACGGCAAGCCGAATCTGCTGTGGATCAATCAACGCAACGGCACATTCAAGAACACGGGGCTCATCTCGGGGACGGCGTTGAGCGGCGACGGCAAGGCCAAAGGCAGCATGGGCGTGGACGCCGGCGACGCCGACAACGACGGCGACGACGATCTCTTCATGACGCAGCTGCCGACGGAGGGCGGCAACCTGTATGTCAATGATGGGACCGGGCTGTTCGAGGATCGGAGCAGCACGTCGGGCCTCGGACCATTCACCAAGGGATCCACCGGCTTCGGCACCGCCTGGTTCGACTACGACAACGACGGGTGGCTCGATCTGTTCGCGGCGAACGGATCGATCGAGGCGCAGGCGGCGCGGCTCAACGAGAAGTTCCCGTACGACGAGCGAAATCTGCTGCTGAGAAATCTGGGGAACGGGCGGTTCGAAAACGTCAGCGCGCAGGGCGGCGCGGTCTTCCGTCAGTCCGCGGTTGGCCGGGGCGCCGCGTTCGGGGACATCGACAACGACGGCGACGTCGATGTCGTCGTCAGCAACATGCATCGGCCTGCCCGCCTGCTGATCAACACGGTCGGCAACCGCCGCCACTGGATCGGCGTGCGCCTGCTCGGATGCGGTGCGCGCCGGCAACGCCGGCAACGCAGACGTGCGGCGCCGGCCGCGACATGATCGGGGCGAAGGTGCAGATCGTGCGGCCGTCCGGTCCGACGCTGTGGCGGCGCGCGCGCGCGGACGGCAGCTACGCGTCCGCCAACGATCCGCGTCTCGTCATCGGCCTCGGCGATTCCACCGAGCCGCCAGCCTTCCGCGTGTTGTGGCCGGACGGTACCGCTGAAGAATTCCCGGAGGCGGCGATCGATCGCTGGATCGTCCTCGAGCAGGGCAAGGGGCACGTTCGATGATCGTCAGGCCGCTTCGCCTTGCCGGTGCAGCGGTGTTGCTGGTTTTCTGCGCGTTGCTCGCGGGCCGCTGCCATTCGTCCGAGAAAACGTCAGGTGCGCCGGGCTCCTCCGCCGCGCTCAATCCGCCGGCCGGACTCGGATTGCAGCCCGTCACGCTGCCTGACGTGTCGAGCATGGAGACCTCGGTGCGCACGCAGATGGAGGCGCGGTTTTCGTCGCTGCGATCGACAGTCGAGAACCGGTCTTCGACGCGCGGCGATCTCGCGCGCGCGTACGGCGAAACGGGCGAGCTTCTGATGGCGGCGACGCTTCTCGACGCCGCCGAAGCCTGCTTCACGAACGCGCAGGCGCTGGCGCCCGACGACCGCCGCTGGCCGTACTTCCTCGGACACATCTACAAGGGCAAGGGACCGGTCGAGAAGTCCGTGTCTTCGTTCGAACGCGCGCGGCAACTCGCGCCGGACGATGTGGCGGCGACCGTGTGGCTGGGGGACGCGTATCTCGCGGCGGGAAATGCCGACGCGGCCGATCGGTTGTTCGCCGCGGTGATCGCGCGGCTGCCCTCCACGGCTGCCGCCAGGTTTGGCGCCGGGCGCGCCGCGCTGGCGAAAGGCGAGAACCAGCGTGCGGTCGAAGAGCTCACCGCGGCGCTGACGCTCGAGCCGCAGGCGACCAGCATTCACTACCCGCTGGCGATGGCGTATCGCGCGCTGGGCAACGTCGCACAGTCGGAAGCGCATCTCGCGCTGCAGGGCAAGGTCGATCCGCGCCCGCCCGATCCGCTGATGCGCGAGATCGACGTGCTGCTCGAGAGTCCCGAGGCGTACAACATCCGCGGTGGCGCGGAGCTCGACGCCGGTCATTGGGAGGCCGCCGCGAAACTGTTCCGCAAGGGCCTCGAGCTCTCGCCGAACGAGCCGTCACTGCGACAGCGGTACGGGACCGCGCTCTACCAGATGGGCGACAAGCAGGGCGCCGCGCAGCAGTTCGAAGAGGTGCTCCGCACGACGCCCGACTATGCCCGCGCGCATTTCAGCCTCGGTCTGCTGCTGAACGACGCCGGCCAGTACCCGGAGGCCATCGAACGATTTCGCGCCGCGCTGAAGGCCGACCCGCACTACGTCGAAGCGCGCGTCCAGTTGGCCGGGGCGCTGGCCAGGACGGGGCGTCCGGGCGAGGCGATCGAGCACTATGCGGACGTTCTCCAGACCGATCCGGGCAACGCTGACGCGGCGTTCGGCCGTGCGATGGCCTTCGCCCGCCTGCGCCGGTACGCGGAGGCCCGGGACGCCCTCGCCGGAGGCATGACCGCGCATCCGGACCAGGTGATGTTCGCGCACGCGCTGGCGCGGCTGCTGGCGGCCGCGCCCGACGACACCGTCCGCGACGGGGGGCGGGCGCTGAAGCTGGTCGATCAGCTCATTAAAGGTCAGCAGTCGATTGAGCTGGCGGAGACGACGGCGATGGCGCTGGCGGAATTGCGGCGATTTCCGGAGGCGGCATCCGTCCAGCGCGACGCGCTGACCGCGGCCAGCGGGGCAGGACTAGCCAAGGTCGAGCGCCGGATCCGAGAAAATCTTAGCCTTTACGAGAACCGCAAACCCTGCCGTAGGCCATTCGCTGACGACGAATGGCCATAATGAAAAGTCAGCAAGAATTCCGACAATTGTCGTTGACGCTCCCCTGTGATTGTCGATAATTAGTTCGGCGTTTTCTCTGGCCGTGGTGCGCGCTTTTTCACGGTCCGAATGGTCGCCCGGGTGCAATTGTGTTCGTAAGGAGCCGGTGATGATCGAGCCAAGATTTCGTTCGCGCGCTCAAGCATTCTTATTTTTCGGATGTGCGGCCGCTGTCGCCGCTGTGACGTTCTCGAGCGCGACCGTCAAGGTGTCGGCCGATGGCGCGCCGACGTTCAACAAGGACGTCGCGCCGATCCTGTTCGAGAAATGCGCGACGTGCCATCGCCCGGGCGCGGGCGGTCCGATGGCGCTGACGAGCTTCTCGCGAGGTGCGGCCGTGGGCCCGCGCGATCAAGGCGCGCGTCACCAAGCGCGAGATGCCGCCGTGGTCCGCCGATCCGCGGTTCGGCGACTACACGAACGACACCAGCCTGTCGCAGAAGCAGATCGACACGATCGCGGCCTGGGTGGACGGCGGCATGCCGGAAGGCGCCGGCTCCGCGCCGGCGATGCCGAAGTATCGACGACGGCGGCTGGCGCCTGGTGAACGGCCGCCCGCCCGACATCATCCTCGAGATGCCGACGGAGTACGAGCTGCCGGCCGAGGGGCAGGTGCCGATTTTCCGCGTGTGGGACAAGAACCCGTTCAAGGAAGACGTGTTCATCGAGGCGCTGCAGATTCGGCCGACCAACCGCCAGGTGACGCATCACTCCGCGCTCTACGGCCGCAAACTGCCGGAAGGCACGACGCTGCAGAAGCAACGTCGCGTGGCCGGGCGGCCCGGAACTCTCCTACATCCCGACCTACGCCGATGGCAGCATCGTCAACGTGCTGAGCGGACTGGGCGGCAATCTCAGCATCGCGATCACGCGCGAACGGCGAGCCCGGAGTCGGGCGACGTCACGATGCGGTTCAACGTCAAGCCGGGCGACAAGGTGCCGGTCATCAACAAGACGCGGCAGGCGACCGAGGAAGACGACGAGCGGCTGATGTTCTATCTGCCGGGCGCCGACTTCCAGCAGTTCGCGCCGGGCTCGGCGAAACGCATCCGCGCCAGCAACGCGCTGATGTGGGAAGTGCACTATTCGCCCGACGGCAAGCCCGAGAAGGATAACGAGCGCATCGGGCTGTGGTTCGCGCCGAAGGACAAGGTCCAGAAGGAGGTCCACATCATCCGCAACGGCTCGGGTCAGCACATCATCGAGAACGGCGAAGTCGGCAGCACGCAGAACCTGCCGCCGATTCCGCCGGGCGCGGCCGACTGGAAGATCACCGCGATCCAGCCGTTCACGCAGGACGTGACGCTGAACACGATGCAGCCGCACATGCACCTGCGCGGCAAGGACATGACCTACGTCGCGAAGTATCCGGACGGCCACGAAGAGATTCTGCTGTCGGTGCCGAAGTACGACTTCAACTGGCAGAACACCTACATCCCGACCAAGCCGATCAAGCTGCCGGCGGGCACGGTGCTCGAGACGGTCGGCCACTACGACAACTCGGTGCGGAACCGCGTGAATCCGATGCCGAACCGGCCGGCGCTCTGGTCCGAACAGACGTGGGACGAGATGTACAACGCCTGGACGGAAATCACCTACGACTCGGAGACCGATCCGAATCTGAACGCCGTCGGAATTCCGCAAGGCGCAGCAGGAAGCCTCGAAGAACAACCCGATCACGACCGTCGTCGGCTGCGTGGCGCCGGGCGCCTCGCCGCTGGTCTGGCGGATGACGAACGCCGCGAAGCTCGCGCCGCTCCCGCAGAAGGAGGCGCCGGCACGGCCGATGGCGCGCCCGCGGACAATGGTGGCGGCGGTCCGCGCGTCAGCCATAACGTGACGAAGGACGAGAAGGACGTCGCCGCGAAACAGGCGGCCGGCGCCGACACGTTCGAGCTCGTCGGCGTGGCCGATTTCGTGTCGCCGGAACAGGCGCTGGCGGTCAGCTACGCGCAAGCGCGCTCTACCCGGTGGCGCGCGTCAACTCGACCGGCGCGCTCGCGCCGAATCGCCGCGTGGCCGCGAAGGGCGTCTGGATCCCGGGCAGCCCGAACCGGATCAACCTGACGTCGGTCGTCGTGCTCGACGAGAGCTGCGGCGTGTCCACGGCGAACCAGTAGCCCATTCATTACCCCACGGGCCTCGGCGGATCCGTCCGCCGAGGCCCGTTACTAGCCAGAGGAAGACCCCCTGTGATCTCCCTGCGTCTCGCGCTTGCCTCCGGATTCGCTGTCTCGCTGTCCACGCTCGCCGTCGCGCCGCTCACGCGCAGCAGCAGCCGAAATACCCCTCGCCCACGGTGGACGTACAAGCCGGCCGTCGGTCGATGCCTGACGGCGGAGCAGCGCAAGGTCAACGACGACTACAACGCGCTCGACCGGCCGACCCGGCCCGGCGACGACATGCTGTTCTGGGATCCGGAATACTTCGTGGGGACCTGGGACTTCGACATGCGCACCCAGGATTCGCCGCTCGGTCCGGGCGGCCCGTCGATGGGCACGCTGACGATCAAGGCGAACGACAAGAACGGCTGTCTCTACGAAGGCACGATGAAGGGCGAAGACCCCGAGGGCAAGGCCTTTACGCGGACGATCAGCGCGACCTACGACCCGGTGAAGAAAATCCTGGCGTGGACCGAGAAGGACAGCCGCG
The DNA here is from genome assembly GCA_963712355.1 of uncultured Acidobacteriota bacterium. GTDB lineage: Bacteria > Acidobacteriota > Vicinamibacteria > Vicinamibacterales > CAVVIG01 > CAVQHT01. Next base: position 104,501 of record CAVQHT010000019.1, read on the forward strand.
GCTACACGATCAACGCCACGGGTCCGATCGGCGGCGAGCTCGGCGGACTCTTCCACCACCACTTCGGCGACGATGCGGCCGCGCCGACCACGACGTTTGCCGGCAAGAAGCTCGCGTTCAAAGGCATCAGCGAGATGAGCTCGCCGGCGTTCTACAAGACCGACCTGCAACTCTCGATCGACGGCGCGCCGTTCAAGACCTACGGCCGCGTCATGTTCGAGAAGCAGTTGCCGGACGCCAAGTAACGTCCGCCGTTCGGATTCACAGCGCAGATCCTCTCAGGCGCGCGTAGACGTCACCGGACGTGCGGCTCGCTTCCGGCTCCGCGCAGCGCGTCCATCAACTCCGCACCGGTTCCCCAGTTCTCATTCGCCAGGCGAAAGCTCTCCCCGGGCGACCAGTTGAACTCGTACGGGCCGATGGTCCGCAAACGATCGACCGAGGCCTCGACTTCCTCGAGCGCGCCCGGAAGATATTCGAACGAGATCATCGCGACCGCTTGTGACAGGCCCGCAAGTACAGCCGGCTCGCTGCCCTCGACGTCAATCTTCACGAACGCCGGCAGTCCGAAGCGCTCGATCAGCGTGTCCACGGTGGTCGCCTCGACGTCGATCCGCGAGTCCCACTGAACACCGGCGAATCCCGGTTCGTGGCTCCGCGCATCGCGCCACGACTCCGTCGTCGTCGCGAGCGTCGGGTTCCGTTCGCTCATCCAGAGCGTCTGGCGGCCGGGATGCGCGGCCACTGCGGCCTCGACGATGGTGACGCGCGGCGATCGCTTGAACAAGGCGTGCAGCACGCGCGCGAAGGCCGGCTGCGGTTCGACCGCGATGACGCGGCATCCGAGCGACAGCAGGGCACGCGCGCGGTTGCCGGCATGCGCGCCGATGTCGAACACCAGGTCGCCGGGTTTCAGGAAGCTGCGATAGAGGCGCCGCAGCTTGCGCTGCCGCAGCGGAATCGCGTGATAGATCACCAGCGATCGCCCGATGCCAATGGCGCGGTCGAATCCGCTCATGAGAACCGTTTTAAGAGGTTCACGCCTCGTGCGCGTGGCGGCCGGTGCAGTACATGTCGTCGGCCTCGCAATTTTCAACTTCGACCTGGACGGTCGTGTGCGTGATGTGGAAGCGGTGATCGAGCTCGTGCACGACCGCGCGCAGCACCTGCTGGCCTTCGCGGATGCTCTGTTCGGCGACCAGGACGTGGCAGCTGCACGCGACCACGCCGGGGCCGACCATCCACACGTGGAGGTCGTGCACCGCGAGCACGCCCTTCACGCCCGTGATCGCCTCGATGACGGCCGGCATGTCCATGCCGGACGGCGTGCCTTCGAGCAGCACCGTCGTGCTCTCGCGCAGGACGCCGTAGCTGCTGTAGAGAATCAGGCCGGCGATCAGCAGCGACACGACCGGATCCGCAAGCGGCACGTCGGTCGTCGCCACGAGCACGCCGGCGATCACGACGCCGAAGGCCGACACCGCGTCGCCGAGCATGTGCAGGTAGGCGCTGCGGACGTTCAGGTCGTCCTTCGATCCCTTGTGCAGCCACAGCCCGATCAGCAGGTTCACCACGATGCCCGCAAGCGCGATCCCGATCATCAGCGTGCCGTTGGCCGCTTCGGGCTGACGAATCCTGACGATCGCTTCCCAGCCAATGAACACCGCAATCAGCACGAGAGACACGGCATTCACGAGCGCCGCGAAAATTCCCACGCGGTGGTAGCCGAAGGTCATTCCCTGGTGGGACGGCTTGCCGGCGATCCAGATCGCGTACCAGCTGAAGCCGAGCGCCGCCGCGTCAGCCAGGTTGTGGCCGGCGTCGGACAAGAGCGCGAGGCTGTGCGCAAACCATCCACCCACCGCTTCGACGATCACGAACGTGAGCGTCAACGCCACCGCAATGCCCATCGTCCGGCCGGAGAGGCCCGGCGGGGCGTGCGAGTGACCAGCATGCGAATGCTGGTGGCCGTGATGGGAGTGCTGGTGCGTCATGCGTCCGCTACTTGATGCCGATCACCATCGAGTCTGGTCCGGCCAGCGCTTCGACGCGCGTGGTCTTGAAGCCGGCCGCGCGCATCCAGCCGCTGCAGTCGGCGCCCGTATAGTCGAAGCCGCCCGGCGTCTCGATGAGCATGTTGAGGCTCATGAGCAACCCGAAGGCATTCTTCGAACGGTCGTCGTCGATGATCGCTTCGTAGACGATGAACGCGCCGCCGGCCGGCAGCGCGTCGAACGCCTTGGCGATCAGCATGGTCTTGGTCGGCAGATCCCAGTCGTGGAGGATGTGGCCCATCATCACGACGTCGGCCTTCGGCAGATCCTGGTTGAAGAAACTGCCTGGCTGTGAAGGCGAGCCGATCGGCGACGCCCAGCGAGGCGACATACTCCTCGAAGATCGGCCCGACCTCCGGGAGATCGAATCCGACGCCGCGCAAGTGTGGATTGGCCAGTGCGACCTGTACGGCGAGGTCGCCCTGCGCCGTGCCGACGTCCACGAACGTGCGGTAGTCCTTCCATGGAAACGCTCGCGCGATCGCCATGTTCGAGCCGTGGCTGATGCCGGTCATGGCGGCGAGGAATCCCTTGAGGCGCTGAGGATTGGCGTAGATAGTCTCGAAGAGTCCGGGGCCGCCGCTCTTGACTTCGTTCTGCGGCTGGCCGGTGCGAAGCGCCTCGGTCAGGTTGCCCCAGAACGGGTAGAGGCGATGGTTGGCCATCTCGAGGATGCCGCCGACATACGACGGCTTCTTCCGATCGAGGAAGAGCGCGGTCTCCGGCGTGTTGCAGTAGCGGTCGCCGTCGCGGCTGAGAAAACCGAGCGCCACGAGCGCATCGAGAAAGTCGCGCGCGGAACGCGGGTGCAGGCCGAGGCGCGCGCTGAGCGCATCGAACGATTCAGGCCCGTTTGCCAGCTCGGTGAACAGCCCCATCTCGATGGCGCTGAGTAATGTCTTGGAAGGCCAGAACGCCAGGCCTGTCTGCAGAATCTTCTCGGGGGTCGGTCGCTCGCTCATCCATACCTCGCTCGCACGCATTGCCTGAACGGCACACGTACGTGGTGTCCGGCTTCAGCCGGACTTCGGAGGGTCCGCCCTGAAGGCGGACCCTGCGTTATATGGAAGAGCGTATCAGTTCTGACGTCACGGGCGCTGCGGCGCGTAAGGGCGTTCAGAAATGATAAGAGAAGCCGATCCTCGCCACGCGCGGCGGGACGATGGCGTTGATCTTTCCGTATGACGGTCCCGACGCCACGGTCATCCCCGTCGCATCGTTGGCGTTCAGCGTGTTGTAGAGATCGGCGTCGATGGTGAGCCGCTGGTTCCCGAGCATGATTTGCTTGCTGGCGCGCAGGTTCAGCAGTTTCACGCCCGGCAGCCGGATCGCGCCGAGCGGCTCCATCCGCAGCGTCACCGTGGACAGCTGCGGCAGCCCGCGGAAGAGCACCGTGCGCGCCAGCGGCGCGCCGCTCTGGTATTCGAACACCGACGACCCGGTGATGCCCCACGGCGCGCGATAACTCCCGGACGCCCGGAACGTCGTCTCCCACGTTTCGTTCTTCGGGAAGAACTCGTCGTTGGGCGTGACCGGGACGCCGCTGTTTGCGGCGACGACCGCGCTGAACATGTTCTTGTGCGTCGCCAGGTAGGACACCTGCATCTGCCAGTGATTGGCGAACCGCTTGTCGAGACCGACTTCGAGATTGTGATAGCTGTCGGTGTAGCCCGGGACATTCACATAGGTCGAGTGCTCGAACGCCGAGCCGCGGTACGCCGGATCGTAGTCGTAGTAGGTCACGGGGCCGCCATCGTCGGCGTTGCCCGGGATGAGGTCCGGGCCCGGATCGACGTTCGTGATCGGGATGTTGTAGACGCTGTAGGGACGCGCGGTGTTCACGAGCTGGAACTGATCCGCTTCGCGCTTGTAGACGTAACCGATTCGCGAGGCGAAGCCCGCGGCCAGCTCGCGCTCGACATGCAGCGTCACTTCGTGCGCCTTGGGCTGGCGGATGTCCGGGTTGAAGAACGTGCTGCTCGACCCTTCGCTCTGGACGAACGTGCCCAGCTCGCCCGGATAGTCGAGATCGCGGTTGCCGTTGGTGTCGGTCCACCGGTAGATCTGCGCGGAGTAGTCGTTCTTGTTGAAGTTGCGGATGGTCCGCGAATCGGAGGCGCGCAGCGCGAAGTTGAACTGCCCGTAGGTCGCCTTGAAGACCGTCTTGTTGTCGGAGGTCAGCGCGTAGGACAGGCCGAAGCGCGGCACGATGCTGCGCCAATCGTAGAGTTCAGCCTCGGGATACGACGCGGCGGCGGAGAAGCGTCCCGCCGGCTTGTCCTGCGCCGGAAGGAACGCGTGGTACCGCTCCATCCGGACGCCGACGTTGAACGTGAGCCGATCGCCGATGCGCATGCGTGTCGCGCGCGTAGCCGCTCTGGTAGTTGACGTTGTTCTCGGCGACGAACGGTGAGTTGTACAGCCGGACCTGAAACGGCGAGCCGTTGGAGAAGATCAGCTGGTAGTCGTTGCCGACGCCGCCGGTCCCGACGCCGCGCGCTTCCTGGAACTTGTTGTACCACTCGCGCGTGAACTCGCCGCCGACCTTGATCTCGTGGCCGACGCCGAGAAACGACGGCTTGAAATAGGTATAGCTGCCGTCGTATTGCCAGCGGCTGCTGAAGCTGCCGGCCGGTGTCGAATCGGAGCCGACCGAGTTCACGTAGGCGCCGCCGTAGCGCAGCGTCACGTTGTCGTAGGTCGGCACGTTGTCGGTGTACGGGTCGGCGCGCGACTTCCAGTAGCTCTGGCCCGCCGCCAGCCGCACCAGCGACCGATCGTTGAGCGACGCCGTGTATTCGAGCACGTGGACGGTGTTCGGCAGCTCGTAGTCGCCGGCGGATTCGTGCGGGATGAACGAGCCGCCGGCACGGTTGTCCTGCTTCTTGTAGTTGTAGTGACGCATGTAGGACAGCGTCTGCTTGTTGGTGAGGCGGCCCTGCAGCTTGCCGACCAGGTTGCTCTCGCGATCGGTCGTCAGCCCCTGCTCATCGTCGGCGGTGTAGTAGCTTCTCGTCGGGCCCGGGTCCGCCGGCAAATCCGATCAGCTCCTGCCGGTATTCCTTGCGGCGAACGCTGCCGAAGAACCAGAGACGATCGCGCAGGATGCGGCCGCCGAGCGAGCCGTTCGCGTCGTAGTAGCCGTCCATCGGGTTGCCGGTGATGTTCTGCGAGCGCAGGTAGTCGTCGATGTTGTTGCCCTGCAGCGACCGCGTCTGGAACGCGTAGAGACCGTCGCCGTGGAAGCTGTTGCCGCCCGACTTGATGATGACCTGGAAGGCCATGCCCGGCGTGGCGATCTCGGGATCGTTGCCGGCGGCGTTGACGATCATCTCGTCGACCGCGCCCATGTCGTAGTAGCCGGCGGTGCCGTCGGTGTTGATGCCGTCGAGCATCAGCGTCGACCCGCCGTTGGTCGATCCGTAGTTGACCAGCGATCCGCGGCCGCCGCCGGTGTGGTTGCCGCCGACGTCGGGCACGCCGGAGACGCGAATGCCGGGCGCGAGCTTGCCCATGTCCTCGTAGCTGCGCGAGGTCGGCAGCGTTTCGAGCACGTCTTTCTTGATGCTCGACACGACGGTGGTCGTGCGGACGTCGATGACCGGCGAGTCGCCGACGACGGTGACGCTCTCTTCGAGGGCGCCGACCGCGAGCTTGGGATCGAGCGACGCGACGAAGCCGGCGTCGATGTTCAGGCCCTCGCGGGTGACTTTCTGGAACCCGCTCAGCGTGAACGTGACTTTGTAGACGCCGCGCGGCAGCGCGCTGAAGCGATAGCGGCCGGTCTCGTCCGTGACGGTGTCGAGCTGCGGCGCCTGCAGGGCCGGACTGGAAATCGTGACGGTGACGCCGGGCAGGATGGCGCCGCTCTCGTCAGTGACCTTGCCTTCGAGCCCGGACGTATTCGTGGCGGTCTGCGCCCATGCCGGACCGCTCGCCTGCCAGCCAGCACAGGGCGATCAACGCCCCGAACACCGTCGACGCATGACCTCTGCGACCGCTCATGTGCTGCCTCCTGGTCCTCGGTGAGGACTCGATTGCCGATGGGAGCCGAACGGACCCGCAAGGCCTGCGCGGGAACGCGAGGGGATTATGAACAGGGCTGGCCGAGCACGTCGAGCAGAATCGATTCGTTCTTCGCGACAAACGCATCGCGCTCGGTGATGAACTCTTCGAGGATGCTTTTCCTCGATGCCTCCACCTCATCCGGGACCCACGGGTTCTCTTTTCCATCAGAGAACACATACGAGAGATCCTCGACGATGCCGATTAACAGGCGGTTGCTGTCGCTGGTGATGCGCCGCAGCGTCTTCGTGTAGGCGGACATGCCGGGCAGGGCCGGGAAGAGCCGCCGCATGACGGCCACTTCGTGCCAGGCCGTTGACAGTTGCAGCGTCACCGCCTCGAGGCCATGAATCCAGCCGCGCACGTTCACGACCGACGTGAGCCCCTCGTAGAACTCCGCCAGGCGGGGATCGAGAAAATCGTAGTCAGGGTTGTTGACGTCGCCGCGCAGGCGTCCCGATTGGACGAGCGCATCCTTGATGGGCGTGCCGTCGTACGGCAGCATGCGGCAAAACGTCACCGGCAGGCAGCCGTCGCCGACGATCGTCCGGAGAAAGGCGAGGTTCTCCCGCACCGACTCGAATGTGCTCGACGGATCGAGGAGCATGAACCCGTACTCCCACATGAGATCGATGCTTTTCAGCAGATCGACGGCCGCCACGTTCTGCGCGACCGTAATCTGCTTGTGCAGCGTCTTCAGTCCTTCCTCGCTGCCTGACTCGAGCCCCATGTAGACCAGGTAGAGCCCCGCCTCGCGCATCTTCAGGAACAGCTCGCGCTCGACGACGTCGGCGCGGCAGTTCATCTTCCAGATGACTTTCCCGGGCAAATGATTGCGGTGCAGTTCGTCCACGAACTCGTTGGCCCAGCGGCGCCACACCGGACCGAACAAGGGAAAGTCGTCATCCTGAAACAGGAAGATCGTGATGCCGCGTTCTTCGTGCAGCATCCGCATTTCGCGCACGACTTCGGCCGGCTTGCGGGTGCGCACCATTCTGTCCGGGCGCTGCGCGATAGAAGGTATGGATCGAGCAGAAGGAGCACGTCCGCGCGCAGCCCCGGCTGGCCAGGATCGGCATGATCTGGCGCCCGAGCACCGCGTCGGGCTCGTAGTTGCGCTCCGGGTACGGCAGCTGGTCGAGATCCTCGAGGAGCGGCCGCGCCGGCGTGGCGATCGGCTGGTGATCGTCGAAGGTACGCGATGCCCTGAATGGCGTGCCAGTCGCGGCCCGTGCTGACCGCGTCCGCCAGTTCGACGAGCGTGGACTCGCCTTCGAATCTGACGACGCTGTCCAGTTCGGGGATGATGTCGAGCGTCTGCTGATAACTCAGGCTGGGAAAGTGCCCGCCCATGGTGAAGTGGCAGCGGATCCCGCCGGCGCGCAGCGCGCGCACCAGCGTTCCGTAACCACCGACGTAGAACTGGAAGATGAGGGAAAACCCGATCAGGACCGGGTTCAATCGCTGGGCGGTCCTGACGATCTCCTCGGGATCCTGCTCGATATCCACGACGCAGACGTCGTAGCCGCACTGCCGCAGCACGGACGTCAGATAGCCGAGGCCAAGATTTCCCTGGTGCTGAAAGCCGACGAGCATGACCGGGCGCGACGTATCGCGCCCGTGTCCAAGGTCAGTGTGATCCTGCTGGATTGTGCGTAGCGGAATAGGCTGGCGCATGCGATCGTCCAATTCGGAACCGCCCTCGCACGATTCCGAAGGCAGGCGGTTGGCCGACTACTGGCCTTTGAGTACCTCGTTGACGTTCTTGACGAACGCGGTCTTGAGCTGATTGACCTTGGCCAACTGCGCTCTACTAATTCCCAGAACGTCCGGACCGGGATCGAAAATCCATTCTTTCCTGAATTGCAGCGACGCGGCGGCCGGTTTCGCGGGCGATTTTTTTGCCATCTCAATCCTCCGAAAAAAGTGTTCTCTCGAATCGCCAGCGAATATACACCGATCGATCGCGCTGTCAAGACAACTTACAGATAACTCGCAGACTACACACGAGCTGCCTCGCGTCGATTTGATAGTTCAGCGCCGCGCGAAATCGATGTAACCGCGTTCGACATCGGTGTGAAGCAGCGCGACGCGCACGCGATCGCCGACGTCCAGTCCCTCCGCGCCCTGCACCACGCGTCCTTCGACCGGCGGGCGCAGCGTTCGCACCCACGTGCCTTTCGCCGACGCGCCGGTGACGATCGCATCGAATTGTTCGTGGAGGCGCGGCGCGAGGAACAGCGCCGCCGCGGATTTCTGCACCTGCCGTTCGACCTTCGCGGCGTTGTTCTGTTGCTCGGTGCAGTGCGTCGCGAGCGCGCCGAGCTCGTCGGCGGAGTAGGGCGGCGGCTGCTGCGCCATCGCGGCCTTGAGCAGCCGCTGGGTGGCGAGGTCAGGGTAGCGGCGGTTGGGCGCGGTCGAGTGCGTGTAGTCGCCGACCGCGAGGCCGAAGTGCCCGTCGCTCGGTCCGCCGGGGCGTTCGACGGCATACTCACCCGCGCCGAGCAGCTTGATGACCGAGAGCGACAAATCCGGAAAAGTCGCCGGCGCCGCCGCCCGGCGCTTCATCAGGAACTGCTCCAGTGCGGGCGCGCTGGCCTCGTCGGGCAGATGTTCGCCGAACGATGCGGCGAGCTGCACGATGCGCCCCCAGCGCTCCGGAGACCGCAGCACGCGGCGGATCGAGGCGAAGCCGTGCCGATCCAGATAGCGCGCCGTCACGGTGTTCGCGGCGATCATGAAGTCTTCGATCAGCTCCTTCGCCCGGTTCTTTTCCTCCGGGCGCAGGTCGGTGATCCGGTCGCCGTCGAACACCGGCCGCGTTTCGATCGTGTCGAGGCTGAGCGCGCCGTGCTGCTGCCGCACGGTCCTCATCAGCTGCGCGACGCGATCCTGGAGACGCAGCTGTTCGTCGAGTCCCGGCACCGCGGCCAGCCGCGGCGGCGCCGGCGCTTCGTTCTGCAGCCACGCGGCGACGCTGTTGTACGCGAGCTTGGCGCGGTTCCGCACGGCGGCGCGGTAGACGTCGGACTCGACGATCGTGCCGGCCGGATCGACGGTCATCGACACGACGATCGCCAGGCGGTCCTGGCCTTCACCGAGCGAGGACAGATCGGTCGAGAATTTCTCCGGCAGCATCGGGAAGATGGCCGCCGCGGTGTACACCGACGTGGTGTTGGCCCGCGCGTGATCGTCGATCGGCGATCCGGCCGCGATCGCGGCGTCCACGTCGGCGATGGCGACGAGGATGGTGACGCGGCCGTCCGGCTGCGGCTCCGCGACCGACAGCTGATCGAGATCGCGCGAATCGTCGTTGTCGATCGAGGCCCACAGGCGATCGCGCAGGTCGCGAATCGACGGCCCGGCCGCGGCTGCCGCCGTCGTGGCGGCGCCGGCCTGCGCCTGCGCCGCCGCGGAGAAATCGGGCAGCAGGCCGTGCTCGGTCATCGCCCGGCGCGCGATCTGCTGGAGGTTGTGGCGCTGCGGCTGTTCGCTCATCGTGCTCATGATATGCGCGGGTCCGATTCGTGTCCGCCGCAACGCGCCCCGGGGCGGCGTCAGCGCGGCGGGCGACCGCCTGGAAAGCTGAAATTTACGAACGTTTTAGCGACTCACGCCGCGCCGTGGCCGGCCGCTGCGGGCAATCGGGGCCGCGACCGGAAGCGGAGCCGTGTGCGGAAGCGGGACGCGGTGTAGGCTTGTGTAGGTCAACTCATGCCTACACGTACACGCTGCCTGATTCTTACCATCGCGGTCCTGACGTTCGCCGGCCGCATGGCCGCCGCCCAGCAGCCGCAGCCGCCCGCGGCGACGCCGGCGGCGCTCGCCCAGGATGTGCCGTTCGATCCGCTGGTCCGCGCCGGGCGGCTTCCCAACGGCATGCAGGTACTACGTCCGCGCGAACGCGGTGCCGCGCGGCCGCGCCGAGCTGCGGCTCGTCGTCAACGCCGGCTCGGTGCTGGAAGACGACGATCAGCGAGGCCTGGCGCATTTCGTCGAGCACATGGCCTTCAACGGCACCGAACATTTTCCCGGGCAGGACGTCGCGTCGTTCATCCAGGGGCTCGGGATGCGGTTCGGCGCGCACGTGAACGCGCATACGAGCTTCGACGAGACCGTGTATCAGCTGCAGATTCCGACGGCGAACCGCAACGTGGTCGATCGTTCGCTGCTCATCATGGAAGACTGGGCGCACGCCGTCACGTTCAACCCCGAGGAAATCGAGAAGGAACGCGGCGTGGTCCTCGAGGAATGGCGCCTTGGCCTGGGCGCCGCCTCACGCGTGCGCGACGCGCAGATGCCGGTGCTGTTGAAAGGCGCGCGGTATGCGGACCGCTCGCCGATCGGCGTTCCCGAGATCATCCGGACCGTCAGCCCCGCGCGGCTGCGGCAGTTCTACACGGATTGGTACCGCCCCGATCTGATGGCGGTGATTGCGGTGGGCGACTTCGATCCGGCGGCGGTCGAGTCGATGGTCGTCGCGCATTTCGAAAAGATTCCCACGCCTGTCGACGGCGCGGCCGCGGCCGCTCTACAACGTGCCGCCGCACGCCGATACGCTCTACTCGTTGATCGCCGATCGCGAGGCGACCGCCACGGCGGTCACTGTCTACCGTGTGGCGCCCGCCCCCGATCAGCGGACCATCGGCACCTACCGCCAGCAGATGGTGGAGCGGCTGTTTGCCCGGCTGCTGTCGGCGCGGCTCGACGAAGTCGCGCACGGGCCTGACGCGCCGTTTCTCGCGGCCCAGACCGATCGATCGCTCTTCGTCCGATCCGCTGTCATGACGACGCTCGCGGCGCTGGTCTCCGACGGCGCCGCGGAGCGCGGGCTCGCGGCGCTCTTCACCGAAGCCGAACGCGTCGTCCGCTACGGTTTCACCGCGACGGAACTCGCCCGCGAAAAACTCGACAGCCAGCGTTATCTCGATGAAGCGCTGCTCGAGAAGGACAAGAGTCCCTCGGGTCCGCTGGCCGACGAACTGGTGCGGCACGTCGTCCAGGACGAACCGGTCCCGGGCATCATCTACGAGCAGGCGATGTCGCAGCAGTTCCTGCCGGGCATCACGCTGGCCGAAGTCAACGCGCTGGCGCGCGAGTGGATCGGCGATGGCAATCGCATCATCTCCGTGACCGCACCTGAACGTGCCGGTCTGGCCTTGCCGACGGCCGCGGCGCTGGGAACCGTCGATCGCGACCGCCACCAAGGCGCCGCTGACGACCTACGTCGACCGCGTGAACGTGCAACCGCTGATGGCCGCCTGCCGTCGCCCGGCACCGTCGCGCGCAGCCACCACCCGCGAGGCGATTGGCGTCACGGAATGGCAGCTCTCGAACGGCGCGCGCGTGATTCTCAAGCCGACCCAGTACAAGGAAGACGAGATCCTGTTCCGCGCGATCAGCCCGGGCGGGACCTCGCTTGCCAGCGATCAGGATCTGGTGCCGGCCGAGACCGCCGAGCAGGTGGTCGCCGAGGGCGGCCTCGCGCAGTTCTCCAGTCTCGACTTGAACAAAGTGCTGGCCGGCGTGTCCACCGGTGTGCGGGCGGAGATTGGCGACACCGAGGAAGGGATGCGCGGCGGCTCGACGCGGAAAGACGTCGAGAAGATGTTCCAGTTGATCTACCTCACGTTCACCGCGCCGCGGGCCGATCCCGCGCAGTTCGAAGCGCTGAAGGCGCGCTTCCGACCGATGCTCGCCAATCAGCAGGCGAGCCCGCAGGCGGCATTTCGCGACGCGCTCGTTTCCGCGCTGACGCAGGACAATCCGCGGGCGAAGCCGTTGACGACGGCCTCAGTCGAGCAGATGAATCTCGACCGGTCGATGGCGTTCTACAAGAACCGGTTCGCCGACGCGAGCGACTTCACCTTCGTGTTCGTCGGGGCCTTCGACCTGCCGACGATCAAGCCGCTGGTCGAGCGCTATCTGGCGAGTCTGCCGTCGATCCGCCGGACCGAAGCCGCCGTGGACCGCGGCGTGCACCCGCCGGCCAAGGTGGTGGAACGCCAGGTGGTCAAGGGCGTCGAGCCCAAGAGCGAGGTGGCGATCGTCTTCAGCGGACCGTTCGAGAACAACCAGATGAACCGGCTGCTGATCAAGACGCTCAGCCAGATGCTCGGCGGAAACCTGCACGGCACGCTGCGCGAAGATCTCGGCGGCACCTACGGCGTCTCGGTTGAACCGGAGTTCACCAAGTTCCCGACGTCGGAGTATCAGATTTCGATCGATTTCAGCTGCGATCCGGCGCGGGTGGACGCGCTCACCGCGGCGGCGTGGAAGGTCATTCAGGACTTCACGCAGCGCGGCCCGTCGAGGGAGCAGCTCGCCGGTTCACTCAACGCGGTCGAGCGCGAGCTCGAGACCGGGTACATCGAAAATGGCCCGCTCCTGAAAGACATGATGACCAAGGTCGAGAACGGCGAAGACCTGACCGAGCTGTTCAACATGCGGCCGTTCTACGAACGACTGACGCCGACGGGACTGCGCGATGCGGCGCGCCAGTATCTGAATACGCAGCGGTACGTTCAGGTGACCCTGCGTCCCGAGCAAAAGTAGAGACCCCGTCAGGACGGATAACCTCAGTCCAGTCAGTATGTTCTGGAGGTCGCTCCCCCCGCGACGGGGAGCGCCTCCGGCATGGCCCTCCCCAGGCCACTTGACCGACCAACTTGGTCGGATATATCCTCACGAAGCTGAAATTGAGACTCAATCTCAAATTTGACGTGGAGTGAGTTGCATGCGCCGAGTCCGTGTCGTTGTTCATCCTGTCCTTGTTCGTGCTGTCGGCCGCGCGCGTGGCACGCGCGCAATCCCAACCGAACGAGCTCTTCATTCACGGCACCGTGGTCGATGCGATGCACGCGCCGATTCAGGGCGCGGTCGTCACCGCGACGTCGGACGCCACGACCGTGTCCGCCACGACCGACCTCCACGGCGCCTTCACGCTGACTCGTGAAGGATGGGCAGTACGCGGTGCACGTGCACGCCGAGGGCTTCACGGACATGGACCGTCGCCTGGCAGGGCGCTTCTTCGGCGGCCGCGGGCACCGAGTTCGTGCTGCAGGTCGCGGGCGTGCGTGAGGCGGTGACCGTCAGCGCCCCCGGCGGCTACCAGGTCCCGGCCATCACCACCGCGACCAAGACGCCCACGCCGCTGCTCGACGTGCCGCAGTCGGTGACCGTCGTGACCAGCGAGTTGATCAAAGACCAGATGATGATGAGCGTCGGCGACGTCATGCGCTACGTGCCCGGCGTGACGGTGCACCAGGGCGAGAACAACCGCGACCAGGTGATCATCCGCGGCAACAGCTCGTCGGCCGACTTCTTCGTGGACGGCGTCCGCGACGACGTCCAGTACTACCGCGACCTGTATAACCTGGACCGCGTCGAAGCGCTGAAGGGTCCCAACGCGATGATCTTCGGCCGCGGCGGCGCCGGCGGCGTCGTCAACCGCGTGTCGCGCGAGGCCGGGTTCCGCCAGTCGCAGGAGATTTCGCTGCAGGGCGGCATGTTCGGCAACAAGCGCGTGACGGCGGGCTTCAACGAGCCGCTCAACGACAAGGCGGCGCTGCGGCTGGACGGCATGTACGAGAATTCCGACAGCTTCCGCAACTTCGTGGGCCTCGAGCGATACGGGCTCACGCCGACCGCGACGATTGCCGCCGGCCCGAACACGAAGGTGACGCTGCGCTACGAGTACCTCAAGGACACGCGGACCGCGGATCGCGGCATCACGTCGTTCCAGGGTCTGCCGGCCACGGTCGATCCCGAGACCTTCTACGGCAATCCGGACCTGAGCGACGTGCGCGCGAACGTCAACGTCGCCTCGGGCCTGGTCGAGCACCGCACGCACGGCATCACGATCCGCAACCGCACCGTGCTCGGCAACTACGACCGCTTCTATCAGAATTTCGTGCCGGGCGCGGCCACGGCCGATCAGTCGCAGGTGGCGCTGACGTCGTACAACAACGCGACGAACCGCACGAATTTCTTCAACCAGACCGACGTCACGTCGATCGTCTCGACCGGCCGGGTGCGCCACACGCTGCTCGCGGGCGCCGAGTTCGGCCATCAGCTGACCGACAACTTCCGCAACACCGGCTATTTCAACAACACCGCGACGTCGATGCTCGTGCCGTTCGCCGCCCCGACGATCTACACGCCGGTCACGTACCGGCAGAGCGCGACGGACGCGGACAACCACCTGACGACCAACGTGGCGGCCGCCTACGCGCAGGATCAGATTGAGCTGGCGAAGCAGTTGCAGGTCGTCGGCGGCCTGCGGTTCGATCGCTTCGACCTCACGTATCACAACAACCGGAACAACGACACCCTGAACCGTCCCGACAACCTCGTGTCGCCGCGCGCCGGCATCGTCTACAAGCCGGCGGCAACCGGTGTCGATTTACAGCAGCTACAGCGTGTCCTATCTCCCCAGCTCCGGCGATCAGTTCTCGTCGCTGACGGTCATCACCGAGCAGGTGAAGCCCGAGCAGTTCACGAACTACGAGGTCGGCGCCAAGTGGGATGTCGCTCCCAGCCTGTCGGTCACGACGGCGGTCTACCGCCTGGACCGCACGAATACGCGCTCGACCGATCCCAACGATCCGACGCGCATCGTGCAGACCGGCAGCCAGCGGACCAACGGCTACGAGCTGGGCGCCAACGGTCACGTCACGCCGCTGTGGAGCATCGCGGGCGGCTATACGTATCAGGACGCCTTTGTCACCAGCGCGACGACGGCTGCCGCCGCGGGCCAGCAGGTCGCGCAGGTGCCGCACCACACGGTGTCGCTGTGGAACAACTATCAGTTCCATCCGCGCGTCGGCGGCGGCCTCGGCATCGTCAGCCGCACCGAGATGTTCGCGGCGATCGACAACACCGTCCGGCTGCCCGGCTATACGCGGGTGGATGCGGCCGGTTTCGTGAAGCTGACGCAGCAGCTGCGCCTGCAGCTGAACGTGGAAAACCTGTTCGACAAGGGGTACTACATCAACGCGGACAGCAACACCAACATCTCGCCGGGATTCCCGCGGACGGCGCGGGTCGGCCTGACCGCGACGTTCTAGTTCCTGAAGTAGTGTCCGGCTTTAGCCGGACCTTGAGCGGTCCGTCTGAAGGATGACACATGGACTACACGTTCGAACAACTCACCGCATCTGACGTCGGACTCCTGAAAGAGCTGCTCCAGGTTTTCGGAGAGGCGTTCGAAGACGTCGAAACCTATCAGGGCGCGGTGCCCTCGGACGACTATCTCCAGTCGCTCCTCGCCGCACCCCATTTCATCGTCGTCGTGGCACGCAGCGGCGGCGCCGTGGTCGGCGGCCTGGCCGCCTACGAACTGCAGAAATTCGAACGCGACCGGCGCGAGATCTACATCTACGATCTGGCGGTTGCGAACGAGCATCGCCGCAAGCGTGTCGCGACCGGGCTCATCGAGGAACTGAAACGCATCGCGAAGAAGCGGCGCGCTTACGTGATCTACGTGCAGGCCGATCGCGTGGATGCGCCGGCGATTGCGCTTTACGAAGGCTTGGGCACGAGGGAAGACGTGCACCACTTCGACTTCCTCGTGAACAACTGAGCGTCGCGCGCGGCCGCCGCCGTCCTGGCGCTACGGCTTGTCGAACAGGCGCGCGATTTTCAGCATGCCCTCGAGCGAGTCGTTGCCCTCGTGACAGGCGAATTCGTACATCGGTTCATCCGTCCGGTTGAGAGGGAACCCTGCGGTCCATGGGCGGGTCCACACGGTCGGATCTTCGACCGTGAACGGTGTATTCGAGCGTTTCGGCGTCGACCATCGTAAAGCGCTCGACGATGTGCAGGTTCTCGTCGGATCCGCGGAGGCTGGTTTTCGTCGAGAAATTGACGGTGTCGACGACGAGCGTGTTCTGCTCCCACCGTCCGCGCGAGTCGCCCGCCCATTGCCGAGCGGCGCCGTGCGGCCGGCCGTCCATCGGAATGACGCGCGCGTCGTGAATGTTTTCCGTGGAAATCACGACGTAGTCGCGCGTCTGGATGAACTGCAGGTTGTTGTTGTAAGGCGACGGGATCATCGGCGGCCCGGCATTCTGCCACCAGATACACCGCGTGTTCAGCGCGTAGTCCTCCGGCCCTTCTGCATTGTCCGCGCGCGATACCACCGGTGCGCGGCGTTGGGCCTCTGGCGTCAGTGCCGGCAGGCGCCCATCCGCGGGATCGATGATGAGTGAGCTCCGCCGACTGATCAAGATGCGCGGCGCCACCGTCCCACCAGTCGTACCCATTGTTATGTGGTCGCGCGTCTGCCGGGCCGCCGTCTGGCGTTCATATGCCGCGGCTTCCACTTCACTGAGGATCGCCTTGTCAGATTTCCGGCGCTCGCTCGAGCGGTGTCATCGTTCCGAAATTCCAGGTCGCGCCCTGAAAGTCCGGCGTGCCCTGCTCCGTACGAGGCATCGTCCACGATGGGGTCTGCGCGGCTGAAGCCGCCGCGGTGGTTTGGGAGAACGCAGGTATCGGCGCGACCGACAGCAGGCAGACAAAGAGAGGGCCGATGCGGTACTTCAATGGCGCCTTCCATGACCGGCACGAGGTTTCGCAGCCGGATTCTTTCATGGCGACACGGCGGGAGCCATAAGGAAACTCGTTGATTTGGCTTGGGCGAATGCTCCCTGCGCGGGCTGCTAGATCACCGCAGGCGGCATCGACCGTCTCGAAGTCGTGCAATCTGTCCAGGTCGATCGCGACGTGATCGACGTCGCTGAGATACATGTCGCGGAAGCGGGCGCCCCAGACGATGTCGCTGCGGTCGTAGCTGGTCCTGGCATGGACCGTCTGGGCAAACGTCTCATCGTCGGCGGTGATGAGGCACACCACCTCCGGGTCTGAATCCACCAGCGTTTGAGCGGTCAGCCCGCGCATCGGGCTGCGCTCGGTGATCGGATGCACCAGCACCCAGTGGAGCGGCATGAAGATGATCGACTCGCGCTCGAGCCGCAGCTGATCGAACAAGCGATGGCGGACGCCGTTCTCCTCGACCCAGCGGGCCAATGACACGACCGCCCGGACATCCGTCAGGTCGTTGTTGCGAAGGTTGACGAGGCGGAACATCAGGGCCCAGCCGTCTTCGTAGGGCGCGATGATGGCGTTGCGGCTGAAGGTGATCTTGGCGGTCGGCCGCGTGAAGCGCGCGAACAGCAGCGCGCTGAGGATCGCGAAGCCGAGCAGTCCGACCAGCGCTTCGAGCGCCACCAGGATGTTCGCGGCCCGCGTGTTCGGCACCAGCTGCCCGTAGCCGATCGTCGACAGCGTCTGGACGCTGAAGAATACGCATTTCTCGAAGCGCGCCAGCGAGGCCCCTGCGGTTCCGGTCAGCGCGTCGGGCCCGGCGAGCCAGTACAGGCTGGCGAAGAAGATGTTGGTGACGGCGTAGGCGGCCGCGACCAGCACGAGCAGACGCGGGACGGGCAGCGACAGCAGCGTGTGGTACGCGTTGTAGGGGTGAAACGGGTTCAGCCGGTTGCGGCGGACGTTGAACGTGCCGTCGCGGTTGACGAGTCGGGCCCGGCTGCGCTCGGAGAGCTTGCCGCCGAGTCCGAGATCCTCACGAAGCCGGTCGTGTCGGGCAGAGTCAGCCACGGGTGTGCTTTATCATTTAGTCATCTGGTCATTTAGTCATCTGGTCATTTGGTCATCTGGTCATTTGGTCAATTCGAATGATCCGATGACATTCCGATGACCTCAGATGACCAAATTACCAGATGCCCCGATGATTCGATGACCAAATTCATGAGTCTCGAAACCGACTATTTGGTGATTGGCAGCGGCGCAGCCGGCATGGCGTTCACGGATGCCTTGATCGCGGCGTCCGGCGCGCAGGTCGTCATGGTCGATCGGCGGCACGCGCCCGGCGGTCACTGGCACGACGCGTATCCCTTCGTCACGCTCCACCAGCCTTCGTCGTACTACGGCGTGAATTCGACGCCGCTTGGCACCGACACCATCGATCGGCGACGGACCGAACAAAGGTCTCTACGAACGGGCGGGCGCTTCGGAGATCTGCGCGTACTACCGGCGGGTGATGGAACGGACCCTGCTGCCGTCCGGCCAGGTGCGATATTTTCCGATGTCCGACTACCTCGGCGAGGGCCGCTTCATCTCGCGGGCGTCGGGCGTGCAGTACGAGGTGAAGGTCCGCAGGAAAATCGTTGACGCCCGCTATCTGCAGCCGTCGGTGCCGGCGCGGGTGCCGCCGCCCTTCGAGGTCGCAACCGGTGCGCGCTGCATACCGGTCAACGAGCTTCCGCAGATGACGGAGCATGCCGACGGCTACGTGATCATCGGCGCCGGCAAGACGTCGATCGACGCGTGCCTCTGGCTGCTGGAGATCGGCGTGGCGCCCGAGGACATCCGCTGGATCAAGCCGCGCGAGGCCTGGCTGGTGAACCGCGTCTTCGCGCAGGGCGGGGAACTGGTCGGCACGCTGTTCGAAGGCATTTCGCTGCAAGTCGAAGCGGCCGCGCGAGCGGCATCGATCGAGGACCTCTTCGAGCGCCTCAATGCGGCCGGGCAGCTCCTGCGCGTCGACGAGCGCGTGACGCCCGGACATGTACAAGGGCGCGACGGTCAGTGAGTACGAGCTCGAGCAGCTGCGGCGCATCGAGCAGGTCGTGCGGCGCGGGCGGGTCAGGCGCATCGATCGTGACGCGATCGTCCTCGACAAGGGCACGATCGACACGAGCCCCCGCATCCTTCACGTGCACTGCGCCGCTGCAGGGCTCAATCCGGCGCCCGCGGTGCCGATGTTCACCGGCGATCGGATCACGCTGCAGCCGATCCGCGCGGGGCTCATCCCGTTCAATGCCGCGGTGGTCGGATTCGTGGAAGCGACGCGCGACGACACCGGCGAGAAAAACCGGCTGTGCCCGGTCAACCCGCTGCCCGACGTGCCGCTCGACTGGGTGCGAGGCACCATCGTGGGCATGAACGCCGACTACGCGTGGTCGAAGGAGCCCGACATCACCGACTGGCTGGAGCGCGCCCGTCTCAATCCAAGCCGTGGGCTGCGGCGCCGCACCGGCGAACCGCGCCTCCAGCAAGCCTGGGCTCGATACACCGAACACGTGCGTGCCGGTCTCGCCAATCTTCGGCAGCTTGTTCAATGAATTTAGTCATCGAGTCATCGAGTCATCGAGTCATTTCGCACCCGATGACCATGATGATGACCAAATGACCAAATGACCCGATGACCAAATGACCCGATGACTAGATGACGAGATGGGCGATCGCCGCCTCGACGAACGGCCTGGCCAGCGCGCCGAAGATCGGGCCGTGCCCTCCGTTCGGCACAACCCATAGCGACGATGCCGGGATTGCGCGATACATCTCCAGCGCGAGCTCGACCGGGTAGAGCGGATCGCGATCGCCATGCACGATCAGCGTGCGGGCGGCGATCGTGGACAACAGCGGCGGCGTGAACGCCATGTCATCGTAGCTGTCCTTGAGTCCGCGCATCTGCTCGAACAACATCCGGATCTGATCGTCGCCGTGCCGATGCCGCAGGCGCTGCGCATCCCAGTCGGCGTCGGAAAAGGCCTCGACCGACAACTGCGCCATCGCTGCGCGAGCTTGCGCCGGAAAGTACGGAGTCGCGCTGACCAGCACCATCGCGTCGACGCGATCCGGCCGGAGCGTCGCCATGTGGAGCAGGGTCTTCGCGCCCATGCTCAGGCCGATCGCCTTCACGCGCTGGATGTCGAGGTGGTCGAGCAGCGCGAACATGTCGTGAGCCAGCTGGCGAAACGTGAACGCGCGCGACGGGTTTGTCGAGCGTCCGTGTCCGCGCAGGTCCGGCGCGATGACGCGGAAACCGTCCGGACCGCCGCCCGTGAAGACCGCGTTCCAGTCGCTGCCGATGCCGGTCCCGCCGTGCAGGAGCAGCAGCGGCTCACCACTGCCGCGATCTTCGTAGTGGAGCTCGAAACCGTTGATGTTGAGCATCATGGCGTCAGGCTACCGCGGCGCGCGGAATTGATCCAGGCTAGAGCGCCGGACTTCACGAATTTGGTCATCTGGTCATCTGATCATCTGGAACGCCCAATGACCCAATGACCCAATGACCCGATGACCCGATGACCCAATGACCCGATGACCCGATGACCCGATGACCCGATCACTTGATACAGTCTAGGCCGTGCCGCGCGCCTCGCCGGCGAGCGCGTGGATCGCCGATCGCAGCGCGGCGGCGATCGTGGCGTCCGCGAGAATGTCATCGGGGCTCCACGCCCGGCCGTCGAGCGGGATCGTCGCCGATGCCTCCCGGATCACGCGCGCCGACATGGTCGTCAACGTTTCCGCCAGCTGCGCCCAGGCGAGTGTCGCGCGCGCTGACGCGTTCACGAGGGCGATCGGCTTGTCGATCAGCTCGCCGCTGCCCACCACCCAGTCCAGCGCGTTCTTCAGGACACCCGGCACGCCGTGCGCGTACTCCGGGCTTGAAATCAGGATCGCCGCCGATGCGTCCAGCGACGCTCGAAAAGCCGCAACCGCCGCAGGCGCGTCCTGGTCAGGCCCGTCGAGATCCGGATTGAATGGCGGCAGCTCCGCAAGCTCGCGGTAGATCGAGACCTCGACGTCGTCAGGCGTCAGCCGGGCCGCGGCTTCGACGAGCGCACTGTTCGAAGACGCGCGCCGCAGGCTTCCGGAAATCGCGAGGATGCGGAGCCGTCGCTGCTTGTCCATGTACATAGAGACCCGGCGAGGACGGGAAATATTCCAATGCGTGACGAAAGATCGTCGAGAGTTATCGCCGCGCCATTCAAGGCTGAGCGAACCGCAGGCGGGATGTGACGTTGTCGAAGGGGGTCGAGTCAGGTGATGCACACGACGATCGGCGCGGATTTCGCGTCAACCGCCGTGGACGGGCGTTCAGGAGGTCTAGACGGCGGGCTCTGGAACGACGTAATCCAGTTTCACGACCATCCGCGCCGCAACCTCGAGTTGGGCAGTAACTGCGGTCTTGTGGACGCCGAGCACACGCGGCACGCAGCCGCGCGTCAACTGCGCCGCGCGCAGACCGGACACGATCGCGAACTCGAACGCGCCGATTTCAGACGGACGCTGCACCATCGTGACCTGCTTTCTGTTGAGAGTGTGGGAGAGACCCGATCGCAGCTCCGCTCGGGTCGGTCCGGCCATGGGCCGGACCTCTGGACGCGGAGCGTCGATCGGCAAACAGGACGCGAGTTACCAGCGCGGTTCGCGGCCGCGGCGTGAGCCGCCGCCACCACCACCGCCGCCGCTGTAGGCCGGCTTCGGCTTGGCCTCGTTGACAGTCAGGCGGCGGCCGCCGACTTCGAAGTCGTTCAGCTTGTTGATCGCCGCCTGCGCCTCTGCGTCCGTGCCCATTTCGACGAAGGCGAAGCCACGCGCGCGGCCGGTGGCCATGTCGCGCATGATGGTGACGGTGTCAACGTTGCCGGCCTGGCCGAAGAGCTCCTGCAATTGCGCTTCGGCGGTGTCGTAGGGAAGGTTTCCGACGTATAGTTTTCGACCCAAAAGACTGCTCCTGGAATAACTCAACGAACACATCGTAAAGGACGATGCACCTCTCCTGCGCCTTCCGTCGTGGACGACGCCAGGAATTTTCGTGTCGTGGCTGATATCTTCAGGAGGAGCGAGTCAGAGGGCTCGTTACGCCAGAGGCGGCACAGCTCGCGGCAAGACAGAAAAGAAAGCATAACACTTTCAGCCGGGGCCCGCGGAACAATCGCCCTGGGGCGCCCGTGGCCGTACGGGTATGGCGTTCCCCTACAGGAGTGTTCCTCTCAGGACCACCAGGGCGACGCTGAAGTAGATGATCAGCCCGGTCACGTCGACCAGCGTGGCGACGAACGGCGCCGACGAGGTCGCCGGATCGAACCCCAGGCGGCGCAGGATCAACGGCAGCAGCGGCGCCGACCAGCGTGCCCCACAGCACGATGCCGACGAGCGCCAGCGACACGGTAATCGCGACGAGCAGCCAGTGCTCGCCGTACATGCGTCGAGAACGCCGACCAGATGGCGATCCGGAGGAAGCCGATCGACTCCGAGGATGCTGCCGAGCGCCAGGCCGGAGGCGATCTCGCGGCGCGCGACCCGCCACCAGTCCCGGAGCGTCACTTCGCCGAGCGCCAGCGCGCGAATGACGAGCGTCGAGGCCTGCGATCCCGAGTTGCCGCCGCTCGAGATGATGAGCGGCACGAACAGCGCCAGGACGACGGCGCGCGCAATCTCGGCTTCGAACGCGCCCATCGCCGTCGCCGTCAGCATTTCGCCGATGAACAGCGCCGTCAGCCAGCCGGCGCGCTTGCGGATCATCTTCGCCGAACGAGATCACCATGTAGGGTTCGTCCAGCGCTTCCGAACCACCGATGCGCTGAATCTCTTCGGTCGTCCGGCTTTCGACCACGTGCAGCACGTCGTCGATCGTGACGATGCCGATGAGGACGCCGGTGGTGTCGGTGACCGGCAGCGCCGTGCGATCGTGGGCGCGGAACGCGGCGACCGCCACGGATTGATCGTCGGTCGCCTTCAGCGCGACGAAGCGGCGGTCCATCAGGTCCGCGACGCGGTTGGACGGGGCGGTCAGCAGCAGCTCGCGGATCCTGATGTCGTCGATCAGGTGACCCTGCTGATCGACGACGTAGATGACGTTGAGGGTTTCGCTGTCCTGCCCGTGCGTGCGGATGAAATCGAGCACCTGCTGAATCGTCCATGTCTCTTCGACCGCGATGTACTCCGGGGTCATGAACCGGCCGACCGATCCCTCCGGGTAGCCGAGCAGGCGCGCTGGCGATCGCCCGTTCTTCCGGCGTCAGCAGCGCGAGCAGCTGCCGGGTCACCGGCGCCGGCAGCTCCTCGAGGAACATCGTGCGGTCGTCGGGCGCCATGTCGTTGAGCAGCGCCGCGACGTCTTCCTGCGCCATCGCCTTGAGGAGCAGCTTCCTGCTGCGGCGGGGTGAGATACTCGAACGCCGCGGCCGCGTCCTTTCGCGGCAGCACCCGGAACACCAGCACCTGGTCCTCGACGCTCAGGTCGGCCAGCAGCGCCGCCATGTGGTCGGGCGGCCGGTTGCGCATCATGTCGCGCAGCCTGGTGTAGTCGCGGGTGCGGACGATGCCGGCGAGTTCGTCGCCGGGTCGCGCGGCCAGTTCGATGGCCCGCAGCGCGTCCTCGCGACCGGTCCCTTTCAGTTGTTCGGCCATTTGCGTCAGTGCTGCTCGTACTACGTCGTGATGGTGGATGTGGGGCCCGAGCGTCTTGGTCGCGTCGAGCCACACGTTGTGAATCGAGATCGAGATCGCGAGCGGCGAGCGTCGGCTCGTGCACGCCGACGTGGAAGATTTCGTGCCGTCCGCTGCGATGGTGCACGACCAGCCGGAATCCCGTGCAGCGGTCCGGTGCCGCGCCGTTCCCACGCGTCGCCGAGCAGCCGCGCCTGCGTTTCGGCGGCGAGCGTCGTCGATTCGCCGACGAAGACGTCGGTGGCCTGCAGCCGCAGGATCGCCGCGACGGTGGCGTCGAACACGTTGTCGGCCGGCACGAGCAGCAGGCGAACGCTCCGTTCGAGCCGTTCGGCGGTCGTCGAGCACGCTGGCGAAGAGCGCCTGCTCGCTCGCATTCGGGACGAGCGCATGCGGGTCGTCGTCTTCCGCGTCGGTCCCCATCAGCCGGACGGTCATGACCGTGACGTCGCGATCGGCCGCCACGGCGAGGGCGTGGGTGAGATGCGCGAGCGAATTCGGATTGCGAACCGCCACGAGGACGCCGCCCGGCCGCGCGTCGACCTGTTCGAGCGTGAGCGCCTGCGACGAGATCAGGTGGAACGGGTCGCCTTCGTCAGCGGGCGCCGGCAGGCGCCGGGCCGTTGCCGCGAACGTCGCGCCGACACTGAACAGCGCGGCGCTCGCGGCGATGCTTGGGGCGTTGCCGCCGGCGAGTGATGCCACGGTTGCGCGCGGCGACGACGATCCCGATGGCCGCGAGGCCGAGCGGCCACTCGCGTCCGCGCGACCGACAGGTTCAGCGGCACGCGGAACGGCGCTTCGGTGCTGGGCCGGCGCAGCCGGAACAGCACGCCGACCTTCATCAGCAGCGTCCACGCGAGGCAGGCGCCGTACGCCTGCGCCAGCCACTCGACCCGGCCGGCGCTGGCCAGGATCGCGACGGCGCCGATCGCCGCGGCCGTATCGCTGGCGCGCGCCAGCGTGCCGAGGCTGGCATGCGGGAAGCGTCAGCGCGCGCGTGACGCGTCCCTGCTGCGAGAGCTGCACCAGCATGCGCTCGCCGCCCGAGATGCCGGCGCGCACCGCCTGACCGAGCAGCAGCGCGCTGACGCCGGCAATCGCCAGCGTGCCGAGCTCCTTCCACGGCGTCGCGCCCGACAGGTGCTCGATGATGCCGAACAGCGGAATGTCGGCCCACACGCGGTAGTCCGCCTCCGGCACGACCGACGACGAACAGGACCGCTGAACCGAACGACACGACCAGGCCGTACAGCAGCAGGATCACCAGCGTCCGGCGCACGCCGCGGGTGCGCGGCGGTTCCAGTTCGCCGGCGGCGCGCGCGAGGCTGTCGCCGCTGCCGATGGCGGCGAGCGCACTGCCCGAACGTGAACACCGTCGTCGAGGCGATCGCCAGCCAGGCCGAGGACGCCCGTCGTGCGCAGCCGCAGATCGTCGAGATGCGGGACCGGCAGGATGAGAGCACGATCGACCAGACGCGGTGATGAGCACGCCACACGACGATGGCCAGCAGGACCGACGCGGCGATCCACGTGCGCCGGACGGCGCGGCCGACTTCGGTGGAGTAGCCGAGCCGAGCCCGGATCCAGGCGAAGCCCAGGAGCCCAAGCGCGGCGGTCACCGCGAGATCGCCGATCCCGAAATACCGCGACCACATGGCCGGCGGCACGAACAGCCAGATGGGCAGCGCGGCGATGTAGCGGCCGAAGACCACCGACATCAGGCTGGCGAAGAGCACGCGCTCGAGCAGCTGCGCGGCCGCGGCGACCGCGGCGGCGCGCGGTCCGAACGCCGCGCCGGCCCGTCCGACCAGGCCGCCCCGGATCGGGATGCCCCAGCCCTCGATGTCCAGGGTGCGGCACGCCAGGCCGAGCAGGATGGCCGCGAGGACGTACCACGGGCCCGTCGCGCCCGCGGCGGAAGCCATGACGCCGCCGATGAAGAACACGGCGAGCCCGACGTCAGGAATCGCCAGCGCCGCGGCCCGCCAGACCGACGGCGACTTGACGAAGCGTGGTGACGACGAGGACCCTCGGGACCCGCCGGCGAATCGGATCAACGAGAGACGGAATCATGGCGAGGCGCCTGCATACTCCCGACTTGGGAGTGTAGCGCCTTCACGTAACGAGTTGGTGAGGCTTGTGCCTCAGGCCGTCACTCGCCGTGGAGCGATTCGCGGCGGACCGCCCGGTTCCGATCGATGAACGGGTATTTGGCCAGGTAGTGCGACAGCGCCCGCGGGCTGATCCCCATCAGGCTGGCGGCGTCCCGTTTCTGCCTCGACATCTCGAGCGCCTGGCGAATCGTTTCGCACTCGATCCATTCCACGTTCTGGCGCAGCTTCAGCGACGGCACCACCGGCGTCCGTACGCTCTTCGTCGTGCCGACCGTCACCGTCTCCCGGGTGATCGTCGTACCGGTCGACAGCACCACGGCGCGCTCGATCGCGTTTTCGAGCTCGCGCACGTTCCCCGGCCAGTGATACTCCTGGAGCGACGCGATCACGCCATCTTCGAGCGCTTCGATCGCCTTGCCGCAGCGTGCCGCATGCTTGACGGCGAAGTACTCCGCCAGCATCGGAATGTCCTCGACCCGCTCGCGCAGGGCAGGCACCACAATCGGCACGACGTGCAGGCGATAGAAGAGATCGTCCTGGAACCGCCCCTCGTCGACGAGCTGCCGGAGATCCCGGTTGGTGGCGGCGATCACGCGCACGTCCAGCTGCTCGGGCCGTTCTCCGCCCACCGGCTCGATTTCATGCTCCTGAAGGACGCGCAGCAGCTTGGCCTGCAGCACGCCGCTCATCGTGCCAATCTCGTCGAGAAAGATGGAGCCGCGGTCGGCCAGCGCAAACTTGCCTTTCCGGTTGCCGGTCGCCCCGGTAAACGCGCCTCTGACATGGCCGAACAGTTCGGATTCGAGGAGCCCTTCCGGAATCGCCGCGCAGTTGACTTTGACGAACGGCAACGCGCGCTGCGCGCTGCGGTGGTGAACGGCGCGGGCGACCAGCTCCTTGCCGGTGCCGGTTTCGCCGGTGATCAGAACCGTGCTGCGCGTCGCCGACACCAGCTCGATGCGCCGGATCATCTCGGCCACCGCGTGGCTCCGGCCGACGATGCCGTACCGTTGAAAGTGCTCGCCCACCACCGTCGACGGCAGCGAGCCGCCATATCCGTACGTGACCAGTTTCATACCTAATTTCCCTTCACACTCCGCTCGTTCAGTTGATCGTGCAGCGCGCCGCGGAACGCCTCGCGGCCGCGCGACAGAGTAGACATGACCGTTCCGATGGGCATGCCCATCGCGTCGGCGAGCTCCCGGTACGACAGTCCATTGATTTCGCGCAGCAGCAGCAGTTCGCGGGATCGGGCCGGCAGATCCCGCAGCGCCCGGTCGATCAACGCGGCAGCATCGGCGCGCAGCAGCAGCGTTTCGGGATCCGCTGCCAGCGCCGGATCGCTGTGCTGCTCTTCGTCGAACGGGGCGGTCGGCGCGTGGCGCCCGGTGCGGTACCAGCCGGCGCAGGTGTTGCGGACGATCCTGAGGAACCAGGCGCGTGCGTTGCCGCCGCCGAAGGTCTCAAAGTAGCGAAAGGCCCGCAACGACGCCTCCTGCAGCACGTCTTCCGCGTCGTGCTCGTTTTTCGTGAGGCACCGGGCGAGCCGATAGCCGGCGGCGAGGTGGGGCAGGACGACCTCGTCAAAGCTCTCCAGCGGCGCCAGCGCCGTCGACGAGGATCGCGCGCGCGTGTTACTCATCGAGTGCTCCGAGAATCTGCTGCAACCCCTGTTCGAGCGTCGGGTACTTGAACCTGAAACCGATGCCGCGCAGCCGGATGTTCGAGAGCACGGCGTTCTCCCGCAGGTAGTCGGCCACCACAGGACCCGCGACGAGGCGAGCCGCTGCGGAGGGAAGGCGCCAGACGCGCAGCCGGCGATGGGCGAGACGCGCGAAGGTACCGGCGAACTCGTTGAGCTGGATCGGGTCGCTGTTCGCCAGGAAATAGCGGCCGCCCACTTCGCCGTGTTCGGCGAGATGCGCCAGCGCGCGGGCGCAGTCGCGGACATGAATCGGCGACACCCAGGGGCCGGCCATCCCGATCTGCAGCACGCGGCGGCCGGCCATGGTCGGTTCGATGACGCGCTTGCGAAACCACGAGGCGTTGCCGTAAATCCAACCCGGGAACGCGCTGACGATCGGCAGGCCGGCGACGAGATAGCCGTCGAGCCGGTCGAGCGCGGGCGCCAGGTACCGTCCGCGTGCGGATGGCTCGAGCGGCGTGTCTTCGGTAATTGGCCGCTCGCCCGTCGCGCCGTAGCAGCTCGCGTCGGCGAAGTAGACGATGCGCCGCGTCGGGCCGGCTGCGACGGCGTCGAGGACGTGCGCATCCATCTGGAGGCGCTCCCGTGCAATGGCCGCCGCGCCCTTCGGGAAGGGCCGGGCGGAGTACAGCGGATGCGGTGGAAGATGAAATACCCAGTCCGCCGCCGCGTCGTCCTGCCATTTCCCGGGCGTGAGCAAATCGCCCATGACGGCTTTTCCGCCGGCGCGACGCACACGCTCGGCCGCCTCGAGCGACGGTGCGAGGCCGAACACCTGGTGACCACGGGAGACGAGGACCTTGATCAGCTCGGTGCCAACGAATCCCGCGGCGCCTGTCACGAATGCGGTCGCCCGCGCGCCAGCTTCCATGTGTTCAGTGTGGAGCGGCTGGCGGCTGTCGGAACACCGACATGACCCGTACGAGGCCCGTACGTCGCCCGTACAGGGCCGCCTGAAGCGAAAATTGGGAATATTTTCGAGCGGCTGGTGATTGTGTCTTCATGACGGAGATGACCAGACGTTCAGGTGGATATTCAGAGGCGGCCGGGCAGGACGGGATCGCGTGGTGGCCGCTCTTGCTGCGCGCCATCGTCGGCTACGGGTTCATGGCGCACGGCTTCGCGAAGCTGTTCAGGGGCCCGGTGGCGTTTGCGTCGATTCTGCAGGCGCTGCACGTGCCGTGGCCATATCTCATGGCGTGGGCGACGATTCTTGTCGAACTGCTCGGTGGCGTCGCGGTCATGGCCGGCGCCTTCGTGTGGGCCGCGAGCATTCCGATGGCTGCCGTGCTGCTCGTGGCGATGTTCACGGTGCACCTGCCGTACGGCTTCAGCTCGATAAAACTCGTCGCCGTCACGGCTGCGGGCGCGCAGTTCGGCCCGCCGGGCTATGAAATCGATCTGTTGTACATCGCCTGTCTTGCCGCGCTCGTGATCGGCGGATCCGGCCCGTTCTCGCTGGACGGGGTCCTCGCGGGACAACGCTATACGGTTGAGAGGTGACTTGTGATGATCCCGTCCGCGCTTCATCCATTCCGCGCGCCGATCGCCGTCGTCCTCCTGGTCGCGGGCATCGCCGTGGCCGTGTCGTCCGCGCAGACGACTCCGGCGCGGCGGCAAGCTGCCGCACAGCCCAGGTTCAAGGCGGTCGCCTTCGACTATTTCGTCCTGTTCAATGCCGACTCCGTCATTCCGGAAGTCGAGAAAGTGTTCCCGGGCAGGGGACGTGAGCTGACGAATCTCTGGCGAACGCGGCAGTTCGAGTACGGGTGGCTGCGATCGATCACCAATCGCTATGTCGATTTCTTCACGATTACCGAGGATGCGCTCGTATATGCGGCCAACGCACTCAAGCTGGAGCTGACGCCGGACAACAAGCGCCGCCTCGCCGACGCCTACCTGCACCTGACGCCCTGGCCGGATACCGCCGACGCGCTGCGCAGGTTGAAGGCATCCGGCGTGCGGATCATCGCGCTCGCGAATTTCAGTCCGGCGATGATCCGATCCAACGCGGACAACGCGGGGCTGACCGATCTGTTCGACGCGCTCGTCAGCACGGACGCGAACCACACCTACAAGCCCGATCCGCGCGCCTACCAGTTGGGCATCGATCACCTGCATCTCGCCAAGCAGGACATCGCGTTCGCGGCGTTCGGCGGATGGGATGCCGCCGGCGCCAAATCGTTCGGCTATCCGACGTATTGGGTGAATCGCTTCAATCAACCGGTCGAGGAGCTGGGTATTCAGGCGGACCAGACATCGACGAATCTGGACGGTCTACTCGACTTCGTCCTCACGGCACCGCCATCACAGAGGCACTGACATGAAATTCGCGAAGTGGGTGTTCATCGTGGCCGGCATCTGGGGAATCTCCGTCCTGACACCGTTCTACTGGCTCGTGGACGTGACCGGACGCCGTTACAGCCCGCCGATGGACTATCCGCATTTCTTTTATCGGCTTCATTTCCGTGGCCCTGGTGTGGCAGATTGCGTTTCTCATGATCGGCACGAATCCCGCGCGTTTCCGCCAGTGGATGATCCTGGCCATTCTCGAAAAGCTCGGCTACGTCACGACGCTGGCGGTGTTGCGCCTGCAGGACCGCATTTCGTCGGTCGACGTTCAACCGCTCGCGCCGGATCTGCTGCTGGGCATCCTCTTCATCGTGGCGTTTGTGAAAACGCGGCCGGAAGCCGCGAGCGCAAGGTGACCGGGCGCCCGATGCCCGCCGCGGTGCGCCGCACGTCTGCGTGGGCGCCCTTCCTGGCGTACGTTGTTGCATTTCATCTTGCATGGATTGCGTGGCCGTACCTGGTGTACCCCCGGCTCGTCGCGGTCGGCGAGAAAACGCTCACCTACGCCGTGCTCCACATCAGCCTCCGGCTCCTGGTGTGGGTCGCGCCCGTACTCCTCTACCTGCGATACGTGGACGGCGTCGATCCGTTCGACTACCTGAAATTGAAGCGCCGAATCGGGCGCGGCTTCGTCATCGCGCTGGTGCTCACGATCGTCAATCTGCTCGCGTCAATCGCGCGCTACGGCGTGCCGCATCCAACGCTCGAGCGCGTGACGTGGAACAGCATGATCGGCACGTCGTTCCTGGTCGGCTTCATCGAGGAAATCCCCTATCGCGGATTCATGCTGCAGAAGTTTGCCGAGCGCATGGACTTCTGGCTCGCCAACCTGATCACTTCGCTGTTGTTTCTGGCGGTCCACCTGCCGGGCTGGCTGGCGCTCCACATGCTCAGGGCGGATCTCGCGATCACGATTTTCATTTTCGGCGTCGTGATGGGGATCGTGTTCAGGTACGCCGATTCACTGTGGGCGCCGATCGTCACGCACAGCACGAACGATTTCCTGTCGTTCGTGGTCTTTCGTTTGTGACGGCCCTCGCGGACTATGATCGTGCGATGAGCACGATCCTGGTCACCGGCGGATCCGGATTCATCGGCAGCCACACCATCCTGCAGTTGCTGGCCGCCGGCCATCAGGTGCGCACGACCGTGCGGCAGCCTGGCGCGCGAGGGCGACGTGCGCGCGATGCTCAAGCAGGGCGGCGCCGAGCCGGGCGGCCGGCCTGTCGTTTTACGCGGCCGATCTCGAAAACGATGCGGGCTGGCCGGCGGCGGTCGCCGGCTGCGAGTACGTCCTGCATATCGCGTCGCCGTTTCCCAGCAACATCCCGAAAGACGAGAACGAACTGATCGTGCCGGCGCGCGAAGGCGCGCTCCGCGTGCTGCGCGCGTCGCGCAACGCCGGCGTGAAGCGCGTGGTGCTGACCTCGTCGTTCGCGGCGATCGGCTACGGCCACGCGCCGCAGTCCGCGCCCTTCACCGAGACGGACTGGACCGATCCCGGCGGCGACGACGTTCGCCCGTATGTGAAATCGAAAACGCTGGCGGAACGTGCCGCCTGGGATTTCATCGCGCGCGAAGGCGGCGGGCTCGAACTGTCGGTCGTCAATCCGGTGGGCGTGTTCGGCCCGGTGCTCGGGCCCGACTACTCGACCTCGATCCTGCTGGTGCAGCGCCTGATGGACGGCGCGCTGCCCGGCTGCCCGCGCCTGTACTTCGGTGCGGTCGACGTGCGCGATGTCGCCGACCTGCACATCCGCGCGATGACGTTTCCGGCGGCCAAGGGCGAGCGGTTTCTCGCGGTCGCCGGGGATTTCCTGTCGATGCGCGACATCGCCCTGGTGCTGAAGCGGCGCATGGGCGCCGCGGCGAAACGCGTGCCGACCCGGCAATTGCCGAACTGGGTCGTGCGCCTCGCCGCGCTTCGCGATCCGGCCGTGCGCCAGATTCTGCCGGAGCTCGGCAAGGCGAAGAACGCCACCAGCGAAAAAGCGACGCGCCTGCTGGGATGGGCGCCGCGCTCGAACGAGGACGCGATCGTCGCGACCGCCGAAAGCCTCGTGCGCCTCGGACTCCTGAAGGACCGCGCGAGCCAGGCGGCCTGACGAATTGAGAATTAGGAATTAAGAATTGAGAATTAAGAATTAAGAATTCAATTCGATCAATTCCTAATTCCTAATTCCTAATTCTCAATTTCCTCGCCTACTTGGGCGTCATCACCAGTTCGATCTGATTGCCTTCCGGATCTTTGAGAAAGGCGTAGTGCAATCCTTCGCCTGATGTCGCGGCGGGCTGCACTAGCGTGCCGCCGTTTGCCGTCGCCGACTGAATCGCCTTGTCGAGATCCGGGACTTCCAGAACCAGCGCTGCGAGCGATCCCGGCGTGCTGGCCGGCGCGCCCTTCGGACGGGTCGCGATCACGATAGGCGTCGTCGCGGATTTTTTGGCCATCTCGACCGACGCTCCGGAGTTGATGACGATCTCCTTGAACGTTGCCGAGTTTGCGGGCCGCCGCGTTTCGGACATGCCGAACGCTTTCTTGTAGAACGTCGCCACGGCGTCGGGATCGGTCGCCAGCACGCGAATGGCGCGCACGTGAATGCCGGTCTCCTGTGCGAGTGCCGCGCTGGAAACCGCCAGAAGGCATCCCGCCAGGACCGCCGTTGCACGAGTCATGTGTCCTCCTCGAACTGCCGTTGGCCGAGATGTCATGCGTGCGGCACCAGTTTGCCCGCGAGCACCGTCGCGCTCGGGAACAGCCGCTGCCGGCCGGTAATGGTGTTCTTGAAATTGTCGAGGAACTCGAAGGTGCCCTCGCGAAGTTCGAGGATCGCCACGTCTGCCGGCGCGCCGACGTTGAGCGTGCCGCGATCGTTGAACAACGGAAAAATCCGCGAGGGGTTCAGCGTGGCGCGCGCGACCGCTTCGCTGACCGTCATGCCGTAGCCGAGCAGCTTCGACATGCAGTTGGGAAAGTCGACGACGCCGGTCGTGCGGCTGTTGGCGTTCCAATCGGTCGAGAACGTGTCAGGCCAGAAGCCGGTCTTCATGATGGCGGCGATCGTGTCCCAGCGCATGTGCCCGGTCTGCCCGTTGCCGACGTCGAACCAGACGCCGCGGCGGCGTGCGGCCAGCACTTCCGGCAGGATGTGGCCGCCGTCGTCGATGATGCTGTTGGGCGGCGGCGCGAACATGTGCGTGACGATGTCGCCGCGCTTCAGGAGATCGACCAGTTTCGGAGATGGGCGAGATGGTCTGTCCCATGTGGATCATGACCGGGAGACCGAAACCGCTCGCGACCTCCTGCGCACGGCGCAGCACCTCGTAGTCGTTCGCGCCTGCCACGTCGCGCGACAGCCGCGCCTTGACGCCGGCGATCGAGTCGCGGTTCTTTTCAATCGCATCGCGCGCCGCCGCGACGTCCGCGCGGCTGAGATCCATCGTGTCGCCGTCGCCGAGGATGCCGGCGCGCCCGATGTTGATCAGCACACGCGCCTGCTGCGGCGCGGCTTTGGCGAGCGCGATCACGTCGGCGATATGGTCGGCGCCCTGCGAACCGGCGTCGATGAATCCGGTGACCCCGTCCTGCAGCACGAGTCGCCGGGCCGCCGGCGGCTCGCGCGGCGTGGGTATGGATGTCGATGAGCCCCGGGACGACGAGCTTGCCGCGCGCGTCGAGAATCTGGGCCGCTCCGCCGGGAAGATTCGGCCCGACCGCGGCGATGCGCGCCGCCAGCAATCGCCGACATCGGCGACGGCGTCGAGCCTGACCGACGGATCGATGACCCGTCCGCCGCGGATGACGAGGTCAAAGGTCTTCGCCTGGCCGGCGAAGGCGCGCGGTGCGCGAGCGAGCGCCACCGCGCCGGCCGCAGCCGTCAGGAACTGACGCCGGTTCATCGCCCGTACCTCCCCGGTCATTGCAGGAGGGATGTTGGGCGCGGCCGGCGCGCTTGTCAATCACTTATGCAGGCCGACGCGCACCGTGACGCCCACCGTGCGCGGATCGCCGGGCTGACCGACGATCAGGCCGGTGTTGCCGGCGACCGGCGTGAGCAGCTCGAAGTAGTTCTTGTCGAGCAGGTTCCGCGACCAGAGGGTGATCGCCCAGCCATTGGGCGTGCGGAAGCCGATGCGCGCATTGAAGAGCGAGTACGCGTCGACCACGAGGTACTGCGAGTACGTGGCGCTCGAGGAGAACGACGAACGGTAACTGGTATCGGCGGCGGCGAACGCCTGCCCGGAGCGCCCGAAGAGCGTGGTGCGGGTGCGCGTATTCCCCGCCGAGCGAGGTCGCCCACCTCGAAATGCCCGGCAGCAGCGAACCGGAAATGTCCTCGAACTGCGGCCCGCCGGTGTGTTCGAGCGGCGGCGGCGCATCGGTGAATGTCACGTAGCGGCCGTCCGTGAGGGCGACCGCGCCGAAAAATGACAGGCTGGCATTGATCATGCGCGGTGCCGTCGAACTCGGCGCCGCGGACCCGGACTTTCTCGGCATTCGCGAGATAGCCGCGAATCACGCCGACGTTGCCGTTGGTGACCTGCGCCTGGAAGTCTTTGATCTCCGTGTCGTAGCCGGTGATGTTCGCCGTGACGCCGCGAAAGAGTTCTGTCTTCAGTCCCACCTCGAAGTGATGCGTGTCTTCAGGCTTGACCGTCGCCGCCGACAGCACCGGCTGATTGTTCGCGTCGGTGGGGAGGCCGTTCAGGTTCATGCCAACCGACTTGAACCCGGTGGCGTAGGTCGCATACGCGTTGACGCGCTGGGTCACTTTGTAGCCGGCGGTGACCTGGCCCGACGTGTTGGTATCGCTGACGTCCGCCTTGTAGGCCTGGGGCGCGAGCACCGACAGTTTCAGCGCGATCAGCGCCGGATCCGTCGTCTGCAACCCTCCGTAAACCTGCTGGTCGAAGTCCGCCTTCTTCGCGTCGTAGTTGAAGCGGATTCCGGGCAGCAGCTTGAGCCGGTCCGTGACGTTCCACGTGAGCTCGCTGAACACCGCAGCGCTCGTATTGCCGTATTGCAGGTACTGGTTGTATCCGTAACCATCCAGCAGACCGGGCGTGGCGGCGTTCGCGCTCGGCGCCAGCAGGAAACGCGCGGCCGCCGATCCCTGTTCCTGGACGAAGGTCGGGTCCGAGTCGATCGTCTGGTGGAAGGCGAATGCCCCGACGACGATGTTCATGTGGGCCGGAAGGTCGCCGGCGTAACGGATCTCCTGCGTCAATTGGCGCTGCTTCGAAGGCGCCGCGGAGATGGTCGTGACCGGCAGGCCGATGAAGTCGCGATCGCTCGACGGGTTCCAGTCCCAGTAGCGCCACGCGCTCGTCGACGTGATCTGGCCCTTGCGAAGCTTCCAGTCGGCGTTCACCGAGACGCCGCCGAGATCCTGATACGAGCGCAGCGGCGTGTCCACGTCGGTGACGCGGTCGAAGGCATTCATGCTCGGTGCGGTGTAGCCGAGGTCGGCGGCGATCTGCGCGTATTGCCGGTTGGGCGGACGCAGCGTCGGCGCGACGCCGGCTACCACCTGCGTGTAGCCGTCGGGCCGCTGACGCGTGTGATCCACCGCGGCGGTCAGCGCGAAGTTGGCCGACGGGGCGAACAGCAGCTGGCCGCGTACGCCGAGGTTGTCGAGCGTGTTCACGTAGCGGTCGGTCTTGACGTTGAGAACCGTGCCGTCGCGCTGCGTGCCCGAGAACGACACGCGCCCGGCGAACTTCTCGCCGAGCGGCCCGGTCGTTGACGCTTTCGCCTGAACGAATCCGAGATCGCCGAAATTGAGCTCGAAGTCGGTCGACGGCGTGAAACCGGGCTTGCGGGTCGTGACATTGATCGCGCCCGCGGTCGTGTTCTTCCCGAACAGCGTGCCCTGCGGTCCGCGCAGGACCTCGATCCGATCGACGTCGAGAAAGTCGAGCGTCGCCGACGCAGGCCGCGAGTAGAAGACGCCGTCGATGTACAGCCCGACGCCGGGCTCGAGGCCGTCGTTGGTGAGGCCGAACGGCGCACCGAGGCCGCGAATATTGATCGCGGAGTTGCGCGGGTTGGTCGAATAGAACTGGACGGTGGGAATGAGCTCTTTCAGGCGGTTCACGTTGAAGGCGCCGGTGTCGGCCGCGAGCTTGCCGTCCACCACCGACAGCGGAATCGGCACTTCCTGGGCGACTTCTTCGACGCGCCGCGCCGTGACGACGACCGACTCGGTGAGCCGCGACGGGCTCAGCGTCACGTCAGCGGCGGCGGTCTGCGCGATCGCGACGACGACCTGCCTGGTTGACGGCTTCGAATCCATCGAGCGTCGCCTCGACGCGATACCGCCCGGGCGCGAGTTCCGGCGCGCGATAGGCGCCCTGGGCGTCGCTGATCGCATCCACGCCGGCTGCCGCTGTCTTCATTGACGATGTGAACGGTGGCGCCGGGAATGGCGCCGCCCGATGAATCCCTGACGATGCCGGCGATCGTTCCGGCACCGGTCTGGGCCGATCCCGATCCGGGTGACACGGCGACGAGCAGCGCGACGACGAGACTGAACAACGTGCGAGACATGAAACTCCCTCGGACCGGTCGTCTCGACCGGTCCCCAAAGCCGCGGCACCGGGCACACGACGGGTCAAATCCTGATGGTTTGGAACAGGCGAGCCGATCGACGTGGCGTGGGGGAGGGAGGAGGGTCGGACGAGACTCGTGTCTCTCACCTGCCGGTCGTCGGCGTGGTACATGCGCATCGACACGCGCAGGTACGCCAGCCGCGACAGCGGGAGAGCGGGAACATCGCGTCGCGCCAGTGCAAAGGGCGGACCGGAGCCACGAACCGCGTGAAAACCAGGAACAAATCCGATCGGCGCAGGCTCAGTGCTATCTTATAAGACAGAAATACAGACTATATTAGACAGATAGATCCGTTATATGTCACAGAAAATGAAGCCTTCCATACCGCCGCGAAGCCAGGCGGAGCGCCTGATCAACGGCGACCCGGTCGACGAAGAGCGGCTGATTGGCGGCGACACCGGGCTGGCGGCGGTCATGGCGCGGGCCCGCCTCGTCTCGCGCAGCGGCGCGCCGGTGCTGCTCTTCGGCGAGACCGGGACCGGCAAGGAGATCATCGCGCGGGCCGTTCACGAACATTCCCCGTTCCGCCACGGTCCGTTCCGCCGCGTCAACTGCGGCGCGATTGCGCCGGAGCTGATCGACTCGGAGCTGTTCGGTCACGAGCAGGGCGCGTTCACCGGCGCGGTGAATCGCCGCAAGGGCTGGTTCGAGCAGGCCGACGGCGGCACGCTGTTCCTCGACGAGGTCGGCGAGCTGCCACGCGGCGGCGCAGGTGCGGCTGCTGCGCGTCGTTCAGGACGGCGAGGTCATCCGCGTCGGCGGCGAGCGCCCGGTTCACGTCAAGGTCCGCATCGTCGCCGCCACGCACCGCGACATTCCGACCATGGTCGAAGCGCAGACGTTCCGCGAGGACCTGTACTACCGGCTGTCCGTGTTTCCGATCGTGATTCCGCCGCTGCGCGATCGCCCCGGCGACATTCGCGCGTTCGCCGAGTATTTCGCCGAGCGCGCCGCCAATCGCTTCGGGCTGCGCCCGATTGGCGTGTCCGACGAGGACGTCCAGGTCCTCGCGGCCTATCGATGGCCGGGCAACGTCCGCGAGATGGCGGCGGTGATGGACCGCGCCGTTCTCATCGGCCAGGGTCGCTCGCTGAACGTCGCCGCCGCGCTGGGCCAGGGCACGCTGCCTGCCGCGCAGCCGCGCGCCCGCGCCGCCGAGTCCACATCACCGGCCGTCATCGAGCCGCTCGACGTCGTCATGCGGCGTCACATCGAATCAGCGCTCCGGCACACGCTCGGGCGGGTCGAAGGGCCGCACGGTGCGGCGCGTGTCCTGCGAATCAATCCGCATACCTTGCGGGCGCGGATGCGCAAGCTCCGCATCGACTGGCGAGGCTTCCGGTCGCCAGCGAGCGACGCGGAATAGCAGGTCGTTCAGGTACACTTTTCCGATGAGGATCGCGCCGCTTCGCCGATGACGTTGCCCGCGTCACCCAGCGATCATTTCGACGGCCGCCGGTTCTTCAATCCCGGCGGCACCCGGATACAACCCATCTGGAAAGTGCCGCGCATGCTGATGTCCGAGCGCACGGCATGGCCGACGCACGTGCCGGTGCAGCCGCAACGTCCGCCGCGGCCTGCCGGTGACGATGACATCGTCATCACGTTCATCGGCCACTCGACGTTTCTGATTCAGACAACCGCAGGCAACATCATCACCGACCCGGTGTTCGTCGAGCGCGCCAGCCCGTTGCAATTCATCGGCCCGCGGCGCGTGCGCGAGCCGGGCGTGCGGTTCGACGATTTACCGCCGATCGCGCTGGTGCTTCTCAGCCACAACCATTACGACCACTGCGATCTGGCGACGCTCGCGGAGCTCGATCGACGATTTCATCCCAGGTTCGTGACGCCGCTCAACAACGCACCGCTCCTCAAGTCCGCGGGCGTGACGAACGTGGAAGAATTGGACTGGTGGCAGTCCGCATCAACCGCGCCGCTGCCGGTGTGGTGCACACCCGCGCATCACTTCTCGGCGCGGAGTCCGTTCGATCGCAATCGAGCGCTCTGGGCGGGCTTCGTCGTGCAGTTGGGCCGGCGGCGTCTCTACTTTGCCGGCGACAGCGCCTACGCGCCGCTGTTCCGTGACGTCGGCCGGAAGCTGGGGCCGATCGACATCGCGCTCCTGCCGATCGGCGCGTACGAGCCTCGCTGGTTCATGAAGGAGGTGCACATGATGCCGGAGGAATCCGTGCGCGCGCATCTCGATCTCGGCGTCCGGCGCAGCATCGGCATGCATTTCGGGACGTTTCAGTTGACCAGCGAAGGCATCGACGAGCCGATCGCCGCGCTGGAACGAGCGAGAACCGCGGCCGGCATCAGCGCCGAGGAATTCGGGACGCTTGAATTCGGCGCATCCGTGCGGGTGTAAGGCCTCCAGCCATGAGTTTCGATCCGACCTGGTTGTTCCTCTCGCTCATTCCCGGCGGCATCGGCTTCGTGCTCTTCGTCTACGGCCGGAAACAGGAACGCTGGCCGCAACTGGTCGGCGGCCTGATCTTCATGGTCTATCCGTACTTCACGACCAGCGTTCTGTCGTTAGTGGCCACCGGCACGATCCTCGGCGCCGTGCTCTGGTATGTGATCCGCCTTGGATGGTGAGCTGGCTTGCAAGGTGACTATCTCGCGTTCTTCTCGCGAGTTCGAGTCTGCATCCAGTGGATGAAGGGTGACACGTCAAAAAATATCGACGAGTTCATCAGCCATTCGGCCGGGATTCGAGGTGACGGCTTCCCGCCCAAATCTCCGAACGCGCCGCCCTCGATGCCTTTGGGGAACACGACGAGGCCGAACGTGTAATTTGGCACGGCCAGCCACCAGTGACGTTCAGCGATCGCCTTTGACACGTGACCATTGACCCGAACAGGCTCGAGTATCAAGCCTGAAAATTGATCGAATGTGCCGGAGCCACCCGGACTGCTGAATGTATACATGCCGGCGCCGGCCCCGAAGTCAACAAAGTCGAGTTTCTTGTTCATGGCCCGAAGCGGATTCCACACGATCGTCGGAATGACAGTGACCAGCCGGATGTCGTGTCCGCCCGCGAACCCGCCCGGCTCGCCGGGGCGATGCATGTTTTGAACGGCGAGATTCAGTGAAGTCGTCCGCGTCACCGCCTGGTCGACGGGACATGCCGAAAAATCGTTTCCACCGAAGGAAGAAATCAACTTCGGAGGCTCTGTGTCTCAATGCGTCCGCAGTCGCCTTTGCGAGTTCTGCAAGATTTTGCAATCTGGTCAGGTCGTTCCGTGCCGCATTGCACAATTCGGTTCGCGCTCCTCTGTCGACACAGGCACAACGCCCCGGCGTGCACTTTAGTACGGTCTGACGATCGTTTGGAGCGTCGCGGAGATGTCACTGGCAGTCTCCTGTCAAGCGGAATGCTTTGTGCGCCAAGTATCAACGACTTCAGCGCAATCGTCTGCGCGGGCGCGACAAGATCATCCAGATGAATCAGGCCTGCAACGTCCGCGTTGTTGAATGACGTCAAGGTTGGAACAAGCGTCCGTCAAGTTCTTGATTCGCTGAGTCAGCGTGCTCGCCAGAGACAAGCGCACACTCAAATTCCGGGTCGCTTCTGAATCTTCCTTGCCGAAACACAACAGCTTGACCTGGACGCCATAGCCCTTGAATCGTCCGGGGCCGCTCATGTGTTCCAGCCAGTCGATCAGCGCCAGCGCATTGGGCGGCATCAGCAAGCTGATCGAAATAATTCCGAGCAGAGCGAGACACGTGCGGCGCATACGTTCAACTCCTGTCGCTGAAAGCTGAAAACTAGAACGACGCGAAGATGCTTTCCACGATCCCGGTGGGCTCGATCGGATCGGTACCCGTGCGCACGACGACGGTCCGCGGCGCGTTGCGCGACGGACAGAAGAGCAGCGTGGCGTCGGTGCGCTCGCCGAGCGCGTAGCACCGCTCGTTGCGCCACGTCACCTGCGGAAACTCGTTGAACATCACCAGCCGGTACGGCATCGCGAGGGACGCGATGGAGAGGACCAGGATGGCGGCCGCCACCAGCCACAGCGCGTGCTGGAATGGATTCTGGCGTCGCGGCATCAATCGGCTGAGCGCGTACCACGACGCGGCCGTGACCACGGAAATGACGGTGAAGGCGACGCGATACGCCCAACGCGTGTCCGTGAGTCGCGCCGGGGCCAGCGCCGCCAGCGTTTCCCGGGGTGCGCTGGAGATGTCGTTGAAGGAGGTCAGAGTGCCGAGGAAGTCGCGGAACCACCACCATCCGGCGCCAATCGCGACGAGAGAGACCAGTACACAGACTGATGCCGCCGACTGCCGATCGACCGCGAGCACGGCGGCGGCGATCCGGCCCGGCAGCAATCGGCACTGCGCCAGGATCTCGCGCCCCCATTTGGACAGGCCCAGCGCGAGACGGCCGACCGCCAGCACCAGGCCGGCGCCGACGACGTACAGCAGCGTCATGAAGACCGGCATGACAAACGACATCGCGCCGAATCGCAGCCAGTCGCGCATGTCCTCTGACGCAAAATCAGTGCGTCCCAACGCCAGGTTGAACTCGCGGGAGGTCACCACACCCGCGAACATCATGATCGCGATGCCGACCGTCATCCCGACCGCCACCCACATGCCGACCGTGACGACCAGCGGATGCGCGCGCAGTTTCTTGTCGTCGAGTACCTTGACGAGCGCGTCGAGAAACTGCGCGGCGCTCCGGTAGCGGCGAGCCGGATCGGGCGACAGCGCGCGATCGACCACCTCCAGGAACGGCACCGGGAGATCCGGGCGCCGTTCGCTGAGCAGGCGCCGGCGCCCCAGCATGTGCGCGCCGCGCAGATCGTCGAGCGTGCGCCCCTCGACGGGATATTCATTCGTGACGAGGTGATACAGCAGCACGCCCACGCTGTAGACGTCGCTCGTCGGCGTGGCGGACTCGCCGGCCAGAACCTCCGGTGCCATATAGAGAGGGGTTCCCACGGTGTTCCCTTTGTTTGTCAGGGTCAGCTGCGCTTCCTGGCCGGCGCCGAAATCCATCAGGACGATGCGGCCGCTGCGGTCCTGCATGACGTTCCTGGCCTTGACGTCGCGGTGCACGTAGCCGGCCAGATGGACCGCCGCGAGCGCGCGGCACACGTCCTGGCACACGATCGCCGCCTGGCGCGCGTTCATGGTGCCGTTGCGTTCGAGCAGTCTTTCGAGCGTCTCGCCGTGCACGAACTCCATGCACAGGCCGATGTGATCGCCGCGCGCCTCGACGCCGAAGACGCTCACGACATTCGGATGGCGGACCTTGGCGAGCGCGCGCCCTTCGCGGAGCAGCGCCTCGCGGACCTGCGCATCGGCGACCGGCGTCCGCAGCACCTTGATGGCCACGTCGAACTGCAGCTCGGGATCCCAGGCGCGATACACCCGGCCGAAGCCGCCTTCGCCGACGATCTGCATTCAGGCGATAGCGCCCCCAGGTATCGATCGCTTCGTCACGAGGCGCGCGGGTGTCGCGGGAACCGTGGGCCAGTCCGACTTGGCGGTATCGAGCTCGAGGGTGCGATGCAGGTTGCCCACGGCGCCCAGAATGCGCAGGCACTTCAGGAGCTCGCGATCTTCATCGTCGACGACCTCGCGATCGAGTGCGTCCCAGTCGATGGCGACGCGGTCGGCGACGCCGGTGATGGCACGCTCGAGTGCCTCAGGCATGCCGCATTTCCTCGGCGAGCCGTTTCATGGCGCGCGTGACCGCCATCCGCGCGGCCGCCGCCGTCGCCTTGTTCAGCGAGACGGCGAGCTCGTCGTAGGAGTACTGCAGTTCGAGACGGCCGATGATCGCTTCGCGGTCGGCCGCCGGGAGGCGCTGCAGCGCGCGTTCGTAGCGCTCCGTGTTCTCGGTGCCGATCGCCTGATCGAGCGGCGACGCGGCCGCGTCGGCGAGCTGAGCGGGAATCTCGGTCTGGCCGGGCCGCCGATCGTTGTAGCGCGCGACGTCGCGAATGCGATTCAGGACCGACTGCCGCAGGTAGGCCTGCAGCGCGCCCTGGTGTCGCAGCTCGAACCCGTCAAGCTTCTTCACGGCGGAGATGATCGTGTCCTGGACGAGATCGGCAGTGTCCTGCATGCTGCGGGCGGAATTCGGCAGGCGGCCGTGCGCCCAGCGGCGCAGCATCGGGACCAGCCGGACCAGCAGGCGGTCGAGTGCCTCTCGGTCCCCATGCTTCACGCGGTCGAGGAGATCGACCGTCGCTTCCGGTGACAGGGGGCCGTCGCCCGGACGATCACGTTCCGCCCCGGGGTCAGCAGCCATAGGTCGCTTCGAGGGCCGGTAAGGAGTTACCGGCAGCTCATCATAACTGGCGGCGGCTCGTCTGTTCCCGACTTTCTGGTTCGACGCTGCTACAGGGACGCGGGGCATGGCGTTGCCTAGAGACAACGTCGGAACGGGAGCTTTTGAACAGCGAATCCGCAGGCGGGTGCGCTGTCGGTCAGCGGGTCGCGGTTTGAAGGTCCGGCGACCAGTTGAGGACCACAGTGAGCGGCTGCCCGCTCGCCCGGCTTTCCAGGACCAACGCCAGGAACCGGTTTCCGGGGGCGACATCGAACTCGCGCCAGGAATGCGCCGGGTCCACCGTGAAGAGGGCGACCGGCGACTGCACGTGCAATGCGGGCTTCGTCTGGACCGCCACCGACATCACCTGTCCGGCCGGCGAGAGATAGAACAACTCCGGTGTGTCGCGGCTCCAGCGGGCGCTGAAGCCTCCCGCGGTCGAGACGCGGACTTTTTCGCCGGTCGGAGGAAAGGGCGAGAGGTAGACCTCTTGCCGTCCCGAGGAATTCGACGAGTACGAGAAATACCGGCCGTCTCGCGAGAACCGCACGCCGTAGTCCTCGAAGTTCGATTCGATCGCCGGCGCCGGCGGCGACGCCCCGTCGAGCCCGAACATCCAGATGTGATCGCCGCCGTTGCCGCGTTGCGCGTACAGCAGCGTCTTGCCGTCCGGCGAAATGTCCTGCGGATCCTGCACCGTGCCGCTGCCCGGCACCACGAGCTTCTCCGCGCCGGTCGTAAGGTCCTTGAGAAAGATTTCCGGCGGCGCGCCGCGATCCGCGTTGAACATCAGCGAGCGGCCGTCCGGCATCCACGGGCCCGGATTGTTCGCCGCTCACGCCAAAGGTCAGTCTCGTTTCGGCGCCGCGTTCGAAATCCAGTTCCCAGACGTCGTTGGCGCCGGCGGCCTGGCGACTGAAAGCGAGGCGGCGTCCGTCGGGTGAAATCTGCAGCTGCCGATATTGGCCGTCCTCGCTGACGCGCCCCGTTTCACGCCCCGAGCGATCGAACCACACCATGTGGTGGACATCACTTTGCGGCTGATAGACCATCGTGCCGCTGGCGGACACGGCGAACTGCGCCAGGGCCGTCGTGTAGAAGTAGTTGACCGGATTGGCGATCGAAAAAGGCGCGCCGACGACCGTCCCCTTTGCCAGATCGAAGCCCTGGCCGACGAGCGTCCCGTCGCGGCCGAAGACGAGATAGCCGGGGTCGACATATCCGACGTTGGACTGCATCGGCGTCACTTCCCGTGGCGTCTTTCCCGGTTCGGCCAGCATCAGCCGTCCGCCCGCATCGCGGCTGCGCATCAGATACAGGAAGCGCCGGCCGTCTGGTAGAAAGAGCGGCCAGTTGAGGCGCGCTTCTTGTTTCGCGGCGTCGGGCTTGAGCAGCGCCGTTGCCATGCCGCCGCTCGCGGAGACCGCGTAGATCGCTTCGCCCTCGATCGACGCGAACAGGATCTGGCCGTCGGCGCCCCAGGTCCCGCTGAACCCGATGCCGTCGCGCACGTCGCAGACGGTCACAGGTGTGCCGCCCGGAAAATCCATTCGCCGCAACCGCGGTCCGGCGAAGAACGCGAGCGAGCGGCCGTCGGGCGACCAGAAGAGCGATGTGGCACCGTCGGTATCCGGCAGGAGCGTGGCTGACGCGGACGACGCACTGCGCAGCCACGCGTGGAGGACGCCCGACGCATCTCTTGCCGTGAGCGCGATCCGCAGCCCATCGGGCGACACGGCCAGGCCGGTGTTCTCGACGTTCTGATAGAACCCGCCGGCGTCCGGAGGAGGCTGAAGAAATTTCACCGCAGGCGGAACGGACACGGGAGCGGCGCTCGGGCGATTCGACGATCTGAATGCGAGCACCGCTGCAGCAAGGAGGGCGAGCGCCGTGATCGTCCATGGAATCAACGCGGCGCTGGAACGGCGCGCCGCCGGTTGCCGTGGTCTCCTTCACGGTGAGCGCGGCCAGTTGAAGTCCCGCATCGTGCGCCGACTGATAGCGGTCGTCCGGATTGGTCGCCAGACACGCGCGAACCAGCCGGTCAAGCGCGGGCGGTGCGATCGGCTGCAACTCGGCGCGGAACGCCTTGCGGCCGGTTGCCATCTCGTAGATCACC
Source organism: uncultured Acidobacteriota bacterium (assembly GCA_963712355.1). Taxonomy (GTDB): domain Bacteria; phylum Acidobacteriota; class Vicinamibacteria; order Vicinamibacterales; family CAVVIG01; genus CAVQHT01. The sequence goes on from CAVQHT010000019.1 coordinate 149,083, forward strand.
GCGCCGAACGCGTAGATGTCGCTCCGCGAGTCGGCCGGCGCGCCTTCGAGCACCTCGGGGGCCATGTATTGCACGGTGCCCACCACCATGCCGGTGCCGGTGACCGGAAACGCCGCGGCGACGGTCTCGTCGTTCACGGCCGGCTGGGGCGACGTTTTCGCGAGCCCGAAGTCGAGGAGCTTGGTACCCGCGCGGGTCAGCATCACGTTCGCCGGCTTGAGATCCCGGTGGACGATGCCGTGCCGATGCGCCTTGTCGAGCGCATCCGCGATCTCGCCGCCGTACCGGATGACGTCCTCGATCGGCAGCGGCCCCTTGGCCAGGCGTTGCGACAGCGTCTCGCCCTCGAGGAGCTCCATGACCAGGAAATCGACGCGGTTTGCGCCGGCATCCGCGTGGCCGACGTCATAGAGGGTGCAGATATGCGGGTGTGAGATCTGCGAAATCGTCCGCGCTTCGCGCTCGAAACGCTGCCGAGCTTCAGGCGAGAGCGGCGTGTCGGTCGGCAGGATCTTGACGGCCACGAGTCGATCCAGCCGCGTGTCGCGCGCCTTGTAGACCTCCCCCATGCCGCCCGCGCCGATCGGGAGGAGAATTTCATACGGCCCGAGGCGCACGCCTGACGCGAGGCTCACGCCGAGAGCTTATCCGCACAGGCGGCAACGCACGGGCGAATTTGCATGGCGGGAGATGAGATGATCGCTGGATGAAATCAGAGACGAAGCCGGCGACCAAGCCGGAGACATCAACCAGTTTTGCCAGCCTTGGCCTGCGCAGCGACCTCGCAGAGGGCGTCTCGGCCCTCGGATACGAAGAGCCGACGCCGGTCCAGCGTGAAGCGATTCCGCTGATGCTCTCCGGGCGCGACCTGCTCGGGCAGGCGGGCACCGGGACGGGGAAGACGGCGGCGTTCGCGCTGCCGATGCTGCAGCGCATCGGCGCGACGCAGTCGAAAAAGGTCTGCGGCCTGGTGCTGGTGCCGACCCGCGAACTGGCGATGCAGGTCGCCGAGGCGACGCACAAGTACGCGAAGGGCACCGGGCTGACCGTCCTGCCGCTCTACGGCGGCGCGCCGATGCACCAGCAGATCACCGCCCTCCAGCGCGGCGCGCAGATCGTCGTCGCCACGCCGGGCCGCGCGCTGGATCACATGCGCCGCACCACGCTGCAACTCGACGCCCTGCAGGTCATGGTCCTCGACGAGGCCGACGAGATGCTCGACATGGGTTTCGCCGAGGATCTCGACGCCATCTTCAAGGCCACGCCCGAAACGCGCCAGACGGTCCTCTTCTCGGCGACGATGCCGCCGCGGATTCTGGCGATTGCCGGCCGGCACTTGAAGGATGCCGCGCGCGTGACCATCGCGCGCGAGAAGACGGCGCCCGGCGAAGTGCCGCGGGTCCGCCAGGTCGCCTATGTCGTCAATCGCGCGCACAAGCCGGCGACGCTGGCCCGCGTCCTCGACATGGAGGATCCGGAAGCGACGCTGGTGTTCTGCCGCACGAGGATGGAAGTCGAATCGCTGGTCGAGACCTTCAAGGCGCACGGCCTTCGCAGCGAAGCGCTGCACGGCGGGATGGAGCAGCGGCAGCGCGACCGGGTGATGGGCCTGTTTCGCGCAAAGAAGGCGGAACTGCTGATTGCGACCGACGTCGCGGCGCGCGGCCTCGACATCGAGCATCTCTCGCACGTCGTCAACTACGACGTGCCGGCGTCGCCGGAAACCTACCTGCATCGCATCGGCCGGACCGGGCGCGCCGGCCGCGGCGGGACGGCGATCACGCTCGCCGAGCCGCGCGAAACCCGGATGCTGCGGCTGATCGAGAACTTCACCAGGGCCAAGATCCAGATGGCCACCGTGCCGACCGTGGCCGACGTGCGCGCCAGGCGGCTGGACGTGATCCGCGCGTCGCTGCGCGAACGGCTGCTCGCCGGCCGCGACGAGGAGACGCGCGTCGTGGTCGAATCGCTGGCGCAGGAATTCGACCTCGTCGAGATCGCCGCGGCGGCAGTCGCGATGGCGCACGCGGCGGCGGGCAACGAGGACGAGAAGGAGATTCCTGCGGCGCTTCCGCCACCCGCCTACGAACGCCCCGGTCAATTTGCGCCGCGCGACAAAGGCTGACAAGGGGTGACAGGGGCGGCAAGAACCCACGGCTGGTCCCGAAGCATCAGCGTCGTGGAGCGGAGGAGTCCGCTGGAGAGACCGGACCGATGATCCGGCTGTTTCTCGGCGCGGGCAGGAAAGCCGGCATCAGGCCAGGCGATCTGGTTGGCGCGATTACCGGCGAAGCGAACGTCACGTCCCGTTCGGTCGGTGCGATCGAGATCGCCGACAACTTTTCGCTGGTCGAAGTGCCGGAGCCGCTGGCCGATGGAATCATCGCCGCCCTGAAAGCGACGATGATTCGCGGCAAGAAGGTGATGGTCCGGCGCGAGCGGCCGCGTTAGAACGTCGTTCTCGTCTTGATGCACGTTGCGCGTTGACGTTCGGTTACGATGCCAACCGTAAGGAGATTCATGGTCATGAGGACGTTCCAACGGGCGGCTGCGGCGGCGGCGCTGCTGGGGCTGGTTGCCTTCGGCGTCGTGAATGCCGCGTCCTCGAAAGTCGCGTTTCCCGATCCGCAGGTGGACGATCCGCTGGCCGGGGCGCCCGACAAGGTCACGCTCGTTCTCGCCGGCGGCTGTTTCTGGGGCATCGAGGAAGTGTTCCAGCACGTGCGCGGCGTGACCGACGCGGTCTCCGGCTACGCCGGCGGCTCGGTGAAGAACCCCTCCTACGAAATGGTCTCGCTGGGGACGACCGGCCACGCCGAGTCGGTGCGGGTCACCTACGATCCGTCGAAGATTTCGTACGGCCGGCTGTTGAAGATCTTCTTCTCCGTCGCGCACGATCCGACGCAGCGCGGCGGGCAGGGACCCGACACCGGCCCGCAGTACCGGTCGGTGATTTTCTCTGCCGGCGAGCGTCAGCAGGAGATCGCCAGGGCCTACATCGAACAACTCACGAGCCGCGCGCGTCTTCGGCGGGCAGGTCGATCACGACGCAGGTCACGCCGCTGGTGGCGTTCTACGAAGCGGAGGCGTATCACCAGGACTACGCCGTCCACCATCCGACGCAGCCCTATATCGTCATCAACGACCAGCCCAAGGTCGATGCGCTGCGCAAGGTGTTCCCCGAGCTGTATGTGAAGTAGCGTGTGCCGATGGCCACCTCGACCGCTCGCCGCACACTCACGACCAGGCGCGCGTGGGCCTACGCGGCTGCCCTTGCGGCGCTGATCGTCCTGACGCGACTGCCGGTCCTCGTGCAGCCGAAGCCGATCGACGACGAGGTGGTGTATTCGGTCGTCGGGAACGAGATCGCCGCCGGCGGTCAGATTTATCTCAGCGCCGTCGAGCGAAAGCCGCCGCTGCTCCTGTGGACGTACGCGGCGGTGTCCGCACTATGCGGTCCTTATAACGCCGTCGCCCTCCACGTGATCGCCACGCTCTGGATCCTCGCCACGATGGCGGCGGTGTACCTGATCGGGCGCGGCCTGTTCGATGTGAGGACCGGGCTGATGGCGGCGGCCCTCTACGGGCTGTACCAGCAGTGGGTGTACTGGAACAACCTCGCCTTCAACGGCGAAGTCCTGATGAACCTGCCGATCGCGTGGGCCTACGTGATTGCCTTCCGGGATCGCGGTTCGAGGTTCGTTCAATTCGCGCTCGCCGGCGGACTCATCGCCCTCGCGTTCCTGTTCAAGCAGCCCGCAGCGATCGCCATCGTCCCGCTCATCGTCCTGCCGGTGTATGCCGACTATCGGCGCCGATCGGCGAGCGTGTCGCAGGATGCCCTGCGGCACGCCTTCGCGGCGGCGCTCGGATTCGGACTCGTCATCGGGATCGGCGCGGCAGTGCTGTTCGCGAAAGGCTTGCTCGGCGAGGCGGTGTACTGGACGATTCTCGATCACGACGTGCCGCACATTTTCTGGCAGACGGCGGTCGTCAAGACGCTGCTGTTCTGCATCCTGTGCGCGCCGATCACCGTCGGCGCCGTGTGGTCGGTCCGTCAGCAGTATCTGTGGCGCGAGCGCGAAGCGCCGCGCCTGGCGCTGGTGATACTCGCGGTGTTGTCGGCCATTGGCGTGGCATCGAGCGGCCGCTTTTCCGCGCACTACTACATCGCGCTGGTCCTGCCGCTGTCGTTGCTGGCGGCGCCGGCGCTGGTGCGCGTCGGCGACCTTCGATTCGCGCCGCCGTTCATCACGGCGCGCTCGCTCGGCTGCGCGCTGGCCGCGACCGCGGTGCTGTTTGCGATCCTGCAGTGGCGCGGGATTGCGGCGGTGCCCGCGGACACCGAAGCCGGCGCCTACCTGCGGGCGCATACCGCGCCGGACGATCGGATCTTTGTGTGGGGCCGCGGGACGCGGATCTATCTCGATGCCCGCCGGCGCCCGGCGTCACGCTACATCGACACGTTTCCGCTGACGGGACGCGTCTTCGGATCGCCGGAGTGGCGGGTGGACACGCGATCGCGAATTCTGCCTGGCGCCTGGGAAACGATGGAACGGGAATTTCTCAGCCGCCCGCCCGCCTACATCGTGGACCTGGAAGCGGATCGGCGACGCGCGCTATCCGATCGGCGACTATCCCTTCCTGCGCGACTGGGTCGGCCACGGCTACACGCCCGGTCCAGCGAACCGCCGAAGGCATGATCTATCGGCGTGTTGACCGCTCGACCGCCGGAATCGCCGATCAATTAGCCGCTACTTGCTGGAGGTCTTGCCGGCGGCCTCGCGCTCTTCGAAGCGGTGACCGCGCAGCATGCCGGGCATCGCCTCGTTCGCTTCGTGGCACGCGTACTGGTAGATCAAGTCGCTGCGTCAGCTTCAGGGGAATCATGCCGGTCCACGGTTTCGTCCACACGGTGGGATCGTTGACCGTGAACTCGTAGTTCAGGATCTCGGGACCGACGCGCGTGTACTTCTCGGTGAGCCGGAGGTTCTCGTGGGCGCCCATGAAATCGCTCTTCGGTGAGAAGTTCGTGGTCTCGACGACCAGCGTGTCGCCTTCCCAGTGGCCCCTCGCGTCTCCGTTCCAGCTCCGGAGGGTGCCGGCGAGATGCGGCCGGCCGTCGGTCGGGATGATGCGGGCATCGTGCGCCATTTCCGCCATGATGGTCACGTAGCCGGGCGACTGCACGATCTGCAGATAGCTGTTGTAGCCGGCGCCGATTTTCGGCACGCCGAAATTGACGCAGCGCTCGCCGGCCGGCATGATTTCGGGATCCTCGAACGCGTGCGCGCGGCGGCTGGCGATTTCGGCCTGGCGCCGCTGCTCCGCTTCGGGAGTCATCGCCGGCAGCTTGCCGTCGGGCGGATCGGTGATGAGCGACGTCCGCCGGTCGTGCCAGTCGCGTCCCGCGATCCAGAACTGGTTGTAGTTGCCCGTCGCAGGCTCGAAGGAGCCCGGGTTGGTGATGCGATCGAGGACCGCCAGGATGAGGCCGTCGCCGAACTGCGCGTCGCCGTCGTTGTCGTAGATCTTCTGGGCGACCTGCTGGAGCTCCGCGATTTCCTGGTCGGTGAGGCGCGTCTTGCCTTCCCACTGCTTCGGACGCTGCAGCGGCGTCACCGTGTTGTTCGCCCAGTTGCCTTGAAAGTCCGGGTGTCCGTCAGGTGTCCGTTCCGGGACCCACTTTCCGGACCGGCCGCGGGGGCGCGCCTTGCGCCGCCAGCGTGGCGACGGCGGCCGCGAGGCCACAGGCGACGGCGAAGGTGCCCAACATGGAACGATAGCGTCCAGTCATTTCGTCTCCCGGTCGATGTTTCAGTCGATCGACAGACCGAAGACTACGCCCGATCCTCTGTGTCGCGCAATCTCGAGTTTGGTGGAGCTGGCAGGTCCAATCGACCTGGCTGAGGCCCCCTGAAGCCGGACACAGCCACAGTGTCCAGGGCACTGCGACCGCGCCGGCTTCAGGCTGGACCTCCCCCGGCCGCGTTACTTCTTCAGCGTCGCGCGGATCTTGGCGAGGTGGTGATAGCTGTGCCGGACGGCGTGATCCTCCAGCATGAACTGGCAGGTGATCGGCGCATCGGCGTAGAGCGAGGCCTTCGCGGCGTTATCGAGTTCCCGGTCGCTCAACGCGCGGATCGCGGCCGCTGCCGCGTCGCTGTTGCGGCGGAGCAGTTCGAGCGCCTCCTCCTTCGTCGTGCCCTCGTGATCCTTGGCGTGGGCCGCATTGATCTCGTGCACGTTGGCCCACGTCACGCCGGCGACGGGCTGTCCGACGGCCAGGAGCTGGGCGAGCTTGATCTCCAGCGGGTACATGGTCCCCACGTGATGGACCACGACGCCGATCGTGCGGCCATCGTTCGGCACGCGGGTCTGCCACTCGGCGTTGGTCAGCGATTCCGCGAGAAGACCCAGCGCGCGCGCGCCCGCTTCGAGCCGGGCCGCGAGCGCCTCGGCGCGTTGATTGGCTGTGGTCGTGGCTGCACCCTTTGATTTGACCGATGAATCGAGCGACACCGCAGTCGTCATAGACTTAACCTCTTGAGCAATCAGCCGGTGCGTCATTGCCCGGCCTATGCGTTCAACTTATGGCTGCCTCCGCCCTGGAACCATGCGCAGGCGTCCTGTTTAATAGGCGAATCGTCCGCGAATTACGTCGACATGTCCCTCCGTCCGGCCCGAATGCCCGATCGTCCGGCTCAGCAGGCTCCGATTTGACGACTGACGTCCTTTCCGACGTGTTGCGCGCCGTCCGGCTGACCGGCGCGGCCTATTTCGACTTCGATCTGAGCTCGCCGTGGGTGGCCGAGGCGCCGCCGTGCCGCGAGATCGCCGCGACGGTGATGCCGGGCGCCGAGCGCGTCATCGAATACCACCTGATCGCTCAGGGCGCGTGCTGGGGGCACGCGGTCGGCCAGGAACCGATGCGCCTGCGCGAGGGAGACATCGTGGTGTTCGCGCAGGGCGATGCGCACGTCCTGTCGAGCGCTCCCGGGATGCGCGCGCCCACCGACCTCTCGCTGTACGCGCGCAGCGCCGCGCCGCTGCCGATGTTCATCGAGATGGGTGGCGGCGGTCCTGAGCGCGCGCGAATCGTCTGCTGTTTTCTGGGCTGCGACGAACGTCCCTACAACCCGCTGTTCGCGGCGCTGCCGCAGGTCATTCACTTGTCCGCCGCCGGACCGCGGACCTCGACCGGATGGCTCGCCACGCTCGTGGACATCGCCGCGAAGGAATCGCGCAGCGCCCGGCCGGGCAGCGAGAACGTGCTGGCGCGCCTGTCCGAGCTGATGTTCGTCGAGACGGTCCGTCAGTACCTCGAGACGCTGCCGCCGGCCGAGACCGGCTGGCTCGCGGGACTACGGGATCCGGTGGTTGGGCAGGCGCTCGCCGCGATGCACGGCAAAGCCGACGATCCGTGGACGGTCGAAGGGCTCGCGCGCCTCGCCGGGGTGTCACGGTCGGTGTTCGCCGAGCGGTTCGTCGCGATGGTCGGTCAGCCGCCGATGCAGTACCTCGCGCTATGGCGCATGCAGCTCGCGTCGCGGATGCTGATCGACGGCGCACCGGTCGCCGAAGTCGCGACCGCTGTCGGCTACGAGTCCGAGGCCGCGTTCAGCCGCGCGTTCAAGAAGCTGGTCGGCGCCGCGCCGGCAACCTGGCGCAGGACGCGGCCTGCTTCGCTCGGCAATTCGCCCCACTGAACGGAAGCGCGATGCGTCGGTCCTGGCGCCCGCGATCGCAGGTATCATCTGCCGCTGGGGGGCGTGAACATGGACAACGACAAAGACAAGAACGCGATCGACGACATCACGCGCAGGGACTTCGTGACGCTGACGGTTGCGGCCGGGCTGGCGGCGGCAACCGGGGGCGATCTGATCGCGCAGCAACAGGTCGTCGAAACCAACGTCGAGATCAAAACGCCCGACGGCACGTGCGACGCCGCATTCATTCATCCAGCGAGCGGCTCGCATCCCGCCGTCATCATCTGGCCCGACGCCTTCGGCCTGCGTCCTTCGATGCGGGAGATGGGGAAGCGCCTCGCGGCTGAAGGCTACTCGGTGCTCGTGCCGAATCCGTTCTACCGCGTCGCGAAGTCGCCGGTGGTCGAAGACGCCTCGAACTTCAACTTCGCCGATCCGCCGCAGCGCGCCAAGCTCACGCCGCTGATGGGGTCGATCGGCGCGGCCGGCGCGTGCGAGCGCGACGCCGCCGCCTACGTCGCGTGGCTCGACGCGCAGCCGCAGGTTGACCGCAGCAAGAAGATCGGCACGCAGGGCTACTGCATGGGCGGCGCGCTGGTCGTCCGCACCGCCGCGGCGGTGCCGAATCGGATTGGCGCCGGCGGCTCGTTTCACGGCGGCGGTCTGGTCACGGCGAATCCCGACAGTCCGCACCTGCTGGCCTCGAAGATCAAGGGCCGCATGTATTTCGGCATCGCGACGAACGACGATGCGACGCAGCCGGATGCGAAGACGAAGCTGAAGGAATCGTTCGACGCGGCGAAGGTTCCGGCCGAGATCGAGGTCTACTCGCAGTCGCAGCACGGCTGGTGCATCAGCGACATGCCGAAGCAGGCCAACGGTCAGCCGATCTACAACAAGGCGGACGCGGACCGCGCGTGGGGCAAGCTGCTGGCGTTGTACAAGGCGGGGCTCGCGTAGTACACGCCGGTTGCCGGCGACGTGGCGCACCCTTCGGCGACGAGCGCGCGGTTGCCGAGGCCGGCGTCGCGCCTCGACAGCCCGGTGACGCGGGCGAGCTCGCCGGGAATGGTCATGCCCGCTCCGGCGAGAAAGGCGCGGGCAATCTCACGCAGGGCGGTTTCCCGGCTCACGCGGCGCATCAGCGCGTCGGGAAACCGTCCGATGCCGAGCGTCCAGATGTACGTGAACTTCGGCTCGTAGACGACCTCGCTCGGCACCACGATCATCGACGCCTGCAGTTCGTCGATCGCCCTGGTAAACGCGGCGCGGTCGGTCACGCCGGATTCCTCGCGGAGATCGGGCGTCGCCATTTCCCATTCCCGCCGCAGCACTTTCAGGATCGCCTTCGCGTTCTTGCTCAGTCCGCCGCTTTTCTTCCGAGCGGCGCATGCCCCACAGGGCGTGGAAATACGGGATCATGCGCGGCGCCAGGAACGTCGCCTTGCCGCGCGCGAGCTTCCCGTAATACACCTGGCCGCGGCGCAGCATCTCGTCCTTCAGCTGCCACGTCAGGGAGGCCTCGGGATCCTTCTGCACGTTGCGCGGCATCACCGCGTCGCGCCGGCCGCAGACGGCAACGTAAAGCGACGGGCCGGGGCGTCTGGAATCCGTAAGGCACGCCGCGAACCCCAGCTGTTCGATGAAACGCTCCGCGTCGAACGGCGTGGCGATCTGCCGCGTGCCTTCGCGGCACCAGGACGCGTCGCGGTGATCTTCGAGGTCGGGCGGGATCCGGGGTTTTGGCCTCATGCGGCTACCGATTATCTTCACAATCTTTTCATGCTGCGCGGCTGGACGGTCTTCCGATAATTGAGAAGCCATGCCACGCGTCTGCCCGAGGAGCTGTTTGTGAAGCTGTTGGCGAAGACGATCATCGCTGCAATGATCTGTACACTCGTTCTCGTCCCGCGTCGATCCGCCGCGCAAGCGGCGCCGGCTTCGCAACCGGACTCGATCGTCGGCGCGTGGACCTTGAACAAAAATCAGAGCGACACACCGCCGAGGCCTGATGGCAACGGCCAGAACCGGGGCGGCCAGCGCGGTGGCGGTGGCGAGGCGAGGCTACGGCGGCGGCGGTGGTGGCCGCGGCGGCTACGGCGGCCGTGGCGGTGGCGGCGGCTACAGTGGCGCCGGTGGTTACGGCGGCGGTGGTGGCGCGGCGCGCGGCAATCCGGACGACCAGAAAAGGATGCGCGACGCGATGCGGGCGATCCTGGAGGCTCCCGATCAGATCACCCTCACGAAAACCGACTCGATGGTCGTGATCACGACCGGCGACGGCATCACGACGCGCCTGTCCACGGACAACAAGAAGATCAAGGACGAATCGACCGGCATCGAGCGGAAGACGCGCTGGGACGGCGCGAAGCTGGTGACCGAGATCAGCAACGCCGGGCCGTCGAAGATCCTGGAGACCTACGAGTTGAACCCGGAGAACCATCAGCTCGACGTCACGCTCGCGTTCGAAGGCTCGAAGGACTACACCCGCTCGCCGATCCACCGGATCTACGACGCGTCGCAACCCGCGACGCCCTGAGCCGCGCGCACTCGGGCTGCGACTTGACCGTGCGCGAAGCACGGAAGTACAGTCGCGGACGGTTCACGCGAACAAGTGTTCGGATTTCGACCACCAGGCGACCCGGCGCTCGCTGCGGCTCTCAATCCGACCGCAATCGCCATCATTGGCGCGTCGGACAATCCCCATAAAATCGGCGGACGGCCGCTCCATTACCTGTCACGGTTCGGTTATGCCGGCCGTGTCTATCCCATCAACCCGAATCGTGACGAAGTCCAGGGGTTTCGCTCCTACCCGAGCCTGACCTCGCTGGGCGAATCGCCCGATCTCGCCATCGTCGTCGCGTCCGCACCGCAGGTGATGGCCGCCATCGAAGAGTGCGCCGTCAAGGGCGTCCGCACCGCGATCATCATGACCTCGGGATTCGGCGAGACGAGCGATCCGCAGTCGATCGACGCCGAGCGCGCGATCGTCGCGCGCGCCCGCGCCGCGGGGATGCGTGTCATCGGTCCCAACTCGCAGGGGCTCGCGAACTTCGGCTCCGGCGCCGTCGCCAGTTTCTCGACGATGTTCTCGGAGATTGAGCCGGCCGATGGACCGGTGGCGATCGTCAGCCAGAGCGGGATGATGAGCGCCATGCCCTACGGCCTGCTGCGCGGGCAGGGCATCGGCGTCCGCCACGTGCACGCCACCGGCAACGATGCCGATGTGACGCTGCCGGAGGTGGCCCTCGCGGTGCTGCAGGATCCCGAGGTGCGGCTGCTGCTGCTCTACATCGAGAGCATTCGCGACGCCGACGTCCTTGCGCAGGCGGCGGCGCTGGCGCGCGAGCGCGATGTCCCGATCGTGGCGCTGAAAACCGGACGCACCGCGCGCGGCCAGTCCGCCGCACGATCGCACACCGGCGCGCTCGCCAACGAAGATCGCGTCGTCGACGCCTTCTTCCGCCAGCATGGGATTTGGCGCGTCCGCGACGTGGAACAACTGGTCGGCGCCACGGAGTTGTACCTGACAGGCTGGCGGCCGCTCGGGCGGCGGCTGGTGGTGGTCAGCAATTCGGGCGCGGCGTGCGTGATGGCGGCCGACGCCATGCGCGAGGTCGGTCTCGAGCTTGCGACGCTGGCCGACGACACCGTTCGCGCCATCTCCGCGGAGCTGCCGACGTTCGCGACGGCGACCAATCCGATCGACATCACCGCGGCGCTCCTGACCAACAGCCGGTTGTTCGGTTCGATACTTCCCGCCATCGCCGGCGATCCAGGCGCGGATCTGCTGTACGTCGCGCTGCCGGTGGCCGGCGAGAGCTACGACGTGCCCGCGTTCGCTCGCGCCGCCGGAGACTACGCGCGCGAGGGCAGGCCGATCGCGGTCGCGACACCGCAGGACAACGTCGCCGCGCACTTCCGTGCGGCCGGCGTGCCGACCTTTGCCAGCCAGACGCGCGCCCTCGATAGTCTTGGGCAGCTCGCTCAACACGCGCGCCTCATGCGGCGAGAGCCCGCTCAGGCGTCCACGGTCCCGTCGATCGCGCTTCCGGTGGGCGAGTCTCGCTTCCTCAGCGAAGCCGAGAGCCTCGACCTCCTCGCGGCGTGCGGCCTGCCGACGGTCCCGCATCGCGTGTGCCGGTCCGAGGCCGAAGCGCTGGACGCTTACCGTGCGCTCGGCGGTGGTCGAGTGGTGCTCAAGGGCTGTTCCGCGGAAGTGCCGCACAAATCCGATCACGGGCTCGTGGTGCTCGCCGTCAACAGCGAAGCCGACGTCGCTGCTCGCGTACCGCCGGATCGCCGGCACCTGCGCCGCGCTCGGCGTCAGGAGCGACGGCGTGATCGTCGCGCGCATGGTGGACGGCGTGCGCGAGCTGGCGCTCGGCGCGAGGATCGATCCGGTCTTCGGTCCGGCGGTGATGCTTGGCGATGGCGGACGGTATGTCGAGATCCTCGGCGACGTCGCGCTCCTGCTCCCGCCGTTTACCGAGGACGATGTCCACGAGGCGCTGGCCACGCTGCGCATCGCGCCTGTTCTTCGTGGCGTGCGAGGCGAGCCGCCTGCCGATGTCGCGCCGTTCTGCGCCGCGGCGGTGCGTCTCGGCGAGATCATCATGGGCGGCCGGGCGGAGATCGCGTCGATCGATCTCAACCCGGTCATCATCGGTCCGCTCGGCGCAGGCGTCACGATCGTCGATGCGCTGATCGAGCGCGCCGCCACCGAGCGCGCCGCCAGTCAGGAGGCCACGTGATCGCGATCGAGATTCGAGGACATGGCAAGCCGGAGGTCCTGGCGGCGGTCGAGCGTCCGCGCCCGTCGATCGGCCCGGGCGAGGTGCTCATCAAGGTCGCCGCGGCCGGGATCAACCGGCCCGATGTCATGCAGCGGCAGGGATGGTACCCGGCGCCGCCGGGCGCGCCCGACATTCCCGGGCTCGAAGTGGCGGGAACGGTGGAGGAGGTTGGCGACTCCGCCGGACCCTGGCGCGCCGGCGATGCAGTCTGCGCGCTCGTCTGGGGCGGCGGCTATGCCGAGTACTGCAGCGCGCCGGCGCCGCAGTGCCTGCCGATCCCGAAAGGGCTGGACTTCATTCACGCCGCCGCGGTTCCCGAGACGACCTTCACCGTGTGGACGAACATGTTCGAGCGCGGCCGCGTCGTCCGGGGCGAAACCGTCCTGATCCACGGCGGCTCGAGCGGCATCGGCACGACCGCGATTCAACTGGGGCGCGCGTTTGGCGCGAGGGTGTTCGCCACGGCGGGATCGGCGGAAAAGTGCGCGGCCTGCGAGGAACTGGGCGCCGAGCGCGCGTTCAACTATCGCGAGACCGATTTCGTGGCGGAAGTTCGGCAGGCGACCGGCGGCCGCGGCGTGGATTTCGTCCTCGACATCGTCGGCGGCGACTATCTGCAGCGCAATCTCGAGGTCCTGGCGATGGAGGGCCGCCTGGTGATGATCGGTCAACTGGGCGGCGCCAAGTCGCAGATCAACACCACGCCCATTTTCCAGAAGCGATTGACGATGACCGCGTCAACGCTGCGCGCGCGATCGATCGCCGAAAAAGCGGCGATCGCCAGGGCGGTGCACGAGCACGTGTGGCCGCTGCTCGAATCAGGCGTGGTGCGCGTGCCGGTTCACGCGACGTTCCCGCTGCGCGACGCCGCCAAGGCCCACCAGTTGATGGAAGACAGCGGACACATCGGCAAGATCGTGCTCGTGCCCTGACGCTTCTCGCTAGATCAGCGCCGACGGGCGCCGCGCCCAGGGGCCGGCCTGCGACGTGATCGCCTCGACATCTTTCACGTACGCGCCCGCCTGCGTCAGGATGTGATGGAGATCGTTGCCGATGCTGATGAACCGGAATCCCTTTTCGAGGAACTCGGCCACGCGCGACGTGCCGAACAGGAAAATGCCGAGGATGATGTTGTGCTTCGCCGCCGCGGCGATCAACTTGTTGGTGGCCTCGGCGAGCTCCGGCGACGTGTACATTTCGGGGAACTGGTACTTCTCGTAGAGCCCCATCGACATGCACAGGTCGTTCTGGCCGAGGAACAGCATGTCCACGCCCGGCACGGCCGCGATCAGGTCGATGTTGCGGATGCAATCCGCCGTCTCCACCTGCAGCGCGACAATCACGTTGTCGTTCGCCGCGCCGGCGTAGCCGAGAAGGCCGCCCTTGTTCATGCTGCGCTGCGGAAAGTACACCGAGCGCGTGCCGGCCATGGGATAGCGGCAGCAGCTGACCGCCGCGCGCGCTTCCTCCGCGGTGTTGATGTAGGGCACCAGGACGCCGTCAGCGCCCATATCCAGCGACTGCTGGATGCCGGCCCGGTCCGTGTATCCGCCGACCCGTACCATCGATGCGGCGCCGCCGTTCGCGATGCCGGCGAGCATCCCGGACAGGCTTTCGTTGCCCATCGGCCCGTGCTGCGTGTCCACGAGCAGCCAGTCGTAGCCGCTGTGCGCGAGCTGCTCAGCCACGGTGGGACTGTGCGAGTTCAGGAACAGTCCGAGTTTCGGCGTGCCCGCGCGCAACTGCTTCTTGAATTCCGCTCCGGTCAGAGATGCATTCATAGCGACGATTCTCCCGAATGAGGACCCGGCAGCCGGGCCCAAACGCCTATTCTCGCTGGATTTCGATCGTTCAGAGCGCCTCGACGCCGAAACGTCACACGGCGTTCACTTTCCGGCTGTCCATCGTTCTGATCACATGGTGCCCGTGAGTGATGTAAGGAGAACAAATATGACAACTGCAGCCACGACATCTTCGCGCCGAGCTGGCCGGGCCATCTTCCGGGGCCTGCTGGATTTTCGAACGACACCGAGCGCCGAACCGGCTGCAGCGCCTGCCCATAAACCTGCGGCGAGAGGGCTTACCGCTGCAAAGGTTTACGCGTTCTCGACCGTTGACTATCCCGGTGCGGCGAGTCTCATCGTGTTCGACACCAACGGCGCCACGTCAGTGGGGGCCTTCGTGTTCGATCCCGGCAACGCCGCGTCGCTCAACACCGCCTTCACGTTCAAGAACGGCGTTTACGAGATTCTTGCGGTGCCCAACTCGACCACGACGATCGCGACGGGTATCAACGCGGCCGGCACTGATCGTCGGGGTGTTCGACGACCTGGGCGGCGTCGAGCGCGGGTTTGTCAACAACGGCGGCACGTTCACGCCGGTCGAGTTTCCAAGTGCCACCACCACCCAGGTCATCGACATCAACGATGCGGGACAGATGGTCGGCGACTTCGTCGACGCGGCCAGCGTCCAGCACGGCTTCGTCACGAGCGGCGGCGTCTTCACGCCGATCAACTTCCCCGGTGCCACAGCGACCGCGGCCGCCGGCATCAACTCCGCCGGCGACATCGTCGGCGTCACCTCGGATGCCACGATGAGCCGCGGTTTCCTTTTGAAGGGCGGCGTCTTCACGCCGATCGCCTTTCCGCTCGCGACCAGCACGGCCGCCTTCGGCATCAACGACGCCGGGGAGATCGCCGGCTTCTACACCGACGCGGCTTGCAATACCCACGGCTTCATTTTTCCGGCGGAGCATTCAGCACCGTGGACGTCGGCGGCGCACGCGGCACCCAACTGACCCGCATCAAGAACAACGGGACGATCACCGGCGCATTCCTCGGATGCCCTGAGCGAGCATCACGGCATCATCGGACAATGAGTCCGTGTTCCTGCGAGAATTTCGCGGGGGGGGACGGGTGCGCGCGACGCTCTGCCGTTCGTGACAGCGGGGTCGCGGGCGTTTCGATCGCGTTCGGATCGAACATCTTCTCTTTGATGAAGAAGCCCGGAATGAGCGCGCAGATCGCGTACGAGATGCCGAGCAGCGCCATGCCCACTCCAATCGAATAGGTGAGCGCGGTGTATCCGATGAGCGCCGGCGAGATCGTCGATCCGATCCGCCCGAGGTTGTAGGAGGTGGCCATCGCGGTGCCGCGAATGCTCGCCGGGAAACTCTCGCTCATGTACGTCGAGTTCACCGCGTAGGGCGCGCCGTAGAGGAAGCCGAAGATCAGCAGCAGATACGCCACGTTCGACGGCGTCGCGTAGTAGATGAGGACCGGCAGGTAGATCGCGGTCAGCAGGCCCGACGCGATCCACATCGTCTTGCGGCCGACGATGTCGGCGAGATAGCCGGTGACGATCTTGCCGAACACCATCATCGTGTAGGTGCCCGCCACGTACCAGCCCATGTTCTGCAGATTGACGCCCAGGTCCTTCACCAGATAGCTGGGCAGCCACGAGTTCGCGCCGTAGTAGCCGAACTGCAGCGCGATCGACGTCAGGGTCCACAGGATGAAGGTCCGGCGAATCGCCGGATCGGCCAGCAGCGGCCGCATGCTCGAGAATCCGCGCTCGCTGCGCGATCGCCCGACGCGCGCCGCGAGCCAGCTTGGCGGATCGGGCAGGCCGCGCAGCAGCACGAGCGCGACCACGCCTGGAATGATCGCGAGGCCGAAGAGCGGCCGCCAGCCGAAACGCGGCAGGAGATAGCCGGAGGCCAGCGCGGCGACGACGTAGCCGACCGACCAGCCCGCCTGCAGCGCACCGAGGACCGTCGTGCGAATCCGCGTGGGGACGTACTCCGCGGCGAGCAGCGTGCCGATGCTGTAGACCGCGCCGATGCCGAATCCGGAGAGCAGGCGCATCACCGCGATCTGCCAGTAGGTGTGGCAGAACGCGATGATGCCCGTGAAGATCGTGAACGTGAGGACCGCCCACCAGGTGACGCGGACGCGGCCGATGCGATCGGCGAGCCAGCCCGCGTAGATGCCGCCGATCCCCATGCCGATCAGCGTGTAGGTGCTGAGCGCGCCGGCCTGCAGGCTCGAGATCTGCAGTTCCTTGGTGAGGCTGGGCAGGGCGAGCGCCAGCATCTGCAGATCCATGCCGTCGACGACGAGCGCGACGAAGACGGCAATCGCCACGAGCGTGCCGGTCCGATCCATCGAGTCGTTCTTGGTCACGCGCGCCCCACCTTCCGAGCCAGTCTGGTCTTACAGGCCGCCGGACGATGTCGTGGCTGGCCGCGGGCGGATCACGCCGATGTTGTTCTCGATCGTGACCGTCGTGCCGAGCGGCTGAGACAACTTCTGCACGCGCGTGAGGATCCGCTGGGCCGTCTGCGGCGAGGCCAGTCGCGGAATTCCCCGGTGCGCCATGCGCACATCGTCGGTCAGCTCGAGCGGATGCAGGCGGATTTCCGCCAGTTGTCCGTGCTCGAACCGGCTGATCGCGACGATACTCTCATATTTGATGGGCGGGCTGTTGTCCTCTCCGCGTCCGCGCCCACCCATGCCCGACAGGCCGATGACGTCCATCTGCCGGAAGAACTCGCCGAGACCGTAGAAAATCGGCCGTCCCTTGTAGATCTCGATGCCGCGCAGGACATGAACGCCGGTGCCGAGGAACGCATCGGCGCCGCTGTCGATCGCCCGCTTCGCCAGCACCGGCAGGAAGTCGGCGATGCTCGAGTTGGTATCGAGATCCTCGCTGTCCGGCAGGTTCGGCACCGCGTTCGCCGCCCTTGGTGTCGGCGAACTGATGGGCATGAATCGCGAAGGTCATGAAGTCCGAGCGCGTCTTGCCTTCGGTGACCGCCGCCATCAGATCGCGAAGGTCCGTCTCGTTCATCTGATACGAGTAGTACGGCTTGGACGCGTCCTTCGCGAGCTTGAAGCGCTCGCCGAGCATCGTGATCGAGTCGGCCGTGTCGGTCGTCGGCACGTAGAAGCCGTTGCCGTTGGGGAACGCGTCGCGGATGTTTTTCACCGAGGCCCAGAGTGCCGGCGGTGTCATGTAGAAGCGCGTGTAGTGCAGGGCGCTCTGACCGCCGCGGCCCGGCCATTCGCCGCGTCCCGGCGTCGCCACCGTGGCTTCGGCGTAGCTCGACGCCGTCGCGACCATGCCGACGCGTCCCTTCGGCGTCGAGACGAATCGCGCGGCGCGCGCCGACGCGTACTTCTCGCCCGAATCCGGCGTAGACGATGCCCGCTTTGTTGAGCCAACTGTTGGTTTCGAGCAGCCCTTCGTAGCCGTACTCGCCGGCGTGGTTGTTCGACCGGGCCACGAGATCGAAGCCCATGGCTTTGACGTCGGCGGCGACGTCAGGCGTGCCGCCGAACCCGCCGGGGCCGGTGCCCTGGAAGGTCCGGCCGTCGATGATGTTGCCCTCGTAGTTGGCGGTGGCGACGTCGGCGTCGCGAATCAGCTTGAGCACGCCCTGAAATCCCGTGTCGGGATTGGTGCTCTGCGGATACGCGACGATCGTGTCGCCGACCGAGGCCATCGTGAAGCCGTCGGCGATCGAGGTCTGGAGCTCGCGCGGCGCGAGCGGCGGCGGCGCCGCCGGGGCCGCCGGACCGCCACGCTGGGCGAGTGCCGGGACGCCGAACGCGGCGACGGCCAGGCCGAGCGCGCCGGTCATGGCTGCGACATGCAGTGTGCGCATGTGGTTTCTCCCGTTGAATCCGAAACTGCTCAGAACTCGTACGCCACGCCGAATTGCAGCGCGCGCGGACTGGTGAACGCCGTGCCGTATCCGAACGTCGGGCCCGACGCGTAGGTGTAGCCCCAGAGCGCGTTCGAGTTGAACGCGTTGAGCGCATCGATGCTCAGCTGCAGCTCGCCCTTTTTCAGCTTCAGGAACTTCGACAGCCGGAGGTTGGCCGACGGGCGATAGACGCCGGTCTGCGCGCCGTAGTCTTCGAGCCGCAGCGTGACCGTGCTCAGCTGCCGAAGCGGCGGACCGCCGTCCGGATCGGTCGCGCGGAAGATATTCGTGCGCTGGCCGAGCAGACCCGGCTGCACGTCGAACACGCCGGAGAACGACAGATCCCACGGCAGGCGATAGTTGCCCGAGACCTTGTAGCCCCACGCCCAGGTGTTGTCGATCGGGAAGTAATCGTCGTTGGGACTGCTCGGGATGCCCACCAGGAACTGATGATTCTTGGTCATCGAGAGGCTGGTGCTGGCGCCCCAGCGGCCGACGTTGCGCTTGTTCAGCGTGAACTCCAGCGTATGGAAGTCGTCCTCGCGGTCCGACGGCCGGTTGAACTGCTCGTTGGCGACGAACGCCGCGCCGCGGTAGGCGGCGTCGTAGTCGTAAATCACCACCGAGCCCGCATCGTCGGGGGTGTTGAGCACGCCGTCCGGTCCGGGATCGCGGCGGGTGAGCGGGATGTTGTAGGCGCTGTACGGACGCTTGATGTTGATGCTGGAGATGTCGCCGACGTTCCGCTTGTAGACCCAGGCGACGCGGCCGGCCATGTTGGCGCGGAGCTCGCGATCGAACACCGCGGTCACTTCGTGCTGCTGCGGCCGCTGCAGATCCGGGTTGAAGACGTTGTTCGCCGCCGCGGTGGTGCTGAGGAAGTCGCCACCGTTCACGTCGAGGTTGACCTCGCCCGGATCGTAGTTGCTGTTGCCGTTCAGATCGTGCCACCGGTAGACGGTCTGCGCGACCGCGTTCTGGTTGAACGTCTGCGCGAACGTGTCGGCCATCGGGCCGTTGTAGATGCCGTAGGTGCCCTTGATGACCGTCTTGCCGTCGTTGGTCAGGTCGAGCGCGACGCCGACG
This sequence comes from uncultured Acidobacteriota bacterium, assembly GCA_963712355.1. Taxonomy (GTDB): domain Bacteria; phylum Acidobacteriota; class Vicinamibacteria; order Vicinamibacterales; family CAVVIG01; genus CAVQHT01. Next base: position 168,384 of record CAVQHT010000019.1, read on the forward strand.
CGCGGCGCGAAGTCCTTCCAGGTGTTGCCTTCGAAGCGCGCGAAGCGTGCCGGCGTTGCCGAACTGGCCCTGCTCCTTGGTCTGCTCGGGCAGGAAGGAGTGGTCGTAGTCGAAGCGGACGCCGAGGTTCACGGTGAGGCGGCGGCTCACCTGCCAGTGATCGTTCAGATAACCGGAGATCGAGTTCGAACGGTTCGACGGAAACACCGGGAAGTTGAACGTCGTGATTTCCACCGGCTGGTGGGCGAGGCCGTTCACCCGATCGTAGGTGAGCTGATAGGCGCCCGCCGGGTGCGCCGGGACGTCGGTGTGTCCCTCCTGGATCCACATGCGGTAGCCGGTCTTGAACTCGTGACCGCCGCCGAGGAACTCCTTCGGCAGGTAGGTCAGGTTCGCCTGGTTCACCGTGTTGGTGCGCGGGCGGATCGCCTCGGCGTAGTTGCCGCCCGGGCCGACGCTGCCGCCGGTGAAGATGCCGGTCTCGCGATCCCACCGCGCCGTGATCTGGTTGTTGCTGTGATCCTTCGGCGTATCGAGATACGTGACGGTGTAGCCCATGCGTCCGACCTGCACGTTGAGGAGCAGGTTGTTGCGCAGCGTCGCGCGGAACTCGCCGCGGAAATTGAGCACCGGGTAGAGCTGGTAGGTCGCCGCTTCATAAGGAATGAAGCGCTGCGCCGCCTTGCTGCTCTGCGCGCCGCCGTCGTTGATCGAGTAGTCGCGCGCCACGAAGGCGATCAGGCTGTACTTCGGCGTCGGCTGGTAGGACAGCTTGCCGGTCCAGTTCTGGGTCCACACGACCGGGAGGTGCGGCGTTTCGTCGCCGGTGCCATACACGCCGTCGGCGCCGGGCGTCAGCGCCAGGCCGGCGACCGATCGCTGGTTCCGCCGATCGCGGTAGGCGCCGTAGAACCACAGCTTGTCCGGGACGATCTTGCCGCCGAGATCCGCGTTGAAGTCGGTGAAGTAGATGACGCTGTCCACGAAGCTGAGCCCCTGGGAGCGCAGGTTGTCATCGAGGTTGTTCGACTGGAACTTGTCGTTGATGTACTGCTCGGCGTAGCGGCCGTGGAAGGCGTTGCCGCCCGACTTGCTGACGATGTTCCAGACCGAGCCCGGCTCGGCGACGTCGGCGCTGTTGCCGAAGCTCTTGACGTCCACTTCCTGCGCGCTCGAGAAGTCCGGATAGGTGTTCGAACGGATCTCGAAGCCGTCGATCATCACCAGGATGCCGCTGTCGCCGTAGGCGTTGAACGTGCCGGAGGAGCCGAGACCGAGCCGGCCGATGTTGGGCGCGGAGGTGCTGACCAGGCCGGGAATCATGCGCGCCATGTCGCCGTACATCCGCGAGCCGGGAATCAGCTTGTTGACCATGTCGGGATTGAGGGTCTGCGCGCCGCTGGTCGACGACACGTCGACGATCGGGCTGGCGCCGCTCACGGTGATGGTCTCCTCGACGGCGCCGATCTTGAGGGTCATGTCCAGTTTCGCGGCGAAGCCGGCGCCGATCTGCAGGTCGTCGCGCGACACCGACTGGAAGCCGGACAGCACGAAGTGCACCTGGTAGCTGCCGGCCGGCAGCTGCGTAAAGCGGTACAAGCCTTCGCTGTTGGTGACGGTGTCGAGTTGCGGCACCTGCAGCGAGCGTGCTCTTCAGCGTCACGCTGACGCCGGGCAGCGCGGCGCCGCTCGGATCGGTCACGGTGCCGTCGATACTGGCGGTGCTGACGAACTGGGCGGCCGCGGGCCGCGCCAGGCACAGGATCAGCGCGAACAGCGGGAGCGCCCGCCAACGCCTGATGGAGTGAACAAACCGGACCGTCACAGGACCTGCCATCGCGACCTCCGTCTCGGGGTTCCAATGCCGCCGGGCATTCCGCCGGCGCGGGCACTTGGATCCGGGCGTTTGCATGTTCGATAATCGAACGCGGCGGGAATCGCTCGGTTCGGATATCGAACAACGGTTCGAAAATTGCGCTATACTGATAGCCCCGGGTGATGCAGGTGTCAAGAAGAAACGCGGATTCAAACAAGGAATTCATTCAGGGCCTCGAGCGCGGCTTCGCGATCATCCAGGTGTTTGGCGCCGACGCGCGCGAGCTGACCATCACCGACGTCGCCGAGCGCACCAGCCTGCCGCGCGCGGTGGCGCGCCGCTACCTGTTCACCCTGCGCGACCTCGGTTACGTCGTCCAGCGCGCCCAGCTGTTTGCCCTGACGCCGCGCATCCTCGACCTCGGGTTCACCTATCTGTCCACGATTGACGTGGCCGACATGGCGCAGCCGTTCATGGAGGAGATCGCCTCCACGCTCCACGAGTCGTGTTCCGCCGCCGTCCTCGACGGCCAGGACATCGTCTACGTCGCCCGCGTGCAGGCGAAGCGAATCATGAGCATCAATCTGGTGGTCGGATCGCGGCTGCCGGCGCATGCCACGTCGATGGGCAAGGTGCTGCTCGCGCACCTGTCGCCCGAGGAACTGGACGCCTTCCTCGCCGCGGCCTCGCTGCGCGCGCTGACGCCGCGCACCATCACGCGCGCGGCGGCCCTGCGCAAGGTGCTCGACGGCGTGCGGCAGAGAGGCTGGGCGTTCTCCGACCAGGAATCGGAAATGGGCGTCCGCACCGTCGCGGCGCCGCTCTACAACCACTCGAACCAGATCACGGCCGCGCTCAACATCTCCGCCCATGCGGCCCGCTTTTCGATGCGCGACATGGAACGGCAATGCCTGCCGGTCGTCCTCGAGGGCGCGCGGCGGATTTCGCAGGCCCTCGGCGCGCGCCTGCCCGAGGCGGCGGTTCGCCGCACGACAGCCGCGCCCCCGCGCGGCGCGCGCGACCGCGCGCGGCGCAGGCGCCGCGAGGGCGTAACAGGAGGCCGGAGCGACCATGCCACCTCTCGCCGGTGTGAAAGTCGTCGACCTGACGCGCGTGCTCGCCGGACCGTTCTGCGGGATGCTCCTCGGCGACATGGGCGCCGACGTGATCAAGGTCGAAGAGCCCGGAGAAGGCGACGATGCCCGGATGTGGGCGCCGTTTGTCGGGCCGTGGAGCGCCTATTTCCTCGGCGTCAACCGCAGCAAACGCAGCCTCGCGCTGAACCTGAAGACCGCCGACGGCGCGCAGACGCTGCGCGCGCTGCTGACGGAAGCCGATGTGTTCATCGAGAACTTCAAGCCGGGAAGCCTCGATCGCCTCGGCTTCGGCTACGAGGCGATGCAGGCGCTGAACCCGCGGCTGGTGTACTGCTCGATCAGCGGCTACGGGCGGACCGGCCCGCGGCGTCATCTCACCGGCTACGATCCGATCATCCAGGCCGAGTCGGGATTCATGCACATCACCGGCACGCCGGATGGCCCGCCGGTACGGACCGGCATCGCGACGACCGACTATCTCGCCGGCCTCTACGCGTTCAGCGGCATCCTGCTCGCGCTCCGCCACCGCGATCGCAGCGGCAACGGGCAGCATGTCGACATCGCGCTCTACGACGCCATCCTGTCCACGCTGTCGATGCCGGCCGGCGTGCTCCAGTCAACCGGCCGCGAGCCGATGCGCCTGGGGAACGACCATTCCTCGATCGCGCCGTACGAGGTCTTTGCCTGCGCCGACGGCACGCTGATGGTGGCGGCGGCCAACGGCCGCTTGTGGAAGCAATTGTGCGCGGCGATCGGCCGCGCCGATCTGGCCGACGACGACCGGTTCAGGACGAACACCGACCGCGTGAAGAACCGGCCGGCGCTGAAACACGAGCTCGAACAGGCGTTTTCGAGCTACTCGGTCAACGCGCTGGTCGAGCGGCTCACCGAGTATCGGCGTCCCGTGCGGGCGCGTGCGAACCGTCTCCGAAGCGCTGGCCGATCCGCAGGTCGAGCCGCGCCAGATGCTGATCGGGTTCGACGATCCGGACATCGGCGACTTCCGCGTGATCGGGCAACCCGATCAAGTTGTCCGCCAGTCCCGCCGATCTGTCGCGGCGGCCGCCGAAACTCGGCGAGCACACCGCGGAGATTCTCGACGAGCTGAAGTTGAAGAAGTAAGACGGCTCATCCCGCCTTCGCTCGTTTCGTCCCACCGCGGGGCGAAAACCGCTTGACTTCGTCTCTGGCGCAATGGAGTCTCCATGCTGCGCAGTCCCTGCGCGGTAACACAACGGACCTCTGCCATGCGAAAACTGATTGTCCTCGCGCTTTTTTCGATTGCGGTGTCGTCCTGCGCCGGACCGGAGATCGGCGCCGTCGCCGACAACCGCGCCGTCGTCACCGTGGACGGCGGCAGCATTTCCGGCGCGCCCGCTTCCGCCAATAGCCCCGTGTGGACATACAAGGCGATTCCGTTCGCGGCGCCGCCGGTCGGCGATCTGCGCTGGCGCGAGCCGCAGCCGCTCGTCGCGTGGCAGGGCGTGCGGGACGCGACGCATTTCAGCAAGGCGTGCTTTCAGGCGCTGCGCGCCGAAGGCTCGTTCTACGGGCAGATCGTCGATCAGATGGGCGAAGACTGCCTGTATCTGAACGTCTGGACCGCGGCGCAGCCGACCGAGCACCGGCCGGTCATGGTCTGGATCCACGGCGGCGGGTTGACGAGCGGACACGGCGCGGAAGCCACCTACGACGGGACCGCGCTCGCCAATCGCGGCGTCGTGCTCGTCACGATCAACTATCGCCTCGGGCCGTTCGGCTTCTTCGCGCATCCGCTGCTCAGCGCCGAGTCCGAACACAAGGCGTCGGGCAACTACGGCACGCTCGATCAGATCGCCGCGCTCAAGTGGGTGCAGAAGAACATCGAGCAAGTTCGGCGGCGATCCCGGCCGCGTCACGATCTTCGGCGAATCGGCCGGGTCGTGGAGCGTCAACCATCTCGTCGCGACACCGCTGGCGAAGGGGCTGTTCCAGCGCGCCATCGGCGAGAGCGGCGGCGCGTTCGGATCCATGGGCACGGTGTTTTCGAAGGGCGAAGTCGAGAACGCCGGCGAGGCGTTCGCGAAAACGGTCCTCGGCGAGGTTCCGCCATCGCTCGACGGCGCTTCGCGCGCAGAGCGGGGAAGCGATCATGGCGGCGCGGACCACGGGCCGCCGCTGGTCGCCCAACGTTGACGGCTACGTGTTTCCCGACACCGTCTACAACATCTTCGCCGCCGGCAAACAGAACAACGTTCCGGTCATCGTCGGATCCAATGCCGACGAAGGCGCGACGCTTGGCGCGGGACGCGGCACGCCGACCGCGGCGGAATACGTGAAGACCGCGCGGACGACCTACGGCAAGCTGGCGGACGAATTCCTCAAGATCTATCCCGTGGCGGCGAGCGACGACCAGCGGATGGAGAGCCGCATCCGGAGCTACACCGACCAGAGCTTCGGCTGGGAGATGCGGACCTGGGCGCGGATGACGGGCAGCGTGTCGTCACCGGCTTACTGGTATTTCTTCAGCCGCGTGCCGCCAAGCCCCGAAGGCGATCACAACGGCGCGTTCCATGCCGGCGAAATCATCTACGTCTTCGACAACCTCGGGAAGAGTCCGTACCCGTATGCCAACCGGGGCTACACCGACGTCGATCGCCAGCTCTCGAACACGATGGCGTCGTACTGGGTGAACTTCGCGACGACCGGCAATCCCAACGGCAAGGGACTGCCCGAGTGGCCGGCGTACGTGCGCGAGAAGGACGAGGCGCTGGAATTTGGCGACACGGTGCACGTGCAGGCAGGAATACGCAAGGAACGGCTGGATTTCATGGATCGCTACTACGCAGAACAGCGTGCCCGATCCAACTAGACTCGTGTCACGATAGGCGTGGAGCGGCCGCGCACCGGCGCGGGCGCCGGGAATGTTCGAAGGAGAGTTTGTGATGCGTGTTTCCATCGCTCGAATCAGCGTGCTCGGCGTCTCGGCGGCCGTGGCGTGCCTCGGGATCTCGATCGACGCGCAGGCGCCCAAGGCCGGCGCCGCAAAATCGGCGAAGACGATCGCGCGGACTCCGGACGGACATCCCGATCTGCAGGGGATCTACGATTTCTCGACCGCGACGCCGCTCGAACGGCCGGTCGCCCTTGGCGACAAGGCGGTGTTCACCGACGAAGAAGCGGCAGCGTTCGTGAAGCAGCAGCTCGGCAACCGCGCGGCCTCCGACGATGCCCCGCTGCCCAAGGGAAATGTCGGCGGCTACAACCAGTTCTGGTATGAGTTCGGAACCCAGGTCGTGCCCGACAAGCGCACGTCGCTGATTACCGATCCCCCGAACGGCCGTCTGCCGGCGCTCACGCCTGAAGCGCAGAAGATCGCCGACGGTCATCGGGAGCAGTTGCGCCGCCTGGCGGAAGGTCCCGAGCAGCGCGATGTCTCGGAACGCTGCCTGCTCGGTTACAACGCCGGTCCGCCGATGGTCGGCGTCGGCTACAACCAGCACGTGCAAATCGTCCAGACGCCGGAGTACGTGATGATTCACACGGAGATGGTCCATACCGCGCGGATCGTCCCGCTCGACGGCCGTCCGCACTTTGCCGCGCCCTTCCGCCCGTGGTCGGGCGATTCCCGCGGCCACTGGGAAGGCGACACGCTGGTGGTCGAGACGACCAATTTCCACGCCGAGTCGTGGAACCAGTTCAGCGGCTGGAACTGGGTGGCCGACGAAAACCTGCACGTGACCGAGCGCTTCTCGATTGTCGACGCCAACACGCTCAACTATCAGTTCACCGTCAGCGATCCGACGGTGTGGACCAAGCCGTGGACCGCGGTGGCGGCGCTGCGCCGGACCGACGAGCAGATGTTCGAATACGCCTGCCACGAGGGGAACTACGGCATGCAGGCATTCTGCGGGCGCGCGCGCCGAAGAGCGGCGCGACGGCGAATCCGGCAAGAAGTAACCTCGCGCCGCTCACTGGCTGTCGTCGGCGCGGGCGTGTCCCGATCGCAGCGACTGAAAGTGCCGCTCCCACCGGCTCCGGACTTCCTCCTCGGTCTGGCCGAGGTCGTACGCGGGTGAATCGATCGGCTGCGCGCGCTCGACGCGCACCATCACGATTTCGCGAATGACGCTCACCCGCGAGCCTCGCGCCTTGTAGAAGGCGATCGCGTTCTCGTATGCCGGTCCTGACTCCAGGATCGACGCCACCCCCTTGAACCGGTAGCCCTTGCGGAGGAACGGATCGACGACGTTCACTTCGACGCTGGCTCGCTGCCGGAGATTGGCCAGCGTGCCCGGCGATCGAATGTTGGCGAACACCAGGTGATCGTCGTCCCAGATCGCCGTCGTGCCCTTGGGCGACAGATTCGGCGTTCCGTCGGCATCCACCGTGGCGA
>CAVQHT010000020.1:0-77320 GCA_963712355.1 uncultured Acidobacteriota bacterium
AGAGAAATGGAGCTTGACCTTGACCGTCGAGACCGTAGTTGTGGAGTTCGGTGAGTTCTCGCGCTCGTTTCCGTTCAGAATGCTCGTTAGATAGTCCGGCCGCTATGGCGGGGGGTTCACGAATAATCCGAGATGAACTGAGCGTGATGTCAGCGTTCCCTGAGGCAGTTGCTGACGAGAGGAGCTTCACCAAGGCGGCGAAGCGGCTCGGCGTGACGCAATCTGCGCTCAGCCACGCGATTCGAGGACTCGAGGAACAGGTCGGTGTCCGACTGCTCGCGCCCGCGCCCGCGCCGGCCATCGTCGCGCCGACGAAGCTGGCGAGCAACTGCTCGACGAATTGCGGCCCGCACTGACAGGCATCCGCGGCGCCCTGGACAGAATCGGAGGATTGCGTGATACGCCACGCGGACGCCTGCGGCTGCTCGTCCCCCGCCTCGCGGCGATGAGCGTGCTGGGTCCCAAGTTGGCGGAGTTTGCACGCAACTACCCGGATGTCGTTCTGGACGTCAGCACGGACGAAACGAGGCTCAACTTGGTCGCGAGCGGCTTTGACGCCGGCGTCCAATACGGGGAGTTCATCCAGCACGACATGGTGGCGGTTCGCGTCTCGCCCGATCACCGGCCCGCGATTGTCGGCGCACCGCCCGTCCTTCGCGGATCATCCGAAGCCGACGTCTCCCCACGATCTGCTGCAGCATCGGTGCGTCAACTACCGGCATGGTTCAGGAGAGATTTACCGTTGGGAACTGGACAAGGGCGATCAGTCCGTCGTCGTCGCGGTTAACGGGCCGCTGATCACGAATGACATCGGGCTGCTGACGCGGGCGGCGCTCGGCGGCGTCGGTCTCGCCTTTATGTCCGAAGAGCAAGCCGCTCCGCATCTCGCGACCGGCGCATTGGTCCGGGTGCTCGAGGATTGGTGCCCGCCGTTTCCCGGCTTCTTCTTTGTATTACCCGAGCCGGCGCCAGCACCGAGCCGCACTCACCGCACTCATCGAGACGCTGCGCGTCTGAGGCGCACGAGCTACGGTTTGGATCTGCAACCGCGGTCTATCTGGAAAAGCCCGTAAGTGATCGCGCCGCATTAGGAGGTCTTACACAATTCGTCGGTAGGTCACGAAGACGTAAGTCGATTGATTCTAAAAGGGAGAGATGGCCGAGTGGTTGAAGGCGCTGGCTTGGAAAACGACTCCGGCGAGGCTGCATCGAGTGAATACAAATACATCTTTTCGCGCAATCGGTTCAACGACTTCCCGCCACAAAATCCTTCTCGATGTGAACCCGTAAACGTCGCTGTTTGTCAGAGCTTTCGGGGTCACCTTACACAGTTTCTACACAATTTTGAGCGGCACTTCTGCGCGTACTGCGTGGTGTGCTTGGGTGTGTGTCGAGAAAGCGACTGGCCTGGTCGTTAATGCCGTCCGTCAAGGTGCCGAAGTGAACCGGTGCTTCGCGATACCCAGCTACTTGATCTTCGACTCCAGGGTCGAGGCTGGAATTCCGAGTTTAGCGGCAGCCCCGCGACTTTCCCTCGACTCTTGGTCAGGGCGTGATCATCTCCTTCTCCTGGTCCTTGTAAGGTTGAAGAAGACGGCTGCCAGTACGGGCTGCCTGGACACTTCTGTCGACGAGTCGGGGGGCTTCGACGGGACGCTAGTCCCCTGGATCGGTGATTTCTAACAAAGGTCGATGCTCACAATCCGTGCGCCTGCTGCGTGCGAAAGCCGAAGCGCCGCATCTTGTCGATAAACTCGTCGGCGGTCTTGGTCCATCGAAAGGGCTGGCCCCCCTCGTTGTGCGCGTCGACGTACGCGAGGATGGCGGCGCGAAGCTGCGGAATGCTCGTGCGAGAGTCGCGACTGAGCGCCTTCTCGGTGAGCAGCTCGAAGAACCGTTCAACGAGGTTCAGCCACGAGGCGTAGTCGGGGTGAAGTGCAGGTGGAACCGCGGATTGCGGAGGAACCAGCGTTCACCGCCGGCGCTTTGTGGGCCGAGAGGTTGTCGAGGATGACATGAATCTCCCGCTTGGGCTCGACGCTCTCATCGATCTCGCGCAGGAACGCGACGAAGTCCTGCGCGCGATGCTGCCGCTTGCAGCGGCGATGACCTCACCCGTCGCGACGTTCAGCGCGGCGAAGAGGTCGAGGGTGCCGTGGCGAAATAGTTGTGCGTCCGGCGTTCGGGCTGGCCCGAGGTCCATCGGGAGGATCGGTTGCGCGCGCTCAAGGGCCTGGATCTGGGATTTCTCGTCGACCGCAAAACACGACCGCGTTGTCGGGCGGGTTCATGTAAAGGCCGACGACGTCTCGGACTTTGTCGACGAACTGGGGATCGGGCGACAACTTGAAGGCCTGAGTGAGTGCGGTTTGAGGCCGAATGTTCGCCAGATCGGCCGACCATCGTGTGGCTAATCCCGGCCTTCGAGCCATCTTGCGGGTGCTCCAGTGCGTCCGCCCGTCGGCGCGTCTCGAGCGTCTTGACGATGACCGCTTCGACGTCCTCGTCGGTGATCGTTCGCGGCGCGCCCACGCGCGGCTCGTCGTAAAGCCCATCGAACCGGCGGGCGATCAACCGCCCGCGCCATTTGCACACGGTCTGGTTCATCGTCCGATACCGGCGAGCGACCGGCGTGTCGAGTCGTCGATACACGACAACACGATCCTTGCGCGAAGTGCCACCGCCGATTCACCCGAACTCGCTGAGTCAATCGCACGAGCCCTCCCGCTCGTCGTCGGTGACCAGAGCTCGGCTCGGGGACGACCAATGTTTGGCATGACCCCGTTAGATCACAAATCAGGACTTTTTTCCTATGATTTCGTTTCCAGGGGACTAGCGAGTGAATAAGAAATCTGTCGTGAATTGATTGAATTAAGCGAGAAGGCTATACCAGCCTACGGCAAAGGGTCCCGAAAAGAGGGGGAACACACGGCGGTTTCGCCACGCCTACTCGGCTCGCCTGCAGGTCAATCGAACGACCAGCCTCGAGCGATAGAGGAGAAGCTGCTGAGTCCCATTCCGATCGGATCGTCCCCAGGCCTTCGTTCTGAACGCGGTAAACGTGAACAGTCGCCAGGGAAATCAAAGTGATCGACTCACCGGCGGCCATGGCGAACAGCTGGGTCACCGACAAGAGTGAACTGTGTTGCCATTAGGAATTCTCCGATTTCACCGGGACTCCACCCGGACGGTCCGACGACACCGTTATACACCCACGCCGTGCGTCTGCGCGTTGTGCCTGCTGAAAAAATCGCTTTTGTTGCGAGAGTTGACGTTACACAGTTTCTACACAGTTCTGAGCGGCACTTCTTCGCGTATGCCGTGATGCGTTCGGGTCCGTGTCGAGAGGACAGTGTCGGGATCGACACCCGCCGTCCGACGGCCGATAGACGGCCAGGTCGGTCTTTCCGTCGCCGTCGAAGTCGGCCGCGAGCGGCACGTCGCCTGGCACCCCCACTGATAGAACGCCCACCCGGTGTAGGAGTAGCCAGTCGAGGAGAAGCGGATGTACCAGCCGCCGTCCGACGGGCGATAGACGGCCAGGTCGGTCTTGCCGTCGCCGTCGAAGTCGGCCGCGAGCGGCATGTCGCCGGGCAGGCCCCACTGATAGAACGCCCACCCGGTGTAGGAGTAGCCCGTCGAGGAGAAGCGGATGTACCAGCCGCCGTCCGACGGACGATAGACGGCCAGGTCAGTCCTTCCGTCACCGTCGAAGTCGGCCTGAGATGGAATATCGCCGGACAGTTCCCCACTGGTAGGCGGTGTCCGTACTGAAGTTCTGTCCTGAAGGGCGGACGTGCCATTCGCCACCGTTCGGCCGATAGACGGCGATGTCCAATCTGTTATCGCTGTCGAAGTCACCCCGCAACGGCAACCCAACCACGGCGACAGTGGCGACCTTCAGAATCTGTCCGGACGAGTAACTGACGATGTACAGCTCGCCCGCGGCGTCGAGGCCGAACGCGCTGACGTTGCCGATGGCGCCGGATCCACCAAGTTCGGCTGTGTGCTCGATGGGATCTGACGCCGTCACTCCGCCGTTCCCGGCTGGAATCAATGCGATCGACCAGACGCGCGCGGTCACGAAGTCGGCGTAGAAGTAGCGGCCGCGATAGGCCGCACCGAGCGAGTAGCCGCGATACACGAACCCGCCGGTAATCGAGTGGCCGACGGTGTGGTCGTACTCCGCAATCGGACCGACGAGCGGCAGATACGCGGGTCCGGGCGATGCGATATAGGGGTGCGCGCCTTCGAACACGCGCCAGCCGTAGTTCCTGCCGCCGGCATCGGGCGGCTGGTAGTCCACTTCCTCGTACTGCGTTCTGACCGACGTCGCCGATCAGCATGGCGCCCGTCCCGCCGAGCGCGGGATCGTCGAAGCTGAACTTCCACGGGTTGCGGAGACCAAATGCCCAGATCTCGGGCAGCGCCGGAATCGGCACACCGTCCACGAAGGGGTTGTCGCCCGGCACGACGTACCCTTCAGGGTCCTGGTCGCCGACGAGCACGTTGATGCGAAGGAGTTTGCCAAGCAGCGTGTCCGGGCGCTGCGCGTTGTTCAGCGGATCGTCACCTGAACCGCCGTCGCCCAGCCCCACGTACAGGAAGACATCAGGACCGAACGCGAGGTGTCCACCGTTGTGGTTCGCGAACGGCTGCTCGATGAACCGCTCGCCGCCGTCCCACCGCAGATCGAACCGCGTCGCCGGGTCGGCGACCAGCGGATTGCCGATCGACCGTTTGAAACGCGCCACCACCGTGTTCCCGTTCGGGTCGGTGAAGTTGACAAAAAATCGGCGCGACACCGCGTAGTCCGGCGAAAACGCGAGCCCGAGCAGGCCGCGCTCGCCGCCGCTGGAAATGGCGCCCGACACATCGAGGAATGGCGTCGGCAGCAGCATGCCGTTCTGAATCACTCGAATCCGCCCGCCCTGCTCGACGACGAACTGGACGGACGGCGACGATGGATCCTGGACGAACTCGACCGGAGCGTTCAATCCGGATACATACGGCACGGTCTGGAGTTGGGCGAATGCGTCCACTGCGAACGCCATCACCATCGCGACGCAGATCGACAAGGCCCGAACGGGACGTGCCCAACGTGAGAGAGTCGTCGTCACTGAGCGAGTATGACCACCCTCGCATAGTTCTGCGCCTCGTCAGACCCTCCTCAGGCCCGTCCGCGATCGGCCGGGAACGATACGGCGAAGGGTATAGATGTCGGTCTTCTCGAGATCGGCCCACTGAGCCGGCAAGTCCGCCCACGGATCCCAGACATCCGCGATCGGCCGGGACGATGCGGCGAAGGGTGTAGATGTCGGTCTTCTCGAGCTCGGCCCACTGAGCCGGCAAGTCCGCCCACGGATCCCAGGCGGCACTCAGCAATCGGCCGGTAATGCCGTCGCTGGCGGCCGAACCAAGAAAGACGCTGAGCGCCGCGCCGGTTTCGAGCGGCGTTCCGCCTTCGGCCTTCGTCTTGACCATCCGATCGAAGAACGCCTGACCAACCCGTTCAGGCCCTGCGGCCAGCACTTCGTCGAGCATCCGGGTATTCAACGCGCCCGGTGCGATGGCGTTCACGTCGACGCCGAACTCGCGCAGTTCGAGCGCGATCGATTCCGCGAAGCGGACGATCGCCGCCTTCGATGTCGCGTACGCGCTGAGCCGCGGCAGCGGCGCGGTCGCACCGCCACCGGAGATCTGCACGATCTTTCCGTAGCGATGGGTCTTGAAGTGCGGGATGAACGCGCGGCACGGCAGCACCGATCCGTCGATGTTGATGCGGACCGCGCGGCTCCACTCGTCCCAATCGACGTCCTCGCTCGGTCCCATCGGGCCGTAGACGCCGGCGTTGCAGACGAGCACGTGGATGCGCTCGAATGCATCGAAGGCGGCCGCGGCCACCCGGCCCACGTCCGCGACCTCGGAAACATCCGCGGCCACGGCGACCACGCGCTGGCCGGCGCCGGCCAACGCACGCAATTCGTCAGCCGCCGCCTCGAGCTTGTCCGGATCGCGCGCGCAGATGCACAGGCTCGCGCCGGCCTCGACGTAGGCGCGCGCCATCGCGAGACCGAGTCCCTGATTCGCGCCGGTGATCACGGCGGTGCGTCCTTCGAGCGCGCGCGGTGCGGCCATCACGACGGTCTCCCGACCGACACCACGCGGAACCGCGGATCCTTGTCGAGCCGTCCGCGCAGGAAGCCGTTGGCGTCGATGATCAGGCCGGACGGAAGCGCGGCCGCGAGGGCATCTGGATCGATCGTGCGATACACGGGCCACTCCGTTGCGACGACCAAAGCGTCAGCCTTCGCCAGCGCCTCGACGGGGTCGGTCACGTGACGCACACGCGCGGCCAGTTCGGCGGGCAACGCCGCGACGGCGGGATCGTGCGTCGTCACGATCGCCCCTTCGCCGGCGAGCCACTCGGCCAGGGCCACGGATTCGGACCGGCGCAGCGTGTCCGTTCCTGGCTTGTAGGTCAGTCCCCAGATCGCGATGCGCTTCCCGCGCACGCTGCCGAGCTCGAGTTCCAGGCGGCGTCGCGGCCACGCGCGATGGGCCAGATTGCTCTCCAGGACGCCGTCAAAGAGCGGCGTCCGCACACCGGTCTCCGCGCCGGCGGCGCGGAGATAGGCAATGTCGCGCGCCAGGGTCCCGCCCGCGAACGCGACGCCTGGCGAGACGTACGCCGAGGGCCCGATTCGCCGTTCCGTCTTGAGGCCGCGCTCGACTTCACGGGCATCGGCGCCCATGCGCTCGGCGACGGCGGCGATCTCGTTGATGAACGCGACGGAGGTCGCCAGGAACGAGTTCACGGCGTGCTTGGTCATCTCCGCGGACTCCACGGACATCCATTCGAGGCGATCGGTGATCGGCGCGAACAGCGCCGCCAGCCGGAGGCGATCGGCTTCAGTGCGGACGCCGATGACGACGCGATCGGGCTGCGAGAAGACCTCGAGCGCCTTTCCGAGACGCAGGTTTTCGGGCGAACACGCGAACGCGAATCCCGCCTCGGGCCGCCGCGCGCGGGCCTCCGCCTCGAGCGTCCGCGCCGTCCCGATCGGCAATTGGGACGACAGCAGGAACAGGCTGCCGGGATCGGCATCCGCCATCGCGGCGATCACCTGATCCATCACGAACGCGGTATCCGCGCGGTCGTCGGCGTCGACCGGGGTGTCAAAGGTGATCCAGATGATCTCGGCGCCGGCCAGAGCCTCGCGCCGATCGCGGTGCACGCTGAGCGTCCCGCGCTCGATCTGCTGCTTCAGCAGGTCGGCGAGGCCGGGCTCCTGGATGGGCGGCGTGCCACCCTCCAGACCGATGACCGTCGATGTCTCCGGATCCCAGGCGCGCACGCGATGCCCGGCAGCGGCGGTGGCCGCCGCGGTGACCGACCCGAGGTGCCACAGCCCGAGGACGGCGACGTTCATGCGACCGGCTGAGACCCGGCGAGCTGGAACCCGGCCTTGCGCCCGTCCTCGTGAAACATCTTCACGGTGTCGAGGCTGAACTCGTCGAGGTCTTTGCCAAGCGTCGGGAGCTTCGCGAGGATGTCGGACGTGGCCGTGATGATGTGACAGCCGACGGCATCGGCCTGAACCACGTTGAGGAGTTCGCGCGGACTGGCCCAGATCAGCTCGACGCCCGGATAGGCGTTCACCATCTCGACCGCCGCGGCCATGATCGGAATCGGATCACGTCCCGCATCAGCGATACGGCCGGCAAAGACGGAGACGCATGCCGCGGGACCCGCGACGAGCGCATCGCACACGGTCCGGACCTGCGCCAGGGTCATGAGCGCCGTGGCGTTGATCTTGATGCCGTCCCGCGAGAGCGCCGAGATGAGCGGCGCGGCCGATTCGCCTCGGGTATTGGTGATCGGAATCTTGACGTAGACGTTGTCGCCCCAGGCCGCGATCTGGCGCGCCTGCCGCGCCATCTCGTCCCATTCGTCCGAAAACACTTCGAAGGAAATCGGGCGATCGGGAATCGCGCGCAGCACCTCGCGCGCAAACTGCTCGTAGTCCTGGACGCCGGCCTTGCGCATCAGCGTCGGGTTGGTGGTGAAGCCCTTGATCAGCGGGTTTTCGTAGAGCTTGACCATTGACGCGAGGTCCGCGCCATCGGCAAATAGCTTCACGTTGAGATTCGTGGCGTTCTTCACTGCGTGCTCCTTCTTCTGGCCGAGAATCCAGGCCGCGGCGGCCGTCAGCGTGCGGACCTGTGCGTCAGGCACGGCCTGCCACGGGTTGGCTTCCCCGTATCCGTCCCCGATGAGCACGGTCAGGCAGCCGGCACGACGGCCGGCTTCGATATCCGACCAGCGATCACCGATCATCACGCTCCTGGCAGGATCCAGGGCCAGGCTGTCGCGCGCTGTCGAGAATCATGCCCGGCTTGGGTTTGCGGCACTCGCACCCGTCGGCATTGTCGTGGTAACAGACCCGAAAGTCATCGAGGGGCAATCGCCGCTGGATTTCGCGGTTGATGGCCTCGACGTCCTCCCGTCGCTGCGTGCCGCGGGCGACGTCCGGCTGGTTGGTGACGGCGACGAGCGCGTAACCGGCGCGACGCAGGGCCTGGAGCGACGCCGCGGCGTCCTCCGGGATCTCGAGATCCTGGGTCGTCCTTGGCGGGAACGGACGGCCACCCCGGATCACGGCCCGGTTCAGCACGCCGTCGCGGTCGAGAAACACCGCATGGCGGCCCCGATCGGTTGACATCGCGGGCATGTTACCCCGAAGCGGTTGAGTGCGGACACGGCGCGCGGCATAATCACGGCGCGTGTCACCGTTGTCATCCGCAGTCTCTGCCATCGTCGCCGTCCGGCCGGATACCGACCCTGTGAGCGGAACGGCCGACCTGGATTTCCCGCCGCCGCCGGGCGCGGCCACGGCGCGCTGGACCGGTACCGCCTTCGCGGTGGGCGGTGAGACCCGCCGGATCCTCGCGTACGGCTCTGCACCCTCGGGCTGGACCGATCACCTCACCGACCTGCACGAAGCCACGGCCGGCGCCGACCATTTCATCGACGTGGCGTCGCGGGCCCACGCCGTGAGTGAAGTGGTGCGCGTCGCGAGCCGGCCCGGTGCGGTCATCCTCGAAGTGGGAATTTCGTCGGGCTTCCTGCTCAACGAGATGATCGCCCGGCTGCCCCAGGCGACGTTTATCGGCGCGGACTACACGCTCGGCACACTGGAAAAGGCGGCTCAGCGCCTCCCGGCGACGTGCCGCTCTTGCAATTCGATCTGACCGAGTGCCCGCTGCCGACGGCAAGTGTCGACGTGGCGGTGCTCCTGAACGTGCTCGAACACATCGAGCACGACACGACCGCGCTGGCGCAGCTCCATCGCATACTCAAGCCCGGCGGCGCCGTGATCATCGAGGTGCCCGCGGGCGAGAGCCTGTACGATCGCTACGACAAGGCGCTCCTCCATTGGCGCCGGTACGGGATGTCGACACTGGTCCGCCGTGTGAAGGATGCCGGCTTCCAGATCGAGCGCCGGTCGCATCTCGGGTTCTTTCTGTATCCGGGGTTCTACGCGGCCAAGAAGTTCGGGCGCGCGCAGGACACGCCGGCGCAGGCGCTGGACGCGAGCGTCGAGCGATCGATCAGCTGGTCGCGGCGGCTGGGCGCCGTGGCATCGGCGTCGTTGGCGCTCGAGGCGCGGGTGCGGTCGGTCGCCTATCTCCCCTTCGGCATCCGGTGCCTGGTCACCGGCAGAAAGACCGCATGATCGCGAACCGCGTGTTCATCACCGGCGGGGCCGGTTTCATCGGCAGTTCGGCGGCCGATCACTTCCTGGCGAGCGGCGCCGAGGTCGTGGTCTACGACAATTTCTCGACAGGCCGGCGCGATTTCCTGACGCGCGCGATCGGACATCCGCGCTTTACGCTGGTCGAAGGCGACACGGCCGATCTCGCGGCGATGACCGCCGCCATGCGCGGCGCGGACCTCGTCCTGCATTTCGCGGCCAACGCCGATGTCCGCTTCGGCACCGAGCATCCGCGCAAGGACCTCGAACAGAACACCATCGCGACGTTCAACGTGCTCGAAGCCATGCGCGCGGCAGGCGTGTCGCGTATCGGCTTCTCGTCGACGGGATCCGTCTACGGCGAGGCCGCGGTCATCCCGACGCCGGAAGACGCGCCGTTTCCGGTGCAGACGTCGCTCTACGGCGCGTCGAAGCTCGCGGGCGAGGGGCTGATCAGCGCCTATGCCGCCGGATTCGGCTTCACTGGCTGCATCTTCCGTTTCGTCTCGATCCTCGGCGAGCGCTACACGCACGGACACGTCTTCGACTTCTACAAGTCCCTGCGCCGCGATCCGACGCGGCTGCGCGTCCTGGGCAACGGGCGCCAGCGCAAGTCGTATCTCTACATCCAGGACTGCCTCAGTGCGATCGACGCGGCGCTCGCGGCGACGACGACGGGCGTGCAGGTGTTCAATCTGGGCACCGACGAGTACTGCGAAGTGAACGACTCGATCGGGTGGATCTGCGAGCACCTCGGCGTGCGGCCGGCAGCTCGATTACACCGGCGGCGACCGCGGCTGGATCGGCGACAACCCGTTCATCTTCCTCGACTGCGCGAAGGTCCGGGCGCTCGGCTGGCGGCCTGCGCTGTCGATTCGCGAAGGCGTGCTGCGCACTCTTCAGTACCTGCAGAACTCTCCGGAACTGCTCGAGGCGCGCTCGTGACCGCGCGCCCGCCCGGCGTGGCCATCCTCGGCTGCGGGCTGATCGGCGGAAAGCGCGCCGCGGCCCTCGAGCGTGGACAGCTGATCGCCTGCGCGGACCTCGATCCGGCGCGCGCGGCTGCCCTGGCCAGACAGCACCCGGGCGCGGTGGCGGAGACCGTCGACGCGGCGCTCGCGCGTCCCGAGGTCGAGGTCGCGATCGTCGCGACCACCAACGAGGCGCTGACGTCGCTGGGGTTGAAGGCGCTTCGCGCCGGCAAGCACGTACTGCTCGAGAAGCCCGCGGCGCGATCGGTGGCCGAGATCGATCGGCTCATGGCTGCGGCCGCCGAGGCCGGCCGGCTCGTGCGCGTCGGCTTCAACCATCGCTACCATCCGGCGTTGCAGCAGGCCCGAACACTGGTGGACGCCGGCGCGCTCGGCCCGCTGATGTTCCTGCGCGGCCGCTACGGTCACGGCGGACGCGTGGGCTACGACCGCGAGTGGCGCGCCGATCCCGCCAGGTCCGGCGGCGGCGAACTGATCGATCAAGGCGTGCACCTGATCGATCTCTCCCGCTGGTTTCTCGGCGACTTCTCGTCGGTGGACGGATTCGCCGCGACGTACTTCTGGGACATGCCGGTCGACGACAACGGCTTCGTCCTGCTTCGAACGGCGACTGGCCAGGCCGCGTCGCTGCACGTGAGCTGCACGGAGTGGAAAAACCTGTTCTCGCTGGAGATCTACGGCAGGACGGGCAAGATCGCGATCGACGGCCTCGGTGGAAGCTACGGCGTCGAGCGGCTCGCGTTCTACAAGATGCTGCCCGAAATGGGACCGCCCGAGACCACGATCACCGAGTATCCGCGCGGCGACCGATCCTGGGCGATCGAATGGGCGGAGTTCATGGACGACATCCGGCTTGGCCGGACGCCATCGGCCGGCCTGGCCGCGGCCCGCGCCGCCCTGTCCGTCGTCGAAGCGATCTACACGAGATCGGGGTACACCGCGGGCGGAGGGCGCCCTTCGGCATGATCATCACTCGCAGTCCACTGCGGATCACGCTCGGCGGCGGCGGCACCGACCTGCCGTCGTACTACCGCGATCACACGGGCTTCCTGATCTCGGCCGCGATCGACAAGTACGTCTACGTGACGGTCATGCGGCCGTTCTCGCCCGGCATCTACCTGAAGTACTCGAAGCTCGAACACGTCGACAGCATCGACGAGGTGCAGCATCCAATCATCCGCGAAGCCATGCGGCTGGTCGGATTCCGGACGCCGCAGATCGAAATCACCACGCTCGCGGATATCCCCGCGGGGACGGGCCTTGGATCGTCGGGCAGCTTTACGACCGCGCTGCTCCGCGCGCTCTACGCGCACCGGCGGCGCCTGTTGCATCCGAGCGAGCTCGCCGCCCTGGCGTGTGAGATCGAAATGGATCGGCTGGGCGAACCGATCGGCAAGCAGGATCAGTACATCGCGGCCTACGGCGGCGTCACCTGTTTCACGTTCCATCCGGACGAGCGCGTGGACGCGCGACCGTTGGCGATCCCGATGACGTCGCTGCACGACCTCGAAGACAACCTGCTGCTCTTCTTCACGGGCTACACGCGCGCGGCCGGCTCCATCCTCGCGGATCAGAAGTCCCGGACGACGGGTCAGGACCCGTCGATGCTGGCGAATCTGCACTACGTCAAGGACCTCGGCGTCCGGAGCCGCGAGGCGCTCGAACGCGGGGATCCTGCGGGATTCGCGGCGCTGATGCACGAGCACTGGGAACACAAGAAACAGCGATCGGGCGGCATGAGCAATCCGCAGATCGACGCGTGGTACGAGCTCGGCCGCCGCAACGGCGCGGTCGGCGGAAAGCTGGTCGGCGCAGGCGGCGGGGGATTTCTGCTCTTCTACGCCGAAGATCACCGGCGGCTGCGCGCGGCGATGACCGGCGCCGGCCTCGAAGAAGTGCGCTTCCGCTTCGACTTCGAAGGCACCAAGGTGGTGTTCGCCTGATGCGGACGGTCGCGATTCTGGCGGGCGGCCTCGGGACACGTCTCGGCGCCGTCACGGCGCAGATTCCCAAACTCCTCGTGGAACTGGACGGACGGCCCTTTGCGGAATACCAGCTTGACTGGCTCCGCGACGAAGGCGTCACTCACGTCGTCTACTGCCTGGGCCACCTCGGCGAGCAGGTGGTCGACGCGCTCGGCACCGGCGATCGCTGGGGCATGCGATTCGACTTCGTCATGGACGGTCCCGTGCTGCTCGGCACGGGCGGCGCACTGCGGCGCGCGATGCCTTCGCGCGCCGACGAATTCTTCGTGCTGTACGGCGACTCCCTGCTCACCTGCAATCTGGCGGCCGTCGAACGTGCCTTCGAGGCCGGCGGACGGACGTCGCTGATGACGGTCGTCCGGAACGACAACCGGTGGGATCGCAGCAACGTGGTGTTCAAGGACGGCGAGATCGTCGTCTATGACAAGTCCGCGTCGCTGCCGGACATGCACTATATCGACTACGGCCTCGGCATCCTCTCGTCGCGCGTTCTCCTCAGCTACCCGGCCGACACGCCGTTCGACCTGGCGCGCGTCTATCAGGATCAGCTTCGGGCTGGCCAGCTGACAGGCTACGATGTCGGCACGCGGTTCTACGAGATTGGATCGCCGGCCGGGCTCGAAGACACCCGTCAATATCTCGCCACGCGGCGGCGCCGCGATCCCAAGTGATGACCTACACGCGACAGCACCTGGACGAAACCGTGAAGATCACGCAGGCGCTCGACGCCGACGCGATCGACCGCGTCGTGAACGCGCTGGCGGGCGTGCGCGAGCGCGGCGGGCGGCTGTTCTTTCTCGGCGTCGGCGGCAGCGCGGGAAACGCTTCGCACGCGGTCAACGACTTCCGCAAGCTCGCCGGCTTCGAGGCCTACGCCCCGACCGACAACGTGTCGGAACTCACCGCACGAACCAACGACGAGGGCTGGGACACGGTCTTCGTCGCGTGGCTCCGCGGCAGCCGGCTGCGTGCCGAGGACGGCGTCTTCGTGCTCTCGGTGGGCGGCGGCAACCTCGAGAAGAACATCAGTCCCAATCTGGTGCGCGCGCTGGAGTACGCCCAGAGCGTGGGGGCGACGATTGTCGGCATCGTCGGGCGCGACGGCGGGTACACGGCAAAGGCGGCCACAGCCTGCGTGATCGTGCCGACGGTGAATCCCGACACCGTGACGCCACATTCCGAAGCGTTCCAGGCGGTCGTCTGGCATCTGCTGGTGTCGCATCCGCGGCTGAAGGCCGCGCGCGACCAAGTGGGAGTCGACGCGGTGATGCGCGAAGTCCGGAGGCCCGCTCGTGTCACCGCCTGAGACCGACGTCACCGTGATCGTGCCGGCCTACAACGAGGTCCGGCGCATTGCGGCCACCATCGCGGAGATCCGGACGTATTTCCAGTCCGCCGGACTGACCTGCCAGATCATCGTCTCGGCCGACGGCGACGATGGCACGCGCGAGAAGGCGGCGGCGGAGTCCCGGCCCGACGATCCGATCGTCGTGATCGGCAGCGCGGCCCGCGGAGGCAAGGGGCGCGGCATCCGCGGCGCGGTGCCGCTGGCCACGGGCCGAATCATCGGCTTCGTGGACGCCGATCAGAAGACGCCGGTCAGCGAGTTCGACAAGGTGCGGCCCGCATTCGAGGGCGGCGCCGACGTCGTCATCGGATCACGCGGCCTGCGCGACTCGCAGATCGAGAACCCGCAGCCGTGGTACCGGCAGGCGGGATCGCGCGGGTTCGCGGTGTTCATGCACACCGTGGTCGGACTCGGATCGATTCCCGACACGCAGTGCGGATTCAAGTTTTTCCGCGCGGACGTCGCCCGCACGCTCTTCGCCCGCCAGCGCATCGACGGCTACATGTTCGACGTCGAGATCCTGTACCTCGCCGAGCAGCTGCGCTACCGCATCGCGCAGGTCCCGGTGCGGTGGCGCGACGACGGCGACTCGCGGCTCAATCTGATGGCGGGCAATCTGAAGAACGTGCAGGACATCTTCCGGATCCGCTTCGCGCGCGGCGCCGCTCCGACGGCCGAGCGCCGAACTGGCGCCTTCCGATCGCACCGAGTCTTGATCGGCGGCGTCAGGGAATTCCGAGAGTTCCAATCTGCTGGTAGAGGGCCAGACCCTCCTCCACTCCACCGTCAAACACCATCTCCCCGCGGCTGAGCACACATACGCGGTTGCACATCTCCGCGACCAGACCTGCCGAGTGAGAGACAAAAATGAGTGTTCGCCCCTGTGCGATGAAGTCGCGCATCGTCGTCCGGCACTTCTGCTGAAAGGCCTCGTCACCCACCGCAAAGATCTCATCCAGCAGCAGCACCTCGGCGTCAATGTGGATCGCCAGTGCAAACGCCAGCCGCATCATCATGCCGGACGAGTAGTTCTTGATCGGTTCGTCGATGAACGTGCCGATCTCGGAATAGTCCACGACGGCGTCGTAGATTCGGTCCACGTCGGACTTGGTCAGCCCGTAAACGGAGGCGCTCAGGTATACATTCTCGCGACCACTGAGCTCGGGATGGAAGCCCACCCCGAGCTCGATCATGGTGCCGATCTTCACGCCGCGACGCACGAGGACGCGACCCGTGGTCGGGCGATGCAGGCCGGCGAGGGTCTTCAGCAGCGTGCTCTTGCCTGAGCCGTTCCGACCGACCAGGCCGACAGCCTCGCCCCTGTGAATGCGCAGGTCGACGTCGCGGAGGGCCCAGAAGTCTTCAACGCGCGGACGGAGCTTGGGCACCACGGTGGCGAGCATCCGAGCTTTCAGAGAGTAGGCACGATTGTGGTGAAGCAGGAAACGCTTGGAAACCCGCTCGGCGACGAGGATTGGTGCGGCGCTCATAGGTGATCAGCGAAGCTGTCCTCGTACGCGAGGAACACGCTCAGTCCGCACACGAAAGCGCCAACCGCATAAACGATAGTGACTGTCCAGACGATACCGCTCGGAACGACGCCGTAATAGAAGATGTCCTGGTAGGCGCGCACGAAGGACGCCATCGGCGAGAGCAGCGCGAGACGCTGAAATCGGGCCGGGATCATGGTCATTTCGTAGACGATCGGCGTCGTCCAAAAGAGGACGTTGATGCCGACTTCGATGAGGTGCTTCACATCGCGGAAAAGGGTCGACGCCGTGGACAGAAACAGCGTCAGTCCGGTAATGAACACGACCTGCAGGAAGAGGAAGAGCGGGAACAGGAGCATGCGCGGGGCCGGCGGCACCCGGTACACCAGCAGCATCACTGGAAGAAACACGACAATCGTCAGCAGGTACAGCGAGAGGTTGAAGAGCACGGTCGAAAACGGCAGAACGGCACGAGGAAACACCACCGATTTCTGCAGCGCCGCGTTGCTGATCACCGCCTCCGAGGCGCTCATGACCGAACCAACAAAGAAGTTCCAGGCAAGCACACCAATGAGAATGAAGAGAACGAATCGCTCGGTCGGCACCCTCATCACGTACCGGAAAGCGACCGTGTACACGCCGATCATGACGAGCGGGTTCAGAAGCGACCAGGCGAATCCAAGGATCGACCGCTGATACTTGAGCTTCAGGTCCTTGACGACAATATTCACGAGCAGGTGGCGATAACGCCACGTGCGAAGCACCCCCCCGGTCATGGAGGACATGTCCCGTCCGATTTCGACCAGTTCGCTGTCGCCAAACTGATCACGCAACGCCTGGCGCATCTGCTGACGCACGAGGAGGCCGGTCCAGAAACGCCAGAGCGCACCAAAGAACCAGAACAATGGGACCTGGGTCACCATGGCTTCCCGCGAGACTCCCTCTCGGACGTCAAAGCCGAAGGTGGCGAGCAGCGCGAGCAATGCTCCGACTATGGCGCCAGTCGCGAGCCTCACAGGCCACAGTGCCTGCCCCCGGCTCGAATAGAGGCCGGCGGCCGCACCGGTCGCGAGTTGCAGCAGCACGGTCAACGACAGAGGGACTGCAGCGCTCCCGAGGAAATGCGGCACTTGCGACGGGGGAAACCGCAGGGAGTACGCCAGTCCAACCGCGACGACTCCGGCGGTCGCATCCAGAAGAGCGGCCCGCGCGCCAGTTCTAATATGTGCAGGGTTCATGCGATCGTAAGCGACGAGGGAATCGTACATCAGGTGCGACTGAGACACGCGGGCAAAGTGTTCGATCGCGACCGAGTCATCCCTTGAATTCTATTTGGTTGCCGGCGTGACGCGCAGATCGCGCACACCCATCATCACCGGGTACGGATAAAAGGGGGGCGGCGGCTTCACAGCGGCATCGAGAACCTCGAGCGTCACGAGCGATTCGCCCGCCGGCACATGAAACGTAATGGACTCGACACCGTTCCGGAAAAACAGTTCCTGCGGCTCGCGCCAGCCGGTCACCATCATCCTCACACGGTGCGCAATCCGCGACGGATCGGTCGACGGTCCGGGTGTGAACTGCGCAGTCATGGTGACGTTGCGTGCCCGGTCGCTGGCGATCCGGATCTGGGTGGCCGGACCTCCGAGCCAGAAATCCCGATCGTCGCCGACGTGCGTGCTCCCGCCGGGGTCTGCGATCTCGAGGATGCGCGCGGCGGGAGCGCCGGCCAGACGTTCGAGCGGCGCCGACCAGAGTCTGAGCCGCGCGTAGGCCGCCGGGTTGAAGGTCTTGAGGTTGTTGTAGTAGCCAGTGAAGCTGAAACACACCTGAAGAAAGGCGCCGATGGCGCACAACAGGACAAAGACGGCGGGCAGTACGCGGCGTCTCACAAATGTCCACCGGCCTTCCGAGACGAACAGTGCGTACCACGCGAACACCGCCGGCAGCAGGAAGAACGTCGCGAAGTCCACCTCGTAGCGCATGGTCATGCCCGACGTGGCGAAGACGAAGAGGAGCGTCGTGCCGATCGCCAGCGACACGAGGGCTGCGATAAGAGCGGCGCGGTGGCTCGGACGCCGAGCGAGGGCTGGCACGAACAGGAGCGCTACCAGATTGGCGTTGTCGCGAGGATGCCGGCAACCGGCTCCAGGAATAGATACGGAGGCGGAGTCAAACTTTCATGCGGCGCCAGCGTCGCGAACGGGAATCGCGACATGACCTTCGCCGGTACGATCAGGTAGTAAGCCAGACCGTAGGCCAGCCGGTGAAGGTCGAACAGGGTGTAGACCTTCGGATTCACGCCTTGCAGCGAGTAGTTGATGCCGAACTCGGTCCACGAGCCGAACCGTTCGTAGTTATACACGCCGAGCAGGAACCCACAGATCCCGCACGGCACGAAGAGAGCCGAGAGCATCGCGACGCGGTCTCGTATCGCCGGCACACGCCCCGACCACAGCCAGTAGGCCGCGATCGCCAGCGGGATCAGTCCCGCCGCAAAAGCGGGGACTCGCGACCCACCGGCCAGACCCGAGTAGCGCGCTACCGAGCGCAAGCCATCCGATGCGCGGCCGATCCGTGAGACCGCCGACGGCGTACGCCCACGCGCTCGCAAACACAAACGCGTACCCTGACGCGATCGCGACCTCGTACATATCCGGCCTGCGGAGAAGAAACGGGACCGTGCTGGACAGGCCGAGTGTCAGGAGGGCCGTCACGCGCACCAACGTGGATGGGGAGCGCGCCAGCGACCATCGTGTCACGTGTTCCAGCAGGAGAAAGGCAAAGAGCAAACCGGCCGAACAGAAGAACGCGATGGTCATCGGCTGTGGCAGGTCGAGCCCCGTCGCGATCTTGAATGGCACGAAGAGAACCAGCGCCGGCGTCGGACCGTAATAGAGGTAGTAGCGCCCGTTGAACAGGCTCGCGTCGTGCAGGCGATAGGGCGCATTGACGCTCGGATCGTACGGGTCGGGAAGGCTGAGCAGTCGAGGATCCGGATCGACCGGCAAGTACAGATGTCCCGACAGGAAGCCACGGGCGAGCAGGTCGTAGTAGCCGCGTAACTGAGGCGCCGCTGCGCCCTCAAACCCCGACGTCGTCGCGGTCCAGAAGTAGAACGCTCGTGATCACCGCGAATGTCGCCACCAGGACGGCGATGGACGGGGCAGTGCGCCACGTGGTCATGCGTGTCTACGTCGTCCACGAGCCGTAGAGCGGCGAGAATCTGAATTTGACGAGCGCGCGCACCCAGCTCAATGGGTCGCGCCAGACGCTGACCTTCTTGCCGGCCGAAAATGACCGGGCGCGATAGTTCACCGGCAGCTCGAGCGCGGCATACCCTTTCCGCAACAGCTTGATCGCGAGCTCGAAATCGAAATCGAATCGGTTGCACTCGAGGATCACACCGTAGAGGCACTGCCGCCTGAACACCTTGAACATGCTGAACGGATCCTTCAAGCGCTGGCGGTAGATCACGTTGAACAACCACAGAAACAACAGGTGGCCGAAATTGAAGAACGCGGCGAGCCCGGCGGCGTCGTTGAATTCCCTCATCTTCCAGAGCTTGCCGCTCTGGCTGTGGCGCGATCCGATCACGAAGTTGCGCTCGTATCGAAGAATCGGCGCGATGAGCGCCTCGTAGTCGTTGATGTCGTATTCGAGATCGGCATCCTGGATCAGTACGACGTCCCCGGTCGCCGCCGACAACCCGCGCCGCACGGCGTGCCTTTGCCCGACGGCCGCTCCTCGAGAATCAACCGCACACGCGGGTGATCCTGGTAGCGGAGCGCCAGGTCCCGCGTCCCGTCGGTGGAGTTACTTTCGACGAGGATGATCTCGATGTCGGCGCCGTCAATGCGACTTGTGCACGACGGCTTCCATGATCTCGGCGAACGTCGCGACTTCGTTGTACACCGGCATGACGATCGACACCCGAGGCCTCGTCGCCTGCGCCGCGGGCGCACCAGCACGACGCGTGCGCGTGTGCAGCGATGCGAACACCCGACGGCTCAGAAATCCCGGACTGAGACTCAGGAATAGCACGGAGGACGGCAAAACGAAACGCCTTGAGCGACGCTAACTTCTCCCGGAGATACCGAATCGAGACCATGCTGTCCTCGCGCAAAATGATCGGCTCGATCGAACTGCATCCGCGCGAGCAGGCACTGCAGCGTGTCGGCTGAGAAGTAGAAACGGTTGCGACGAGAGAACTCCCACCAGTTGGTTCGGAACAGCCGCGCCGTACGGCTGTCGATGGTGGGCGCCACGACCATCAACGCACCGCCGGGCTCGAGCAAGCGCCTGACCGTCGCCAGCACGCTCGCGGGATCGGTCGGCGGTCTCGAGCGCGCAGCACAGCACGACGGCCTGAACCCGCCCGATCTCCGCGGCTGCGACGCTGCCGCGCTCGAGCTCGTCAATCGACAGCTCGAACACGTCGAAACCGCGCTTCGACGCATCCTCCACCATCGTGGCATCGGCGCCGACCAGCAGGAGCCGTCCCGGCGATGCGCCAAGATACTTCTCGAGCCAGTTCAGCCGGCAACGCGGCATTCGCGACGTTGACTTCGTAGACGTCGCGAAACGGACCACGTTCGGGAATCTCTGCGGGCGTCGGATTCAGAAAGAGCAGGCCGCATTTGCGGCAGCCCGACACCGGATTGTGATCGATGCTGAATTCGTCACTCGAGTTCGTCGGACTCGCAGAGTGGACAGAGACTGCGCCGACTGGCGGGCGAGGCGTCGTGGTTCGGATCCGCGATTGGCGTGACAGACGGCGTCATGGTTGCGGCGTGGCGACGGCCAGGATCTCGCCGATGTTGACGGCGCGCCACTTATGGCCGACCGACGCTGGCAGCAGACGGTTCGCCGCCGATGCGAGCGAGTGAAGCCGCGGATTCAGCGTCGGCAATTGTCCGACGAGATAGTCGAAGCTCAGGACCTTGAACGCCGGATCGATCACGAACGGTTCGAAACCCGCTACGTTCCAGCGCCCGCGCAAGCGCGGCGCGCGTGAAGAGCGACACGTGCTGCATCGGCTGCAGCATCGGCCATCGCGACTGCATCAACGGGACGCAGCCAGTGGCCGGCATCCGGGGTGCTGACGACGAGACAGCCATTCGGCGACAGCAGCCCGCGGGCACGCGTCAGAAAATCGACGGGCGCATTCAAGTGCTCGATGATGTCGAATGCGGTGATGACGTCGAAGCCGCCTTCGCGCGACTCGCTCAGATCCTCGACGCTGGCCCGGCGAATCTTCGACCGGACATCGGGTCGGCGGCGCGGCAATCGCGCTCGCCGAAAACTCCAGCCCGTGCACGTCGAATCCGGCGCCGGCCGCGACCTCCATGAAGTACCCGCACGAGCACCCGATGTCGAGCAGGCGCCCGGGCGCGTGATGCTGCTGCACCAGCGCGAGCCGACGCCTGAAATGTTCGAGCTTCATCTCCCGCGCCCGCACATACTCGGAGTAGAGGCCTCCCTGATACTCGGCTTCAGCGTAGGCGACAAAGTCGCCGGCGGCCGGCAACGGATGCTGAAAGATGAAGCCGCATCCACTGCATCGGAAATAGGTCGCCGGCGGCTTCTCGCGCATGAGCCTGCGACCGGCGTCGCAAATCGCGCACGGCACTGGCCCGTTCGCGACGTCACGTGCATGGGAACCGGGCCTGGCTCGCCGGCTTCTCGGCAACGCAGTGTCGGGACCCGCGCCCGCATCAACCGTTGCAACCACGGTCGCGAGAAAACTGACAGCGACTGCGCCGCCCAGACGACAAAGCGATACGTGCGCGGACGATACGTGAGAAAGCGGCCCCGCTCGACGGCCTCGATCGTTGCCTCGCGCGACCGATTCCACCGGCACAAACTGTTGCGCTTCGGGTCGCGGCGTCCGCTGGACGAACGTATCGTGATGGAAGAACGCCGTGTCTCACGCGCCCCGGACAGACCACGTGCACGTCGATGCCGTGCCGGGCGACCTCGGCCTTCAGCGTCTCGGCCCATGCGACCATCCCGTGCTTGGCGGCACTGTAGATCCCGCAGGGCGTCATGGGCAAGCGGCCGGCGATGGAGGCCATCATGACGATGTGCCCTCGGCCTGCTGCCGCCATCGACCCGAGAAACGCCCTGGTGACGAAGCAGGCGCCAGAAAAGTTCACCTGAATCAACCGGTCGATTTCTTCGAGCGTCCATCTCCTCGAAGGACCGGTACACCGCGTAGCCGGCGTTGTTCACGAGCACGTGCGGCGCACCGTGTCGTTCGACGTATCGCGTCGCCATCGTTGCGACGGCTCGCAGCATCCGCCACATCGCAGACCGCCGCCTCGATCGCCGCCGTTCCACGTAGACAGCTCGCGCCGCGCCGCCTCCAACCGCGCCGCACCATCAGCCACGATCGTCACGTGCGCGCCTGATGCGAGCCACTGTCTCGCCAGTTCTTTCCCGATGCCGCTCGACCCACCGGTAATGACGACCCGCTGTCCGGCAAACGACCTCATCGTCCACCGCGTCCGACCGCGATCAGATTTGACGTGACGCCCAGGGTCCTGACGCCAACAATCCTGACTGCTGCCGACGGCGGAAACAGCCGCCGAAAGGATCGCGCGGTGAGGATATGCAGATGCGCTTCGTCGGCCCAGTAGCGCAGCCGCGTCCTGTTCAAGATGCCGCGATAGGCTCGCGGCGGCAGGTAGTGCAGGAGCGGCACGCCGGTATGATGCTCGATTGGGAACCAGCGATTGGGCGTCGTGACGAAGAAGGCGCGGCCGACGCGGCGGAGCTCGTTGACGAATGCCTGCTGTGATGTCCGGCTTCCGACGTGTTCGATCACGGCGTTGCTGAACACGACGTCGAACGCGGCGTCCGGAAACGGCAGCGGCGCAGCCGGCGTCACCTGCTGGTAGCGCAGGCCCGGATAGCTCGCCACGAGGTGAGACCCGTCCTCGGTGCCCACCGCGGTGATGCGATCACGATGCGGGTAGAGTTGTTCGAAGAAGTTCGATTCGGGATGCTGGGTGTCGCTCGTCACGCCGACGTCGAGAATGCGCGTCTCGGCCGTTGGCCGCATCTCACTCATGAACCGATCGAACATGCGGCGGCGGGCTTCGAGTGAAATGCGCGACGCGAGCGGAATCCGACCCGCATGGCGGTAGTACACCGAGCCACGGCCGGCACCGTCGGTTGGGCTCGATGCGCTCATGCGTTCGGTCGAGCCCATCCATCCGAACGTCTTCATCTCGTCCGCGACGGTTTCGGTGGTGCGGACCAACGCGGCTTTCGCGGAGGCGTAAGCGATGAAGTGCCGCGATGGATCGGTTGGCCACTCGACAAGGACGATAGCAAACATTAGGACACGTTTCGCGCCTAGTATAGCCTCCTGCCTATCGGCCGGTAGCGGTCGGCGAGCGCGATATTCACGTCCTCGATAGCGGTTCACTCCGTTCGCGGCTGCCCGTCGCGGGAGATACAGATGTCTACGGTGATCGCCAATCTCGACGCGCTTCTCGGGCTGGGCCGCGACGCGGCCAGCCTCACCTTCCTTCAGGTCAGCCTTCGCGGCGTCATCGTCTTCGCCGCGACGCTCGTCATCGTCCGCTGCGGCGACCGTCGTTTTCTGTCTCAGAAGACCGCGTTCGATGTCGTCCTGGGGTTCATCCTGGCGTCGATGCTGGCGCGCGCTGTCAACGGCACCGCCGCGTTCTTTCCGGCACTGGGCGGCGGGTTCGTGCTGGTCCTCCTGCACCGGGTCCTGGCGTACTGGTCGCGGCGATCGCATGCGTTCGGCCTCATGATCAAAGGCCGGAGCGACGTCATCGTGACAGATGGAGCGCTCGACGACGCAGCAGCGCGCCGCAATCGTATGAGCGAACATGATGTCCTCGAGGACTTGCGGCTCAACGGCAACGTCGCCGACCTACGCGATGTGCTGCTGGCCGTGCTCGAGCGAAACGGTCAGATCAGTGTCGTCCGCCGGCCAGAGCATTAGCGGCAACGGGACTTGCGTGTGGGTTGCGACGTGATCGATGGCGACGCTGTCTGACGGCGCGTTCCGGTTCTTGTCGCTGTGTGCGCAGCCGCCTGGATCCGCGTCGGTCGCGCAACGGCTTCCCTCCGCACTCGCGACCGTCCCTTCGTTCGACGAGCTCGCCATCGCCGCCGAACAGCACGGCATGGAGCCGCTCGTGCTCGCGCACATCGAGCGGACAGGCCTGGTGGTTCCACGCCGCCTTCCGCTATCGCCTCCTCGCGAGACAGATGCAGCACGCGCACGCCGCGGCAATCCGCGCGCGGGTCGTCGCTGACGTCGCCGGCGCGATGGCACAGGCAGGCGTGCCATTCCTCGTCCTGAAAGGCGCGGCGCTCGCGCACCTCGTGTACGGCGATCCACGGCTCCGGCCGATGCGCGACGTGGATCTGCTGGTCCCCAAAGGCGACGCCGAACGTGGGCTCGACGTCCTCACGCGTTGCGGATTCCGGCCAGGCGCCGCTGTCCCCGCGCATCACCACCATGTCCAGGGAATGTCGAAGACGGTGGAGAGCGCGACCGTCACCATCGAGCTGCACCACGAGCTGATGGTGCGAACGCCCTTCGTTGAACCGCGCGACTACGACGACTTGATTGGCCGCTCTCAGCCGTTCGAGTGGGGCGGCGTGACGCTGCCGGACGCTCGGGCGCGAAGACATGCTGTGGCATGTGTATGCGCATGCGTTCGTGATCAACACGCTGCGCCCCGGCGCCATCCGGCTGCTGTCGGTCGCCGATCTCGTGCACGCCACCGAGGCGTGGATCGACCAGATCGATTGGGAGCTGCTGCGACGACAGTACGCGCGCCTGCCGCGCGCGCTGCAGGTGCTGAACGACCTGGTGCCCTGGTCGCCGCGCGTCGCGGAAGTGTTGCGAGAGCAGGTCAAGCGTCCGGCCGCCGCCGTCCGTGTCTATCCGATCGATTCGGATCCTGAATGGTCCGCAGGGCTGATGCCGGTCGTACTGTGGCCGCCGGAGTGGTGGTTCCGGATGCGATACGGCATCACCGCCTGGCCTCGCTGGCTCTGGTTTCGCAGCGTCGGCCATCCTGCCCGTCTGGCAGTTTCCGCAGGGCGGGCCGTCATGACGCGCCTCCCGCGCATCTCACGGATCGAATGAAGTCTTCACCACGATGGGTTGGGCTGTCATGACGCTGCCAAGCAGCCCGACTTCTACGGTAGATTCGTTTCCCGCACTGACCGGCAGCGTCACGGGATTCCCGCCACGGTCATCGCCGGACACGCAACAGACAGACACCAGCGGCTGGCCTGCGTCGCCCACACCAATCGCCTGGACCGTCAGGCTGCCGGGCGCCGGCGTTCTGACGCTGACGGTCCGGCAGACCGTCGCCAGCGTCCACGACAGTCCCGCGACGCACTCGCCGTCATCTTGCGTCATCGACAAGGCGACTGACTCTCCTGCCGCAATCCGCCGGAGAGGATTCAAACGAAAGTTCTCGACGAGCTGCGGCGCCGTGGCGATTACCGTGCGGTCGATACCACTCGTAGCCGTCGACGATCAGTTCGGCTCGCGCGGCGCCTCTCCCCCTCGACCCTGCGTTCCACGGATTTGAGGAGAAGGCAATCCTGTACGCGCCCGCCGCGTCGGTCAGCGCCGCTGGAGCTTCGAATGTGGCCGCCCAACCAATATCGCATTCTCACAGCGATCCCTTGGACTTGGCCT
Source organism: uncultured Acidobacteriota bacterium (assembly GCA_963712355.1). Taxonomy (GTDB): domain Bacteria; phylum Acidobacteriota; class Vicinamibacteria; order Vicinamibacterales; family CAVVIG01; genus CAVQHT01. Next base: position 25,280 of record CAVQHT010000020.1, read on the forward strand.
CCCCGCGTCGTCGGTGACGACGCCAGTAACTTCGAATGCTTCGCCAGGCGGCCGCCGGCGGTGACGTCGGACCGTCGCCAGGCCGACCCGACGGCGACGTCGGACTGCCGCTTGGCCCAGACGGCGACGTACTGCTGCCGCCGGAATGACAACCCGCTGCAACGATCACGAGCACGAACGCGAACGGCCCGAACAGCGAGCCTCGTCATGGCGACGCAACTCCCTTCACCGCGCCCGCGCGGCCACGACTCGAGATACCTCAACGAGGCGATGCCGACGTATTCACCACGAACGATTGCGCCGAGGGCGAAGTCGAGAGCATCTCCACGTTGACGACAATCACCGTTCCGGCCGCGACCTGAATCGTCGTCGGGTTGCCCAGTCGTTCGGAACAGCACGGCGAGACGCCGACGGTTTCAACTTCGAGACGCGGATGCCCGCCGTCGCTGGTGGAGACAGCCTCAATCGTCACCGGTCCGTCGTTCGGCGCCACGACGAACACGCTTCGGCACAGGTAATCCGGACCGATGCCTGGCGTGTCCTGGACGTTGTTCACGCACAGCGTGTCGTCCGGCGCAACGGTCACGAGCTTCGACTCTCCGGCTGCGATTCGCTCGATGCGATGCAGGTGAACGTTCTGCGTCGTCCCCCGGATATAGCGGTAGTCGGCGACATAGTTCTCGGCAGAGGCGTAGGTAAAGTCGTGATTGCTGCCATAGTCGAGCAAGCCGGCGAGCGCTGAAGCTGTCCCGAATTGTCCGCGACGACGCGATACCTGCCGTTGATGGACACAAAGGCCCCGGCGATTGGTCCACCGGTCGCGGCATCGGTGACTCGGCCGCTCAGGGTGATTCCGACCGGCTGTGGCCGAGGTGTGCCGCCTGGCGAGACCGTTGTCGTGGGACTCGGCGACGGCGTGGGCGATGGTGCCGTCCCGTTGTTGCCGCTGCAAGCCCACGCCCCAACCAGAGCGACAAGCAGAACAACGCCGCAGCGTTTGGCGGTCGGCATACCTGCGTGAAGCGTGGTCGATCGTCGGCGAGGTGCCAAGTTACGAGGGGTTACACGGGGGTTGTCACAACATTGCCGGGACCAATGGTGCGATATCCTCGGCCTCCGATGGAATCCGCGATGCCCGACGCGCAGCTCCTCAGGGAGGAATTGGAGCGCGTGCTCTCAAGCGCCTCCTTTGCGCGGAGCGACCGCGTTTCAAAGCTGTTGCGGTTTCTGGTCGAACGCCACGTCGAGGGCAGGGACGACGAGCTGAAGGAATCCGTCATCGGCGTGGAAGTCTTTGGCCGAAGGCCGGATTACGACCCCAAGCTGGATTCGACGGTGCGAACCGAGGCCGTGCGGCTTCGGGCGCGCCTGAACAAGTACTACTCCACTGAAGGCAGCCAGGATCCGCTGGTGATCGAGCTGCCAAAGGGCGGCTACGTGCCCCGGTGTCGGCCTCGCTCGGTCGGCGCCACGCAAGCGGCTCAGCGCGAAGCCGCTGTGGCTCGCCGTAGGCCTGATCGGCTTGCTCGTGGTTGCGACAGCGGCAGGCATGCGCTGGGCGCTAAGCACGGAGCGCCGGTCCCGATTGCGGTGCTCCCGCTGGTAAATCTGAGTGAGATCCCAGGCAACGACTATTTCGTCGACGGTCTCACGGACGAAATTATCCGCCAGGCATCCGGGATCACCGGCTTGACCGTACGCTCCCGAACGTCGTCCTTCGCGCTCAAGGGCAGGCCGCACACCGTCCGTGAAGCGGCCAGCCAGCTCAACGTCGAGTACATCGTCGAGGGGTCGGTGACGCGCAGCGGGCCGCAGGCGCGGATCACCGCGCAATTGGTGCGTGTACGCGACGATGTGCCGCTCTGGACCGGCACGTTCGACCGGCAGGTGACGGATGTCCTCGCGATCCAGCAGGAGATTTCCCGAGGGATTGTCAACGCCTTGCAGTTGAAACTCGGGCGCGGGCCCAGGCGCTATGACACCGAAGCCTACGATCTGTATCTACGCGCCCGCGCGGCTGGAAATGTGCGATTTCCCGGCGATGACGAGGTGATCGGGTTGTTCGAGCAGGCGATCGGCAAGGACCCCTCGATCGCGCCGGCCTATGCCGGGCTGGCTGTCGCGTATGCGTTCCGATCGTTTCAGAGCCCGGTCGATCCCCATCGGGCGGAGGAACTCGACAAGATGCGCGCGGCGGCCGAGCGGGCGATTCAGCTGGACCCGTCGTTAGCGGAAGCGCACAGCGCGCTCGGAATCGCCTACGCGCGCAACGGACAGTGGGATCTGGCGGAGCGGAGCTTTCGGCGGGCGATCGAGATCGACCCCGACCTGTCCACGACGCGCCACACATTCGCGCGCTTCGTATTATGGCCGCTCGGTCGCATGGACGAGGCCGTGCGGGAAGCCCGGACGGGGGCCGGGAATGATCCACTGTCACCCCAGGCCGCAACGCGAGTTAGCGGAGGTGCTGTTGTCGGCGGGCCGATACGATGAAGCCGCACAGCTACTGCGAACAGCTGCCAACGGAGATGGTGTCAGCCAGCGAATGCGTGGGGCGGGCGCGGCTGGCCCAGGGGCGGACGGCTGAGGCGATTCAGGTCATGGCCTCGTCCGCCACGAACAATTGGGGCTACTTGGCGTATGCGTACGCGAAAGCGGGGCGGCGAGAAAAAGCCGAGACGCTCGCGGCCGCGGCCCCGATGCGCTACCCAAATCGGCGCGGCCCATTCCAATATGCGCTGGTCTTTGCCGGGTTCGGAGACAAGGACAAGACCATCGAGCAGTTGCGGCAGATGGCTGATGTCGGCCCCGTGCGGATGGGTTTTACATTGAACAGCCCCGAATTCGCCTTTCTCGGAGGCGACGCTGCGCGTGAAAGCGCTGCGCAAGCAGGTCGGGTTGCCAGAATAGCGCACGCCTGTTTTCGGGCATCGCTCTACTCCGAGATCGCGGAGGTTGCCCATGGATATAGCTGTCGACGAATCCCTGCTCGCACGAGCGCGAGCCCTCGAACCGATTGTTCGCCAATCCGCCGATACCACGGAGCGCGAGCGCCGGCTGGCGCGGCCGGTCCTGCAGGCCATGCGGGAGGCTGGAATGTTCCGCATGTTCACGCCGCGCACGCTGGGCGGATTCGAGACCGACCCGGTCACGGTGGCACGGGTCGCCGAGGAAATTGCCGCATTCGATAGCGCGGCGGCGTGGGCACTGCAGGCCGGAAACACCAGCGCGTGGTGGGCGGGACATTTCCCGGAACAAGGCGTCGCCGAATTGTTCGCCGACGGACCGGATGTGCTGATGGCCGCATCGTTCAGCCCGCCGCATCGCGCGGAAGCCGTCCCGGGCGGCTATCGCTTCACGGGCCGCGGACGGCTCGCCAGCACGATTCGCGATTCACCCTGGCTCATGATGACGGGAGTCGTCTTCGATGGCGGGCAGCCGCGCACGACGCCATTCGGTCCGATGATTGTCGCGCTCGCCCTCCGCACGAGCGAGGTCGAGATCGTCGATACGTGGCGTTCGCTCGGCATGCGCGGCACCGACAGCAACGACGCGGCCGCGGAGGGCGTCTTCGTTCCGGAGGCGCGCAGCTTTGTGGTGGCCCCCGTCTACGAGCCCGGACCGCACTTCGCGGGTCCGCTCTACCGTCTCCCGGCGCTCGCATCCGTCGACGTGATCATCGCGCCGGTTGCGCTCGCCATCGCGCGCGGCGCGATCACCGCGCTCCGTGAACTCGCCGACCGCAAGACGCCGCTGGGATCGATGAAGACCATTCGTCACAAGCCGGCCGTGCAGTCCGCGTTGGCCGATGCTGAAGCGCAGCTCCGCGCGGCACGGCTCTACTTTTACGAGACGCTCAACACCACGTGGCAGCGCACACTCCGGAACGAGTCCGCGACGCTCGAGCAACGCGCCGATCTGATGCTGGCGTGCACGCACGCCGTCCGGACGTCGGCGCACGTCGCGGACCTGATGCATCGCATGGGCGGCTCGAGCGCGATCTACGAAGGCAGCCGCCTGGAGCGGCATTTCCGCGATGCCCAGACGGTGCGGCACCACGGATTCCTGTCGGAGACCCGGCTGGAGACCGTCGGACAGGTGTATCTGGGCCTCGAGCCGGAGTTCGGATTCGTGGCGTTTTGACTTAGCCGGATCTCATATGGCGATGTTCGAGGATCGCCCCGGCGGCGTTATTCATGGCGGGGGTGCCGGTCATGACTGCAAAGGCCTCTAGTGCTGATCCGGCGGCACGTCTTCGAGCGGCGAGCGAGGGATTCGACACCGCGCTCGTCGCCGCCCGCGCGGCGGGAGGGGCAGACCCCACCGAGTTTGCGCGACTCAGGCAGGAGTTCAGCCGGCTCTCCGATGAACTGCTGAAGCGCGGTAGTGCGGCCGAGGCGACATTCGCCCTCCTGCGTTCGGCGGACTGTTTTCGAGTCACGAATCACTGGGACGACGCTCTGCCGATCTATCAGCGGGTCATTCCGCTGGCGCAGCGGGCCGGCCGCGCCGACTACGAGGCGAAGGCGTGGCTCGGCATCGGCAGGCTCGAGAACTACGGCCATCACAATCACCGCGCCGCGAGCGAGGCGACCGACCGGGCGCTCGCGATCCTCGGAAACTCGCCCGAACACGCGATCCTGAAAGCGGACATGCTCATCGAGCGCGCCGATCTCGATACATCGGCGGGGGAACTGGATCAGGCGCTTGCTGTAGTGAGTCAGGCGGTCACCATCGCGCGCAGCGGCACCGACCGGGACCTGCTGTTCAACGCCTTCTACAACCGCGCCGGCATCCATAAGCAGCTGTCTGACGATCTCTATAAGGTCTATGTCAGTCTTCCCTGCACGACCCCGAATGAATGGCGGCAGTGTCAGCAGGTTGAACGGGAAATGCGGGATCATTTCGCTGACACGCTCGATGATCTGACGCAGGCTCAGGCCATCGCCACAGAACTCGGCCAATTGAGCTTCGCGGCCAGCATCCAGGGCGAACTGTCGATCATGCACGTGCTCGATGAATCGCAACAGAGGACGATTGCCATCGCGAGTCAGATGCATGAACTGGCCGTTGAAGCAGGCGTCGGCCTCGACCCGGTCTGCGTTCGTCGGGGCTGATGGCACGCTGATCGACGTGCCGCTTCTCGGACCGGCGCTGCCCAGCACGACACCGGAGCAGACACAGGCCGTGATCGCGTTCATGCGTCACGAGTTGAGCCAGATCCCGGACGAACCGGCGACGCGGTGGCGGCGCCTGCTTACCGGAGCACAAATTTTTGAGGGCGAAGGGAACCTGCCCGCGGCGATCTCCGCGTACCGCGAGTCGGCGACGCTCATCGAGCAGGAGCGGCGTACGCTGCCGGGGGATGCGGCGCGAGCCGGTTTCGCCAACGACAAAGTGCAAGTCTTCGATCGGTTGGTCCTGACGCTGCTGAGTCAAGGCGACTATGCCGAGGCGTTTCGATGGAACGAGCAGGCGCGCGCCCGGACGCTGACCGAAATGCTGTCGTCAGCGGCCGTGCAACTGCCGACCGATACTGAACGGCGTCTTTACTCGGAGCTCACGGCTGCCCGCGCGGCGAATCAAGCCGCGTTAGCGACGAGCGGCACGGATGCGGTGCAGGCCGCTGCGGCCCAGTACGACGCGGTTCTCGCTCGCATCCGGCAGGAGGCGCCGCGCCTGTTTGAATTCGTCGACGCGCCGCCGGCATCACTCGACGAATTTCGTCAGCTGGCCCGCACCGACCGTTTCGATCTTGTCTACTATGTCCTCGACAACCCGCGCCTCATCGTCTGGCACATCGGGCCGAAGCGGATGGACGTGCAGTCGTACTATGCACCGACGTCCATCCTGCGCAATATCGCCGGCCGCCTCCAGCAGAGCGTGGCGACGCGAGGTTCGATCTTTGATGCCGGCGCAGCCCGCGATCTCTACTTCTGCCTCGTTCAACCGCTGCTGACGCGTCTCGATACGAAGCAGCTGGTCGTCGTCCTGCCTCCCGAGCTCGAAGACATCCCGTTTGCAGCGTTGATGGATCCACAAAACCGGTCAGTTTCTTGGTGAGACGCTCGCTGTGTCGTACGCGCCGTCTGCGTCCGCCCTCATGCGACTCAAAAAGGGCAAGAAGCTCAAGGGCGCGAATGTGCTTGCGGTTGCCGGACCGCGACTCGCGAACGCCATCCGTGATGCAGAAGCGATCGCGAATACATTCCCCCGCCATGACGTGGTTCCGCCTGGCTCGGCCACGCGCTCCACGTTGATGAAAGAGGCGCGGCGGCGAAGTGTCATCCACCTCGCGGCACATGGGGTCTACAGCGAGGAGGATCCGATGATGTCGCATATCGAGCTTCAACCGGAGCCTGGCCACGATGGACACCTCACCGCATCCGACATGCTCGCGCTGCCGCTCGACGGGGTGACGCTCGTCACCGTCGCGTCCTGTACTGCCGCGCGCGTCTCGGCGGATTCGGGCCGCGAGATTTACGGCATCACGCGCAGCCTGATCTACGCCGGCGCGCAGAACGTGTTGCTGCCGCTCTGGGAAGTGGACGACGAGGCGACGACGCTGTGGACGACGGCGTTCTACCGCGCCGCGCACGATGCGCCGATCGCCGATGCCGTTCGACGCGCGAATGTGGAGCTGCGTCAGCATAATGTGTACGGGGCGGATCCAAGATTCTGGGCCGCCTTCAAGCTGGTCGGACACTGACCCGAGGCCTTCCTATGTCCGGTTCTGCAACCGCCTCACAGGCCCAGCCTTCCGGCCCGATTGAATTGACGCTGCCGGCGTTCGGTGTCGCGCGTGCGCCGGTCGTCAACATCCGTGCGGGCGAAACGGTCACGATTCGCCCGGCGCGGCTCGGCGAGCTGGTCCCGGCGATTTTCGTCTACGACGCGCTTCATGCGCTGGTGGCGAAGAACGACGAGACGCGCGGCGGCGGCGTCTTCGAGTGGACCTCGCCGCGTGACACGTCGCTCGAGATCGTCATCTACAGCAACAGTGACCAGCCGCTCGGCTACTCGATCGAGGTCTTGCCGCCGGCGCCGACGCGTGCCGAAATCACCACGCCGTCCCACGCCGTGGTGCGCGTGCTGTTCGCAACGGATCGCCGGGTCGAGACGCGCAGGCCGCTTGCCTTCGCCACCGAGCCGGCCGATGGCAACCGGCTCTCGTATGGCACGTGCTTCGTCAGCGTGCCTCGCGATCATCGAATGGGCGAGCTGGAGGGCCCCAGCATCTGGCGCCTCGAGTTCCGTCCGGATCCGGAACATCACGTCGTCGTGCTGTCGAAAGAGCTTGCCGATCAGGCGCGCTTCTTCGACGACGTGCGTCACCTGGCCGAGCGGTCGGATGAACACGATGCGCTCGTGTTCGTGCACGGATACAACGTCGAGTTCGACGATGCCGCGCGGCGGACCGCGCAGCTGGCGTACGACCTTGGCTTCAAGGGGCCCGCGATCACCTTCAGCTGGCCTTCGCAAGCGACGCTGCCCGGGTACAACCGCGACGCCCGCAACGTGGAGCTGAGCGCCGACTCGCTGCGGACGGTGTTGTCGGATCTCTCGAAGAAGGCGAATGTGCAACGCATCCATGTGATCGCGCACAGCATGGGCAACCGTGCGCTGGTCGGCGCGCTGTGCAAGCTCGAGAGCGACGTGACGGTTCGCCAGGTCGCCCTCATCGCGCCCGACATCGACGCGGAGCTCTTTCGCCGGCTCGCGCGCAGTTTTCCGTCGAGCGTCGGTCCGATCACGCTGTACGCGTCGTCTCGCGACACGGCGCTCCTCGCGGCCCAGACAGTTCGCCGGCTATCCTCGCGCCGGCCAGGGCGGACAGGACATCGTCGTCACGCCCGGCATCGACACGATCGATGCGTCCGCGGTCGACACGAGCCTGACCGGCCTCGGTCATTCGTACTACGCCGACGCATCGCAGATTCTTTCGGACCTGTTCGCGTTCTTCGGGGGCAATCCGGCATCGAAGCGGTTCGGCTTGCGTCCGGCTCAGGCCAAGGATGGACCGTACTGGATCTTTGTGCCGGTCGCTCGCTGAGCTCGTGCTGGTCGAGGCGCGCGGCGAATCCCGGTCTTCACTCAATGCCTGACGACAAGCGCTCGGCCGAAGGCGCGCTCGAATCGCTTGTCGAGATCCTTGACGAGCCATGACGGCAGCAACGGCACCGACAGCGTCACATTGCGGCCGATCTCGCAGTTGACCGCAATCCGGGGGCCGCGCGGGCACCTGGCCTCGATCTCGTCGGCGAGCGCAAGGATGATCGCGGCCCGCTCCACTGGCCCGAGCCCAAGGGTGTCGGGAACGAGCTCGAGCGAAGCGACGTCGGCATGACGATCGCCAGCCCGCCGCACAATAGCCGACAGCAGCGCCAGCTCGTGGTGCGCGAATCCAGTGAGCTCGGTGCTGAGCAGGATGTCGGCCACGTGTTCGTGGCGGTTCACCACGTCGAGGCTCCGGCCGATGTCGAGGACGCGAGCGGCACGATCGATCGCCATGGCGATGCTCGCAGGAGCGCGCGGCTCGAGCGCACGCTGGAGCTGCACGGCGACGCTCTGCCGGCGCGACGCCGCCTCTCGATTCCATCCGTCGAACCGCGAGACCAGGGACGCCAGCGAGGACTCTTTCACCGTCTCGGGTGACCCGATGCCGATCTTCAGAAGACCGAGCGCGACGCCTTCACGCACGCCCTGACCGGACACCACGATGTGTTTGGCGCGCACGAACTCCGCCAGTGTCTGAATGGCCACGGCGCCGCCGACAATCGAATCGGCGCGCTCGGCGCTGAGTCCCGGAATTTCGTCGCGCCGTTTCTCCCTGGTGGTCGCGAGACGGTCGACCACCGCCGCGAGACGATCGACCGATAGCTCGTACCCGTGCAGGCTGCCGATTGGGTATTGCCGCGTCTGACGATCGATCTTCGCCAGATTACGCAGCGTGCCTCCGGTGCCAACGAGCCGATCGCCGGACGCGAGCCGGGCGACTTGAGCCTTCGTCAGGTAGCTCAGGACATGGGCGCGCAAACGCCGCAGCTGCTTCGCGGTGGGAGGATCGGACTCGAGGAATTTCTCACTCAGCCTGAGAGCCCCGACCGGCAGACTCACGCCTTTGGCAGGACGGCGCTCCGCGAATCGGGTGATCTGGAGGCTGCCCCCGCCGAGATCGAAGAGCAGGCCCTTCGAAACGGCAAGGCCTCTCACCGCCCCGGCGAAACCGTAGCGCGCTTCCGCCAGCCCTCCGACGATCTGGACTTGAATTCCCAGCTCGCGTTGCAGCCGTTCAACAAACAGCGCGCCGTTGGTCGCGTCGCGCATCGCGGCGGTGGCGACCGCGACGATGCGCTTCGCCCCGGCATGGGTCGCGATCGCCTGAAAATCCCGAAGCGCCTCCGTCGCGTGCGCCATCGTCGCATCGCTCAGGACCCCGCGCGTATCGACGTCGCGGACCAGCCGCAGTGAAGCGCGGGAACCGGCCAGGACGCGCAGATGGCTCATGATGTCGCGCTCGAATACCATCACGCGGCCGGAGTTCGACCCGATATCGATGACCGCCACAACGTCGCTGACGGAGTGATTGCTTCGTTCAGGCATGCGCCACTATGCCATACGACATGCTCCATTCGAATTCGGTCGCGCACCTGCGCAGGGCGAAACTACGAACAGGTTCGAAGGGGGAGGATCAGAGGCGGGGCCGGCGGCTGTGTGAAGTCGAACATGTCGAGCAGGCTATTGGCCTCGACGTCGCGGCTGGTCAGCCCCTTCAGCCTGTAGCGGGATTCGATCAACTGAAGCACCGAGGCGTACTCGTACACGGTGTGCGACACGATGCCTTCCTTGACGTACGGCGAGATCACGATGAGCGGCACGCGCGGACCGAGCCCGAGCGAGTCGACGCCCGGCGGCGGCACGTGATCGTAAAACCCGCCGAAGTCGTCCCAGGTCAGCACAATCGCCGTCGTCGGCCACGCGGGGCTCTGCATGATCGCGTTGATCTGCTGCACCGTCCAGTTCTCGCCCGCGCATACCGAGACACTCAGCGTCGTTCCCGCAAACGCGTCGACGGTCGGGTGCTCGCTCATCTCAAAGTCCGGGATCAGCCAACTGACGGCCGGCATCGCTCCGCTTGCGACGTCAGTCACGAACTGTCCGTGCGGCTTGACTCGGCTCTGCCAGAGCGGACCGTTTCTAACGTGGGCAATGGCATCGAGCGCCGACCAGATGTAACCGTGCTCACCCTGCACGGGCGCGTAGTAACGCCACGACACGCCGGCGGCCTCCAGGTTGTCCGCGATCGTGCGGAAATCGAAGCAGGGATACTCCCGGGTCACAGCACCTGTGGAGCTCACGACCTCGACTCTCGTGCGCTCGTCGGAATCGCAGCCCCACCGCAGCGAGTCCGGGTTGTTGATCGCTCCGCCGGACTGGGCGGCCACGGTGTAGAGATGATTCGGAAAGCTGGGCCCCGCGAGCGAGGAGAACATCCGGTCGGCCAGCGCAAAATGCTCGGCATAGCGCCAATAGTTCGGGATGTCGGCCGGAAGAAACTGGCTCATGCTGAGGAAGTCGTTCTTGAGATTTCCCTCGCGCACGAGATCGAACTGGTCCATCTTCCCGCCGTTCATCGCCCGGCGTGCGTCCTGCCAGTCGTGACCGATATCGCGCGGCATGCGGTCGAGCGCGCGTTTGAGCGCCATCCGCTCGCCGGTCGAGATGACGCCGCTCGGTGGCGCCGTCCGCGCCAGGGAAGGTGCCGAAGTAGGTGTCGAAGCTCCGGTTCTCCTTGATGAGAAACACGATGTGCTGAATCTTCGAGCGAAACGCGTCCAACTGGGCGGACGATGGGGGCGGCACGACCGGAATGTGCCGCGTCTGTTGCGCCGCGGTCGCCACGGACATCGGTGCGCCACCTGGCGCCGCGGACCGTGACACCGCCAGCGCGGCGCCGATCGCCACCACTGCGCATCCACCCAACACCCGCACTACGTGTCGCCCGCTCAGCATGATCTCCGCGCTCCTCTGGGTGACACGTCGTTAGAAGGCAATGCGGATCCCCCCGCCGACGTGCAGCCCTCCAACCGGGACCGCCTGGGCGCCGGCGCCCTCGAACGTCGCGGTCGCGTGGGAGTAACGAACGAGGCCCGCAAGAGTCAGGTGACCGGTCAAACGCCAACCGACTTCACCGCCGATGTTGCCGCCCGTCACCGTCTCGCTCTGCCGCACAGTCGTGGCGCCTTGATACGTGGCCGTCGTGTATGGATATGTCTGAGTGTAGGTGACGTCCGACACGAAGTCCTGATCCGACCCAGAAAATTGATGGCCCGCCCGAGACGGTCAGTTCGATGTGCGGGCTCAACTGCACCCAGTAGATCGCCTGCAGATGCAGCGTGACCTCCTTGTGCTGCACGTCGGCAACGCCGCTCACCTCCCGCGGCTGACCGACAACGAGGGGGTGGGGCACCAGCGCATCCACCTGGGCCGAACCCGAATCGCTCAGCGACGACGCTGCGACGCCGAATCCCAGATTCCGCCAGAGCCGCACGACGACTCCTGGATCAGCAACCAGCCCCCGGCCGAATCGAGTAGGTCGCCGTCAGCGAACCGGTCTCGGAGTACTCCTCGAAGGTGACCGTCTGCGAGAACGTGGAGACGGTCGTCTGGTAGCCGCCGACGAGATCGATGGCCACCCGCTGGTCGGGTACCGTCCCCTGCGCGCTGGCGGAGGTCGCTAATGCCGCTGTCGAACCGGCGATTACTGCGACGATGACCAGCGCGCGGCCGAAGCCCCGCCGTGCGGACCCGAATGTCTGTGCGAGCATCAGTACCCCGATTCCGATCAACAGTCACGAAGGGGACGAATCAGCGGCGGTGCCGGCGGCTGCGTGAAGTCGAACATGTCGAGCAGGCTGTTGGCCTCGGCATCGCGGTTGGTCAGCGCCTTCAGTTTGTAGCGCGTCTCCATGAACTGCAGGACCGACGCGGGCTCGTAGAAGGTGTGCGAGACCAGGCCTTCCTTGACGTACGGCGAGATCGCGATGAACGGCACACGAAGGCCGAGCCCGTAGTAGTCGACCATCGGGGGACGCACGTGATCGTAGAAGCCGCCGAAATCGTCCCACACCAGGAAGATGGCCGTGGTCTGCCAGTCGGGGCCCTGCATGATGGCGTTGATGTACTGAACCGTCCAGTTCTCGCTCTGGCAGGCGCTGACGGCTCCGAGCGGAGGACGGCTCGGGTGATCGCTGACCGGAAAGTCGGGCACGATCCAGCTCACGGCAGGCAGCGTGCCCGACGCGGCGTCCGCCAGGAACTGTTCATCCGGCCGGATGCGGCTGCCCCACAGCGACGAATTCCGGATATGCCCGATCGCGTCGAGCGCGTTCCAGATGTAGCCCAGGTTGCCGCGGCGGGGGCGCGTAGTACCATCCACGGCACGCTGGCGGATTCGAGGCGGTCAGCCACGGTTTGAAATTCGAAGCAGGGAAACACGTTGGTCGTGTTGCCGTTCATGTCCATCTGCTGGGCAAACACGGTCGGGAGGCGCGTCGCAGCCCCAAATCGCCGCATCGGGGTTGCCGATGATCCCGCCCGACTGCGCCGCGACCGCGTACAGATGATTCGGAAAGCTTTCGGCCTCGATCGACCCGAACATGTGATCGGCGAGCGCGAAGTTCTCGGCGTAGCTCCAGTAATTCGGAATGTCAGCGGCGAGGAACTGGCTCATGCCGAGGCCGTCGTTGACGATGTTGCCGTTCTGATCGGGGATGAGATCGAATCGGTCCATCCGCCCGGCATCGATCGCCAGGTGCGCGTCGGTCCACCCGTGGCCAAGGTCGCGCGGCGTCACGTCAGGGGTTCGACCGAGTTGCACGACGTCGCCGGTTGAAATCGTTCCGCTCGTCGCGCCGTCCGCGCCGGGAAACGTGCCGAAGTAGTTATCGAACGAGCGGTTCTCCTTGATGATGTACACGATGTGCTGGATCTTCGACCGGAATGCGTCCAGTTGCGCCGACGAGGGCGGAGGCACGACGGAGATGTGCTGAACGGACGCGCCCTCGGCACTGACCGTTCCGGTTTGTGTGTGCGGGGACAACAGACGCGGTCCCGCTCCGATCGACGATCAGCGAGATCATCGCTGCTCCACCCGCCAACCAGCGCAAGACACGCTTCGTTGACATCGCTGCCCTCTTCAATCGCCGACTCTCCGAGACTCCGCCTGCCTCCCGGTCGATCGGCCCAGCGATCATTCAAGTCGACCGAGGTCCGCCCAAGATGAACCCTGCGCTTAACTCTTGTTAATGAAGAGTCGAACGCCGGAATCGCCGCGTGTCCTCCGCCATAATCCGGACCATGCCATCTTCGGCAGTCCAAGCTCGTGCAGACGCACGAGAGCTGGATGCGTGAGCCACTCGCGCTCGAGGCGACTGGCGTGTCGAAACGCTACGGCACACGCGACGCGTTGAACCGCGTGGATCTCCGGGTCGCGCCAGGGCAGTTACACGGACTGCTCGGGCCGAATGGCGCGGGCAAGACCACGCTGATGCGCGTGGTGCTCGGCCTGGTCCACCGCGACGCGGGCTCGGTGCGCGTTGCGGGACGGAGCGTCGACGCGATCGACGGGCGGCTGCCTGACGGTGTCGCCGGCTTCGTGGACGCGCCCGGGTTCTATCCGTATCTGACCGGGCGCGCGAATCTGGAACTCCTCTGCTGCCTCGACGGCGAGCGAGCGCCTTCCGCGGAACGGATTCGGCTGGCGATGGACCATGTCGGTCTCGGTGCCGCACGCAGACATGAAGGTGTCCGGCTACTCCGCCGGCATGCGTCAGCGTCTCGCGTTGTGCGCCGCGATGCTGCGCTCGCCACGGCTGCTGCTGCTCGACGAGCCGACGAGTTCCCTCGACCCCGCCGGCGCGCGCGAGGTGCGGTCGATGGTGCGACGGCTGGCCGATGAGGGCGCTGCCGTTGTCCTGAGCAGCCACGACATGGGCGAGGTCGAAGCGCTCTGCAGCGATCTCACGATACTCGCGGCAGGGCGCGTCGTGTTCTCCGGCACGATCGACGCGCTGCGCCAACGGGCGCCCAGCGCCGTTCACACTCTGCGCACGAGCGACGACGCCGCGGCACGGACCGTGGCTGCGGGCAGGCCCGGACTCCGAGTTGCGCCGGCAGGCCGACGGCGGCCTGGATGTGTGGGCGGACGTGGACGCGCTCGACGCCTACGTCTTCGCGCTCGGGTACTGCGGGCATCGCGGTCCGCCGTCTCGAGCGGCGCGACAACGGACTCGAATCGCTGTTCCTGGAGCTCACGCAGGCGCCATGAGCGTCCGACGGGTCCTGTCGGTCGTGCGCGTCGAATGCCGCAAGCTTGGCGCGCAGTTCACCGCCCGCGCCGTGCTCGCCGCGTGCGTCGCCGCCCCACTCGCCTTCGTCGCAGTCATGCGCGTCCAGAACAACCTTCCCGAGGACACGCTCTTCGGTCGGGCCGTGAAGGAGACCGGCTTCGCCACGCCGCTCGTCGTGCTCGGGTTCGCGGGTCTGTGGGCGCTGCCCGCGCTGAGCAGCGTCATCGGCGGCGATCTGTTCTCGGCTGAAGACCGGTACGGCACGTGGGGGACGGTGCTCGCTCGCGGGTGCAGCCGGGGCGATCTCTTCGCGGGGAAGGTGTTGACGGCGATGGCCTTCTCGACGGTCGCCGTGGTCACACTCGCGGTCAGCAGCGTCGGTGCGGGCGTGCTCGGGATCGGCGCGCAGCCGCTCATCGATCTGTCCGGCTCGATCCAGACATCCGCGCAGGCGCTGCGGCTTGTCCTGCTCGCGTGGGCGTCCGTGCTGCCGCCGGTGTTCGCGTTCACGGCGCTGGCCGTCCTCTTGTCTGTCGCCACGCGCAGCAGTGTGGCCGGCGTAGGCGCGCCGGTGCTCGCGGGTCTGTTCCTGCGGCTCGGCGCTTTCGCGGACGGCCCCGAGTGGGCGACGACGGCTGCTGATTGTCAGCGCGTTCGACGCATGGCATGGCCTCCTGAACGCGCACCCGTACTACGGGTCGATCGCGGCCGGATCCGCGATCAGCGGCGCCTGCATCGTGATCTGCCTGGTTCTGGCGTACGCGCTCCTGCGGCGCCGCGACATCGGGAACGAGCGGTGAGCGGAAAGACGATCCGGAACGGATTCGCAGTCACCGCCGCGATGGTCAGCCTCATCGCGTGCGGCGCAAGTCCCATCACATCGAACCGGATCGAACACGCGATCGCTTCGACGTTCGCGAGCCTGGTGCAGGTGCAGATTGGTCGCCTGGGTCTTCCTCCTCTCCCGGCGTCCGACCTCACGGTGAATGCCAGCTGTCACCGGTTGGTCCCGGACAGCGGCTCCCACGGGTCGGGCGACTGGGTGTGCAGCCTCGCCTGGTTCGGCCCGAACCGCACGAGGCTGGAGGACACCTACGATCTGACGGTCGGCACGGACGCTTGTTACACCGCCACGCTCGACGGGACGAACACGGGCCTTGGCGGCCCGGCGGTGCCGGCGGCGGATGGGTCGCTCATGCGGAACTTGCTGTACGCCTTCGACGGCTGCTTCGATCCGACGCGCTGATCGCGGCGAGCGATCGGAGCTGGCTCGAGCACAGGCACGGCCGTCCGCGTTGTTTATCCAGGGATCCCAGCGATCCCGGCGCGTCACGTCATCTTTGAATGACAACGTGTCCTACGCCCGTGTCCTGCGCCTGGGGATAGTTCCGCGCGAACGCAGTCCCTACCGCGGCGATCACACCGTTCCACGCGGCTGGACCGTTGGTATTGCCATTGCACAAGCACCGCACATCCTGGTGAGGTGCTTCGTGGGTCTCAAGAAACCGGCCGTTCTCGTCACCGCGTCTGTTCTGTGTCTGATCATCGGACTCGGAACACCGGCTTTGGCGCAGGGTCGCGGGGGCGGCGGGGGCGGCGGGCGCAGCGGCGGCGGGCGCGCCTGGAGGGCCGGGCGGCGGTGGGCATCCTGGCGGACCTGGTGGCGGCGGGCCGAGTCGGCTGGCGGGCCGGGTGCCGGCGGGCCTGGTCACCCGGGCCCCGGACCGGGACCCGGCGGACCGGTCTACCGTCCCGGTGGCGGATATTACGGCGGATATTACCGGTATCCGTACTACGGCTACGGCTACGGCTATCGCTACTACGGCTATCCGTATGGGTACGGCTGGTATGGCTATCCGTATTTCTCCGCAGGATGGGGATGGCCCTACGCGCCGTACCCGTACTACGGCTACGGCTACGGCGGCGGCGTACGACCCGAGTGCGTCTCTTCGGCTGGAGGTGACGCCGAAGGAGGCCGAGGTGTACATCGACGGTTACCTGACGGGAACCGTCGACGATTTCGACGGCACGTTCCAGCGGCTCCACGTCGCGCCGGGTGCCCACGAGTTGACGCTCTATCGCGACGGCTTCAAGACGGTCCATCAATCGCTGCAGCTGTCGTCCGGAGCCACGTTCAAGGTCTCGTACAACATGGAGCCGTTGGCGGCGGGCGAAGTCCCCGAGGCCCGTCCCACGCCGCCACCGCCTCCTCCGTCCGACCAGGGCGAGGGAGTCCCGTCGGCCCGCCTGAGACTCGACTCAGTCCGCAGGCTCCTCCACGAAGACCGCCTCCGGCGCGCGAGCGCCGCAGGCTTCGGCACGCTCGCCATTCGCGTTCAGCCGGCCGATGCCATCGTCCTCATCGATGGTGAGCGATGGCAGACGTCATCAGGACAGGACCGCCTGGTCGTCGAGGTGCCCGCAGGGTCCGCATCGGATCGAAATCCGGAAAGAGGGCTTCGACCCGTACTCGACCGAGATCACGATGTCGCAGGGCGAAACCGTACCGATCAACGTCAGCCTGCGATCACGCTAGGACAGGGGTAGAACATGACTTTCAAGCGCTGGATCGCGGTCCTGCCGGTCGCGGCATTCCTCTCCGTGTTGTTGCTGCCCCGCGCCGCCGCGGCGCAGGGATCGTCGGGACCGATGACCGTTCAACGGATCGGGAACAGCGCGTTCATCGCTCCTGATTTCAAGATCACGGATTTCAACGGCAAGGCGAGCGGTCTCGCGGGCGCTTACGGCGGCTATCTGATCGAGAACGCGTTCTTCATCGGCGCGGGCGGCTACTGGCTCACCGACACGTCACCCGAGCGCGACATGTGGTACTTCGGATTGGTCACCGGCGTGTACGTCAATCGCGATCGCCCGGTCGGGTTCGGCTTCAAGGCACTCATCGGCGGCGGCGAAGCCACCATTGGTCAGCAGTACTACCTATGCGCAGCCCCGCCGCGGAGGACCGCCCGTCGCCGTCAGCGGGACGAGCTTCTATCACGCGAGCATGTTCGTGTTCGAGCCGGAGGCCAACGTCGTCGTGCATCTGAACCAGCACATGAAGCTGACGGGCGGCGTGGGCTATCGCCTCACCGGCGATCCGTACTACGGCTACTACGGTTATTACGGCTACAGCAACGGTCCCATCAGTGGCGTGACCGGTAGCGTCGGGCTGCAGATCAGCGGCGGCTCGTAGCGTGCGTATCGACTAAGCAGGAAGCTGCGTCACCCCAATGTGGCTGGCGATCGCTGCAAAGCGGCGATCTTCTCGCAGCTCATCGAACCGTGGATCCACTTTGATTGAAATCAAGTCGAACGCGCGGTCGTCCGATGCCTTCACAAGCCATTTGAATCCCAGGTCGAGGTCGCCGAGCGCAAACTGAATCCACGCGAATTCAAGAGGCGAGACATACCGTCCCTTCGCATACGCCGCCAGTTTCTGCAGCACTTCGAGCGCCTGCTTGCGGCGGCCAGACAAGGCGAACGTGCGGCCGAGTCCGCCATGCATGCGTGGTGTTTGCGGCGACAGGTGAACGGCGCGCTGAAACGCGGCGGCCGACTCATCGAAATCCTTGCGCTGCTCCTGAATCACGCCGAGCATCCAGTACGCGGGTGCAAAGTGCGGGTTCAGCTCGATGGTGTGGTCGCACTGCTCGAGCGCCATCTCGAAATCGCGCCGGTAAAAGTGCACGACCGCCAGGTCGCGCGCCACGATCGACGACACGGGATCAATCGATTGGGCGATCTTGATTTCGTTGAGCGCTTCGTCCAGCCGGCCAAGCGGCGCCAGACACGACATCGCGTACCAATGATGCGCGGTCGCGTAGCGCGGATTGAGGCTGATCGCACGCTGAAACTCTCGTTCGGCGCTGGCCCAATCCCAATCCTGCGTCGACTTCACGTGCGCCAGCGAGGTATGTGCCTCCGCGGAATCGGCGTCGAGCATGACCGCCATCGCCGCGCTCGAGGCGGCTTTGGACCACACTTCCGCAGGGCCGAACACGCCGTAATGAGCGAGCAGCCCGTACGCGTCCGCCAGTCCCGCGTGGGCAAGCGAGTACTCCGCGTCTTCGACCAATGCCTTCTCGAAAAAATCCAGCGCCTTGCGCAGGCCCTCCTCCGTCCGCTGGTTCAGGTGATAGCGCCCCTGGAGGTAAAGGTTGTGCGCCGCGAGATTCTCGGAGGGTCCACGAATGCCACCTCCGTGCCGCTTGTCTGTGAGCTCAGGTTCGAGTTTCTTGAAGATCGCGGTCGCGACACTCTCCTGCGCGGCGAATACGTCGTCGAGGGGCGCGTCGATCGACTCGGACCACAGATAGCAGCCGCTCGCACCATCAACGAGCTGCGCTGTCAGACGGAGACAGCCGCCGGAACGACGCACGCTGCCGCTGATCATCAGCGCGGGCTCGGCCTGATCGGCGGCGGGCCGTGGTTCATCCCACGCGAGCACGCGCAAGGATGGCAGCCGCGTCAACTGATGAACAATTTCTTCGCGCATCCCCAGGCAGAAGTACTGAAGATCTCCCCCGCCGCTGTGATCGGCGAACGGCAGCACCGCGACCGTGTTGCGGCTGACGAGCGCCGTGCCAATCGATCGTTTGACGAGGACCGGCGTGTCGCGCCGCCGGAACACCGGCGCATAGCCGCCTTTCGGAAGGTCGATGATCAGTTCGTCGGCGCGCCCTTCCTCCTGGTAGTGGCGCACGAGCTTTGCGCGAAGGCGGCGCGCCTGAACACGCACGATCGGGTCGGTCCGCGGGTCGAAGGACTCTTCCTTTCCGAACACCTGGACACCGATGACGTATTCCTTCAACTCGTCGCGGTAGCCCTTGAGAGCCTCCAGCACGATGAATGTCAGGAACCGTTTCAGGCGGTCGCTCTGCTGAAAAGTCGGGCTGGCAAGAATCCGCTCCAGTTGCTCGCGGACCGGCAGGTTGGCGTCGGCGTCAGGCGCGGGGTTGGCGCTTGAAGGACGAGTAGCCATGCGGCGTATGTTAGCTCGCTGCGGGAAGGAATCGACGCGCGGTTTCAGGCGGTTTGGCGGCAGGCGGTATCCTCGGTAAAAGCGATCAGGATGCACGACAGAACGGCCCATCCGGCGATGAGGGCGAACGCCGTATGAAACGCCTCGACTGAATAGGCGCGCGCGCCTCCGGCGAACGCACCGGACCAGTGTCGATCGAGCACCCATCCGATCGACGGCTGCAGCAACGTCGGGCCCAGCATGTTGCCGACGTTGACCGCTCCGGAAATCGTGCCGAGAAATCGCACCGGCACCGACTCCTTCGCAAAGGCGAACGCGACGACGACGGCGCCGCAGGCGAAGCTGGTCACAGCGGCAACCCCGGTGAAGATCGCAAGCGGCAGCGGCGCATAGAACATGACCATCCAGCCGATGGCGGCGACGATCGCCCCGCCGAGATAAATCGGCTTCCGGCGCCCGAGGACATCAGAAAAGTGTCCCGCGAGCGGGCTGGCGGCGGCCCAGGCCACGATCATCACCGAGCAGACGGCGGCCGCGTCGGCGGACGACAGTGCGAAGCGTTGCTTCAGGTACGGCGGGCCCCACAAGCCCGTGAACGACAGCATGGCGCCGACAAAGCCGCCCTGCGCCAGGAAGATCAACCACGTGTTGCGAAAGGTAAACAGCGTGGGGAACTCCCTCAGCATCCTGCCGATGGTGGGAGCGTGTGCCCGTCGCAATTCCGCGGGCGCGTAACTCGCGTGGTGTCTGTCCGACGGATCGTTGACGACGATCGCCCACGCCGCGGCGCCGATCGCCAGGACGCAGGCCGCAGATCCGATCGCGACGGCCCGCCATCCGTAGTGCTCGACCAGCAGCCGCAGCGGCACTTGCGCGAACAGGGCGCCGATGTTGCCCATCATCAGCCCGAGGCCCGAGAGCATGGCGAATCGGCTCTTGGGAAACCAGTGAGTGGCGAGCTTCAAGGTGACGACCCATCCGACTGCGGTCGATGCGCCGACGATCGCCCGGCCCATCGAGGCGACCGCGTAGCTGGTCGTCAGGGCGAACATGAGCGTGCCGAGCGCGGCCAGCAACGATCCGCCAATCAGCAGTCGCCGGGCGCCCCACGAGTCGACCAGGACACCGGTCGGGATCTGCATCAGGATGTAGGCGTAGAAATAGAACGCCGAGAACTGTCCGAGCTGGCTGGCCCTGATCCCGAAGTCGCGCATCAGCTCCGTCGTCATCACAGCTGGAGACGTCCGGAGATAGAAGGCGGCGAGATAGAACGTGGCGGCGACCGCCCACACGGACCACGACAACCATGACGGTGGCGGAAGCGCCGCGGGCTCGGAACGAACCGCCGCCACGGCGCCGCTCACGCTACTCACCCTTCCGGTAAATGTCGTTGATGTCCCAGTGTCCGGGCGTCGGCGTCGGCGCGTTTTCCATCGCGACCTGGATCACGGTGGGCAGCGTGGACGCGAGCGCCTCCTCCAGCGCAGGTCCGAGCGCGGCGGCCGACTCCACGTTCACGCCACGCGCGCCGCACGCGCGCGCCATCGCCGCATAGTCGACGCGGTACGGTTGACCGCAGCGCTCGAACATGCAGCCGAACGTCCAGCCGTAATGCATCGCCTCGAGTCCGGCGATGGTGCCGAACCCGGCGTTGTCCATCACCAGCCAGACGACCGGCAGTTCCGCCTCCATCGCCGTCGCGATCACCGACGGGTTCGTGCTGAATCCGCCGTCGCCGATCAGTGCCACTGCGGCCCGATCCGGATGGGCCATCTTGACGCCCAGGACCGCAGATGGCCCGAACCCCATCGTCGCCAGCCCGCTCGGGGTAATGAACGTGCCCGGTACGGTAATGGGGAACTGCTGGCCGACTCCGTTCTTGTTCCAACCAACGTCGGTCACGATGAAGCCGTCCTCCGGCACGGCCTTCCGCAGTTCCGCGAGAATCCGTTCCGGCCGCAGCGGAAACTGGTCCGAGTTCCACTGGTGATCCCAGTTTGCGGCGAATGCCTTGCGGCCCCGGGCGATCTCGTCCCGAAGACGTCCGCGATCGCGATGCGTCGTTCCACGCGCAGCGGTGGCCAGCGCCGCGAGCGCGAGCTTCGCGTCGGCGACGACGCCCAGTTCGGTCGGGTAGTTCCGGCCGATCTCTGCCTCGTCCGCGTCGATGTGAATCAGACGCGTCGGCGGAATCGAGAACGTGAAACGCGAATCCCACGAACTCGAATTGGCCTCGGCGAGACGCGTGCCGATCGCGACGATGAGATCGGCGGTGCGGCATTTGTCGTTCGAAATCGGCGTACCCCAGAATCCGGACTGGCCAAGGAGCAGGGGATGGTCGGCGTGCAGGCAGCCCTTGCCCATCAGGGTGTGCGCGACCGGTACTTCGAGCGCTTCGGCGAGAGCGGCCAGTTCCGCCGTGGCACGCGCGGACATCACGCCGCCGCCTGCGTAAAGGAGCGGGCGTTCCGCGGCCGCGAGCAGGTCGACGATGCGTTTGGCCACTGACTCGTCGATCGTGGGGCGTGCCATCGCCGCGGGAACCTGTTGAAAGGCGTCGACCGGCAGGTCCTCCGAGAACAAGTCCATTGGGACGTCGACGAGGACCGGACCGGGACGCCCCGCCTGACAGAGATGAAACGCGCGTTCCATCACGCGAGGCAGGTCGCTGACGCGATCCACACGGTACACCCGCTTGCAGAATGGCCGGTAAATCTGAAACTGGTCGGCATCCTGATGCAGATTCACTTCCTGATGCGGATGGCGGCCGTGGTAGTACGACGGCACGTCCCCCGCAATGACCACCATCGGGATCGAGTCGAGCGCCGCATTCGCGACTCCGGTGCACGCGTTGGTCAGGCCTGGTCCCAGATGCGTCAGGAGAACCCCCGGCTTGCCGGATGCCCGCGCGTAGCCGTCGGCTGCGTGCGCGGCGACCTGCTCGTGCCGCGTCGACACAAACCGAATCCGGCTCTTGCCGAGCGCGTCGAGCAATGCGATGACCGTATGACCACAGAGACCAAAGACGACCTCGACGCCAAGGCGCTCGAGGTAATCCGTCAGCAGGTAGGACGCAATCCGCGTCTCGGCCCCCAGACTTGGTGGGGATTGCAGTCGTCACAATTGTGCTCATAGGGCTACCCGCGGCCATTAGAAGATCCCGCTGTTGTGGAACTCGCCGAACAGTTCCTGCTCGGACGGCCGGTCCTCAGGCGTTGGCCGGCTGACCCACGTGACGTTCATGTAGTGCTTGAGAGAAATGTTCTCGTTGGTGATGTTGCCGCCCCAGACCCCGCAGCCCATGCTGGACGTCATGGGCATGCCGTTCGTAAACGTCCCCGCGTTCGAGCTCGATTGCACCTGACGGACCATGATCCGGCTGACCGGTGCGACCAGCGCGAGCCGGTGGATGTGGTCGTCGTCGAACGAGTAGATGCCGCACGAATGGCCCTTCCCGCCCGTCTCGAAGATCCGCCGGACCATCTCGAGCGCCTGATCGAAACCGTGATACTTGAAGATCGACAGCACCGTGCCGAGCTTCTCCGTCGAGAATCGATGCTCCTTGCCGATCCGGGTTTCCTCGACGATCAGGAACGTCTTGTCGTGGGGAATCGAGAAGCCCGCGCGGGCGGCGACGCTGGACGCGGCCCGCGCGATCGTATCGGGCGTGCGATGACCCTCAGCGTCCCAGTAGACGGCCTCGAGCCGATCCTTCTCCGCCGCACTCACGAGGTACCCGCCCTCGATCTCCAGTTGCCGCAGGAACGGATCGTAGATCGCCGCGTCAACCAGCAGGTTGCCATCCGCCGAACAACCGGAGCCGTGATCGTTGGTCTTGCTGATCCGCGTGTTGCGCGCCGCCTCGGCGATGTCGGCGGTTTCGTCGATGACCATCGTCGCGTTGCCGGCGCCGACGCCGTACGCCGGCTTGCCGGAGCTGTACGCCGCCTTGACCATCGCGGGACCGCCGGTCGCGATCGTCAGGTCGCAAATGCTCATCAGCCGCCGCGCGAGCGGGATACTGGGACGATCGACGCACTGCAGGAGATCGTCAGGCGCGCCGGCGGCCCGGAGCGCGGCCCGCATCACGCGAACCGTCTCGTTCGTGGTGTTCCTGCTGGCCGGGTGCGGCGAAAAGATCACCGCATCCTTGCATTTGAGGGCGTAAATCGCGATCCCGATCGGCGTCACGTAGGGGCTCGTCACCGGGATCAGCGAGGCGATGACGCCGGCCGGCTTCGCGTATTTGACGATCGCCTTTTCGGGGATCTCCTCGATGATCCCGATGCTCTTCTGACGAAGGGCGTCCCGCAGGATGCCCAGCACTTTTGCGCGGCGCTTCGGCTCGGGACTTCCCATGCCGCTCTCGTCGACGCTCATCTGCGCCAGGCGCGTCGCCGTCGTTTCGTTGCCGCCGGCCCAGGCGATGGCGCGGCACAACCTGTCGACTGCGGCCTGGTCGAATGCGTCGATCGCGCGCATCGCCGCGCGGGCGCGCGCCAGCATCTCGCCGGCCAGTTGTTCTTCCGCCGGCGTGAGCGCTCGCGGTTCGGACGCGACTGGGGCCATATTCACTGGTCCTCGCGCGGCGGCGGTCCGTCGTACGCCACCGGGATTCTGATCCGCATCGGCTTCTCGCGCGTGTACTCCTCCAGCACCTCGGCACTCAATCCTGCGACGCGGCCGACGATGAACATGAGCTTGCCGACCGTGGCGGGCAGACCCATGTCGAAAAGAATTGCGGCCAACGCCCCGTCGATATTCAGCGGAATCGGCTTGAGCCTCTCGCGGATCGCGCTTTCAACGGCGCGGGCGAAGCGGATGCCATCTCCGGCAAGGCCAAGGTCCTCGGACAAACCGAAGAGCACGGCCACGCGGGGATCGATGGTCGCGTGCACACGATGGCCGAAGCCGGGCAGGCGCGTGCCGTTCGCGCTGGCTTCGTCAACGATCCGCGCAGCGACGTCCGCGAAGGCGAGACCGTCACGCCGCGACGAAGCCAGTCCGGCCGCAATCAGCTCCATGCAGCCGGAGCCGGCCCCGCCGTGCTCGTCGCCGATGGCGAGGACGCCGGCCGCGATGGCGGCGGCCAGTGATTGTCGATTGCCGGACGCGGCCAGGCGCGCGGCCGCGCAGGACGGCGCACCGGCGCCGTGATCGGCCACGGCAATCAGGATGGCGTCCAGGAGCCGGCGTTCGCCGGACGACGGCAGCCGATCGTGATGCAGCAGGAAGATCAGATCGGTGAACGTGCTCTTCTGCATGAGCGCGAGGACGTCGTGTCCGCGGACTCTGAGATGGGTCGGGCCGGCGTCGACGATCGCGGTGCGCCACGTGTCCATTCAAGTGGTTGGATATTACGTCCGCCGTTGCGGTGAAACGCGAGTGTTACGGTAACAGCACGGTAACTCCGTTGGTTTGCACCAGATGGGGTGCTAACGTCCCGGCCGCGACAGGCAATTGTCGTGACGAGGGAGGTACAACGTGAGACTGCTTCGAGCGTTCGTCGTGATCGTTGTTTTTGTACTCGCAACACACGGGAACGCCTGGGCGCAAGCGATCGCGGGCTCGCAGCTGTCCGGCGTCGTCCACGACTCCTCCGGCGCCGCCATCCCCGGCGCCGAAGTGACGGCGACCAAGACGGACACCGGTACGGTTCGCACGGTGTTCACCACGGCTGACGGCACCTACTCATTGCCGAACCTGCCGGTCGGCCCCTACCAGCTGAAGGTCGTGCTGCAGGGGTTCAACACCTACATCCGTGACGGCATCGTCCTGCAGGTCGGATCGAATCCTGAGATCAACGTGACCTTGTCGCTCGGCGCGCTCAGCGAACAGATCACCGTCACGGCGGCGTCCCCGATGATCGAGACCAAGAACACGGGCGTGGGACAGGTCATCGACAACCAGCGCGTCATGGAGCTGCCGCTCAACGGCCGCCAGGCGACCGAGCTGATCTTCCTGTCGGGGCTCGCCACGTCGGCGCCGGCGGGCGACCTGAACACGAACAAGAACTTTCCGACCGTCACGATTTCCGTCGCCGGCGGCCAGGCCAATGGCATCACCTACATCATGGACGGCGGCACGCACAACGATCCGTTCAACAGCCTGAATCTGCCGACGCCGTTTCCGGACGCGCTCCAGGAATTCAAGGTCGAGACGAGCGCGCTGCCGGCGCGTTACGGCTACCACGCGGCATCGGCGGTCAACCTGGTGACCCGATCCGGCTCGAACACGGTGCACGGCGACCTGTTCGAGTTCATCCGCGACTACCATTTCAACGCGAGAAATTTCTTTGCGCCGGAACGCGACAGCCTGAAGCGCAATCAGTTTGGCGGGACGTTCGGCGGGCCGATCATCAAGAACAAGCTGTTCGTCTTCGGCGGCTACCAGGGGCGCATCGAGAAGAGCAATCCGCCGACCTCGATCAGTTACGTGCCGACGCAAGCGATGCGGAACGGCGACTTCACGGCGTTCGCGTCACCGGCGTGCAACGGCGGCGTGCAGCGTACGCTCACCGGCGGATTCGTCGGTAACCAGATCGATCCATCGCGCCTGAGCCCGGTGTCGCTGAACCTCCTGAAGTACGTGCCGGTCCCGGCGGACCCCTGCGGCAAGATCGTGTACGGCATTCCCAACAACAACACCGAACACCAGGGACTGGGGAAGGCCGACTACACGATCAACTCGCACTCCACGCTGTTCGTGCGCTACTTCTACGCGGTCTATGACAACCCGGCGACCTACGATGGCGCCAACGTGCTCACACTCAGCCGCACCGGCCAGAACAACCAGGTCCACTCGCTGGTGATGGGCCACAACGAGGTGTTGTCGCCCTCGATGCTCAACTCGCTGCACGTCACCGTCAACCGCACCCTGAACGACCGGCCGCTGCCGCAATATTTCAGCGCAACCGATCTGGGAGCGAAGATCTTCAGCCTCGTGCCGGGCTATGTCGGCATCAACGTCACCGGTAACGGCTTCTCGATCGGCAACGGCGGGACCAACCCGGGCTACTTCAACTCGAAGGGCTTCCAGGTCGCGGACGACATCGACTGGGTGCGCGGGAGCCATCAGATCTCGGTCGGCGGCAACTGGATCCACTCGCGCATCGAGACGCTCAACAACCGCCCGACCAACGGCGCGTTCACCTTCAACGGCCAGAGCACCGGCCTGTCGCTGGCGGACTTCATGGTGGGATCCTTGAGTGGCGGGTTCATCCAGGGCAACCCGGTCTACGACTACGACCACAGCGAGTACCTCGGCGCATATGGGCAGGACAACTGGCGCGTCCGGCCGAACGTGACGCTGAATCTCGGTCTGCGCTGGGAGCCGTTCCTGCCGGTGCAGAATACCTACTCGTGGGTCAGCCACTTCGATCGTGAGCGGTTCGATCAGAACGTGCACAGCACCGTGTATCCGCAGGCGCCGGCGGGCCTCATGTTCCCGGGTGATGCGGGTTATCCAAGCTCCGGCACGACGTTCGGCAAGACCGCTCAGTTCGCGCCGCGGATCGGCGCGATCTGGACGCCGAACGGTGACGGGCGGACCAGCGTCCGCGCGTCGTGGGGTATTTTCTACGACACACCCCACCTGTTCTTCAACACACGCTTCGCCAACAACCCGCCGTGGGGCGCTCAGATTACGCTCTCCAATCCCCCGGGCGGGTTCGCCGATCCCTACCAGGGATATCCCGGCGGCAATCCGTTCCCCGGGCTGAATACCGATTGGGCGACGCAGCCCTTCCCGGCGTTCGGCGTCTATGTCAATACGCCGCTCCATACGGAGCCGACGTCGCTGCAGCAGTGGAACGTGAGCGTCCAGCGCGAAGTCGGCGACTGGGTGGTGGCGACCAGCTACCTTGGCAACCACTCCAGTCACCTCTGGCGCGCGACCGAGCTGAACCCGGCGGTCTATGGCCCCGGCGCCACCACGGGCAACACCAATGCTCGTCGTGTTCTGGTCACGGCCAATCCCGTTCAGGGTCAGTTCTACGGCACGATCGGTCAGCTCGACGACACCGGCCGGGCCAACTACGCGGCGCTGCTGCTCTCGCTGCAGCGGCGGCTCAAGAACAACCTGAGCGTGCTGTCGAACTGGACGATCTCGAAGTGCATGAGCGATCCGGCCACGACGGAAATCACCGGTCCGACGATCGTCAACCCCGCCGATCCGAATCTCGACTACTGGTACTGCTCGTCGGATCGACGGCACGTGGTGAACCTGTCGGTGGTGGTGCAGACGCCGGAGTTCGAAAAGCCCGTGGTGAAGGCGGTGTTCAGCGACTGGCAGTTCTCGCCCATCATTCGCTACCAGACCGGCAACCGTTCGAGCATCACGACCGGTGTCGATAACGCCCTCACGGGTCTCGGCGGCCAGCGCGCCGTTCAGGTCCAGGACGATCCGTATATCAATGGCGGCGATCCAACGGCGTACCTCAATCGTGCCGCCTTCCAGTCGCCGAACACGGGCACCTACAGCACGCTGGCGCCGTTCACCGTCGTGAACCCCGCGATTCTCCAGAATGATTTCGCGTTGACCCGCACATTCAGGGTTGGAGGGTCGCAAACCGTGCAATTCCGGTGGGAAGTCTTCAACGCGCTCAATCACGTGAACTTCAACGCCCCGGTGACGGCGTTGAACAGCGCCAGTTTCGGCACGATCCAGACGGCCTCCGACCCGCGCATCATGCAGTTCGCGCTGA
Organism: uncultured Acidobacteriota bacterium; assembly: GCA_963712355.1. Taxonomy (GTDB): domain Bacteria; phylum Acidobacteriota; class Vicinamibacteria; order Vicinamibacterales; family CAVVIG01; genus CAVQHT01. The sequence continues at coordinate 53,316 of CAVQHT010000020.1, forward strand.
AGTTCACCTACTGATGAAGAAGAAGATGCTGGCGGGCGCCGCGCTGTGCGCGGCGTTCGCATCAGCGCTCGTCGCCGCCGGCGTCAACGACTGGCCGTTGCACGATCACGATGCGGCCGGCCAGCGCTTCTCGCCGGTGAAGCAGATTACGCCGGCCAACGTCGCCTCGCTGCAACCGGCGTGGACGTTCGACACGGGTGTCGACGGACTGCAGGTCACGCCGCTTGTGGTCAACGGCATCATGTACGTCACGGCGGGGCGGGATGTCATCGCGCTCGAGCCCGAAACTGCCAAAGTCATCTGGCGCCACACAGCGCCAGCCGCGGTCAGTCGCCGAGGCGTGTCGTACTGGCCGGGCGATCGCACCGCGCCGGCGCGCCTCTTTACCGGCGCCGGCGATCATCTGATCGCGCTCGACGCGGAGCGCGGCACGCCGGCCGCGGGTTTCGGAGACGACGGGTCGGTCGATCTCAAAGCCAGCGTGCGCGGCGACGTGGACGGCGGCTTCAGTCTGGCCTCGCCCCCATCGGTCTACAAGAACATCGTGATCACCGGCGGCAACAACGGCGAACAGTCGCCGAGCTCGGGTCTCTACGGCGATATTCGCGGCTGGGATGCCCGGACCGGGAAACTGCTGTGGTCCTTTCACACGGTGCCGCGCGCCGGCGAACCAGGCGTCGAGACCTGGGAAGGTGACAGCTGGAAAAACCGGTCGGGCACCAATGTCTGGGCGTTCTTCACCATCGATACCGAGCGAGGACTCGTGTTCGCGCCGATCGGTGCGCCAACGTCCGACTATTACGGCGGCGACCGCAAAGGTTCGAACCTCTACGCCAACTCCATCGTCGCGCTCGACGCGGAGACCGGGACGCTGAAGTGGTACAGGCAGCTCGTTCATCACGACATCTGGGATTACGACGTACCGGCAGCGCCGACGCTGGTCGACGTCAAACGCGACGGCCGCACGATTCCGGCGGTTGCGGTGGTGACGAAGATGGCGCTGGTCTTCATCTTCGATCGCGTCACCGGGAGAGCCCATCTTCGGCGTCGAAGAACGTCCCGTGCCGCAGAGCACGGTGCCCGGCGAAGCGACGTGGCCGACGCAGCCATTTCCCGTGAAGCCCGAGCCGATCGCCCGCAACACGTTCAATCCCGCCACCGATTTCTACACGCTCACACCCGAACACGCGTCGTACTGCAAGACCCTGTGGGATACGAACGCGATGTACACCAAGGGGCCCTACACGCCGCCCGGTCCGGATGGCACCATGGTGACGTTTCCGAGCACGATTGGCGGCGGCAACTGGAATGGGTTTTCGTACGACCCGACGCTGGGACTGGCGTTCACGAATGTCATGAATCTCGGCCAGGTGGCGAAAATGGTCGAGGGCGTCGGGCGCGGCGGCGGTCCGCCGACGTGGATCCGCCGGAGCCCATGGGGCGGGGCCGTCGGGCGATTCTGGGATCCCGACACCAAGATTCCGTGTTCCGCGCCGCCCTTCGGTGAGCTCGTCGCCGTCGACGTAAGCCGCGGCGAAGTGGCGTGGAAGGTTCCGCTCGGGTTCATCGGCTCGCTGAAGGCCAGGGGCTTTGATCGGACCGGAACGTTGAATCTCGGCGGCAGCATTGCGACCGCCGGCGGCCTCATCTTCATTGGCGCCACCATTGACTGCCGGTTCCGCGCGTTCGAGTCGCGGACCGGGAAACAGCTGTGGGAAACCGAACTGCCGGCGTGCGCGCATACGACGCCCATGACGTTTCTCGGCAACGACGGGCGCCAGTACGTGGTTGTCGCGGCCGGTGGCGGCAGTTACCTGGGCGCCGCGGGCGGCTCGAAGATCGTCGCGTTCGCGTTGCCGCGCGCCGGTGGTGGGCGCCGGCCATGAGAAGCGCACTGGTGATCGCCGCCGGGCTCGCGATCGCCATCTCGGCCGGTCCGCATGCTCAGGTGCGAAAACGCGTGCTCGCGTGGGCGGACGTTCGCAACGGCTATCAGCACGATTCCATTTCCCACGCCGTCGCGACAATCGAGCGCCTTGGACGCGAGTCCGGAAGCTACGACACGTTCATCCGCACGGACTCGCAGCTCATCACCAAGCACCCCATCACGTTTCCGGCGGGGACCGGCATCGCGACGGGCGAGCAGTTCAATGTCCGCAATCTCAACGACTTCGACGCCATCTTCTTCTTCGGCGTGCGCGAGATCGAGCTCTCCGCGGAACAGCGCGCCGACCTCCTGTCCTTCGTGAAGGATGACGGGAAGGGCTTTGTGGCGGCGCATTCGGCGGCAACGGCATTCTTTCTCGTGGCCGGAATTCGGCGAGATGCTCGGCGGACGCTTCGACGAACATCCGTGGGAAATTGCCGACGGCACGGTCGTCGTCGATGATCCGGCATTTCCCGGCCATGCGGCATTTTCCACCTCGCGTGCTCGTTCACGACGAGCTGTATCAGATCAAGGATTTCTCACGAGACAAGATTCACGTGCTGGCGCACCTGGATCCGGCGAAGTTGGACCTGACGCAGCCGCTGGTCCACCGGAAAGACGGCGATTTTCCCGTCGCGTGGTCGAAGACCTACGGCCGCGGCCGCGTGTTTTACTCCAGCCTCGGGCATGATGCTGACGACTGGGACAATCCGCTGCTGCAGAAGATGTACGTGGAGGCGATCCGCTGGTCCCTCAGACTCGTGGAGTGATGCGAATGAAACGGCTGGGCACCATCCTCCTGGCGATCGGCGTGGCGGCGGCGGTGCTGTGGCAGTCGGCCGCGGCCGTGCAGCAGCCGCAGAGTCGTGGCGGGCGCGGAGCAGGACGTGGCGTGCCAGTCCGCCAACGCAAAGCCGTTCTCGCATGGGCCGACACGCGAAACGGGATCGCGCAGCACGACTCCGTATCCCACGCGCTGGCGGTGATCGAGCGTCTTGGTTACGAGTCGGGGTTGTATGACACCTACATCCGGACCGACTCGAACATCATTGCAAAGCAGCCGCTCATGACGGATGGCAAGCCGGCGAGCGGTGGCCCAAGCCTGGCGAATGTCGATGCGATTTTCTTCCTCGGGCATCGGGAGATCCAGCTCGACGCGCAGCAGAAGGCCGACCTGCTGTCGTTCGTCCGGGACGAGGGAAAAGGATTTGTGGCGGGCCATACGGCATCAACGGCGTTCGAGTCCTGGCCGGAATTTGGCGAGATGCTGGGCGCCCGATATGACGGCCATCCATGGAATACGGTTGCAGGCACGGTGATCAACGAGGATCCGGCGTTCCCGGCGACGAAGCACTTTCCATCGGCGTTCAGCCCTCACGGACGAGTTCTATCAGGCACAGTCGGTACTCCCGCGCCAATCTCCGCGTGCTCTTGCGGCTCGACATGTCGAAGATGCCCGCGAATCCCGAGGTGCATCGGAAGGACGGCGACTTCCCGCTCGCGTGGGCCAAGATGTACGGGAAAGGCCGAGTGTTCTATGCGTCATTCGGTCACGCCGCCGCGACCTGGGACAATCCGGACATCAGCCGCATGTACTTCGAAGCACTGAAGTGGAGCCTGGGTCTGACCGACGCGGACGTGACCCCTCGTCCGATGAAATGAGTCTGCCGTCAACTCTGCGCACGATCTGCTCGAGCTTGTGGAGCGCCATTTGACTGTACCCTGCAGTCAGCGTGGCGAATCTCATTCGAACCGGCAGCCTGACGCTGCTGGTGATCGCGGCATCGATCGCGTGCAATCGGGCACCTGAACGGATTCTGACGTTCTCGGGGAGCGTCGTGGGCCGCGAGGGCGAAATCATCCGCCTGCAGCTCGAGCGTTTTCAGCGCGACCATCCCTCTCTTTCAGTCGCCCTCCGTGCCACGCCGGACTCGGCCGACCAGCGTCATCAGCTGTATGTGCAGTGGTTGAACGCGCGCGCGTCTGATCCCGATGTCCTGCAGCTCGACGTCGTGTGGACCGCGGAATTCGCGGCGGCCGGCTGGATCAGCAGCCTCGATCGCTTTCACCCTGACACCGGCGCATTCTTCGACAGCACCATCGCCGCGAGCCGCTGGCGCGATGCGCTGTATGCGTTGCCGTGGTTCACCGACGTCGGGATGCTGTACCTGGCGCACCGACCTCCTGCCGCACGCGCCTCGTGACCTGGCCGAGCTGTCCGCGTTTGCCGCTCAATCTCAACGAGACCATCACGTCCGCTTCGGATTTGTCTGGCAGGGCGCTCGCTACGAAGGCCTGGTGACGGTGTTCCTCGAGCAGCTTGGCGCATTTGGCGGCAGCATTCTCGACGCCGACGGCCATGTGGCCGTTGATTCGGAGCCGGCAGTCCGCGCGCTGACGTCGATGCGCGACATGATCGACAGAAGCGGCATCACGCCGAATGCCGTCCTCACGTGGCAGGAAGAACAGGTCCGTTTCGCGTTCGAAAACGGCGAGACGGCGATGATGCGCAACTGGCCGTACGCGTATCCGCTGCTCCAGGATTCGTCCGAATCGCGCGTGGCCGGGAAATTCGCGGTCGCGCCGCTCCCGGGCGGGCCCGGCGGAGCGCCAACGGCCGCACTTGGCGGATCCGAGCTGGCCATCAACGCGTTCAGCGAACAGCCTGACGCGGCGTACCAGCTGATCGACTATCTGCTGCAACCGGCGCAGATGATCGAGCGCGCACGCGTCGCCGGACAGCTGCCGCCGCGTCCCGCGTTGTACGCTTCGGCGCGATCTGGCAGACGCGCTCGCCATTCGACCAGACGCTGCGCGACAGGTGATCGAACGCGCGGTCCCGCGGCCGGTGACGCCGGTGTATCACGAGTTGTCCGAGATCCTTCAGGTCTCGCTGCACCGCGCCCTCACCCATCAGCAGGATCCCCGGCCCGCTCTCGAGGACGCCGCGGCTTCGATGCGCCGGCTGCTGGTGAAGACGAAACTCAGCGCGTCGCCATGATCGACAGCCCTCGCCAGCGACAACCCCGATGGCGGCGTGACGAGCAACGGCTCGCCTGGGCCCTTTCCCTGCCGGCCCTCGCCATCGTCGCTTCGATCGCCGCGTTCCCGATCGCCTGGACGTTCTGGGAATCGCTGCACGTCCACGACCTTCGCATGCCGTGGCTTGGCCGGCCATTCGTGGGCGTGGCGAACTACGTCGAGGCGTTCAACGACGTGCGATTGCGAGGCGCGGTCGCGCACACCTGCTGTTCGCGGCCGCCACGGTCACCCTGGAGCTGGCAGGCGGCCTCGCGTTGGCGCTCGTGTTGAACAGCGTCGTTCGGGCGCGCGGAATCATCCGCACGACCGTGCTCCTGCCCTGGGCTATTCCCACTGTCGTCGCCGCGCTGGTCTGGCGCTTCATCTTCGAGAGTCCCTCGGGACTGGCGACCAGCCTTGCCGCCGATGTCGGCATCAGCGCGCCGACGTGGTTCGCGAGCGCGCGCGCCGCCTGGCTGCCGCTGATTCTCGCCGACGTCTGGAAGATGACGCCGTTTGTCGCCATCCTCCTCCTCGCCGGTTTGCAGAACATCGATCCGATGCTCTACGAGGCCGCCGACGTGGATGGCGCCGGACCCTGGCGCAGATTCACCGACATCACGCTGCCGCTGCTTCGTCCCGCGATCACCGTCGCCTTTCTCTTCCGAAGCCTCGATGCGCTGCGGGTCTTCGATCTCGTCTACGTCATGACCGGCGGCGGTCCGGGCAGCGCAACCGAGCCGATTGCGCTCTTCACCTTCACCGCGCTTCTTCAGAATCTTCGATTCGGCTTCGCGTCCGCGATCTCGGTGCATCATGTTTCTCGCGGCGTTCGTGTTCGCGATGGGCGCCATCCGCTTTCTCGGCGGCGACGCATTTCTCGAGCGGCGCATATGAGATCGCGAGCCGCGTCGATCTTCACCGCCGTGTTCCTGCTCGCGCTGCTGCTGCCGGTCTATTGGGCGGTCATCTCATCGTTCACGCCGGAGAACCGGTTGTTCGCGGCGCCGTCGCTCATACCGCGCAACCTCGTGCTGCAGCACTATCGGGCGCTGTTTGCGACACGAGACTTCTGGACGCCCATTCGCAATTCGCTCGTGGTCGCCGCGCTCACGACGCTGATGTCGGTCGCGCTGGGGTCGATGTGCGCGTACGCCCTCGCGCGTCTTCGTTTTCGCGGCAAAGTGCCGCTGCTCGCGCTCGTGCTCGCCGTCTCGATGTTTCCGCAAATCTCGATCGTCGGTCCGCTGTATCTGCTGCTCCGCGAGCTGCGGCTGCTGAACAGCTATCCGGGCCTGGTGCTGCCGTATCTCTCGTTCGCGATGCCGCTGACGATCTGGATGCTGGTCGGATTCTTCCGGCAGTTGCCCGCGGATTTGGAGGAGGCGGCGTTGATGGACGGCGCCGGCCGGATTCGTACGCTCTGGACGATCGTCCTGCCGCTGTCGTGGCCCGGCCTCGTGACCAGCGGCATCCTGACCTTTCTGTATTGCTGGAACGAGTTCCTCTTCGCGCTGTCGTTCACGCTTGGACCCGAGCGTTACACCGTTCCGGTCGCGATCGCGCTGTTTCGCGGACAGTACCAGGTCCCGTGGGGTGAAGTGCTGGCGGCCGCCGTGGTCGCGACGATTCCCGTCGCCGCGATCGTGCTGGTCGCGCAGCGCGGCATCGTGGCCGGACTCACGGCCGGCGCGGTGAAGGGCTGACATGGCGTCGATCGGCCTTCGCGCGGTCAGCAAGACGTTCTCGACCGGCCAGGCGGCGGTTCGCGACGTCACGCTCGACGTCGCGGATGGAGAGCTGCTCGTCCTCGTCGGACCGTCGGGCAGCGGCAAGAGCACCGTCCTTCGGCTGATTGCCGGACTCGAGACGCCGACCTCTGGTGCGGTGCGAATTGGCGACCGCGATGTCACCGGGATGGCGCCGCAAGCAGCGCGATCTCGCGATGGTGTTTCAGAGCTACGCGCTGTATCCGCACAAGACCGTGCGCGAGAACCTCGCCTTTGCGCTTCGCATCCGCCGCGTCGACCGTGCGCAGATCGAGGATCGCGTCCGGCGGGCTGCCGCGGCACTGGGAATCGAAGACCTTCTCGATCGCAAACCGGCGCAGCTGTCGGGAGGCCAGCGGCAGCGGGTCGCGCTTGGCCGGGCCATTGTCCGCGAGCCTCAGGCTTTCCTGCTCGACGAGCCGCTGTCGAACCTTGATCCCCAGCTGCGCGTCGCCACGCGGACCGAGCTCGCTGTCCTCCATCGTCGACTCGGAGCCACGATGGTTTACGTCACGCACGATCAGGAGGAGGCGATGACGCTCGGCACCCGCGTGGCGGTCATGCGGGCAGGCGTCATCGAGCAGATCGCGCCGCCGATCGACCTGTTCCGCCGGCCCGCGAACCTGTTCGTGGCCGGCTTCATCGGCGCTCCCGCGATGAACTTCATTCAGGTCGCGGCCGTGCGTGATGCGGAGGGTCTGAGGTTGTCGTCGCCGGCGTTCTGTGTGACCGATGCGTCTGGCACCGATGCGTTATCGAACATGTCGCAAGCGAGGATGGACACGATGCGAGCGAGCGGCAGATCGTTCTCGGCGTGCGCCCGCAGGACGTCGAGCTGACGCCATCTGGAGACGGTCATGGCGTCGGACGCATCGAACTGGTCGAACTGCTTGGATCAACGACGCTGGTTCATCTACGCGTCGAGGGGCTGTCCGGGGAGCTGCTCCGAATCGTCGTCTCATCGGACGCCGCCGTCGCCGCCGATCAGCTCGTCGGATTCCGCTTCGACGTGCGGCGCCTGCACCTGTTCGACGCGCGCACGGGCCTCCGCCTCGCGTAGACTCTGGCGCGCGACAGAATGCGTTTGACTCTCAAGGGAGTGGCTTGATGTCCGAACACGCCGACGCCGCCGTGACGTACGGCAATTATCTGAGGCTCGAAGAGCTTCTGTCGCTGCAGCAACCGCGCTCGACCGGTCCCGAGCACGACGAGATGCTCTTCATCATCATTCATCAGGTGTACGAGCTGTGGTTCAAGGAGCTGCTTCACGAGCTCGATCGCGTGAAGGCGCTTCTCGAACAGGACGAATCACACCGGGCACAGCACACGCTCAAACGCATCTTGACGATCCTGAAGGTGATGGTCGCGCAGCTCGACATTCTGGAAACGATGACGCCGCTCGAGTTTCTCAGCTTTCGAGAGCGGCTCGAGGCCGCCAGCGGTTTCCAGTCGGATCAGTTCCGGCAGATCGAGTTTCTGCTCGGCGTGAAATCGGAACAGGTGATGCGACGTTTCCCCGACCGCTCACGCGCGCGCATCGCACTGGAGCGGCGCTACCAGGAAACGACGTTGTGGGACGGCTTCCTCCGCTATCTCACGCGCGAGGGCTATGCGGTCACCGATGTTCAGCAGACGCTGATCACCCTCTACAAAAGCGATGCAAAGAACGCCGAGCTCTGCGAGCGCCTCGTCGATCTCGACGAAGGCATTCAGGAGTGGCGGTATCGTCACGTCAAGATGGTGGAGCGCACGATCGGTGCCCGCTCCGGGACAGGCGGGTCGTCAGGCGCCGCCTACCTGCGAGAGACTGTCGGGCGGTCAATCTTTCCCGACCTCTGGGCGATTCGTTCGCAACTATGACGTGGACGGCGGCGGATCTTGCGGCGCATTACTCGTTGTTCCGCGTCACGGAGCGCGTGCTCCTCACCGGTCATTCGCATCAGGCATGGCCCGACGTGTCGTTCGAGGGTCAGCAGCGCGCGTGGCGCGACGCCGCGGAGTTCGCGGATCGCAAGTGGGAGCGCGCGGAGGCGCAGGCGTCGCTCGTGCGAGCGGGCTTCCGTCGTCTTCTGAATGACCCATCCGGCGACATCGCGCTCGGCCAGAACACGCACGAGCTCGTGACGCGACTGCTGTCCGCGCTGCCACTCGCCTCTCGCCGGACGCTGATTTCCACCGACGGCGAGTTTCACACGATTCGCCGGCAGCTTGACCGGCTCAGAGAAGAGAACGTCACGATCGTCACTGTGCCGGCGCGGCCGGCGGAGACGCTGGCCGACCGGCTCGCCGCCGCTGTGGACGATCGGGTCGCGTGCGTGCTCGTCTCATCGGTTCTCTACGAGACGGCAGAAATCGTCCCCGGCCTGGCGCAGCTCGCGAAGGCCTGCTCGCACCACGGTGCGACGCTGCTGGTCGACGCTTACCATCATTTGAACGTCGTGCCGTTCGACATTGCCTCGCTCGGTCTCGACGAGGCGTTCGTGACCGGCGGCGGCTACAAATATTGCCAGCTTGGCGAAGGCAACGCGTTTCTCCGGCTGCCTGCCGATTGCGGCTTGCGACCGGTTCTGACCGGCTGGTTCAGCGAATTCGGCGAACTGGAGCGAAGTGAGGCGACTGGCCATGTCAAGTACGGCCGCGGCCCGGCGCGATTTGCGGGTGCGACCTACGACCCGACATCACACTATCGAGCCGCCGCGGTGTTCGAGTTCCACCAGCGTCACGGACTGACGGCCGAGCGCCTTCGCGAGGTCAGTCGGCATCAGGTCGGATTCCTCAAGGACGCATTCGAACGACTCGACGCCGATCCGAATATCGCGGCCGTCGTCCCAATGCCTGACGAGCGCCGGGCAGGGTTCCTGGCGATCCGCAGCCCTCGCGCCGGCGAGATTGTGCACCGATTACGTGCGCGCGATGTCTGGAGCGATTGCCGCGGAAGCGTTTTGCGGCTGGGACCGGCGCCGTACGTCAGCGAGCGGCAGCTGCGCGATGCGATTGACGCGCTCGATCAGGCGATCAGGTAGCTGGCGATGTGCGCTTCGAGGGAAAGCGGCTGGGCCAGCGAGTCAGGAAGCCAGCATGTCCAGATCGGCCGCGGCCGCGAACGCTTTGAAGTCGCGGTCGCGCGTGACGAGCGGAATGCCGCGATCCACACAGCTCTGCGCGATCAGTGCATCGCCCAGCCGTGCCTTGCGGCGCGAAGCGAGGACCCGGCCTCGCAACTGGCCGGCGCGCTGCCAGTAGCCCGCGTCGGCCTCGATGAGCGGCACTTCGCACAACGTCTTTGCCACATCCGGTCGCAACTTGGGATCGCTGAGAAGCTCGGTGAGGACGACGGGCGGCATGACCACCTGCTGATCGCGAAGCGCCAGATCCAGCAGCTCGACGTCGGCGCCGCTGTCCCCCTGCAGGAAGGCGACCCAGGTGCTCGTGTCAGCCGCGATCACCTGTCGGCCTTCAGACGCGCCACGCTCCGGCTGAATCGCACCTGTCCGCGCCATTGCCGCAGCCGGGCATATGCCTGGGACGCGGCCACGAGACCGAGGCCCGTGCGGACGGTCTGGGTGACGCCGCTCCCGCTCGCCCGCTGTGCACGCTCGAGCAGATCCTCCGGGACTTCAACCGTGATCTTCCGCACGCCTGCCATCGGCCCAGTGTATCACCATACTCGACACCAGCATTCGATATGGTCTACTGCCGCGGCTCTGAGTGGCCCGGCGCACAACCCGCGGGTCCACCCGAACGGATGACTACACCGATTTAATATTCGCGATGTCCGCAGTCATCAAACCGCCACAGATCTGGTTCAGCGTCGCGACCTGGGTAACGAAGTGGTCGGCATCCAGGTAGTCGAGGCGTGCGCGAGTGGTCCAGTATGCGGATAGCAGGCCCATGGCGCCGTATCCTGGGATCTTGAGCCTGTTCGCTATGCCACCCAGGCCATACCAGGGTCCCTGATCTTTACCGTGGGACCCGGGCCGAGCGGGGCATTGCACCTGAACGCGGCTCAACCCGTTGTCCTTCACGGCTCGCACGGCAAGGTCGATCAGCTTCTGGTTGTTGGTGACCCAGATCGATGACAATTCGGCCTGATTGGTCTTGCGGTACGGCTGGCCCTTTTTCTCCTCCACACGGATCTGACCGAGATGTTCGATGCCCATCGACGCGATGACTCGTTTGTAGAGGTCGGGATGAGCGACCGCATAGTCCTGTTCCGCGAATGCCCTTTCGGCTCCGGGCATGTAGTGCCGGCAATCGAGAAATACCATCAGCGTGCGGGGCCGCTCCGCCCGCGGCACGCGCGCGAAGTAGCGAATCATCGACAGGATGCCGAGTGCCCCATTTTCCTGTGATATCGACGGGCCGTCGGTATGCGTCACGAGCAGCACCTGCGAATCGTTCGGTGTGCCGTAATCCTTGCCCGGCAAGTAACAGAACAACTGGTGTGTGTCAGCCTGCTCCGTGGTCGCGGCGAGTCTAAGGGTGGCCTGCTTGCCAGCCGTCGCCGCATCGATGACGGACGCACCAGCCTCACGATCGAGATACAGAGTCGGCATCTGATGGATCTCGGGCACGCCAAATGTGTAGAGACCCGCCACGACGTCGTGTGAAAACGGCATCACGATGATCGCGCCCACTGCGCCGCCGGCGATCAGGGGCTGCTGCGCCGTCGTCAGTCCCATCAGGCGAAACGGATTCACGCTCAGCAGCTCACCCGCCGGCGCGGCCGGATTCTCGAACGTATCGGCGTTGGAGAGGTACTCGTAGTCTCCCGTCATGGGTGGCAGCGTTTCCGGCCCGGGCTTCACGACAACGGCTATCTTGCCGCGCAGCGCTTCGGCCGGCATCCCTTCTCTGTAGAGCACCAGTGCGGCCGTTGCGCCCGCGTCAGGCGTCGCACCGGAGTTGGCGCCGTAACTCGCTACTCTGATTTTCTTTCCGTCGAGGCGCAGAGACCAGTTCGCATCGTCGGGCCATTCGGTCGTGAACCACCGCGTATATGTGAATGGATGTCGCAGGACGTCAACGACACCCGCCGCCCGAAGTTCTTTTTCAAGCAGCTCCACGTAGTTCTTCCAACCCGGGCTGCCGGCCAGTGTCGGTCCACCCTTCGAGTCTTTGACGGCGTGCCAGTCGCGGACCTGCTTCGGCGACACCAGAAATTCGCGGTTGACGTTGGTCAGCGACGGATTGCCAACGGCCGCGGCGCGAAGCGCTCGCACGCTGACTCCGGGAGCCAGGGCCACGGTAGCCCCCAGGCCGGCGATGAACGTTCTGCGGTCCATCTCAGTCATTTGATTCTCCTTGACCACGACGTATGACGCCTCAGACACCGGGTGCGACAAGCGCCTGCCGCAGCGTGTCCGCGAGCCACGACTCGTACGCCGACGGTGTCCATCCGCCCTCCGTCACGAGCATACGGTAGACGTCGCGCGACGTATACATCCAGAGAATCCGCGGTATGAGCGCCCATCCTGCGAGTTGCATTCATTCAAGTCTTGGCGATAATCGGCTGAGGCGGGTCCTCACCCGACGCTGTCTGAGGAACGGCCTGACCAGGCGGCAATGCACAGGAGGGAGTGTCCCATGCGTTTCGGGCTCGTGTTGGGTATCTTCGTCGCAGGAGTCGCCGCGGCGGCGCCGGCCATGGCGGCAGACGGCACGCCGACGTTCACCCGGGACGTCGCGCCGATCTTCTACAAGTCGTGCATCGAGTGCCATCGCGCGACGATGTTCGCGCCGATGTCGCTGACGTCGTACGAGGACGCGCGCCCGTGGCTCCGCTCGATCAAGATGCGCGTCACGGAGCGGACGATGCCGCCGTGGGGGTCGGACATGCCGCACGGCGTGCTCAAGAACGATCCGCGTTTGACGGACCAGGAAATCCAGACCATCGTCTCGTGGATTGACGGCGGCGCGCCGAAGGGCGACATGACCGACATGCCGAATATGCCGGCGCTCGCCGACGGCTGGTCGATTGGCAAGCCCGACGCGGTCTACTCGATGACCGAGGACTACCAGATTCCCGCCTCGGGCACGATCGAGTATCTGTACATCCGCATTCCGGTGAACCTGCCGGAGGACCGCTGGTACACCGCGGTCGAAATCAAGCCGAGCGCGCGGGCGCACGTCCACCACATCATTGCGTATACAGAGCCGTCGAGCGACAAGCCGACGCGGCCCGGCAACACCTTCGGGCCGACCAATATCACCGGCGTGTCGCCGAACAAGCCGGGCCTCATCTTCGAGCCGGGCGTCGCGAAACTCCTGAAGGCCGGCCAGGACATCATCCTGCAGATGCACTACACGACCAACGGCACGCCGGCGGTCGATCGCACGGAAGTCGGGTTCGTCTTCGCCAAGGAGCCGCCGAAGCAGGTCCACGTCACCGGCCTGGCGGTGCAGCCGCGTTTCGTGATCCCGGCCGGCGATCCGAACGCGGAAGTCAAAGCGGTCGCCGTGATCAGGCAGGACACCGTCCTGACGAGCCTGACTCCGCACATGCACGTGCGCGGCAAGGACATGACCTACACCGCGGTCTACCCGGACGGCACGTCGGAAGTGCTCTTGAGCGTGCCGAAATACGACTTCAACTGGCAGATCACCTACGATCTGGCGAAGCCGAAGATCCTGCCGAAAGGAACCCGGGTCGAAGTCGTGGCGCACTACGACAACTCGCCGGGCAACAAATACAATCCCGACCCCACGAAGGACGTGATCTGGGGCGACCAGACGTGGGAAGAGATGATGATCGGATTCTGGGGCTCAGTGGTCGACGCGCCTGCGGCGTCTCAACAAGAACAACACTGATCGAGCCTGCAGAACGTTCTGGGACGCCGAGTCTTCGGGTAGAACTCGCCGTGTCCGTGCTAGGAACGCGAGCCGAGGAGGCGCGCGGCCATGGCGCGGAAGCGGTCGTGATGCGGGCCGGTGACAAACATCCAGCGGAGTACGCGCACGCTGGCCGCTCCGCTGCCATTCGCCGGCATCATCTCATCGAGGGCCGTGATCGGCTGCGTGCGAATGTGGTCGAGTAGAGCCACGCGATGCACGCACGACACCGTGCAGAGCGGCGCACAGCTCTTCTCGCTGGTGCTCTCGCGCACCACATCCGCAGTGGTGTACTCGGCCAACGGAATGCCTGGATGCCCGCGCTGCTGTGAGCACCAATGCACGAGGCCGTCCTCGCAGATGTAGAGATAACGGCCGCCTGCCCCGCACTGCCAGTCGTTCGCACGCCCGAACGCGAGGTTCCGCTGGAAGTCGTTCTGGTTCTGGACCGTATAGAACGGCGCCGACAGCGAAGCGATCTCGCTGTAGACGCGCAGCTGTTCCGCCGTCAACGGGATCAGGCGGCCCCGGCCGTTGTGGATCAGGCCGACCGTCGTCGTCAGACCTAGCGCGATTGCCCGCCTGGCGATCGTCAGTGCGTCTTCGGGGTTACTCAGGTCGCCACCGAGCACCGAGTTGATGTTGACGCTGAACGCGGCGTGCTTCGCCAGCATCTGCAGCTTGGCGTCGAGCACTTTGAGGCTCTTGTTCGACGTGTCGTCAGGCGTCACGTTGTCGATACTGATCTGCAGGTGATCCAGCCCCGCGTTGTTGAAGCGCTCGATGCGTTTCTCGTTGAGGAGATAGCCGTTCGTGATCAGTCCGGCCAGCGCGCCGGTTCCGCGGATGTGCCGGATGAGCTCGTCGAGGTCAGGGTGCAACAGCGGCTCGCCGCCGCTGATCTCGATGTTCGCGGTACGTAACCGGGCCAGGTGGTCGAGGCGCTCGCGCATGGTTGCCAGCGGCACCGGCGGAGAGTGCTTGTCGTACTCGTTGCAGTAGGTGCAGGCCAGGTTGCAGCGGCGGATCGGCACGATCTGCGCGAGGAGAGGATGACTCGCGGACTGGAAGCCGCGCGCGACCATTCTGGCCTCCCGCCATTTGCGGTCGGCGCGTCGAAACATGCGCGGCACCGGCGTCATACCAGGATCATAGTGCCGAATGCCAAAGGCGGCGCATGGACGGACGCTTTCACCGCGTGGCTCACTGCGCTTGCTGTCCCTGAACGGGCGCGCCGCGTTTCCACACGCGTCACGATCCGCCGCGTTGCCGTGATGTCCCGAGTTGGGTCACCGTCCACCAGCAACAGATCCGCTCGCATCCCTGGGCGGATTCGCCCTCGATCCGCGAAGCGGAAGGCGTCCGCGGCCGCCGCCGTGGCGGCGCTCAGTGCCTGGACGGGCGTGAGCCCCTCGTCCACCAGCAGCTTCAGTTCAAGATGCAACGTCGCACCGTACGCGACGACCCCCAACCGCTGCCCGGTCGCGATCCCGACATCCGTTCCCGCGAGGATCGGCACACCCGCGTGAACCAGCTGCTGCAGCGTCGGCTGAATGGCGGCGCACAGGTGCTGTCGACTGGGATCCGGCTTCTTGTCCGACGCCTGCAGTTGAGCAGCCGGGACATGCGGCGCCAGAAACATGTCATTCACCAACGCGTGTCCTTCAGGATTTCCGCACAGCCCGTGCAAGGTGACCAGCGTCGGGATCACAAAGACATGATGCGCGGCGGCAAACTCGCCGAAAGTCGCGCTCACTGAGTCGCCTAAAAAGAGATGCGCCAGGCCGTCGGCGCCGGCGGCGATCGCCTGGCGCGCCGTCTGCTCCTCCAGCGTATGCACGATCACCAGCTTCCCTCGCGCATGCGCCGCCTGCACAATCGCACTCACGACGTCGAGGGTGAGCGGGCCGCCCTCGCGCGGGTCATAAATGATCTTGATGTAGTCGGATCCTTCAGCAATGCGATCGCTCACCCACGCGTCCGCCTGCTCGACCGCCGTCACCGCAGGCAACGGTCGCTGCATCATCGTGCTGAGCGCGCTGCCAGGTCCAACCGCTCCCAGGCCGGAGCTCCGTAAATCCGCCATGTCAGGCGGATCTGCGGATCGCGATTCGCTGTTTCGCGCTCAGTACCTGAGTACCGGCGAACATGTCCAGGGCGGTGGTCACTCCCATTGCGGCCATCTGCCGCAACGCGGGCTCCGGGTTGCCGGAGACGTGGACATGTGTGTCGAACAACCCGGGAAGTAACGTGCGGTTCCGGCCGTCCACGACGCTGGCGCCGGGCGCGCGCATCTCCGCACCGCCGATCTGCCCGATTTCTCCATTCACTATCAGAACGCTGCGATGCTCCAGCACGCGTTCTCCGTCGAAGACCCGGACGTCGCGAATGACGCTCGTTCCAGACTGGGTTTGCCCGGCGGCGGCGACGACAGGGAGTCGAAGCGGCACGTCCTGCGCCCGCGGCGTCGCGGTCAGCAGCACTGAGACCAGCATCGGAACGGTGATGGGGAATCGGCTCACGCCAGCTATTACGAGAGCGCCTGAGTGGAGGTTCCTGTCAACGGCCCTCCCAGACAGGTGTCATCGCACACGCTACCGGGCCGTTGGAATCTTGTCCCGGCGCGTCACTTCTTTGAAACGACTCGTCTCGCCCGGTTTCGGCTCGGCCCACGCGTGGCCGCATTTCGGGCAGCGAAAATAGTCCACGTGCGAGAGAAAGCTGTTGAATGGTCGGAGCCTGGCATCAGTCGCCTGGCACTGCGGACATTGTCGATCGATGAGTATTGTGGGCATGAAACGCATCCAGACGCGGCTGTTCCAGCCGGCGCCGGACCAAAACCAGAAACCGAAGTTGAAATTGTAGACGGAGGTGACGTCCTGAACAGACGCCGTGCCGATCATCTTGCAAACTTTTGACGCTTTCCTTCAAGAACGCGAGCCTCGCGCAGCGGGGCCAGTCGATTGGGCTGGCTCAAATGGTCGTTGGGTGGCTTGAAAACGGACGAAGAGTCGCGCGGAGTGCTGCGCGTCGCTCTGAGGAGGTGTGTAGCGAGTGTAGACGGTTGCGGTGCCGGTTTCAAGTGACGCATTCTTGATGGCAACCCGCATGCGTATGTGTCGGTCCTGTAACAGCACTTGCCATTGCCGAATCTCGTCGGTCTTGGAATGATGGAATCGATGAACGCGATCCGCGTACACGAATTCGGTGGCCCGGAGGCGCTGCGGTTGGAACGTGTTCCGATGCCGACGCCCGGCAACGGCGACGTTCTGGTGCAGGTCGTGGCGGCCGGCGTCGGCCCGTGGGATGCGTGGGTCAGGGCGGGCCGGAGCGTCATCAACCAGGTGCTTCCGCTGACACCGGGGTCTGATCTCGCGGGGATCGTCGCGGCGGTCGGGCCCGGCGTTGACGGATTTCACATCGGTGATCCCGTCTTTGGCGTGACCAACGCACAGTTCACGGGTGCGGTACGCCGGGTACGCCGTCGCGGCCGCCGGCATGTTGGCGCCGAAACCCGACGGCCTGACGTTTATCGCGGCGGCGTCGCTGCCGGTGGTCGCCTGCACCGCGTGGCAGATGGTCTTCGATCACGGCCAGGCCGACGGCACCAAGCGGGTGCTCGTGCACGGGGCAGCGGGAAACGTCGGCGCCTACGCGGTGCAACTCGCCAGGCGCGTGGCGAGGGAAGTCGTCGCGACGGCCTATCCCGCCGATCTGGAGTACATCCGCACACTTGGAGCCCACCGCGTGATCGACGTCACCGCGGGCCGCTTCGAGGACGCGGTGACAGGTGTCGACATCGTGCTCGACACGGTCGGCGGCGAAATACTCGATCGCTCGTTCGCCGTGCTTGCGCCCGGTGGCGTCCTCGTTTCGTCCGTTCAGACGCCAGACCCGGTCAAGGCGTCGCAGCACGACGTTCGCGGAGTGTTCTTCCTCGTGCAGGTGTCGTCGCCGACGCTGGCGAGGCTCGCGGCTCTGGTGGTGAGCGGCGAACTCGTCACCGGCGTCGGAACCGTGCTGCCCCTCGCCGAGGCGCGACTGGCCCACGAGATGCTGGCCGGCAAGCCACACAAACGCGGAAAACTTGTCTTGACGACGACGACGTCAGCCGCTGCTCATTCGCTCTGAATGTCGTCGACGCGACTATCGTCCCACCACTAAATGCATCGCCATCTCGGTGGAGACGTGCTCCTTCACGCTGTAGCCGAGCGCGGGAAGGTCGATGCCTTCGAGCAGGGGCTCGCCCTGGCCGAGCAGGGTCGGCGAGATGGCGAGGTGTATCTCGTCGAGTAGCCCGGCCTGCAGATACTGGCGGATGGTGGCTGCTCCGCCGCCGATTCGCACGTCCTTATCTCGAGCGGCCGCGCGCGCCTGGTCCAGCGCCGCCTCAATGCCCCCGGTGACGAAATGGAAGACGGTGCCGCCCTCCATCTCGAGCGGCGGGCGCGCATGATGGGTCAGGACGAAGACCGGCACATGGTAGGGTGGATTGGCGCCCCACCACCCTTTCCACTCATAGTCCGGCCAGGGTCCGCGCACCGGCCCGAACATGTTGCGGCCCATGATCCAGGCGCCGAGATTCTCGAACGACCGTACCGCGAAGTCGTTGTCGATGCCGGTCGTCCCCTCGTCTCGCCTCAGGACGTTTCGCTGGAAGGTGCGGGTTGGAAGGAACCACTGGTGCAGCTGTTCGCCGCCGCGGCCGAGCGGTTGGGCCTGGCTCTGGTCGGGGCCGGCGCCGAAGCCGTCGGCCGACACGCTAAAGGCGTTCACGCGAAGTTTAGCCATCGGGGACTCCAAGTTGATCGCGACGAACAAGCGCCACGCATGCGCTATTCCATCCGAAGGCGTCGCCCTTGTCGAGTCCTGCCGCGCAGGCTCATGAGTCGAAATCACCGTACACTGACCCCGCTGTGATGCCGGTCCCGAAACACATACGGCCTCCGACTGACGCGACCCCCGCTGAGGCTGCTGCTGCACGCGGTCGGCCGCGAGCCCTCCCTGACGATTTCCTTCGGGAAGCCTCCGCCCGTCTCGGCATCATGTCGCTCGTCGCCGCCGGCCTGTGGATCGTCGCAACCATCCTGGGCCACCTCGCGATGCGGTCGATGCAGGGTGACGCGGTGGGTCCGACGATGGGCGATGCGATTGCCGCTGTGAGCGTGGTCGTGTCGCTCCTGCTCTTCGCCTACACGCGCACGGCCAACCGGGACCCACAGCGCATTCTCGACATCGGCCTGGGGTACATGATCTTCACAGCGCTCGCGCTGGGGCTGACGTTTCATTCGGGGCCGATCCTCCCCACGCGATCCGTGTCTCCAGAGATTTCGTGGGTCGGCGCAGTCATCCTGATGTTCGCGGCGATCGTGCCGAGCACCAGGACGAAGACCCTTCTTGCCGGCCTGCTTGCGGCCTCCATGAATCCGGTGGGCATGCTCTGGGCTCGTGCCCAGGGCTACTGGGATTTCGGTCCGGCGAGCAACGCCTTGCTGATGCACTACCCCGATTACTTGCTCGTGGGTGTCGCCGTCGTCATCTCGCACGTCGTCACGACGCTCGGCCGGCAGGTGGCGAAAGCGCGAGAAATGGGAAGCTATCAACTCGGCGAACTGCTGGGGCGCGGCGGCATGGGCGAGGTCTACAAGGCTTCTCATCGAATGTTGGCGAGGCCGGCGGCCATCAAATTGATCCGCCCTGAGATGCTCGGAGGCACCGACCCGGCCGTGGCCGCGCGTGCGATCGCGCGCTTCCGGCGGGAGGCGGAAGCGGCGGCGCAGCTGCGGTCGGAGCACACGGTGGACCTCTACGACTTCGGGGTCACCGAGGATCAGACCCTCTATCTGGTGATGGAGTTCCTGGACGGAATGGATCTCGAGTCATTGGTTCGACAACATGGCCCGATGCCCGCGGCGCGTGTCGTTCATGTCCTTCGCCAGGTCTGTGAATCACTCGAAGAGGCCCACGCACGACGGCTCGTCCATCGCGACATCAAGCCTGCGAATATTCACCTCGGGCGAGTCGGGTGTCGACAGGACTTCGTCAAGGTGCTCGACTTCGGTCTCGTGAAGACCGCCGCAGGCGGCGGCACCCGGTCGCTGGCCACGATCGAAGGCGTGATCATGGGTACGCCGGCCTACCTGGCGCCGGAAATGGCGCTTGGCGACGACGTCGATGGGCGCGCCGATCTATACGCGCTCGGATGTGTGGCGTCCTACCTCCTCACGGGAAACCAAGTGTTTACCGGCGACACGGTGCTCAAGGTGATCACTCAGCACCTGCAGGCGGCGCCGGTCCCGCCATCCGAGCGAACCGAGCTGCCGATCCCGGCCGCGCTCGAGCGCCTGGTGCTGGCCTGCCTCGCCAAGAAACCAGAAGAGCGGCCGCAGAGCGCGCGACAACTCGCGCAGTCACTTGGCACGATCGATGGGATGACGTGGGGCGAGGAGGAGGCGGCGTCGATGGTGGAACCAACATCACCCGCCGCTGGCGTTGACATCCGACGCGATTACGCTCTGAAGACGTTTCTCTGCTAAGCTCCGTATCCTCCTCCTCTCTTGTATCGTCCCTTTTGGAACGCCGACAGTCAGAAGGGACTTGCACACTATTGATCCGTCAAGGCAATGATCGGGTCAATGCGTGTCGCACGGTTCGCCGGCCAGACGCACGCGAGCACTGCGACGAACGCCAGGAGTCCGGTCACGATGGCGAGCACACGCGGATCGAGAGGCGCGACGCCAAATAACTGCGTCTCCAGGCTGGTGCGAAGGACGAACGCGCCGATCCCGCCGAGTCCGAGGCCGGCGCCGATCAGCGTGAGCCCCTCATGCAACACCAGCTCGAAGATCGCCCTCGCCCCACTACCCAGCGCGATGCGAATACCAAATTCTCTTCGGCGCTGCGTCACCAGGTAGGCCAGCACCCCGTAGATCCCAATCGCCGACAGCAACAGCGCCACGCCGCCAAAAATCAGCGAGAGCACAAGCGGGGATCGCCGCGTCATCAGCGATCGTTCCAGCCGCTGCTCCATCGTTTGCGTGTCGAACACGGGCAGCTCGCGGTCGAGCCCGTTGATGGCTCCCCGCACGGCACTCGTCAGCGTCAAGGGATCGCCGACGGTCTTGACGGCAAACGTCAGGAAGCCGGGCACTTCCTGGTCGGTCGAAAAGTAGTACACGCCCACGGACTGCTGACCCTCAGTGAGATCGCGAAGTTTGATGTCTGCAATGACCCCCACGACGGTGTGAAACACCGTCGTCGCCGTGATCGCGGTGAGATCCTTGAGATCGTTCGGCAAGTACATCCGGCGGCCGACCGGATCTTGTCCAGGCCAGAAGCGTCTCGCAAGCGTGTCGTCGACGATGATCGAGCGCGGGCTCATACGCTGGCCGCCGATCACAATGGTGACTGGGCCGGTAATGACGTCCCGATCGTCAAAGAAGCGGCCGCGCACGAGCTTCACGCCCATCGCTTCGAAAAAGCCCGGCGACACGTCGACGCGCCTCGGAGAGATCACAGACTCGCCTGGCTTCATCTGATACCCCTCGGCGAAAATCACACTGTTGCTGTTATTGCCGCCGAATGGGATCGCGTTCGTCGCCCCGGCCGCACTGACTCCCGGTAGCGCACGCAGTCGTCTCAGCGCTTCGCGCGTGAAGCCGATGAGTGCCGTGTCATCGGCGTATCGCGATCGCGGGAGCGCGAT
Source organism: uncultured Acidobacteriota bacterium (assembly GCA_963712355.1). Taxonomy (GTDB): domain Bacteria; phylum Acidobacteriota; class Vicinamibacteria; order Vicinamibacterales; family CAVVIG01; genus CAVQHT01. Next base: position 74,569 of record CAVQHT010000020.1, read on the forward strand.
TGACGCCGTCAGAACATGATCAGGATTGAACCCGGGCTCGACCGCCAGCACCTGCCGGAAGCTGGCAAACAGGAGGCCCGCGCCGATGAGCAGCACGAACGCGAAACCGACCTGGATCACCACGAGCATTCGTCGCAGGAAACGCGTTCGGCGGCCGGCCGTGCCGCTCCGCCCTTCCTCTCGAAGGACCGCTGTCAGTGGTGTGCGCAGGACGTGGGCGAGCGGGATCAATCCAATGACGCCGCCAATGGCTGCCGCGATCAGAAATGTCGCGGCCACGACGATCCCATCAAGCCGGATCTCGGTGCCCCGCGGCAGGTCCTGGATATTCAGCGTACCCAGCGCCTGCAAGGACGCGTAGCCGACGAGGAGTCCGAGCATCGCTGACACCGAGCGTCAGGATCGCGCTTTCGGCGACGAGTTGGCGTGCAAGACGGGCCTGTCCGGCGCCGAGGGCAAGGCGTGTCGCATGATCGCGCAGCCGCACGCGCGATCGAACGAGCACGAGATTCGCGACGTTCACGCATCCGATGAGCAGCACGAACAGCGCGCCGCCCCACATCAAATAGAGCGAGGGCTTGATGTCTCGAACCAGTGTGTCTTGCAGCGGCTCGACGCTGGTGTGGAAGCCGGCGTTGATCAACAGCGGCTTCATGGCAGGGAACAGTTCGAGGTTCCTGGCGTTGATGGCGTCGACTTGCTGCTGTGCTCGGGCAATCGTGGCGCCAGGCTTCAGCCGGCCGATGTTCTGGAAATTGTTGCTGTGCCTCAGCTCGTCGCCCTTCTGTTCCGGCGTGAAGGCGACGGGCCGCCAGAGGAGCACGTCGGGATTCAGAAAATAGAAATCCCTGGGCATGACCCCGATCACCGTGACCGGTTGTCCGTCGAGACGGAGGGTCTTGCCGACCACAGCGGGATCGCCACCAAATTGCGAGCGCCAGAGCGCATAGCTGAGGACGACCGTCGTGTCTTTCCCGATCTTCCCTTCTTCCTCGCTGAACATGCGCCCCAGCACCGGCGCGACGCGTGGCAGCCGAAAAAACGAGGCGTCACCCGGTTCATTCGGACGCGAACCGGAGTACCGTCTGATCGACGCTTTGAATTTCGCCGGTATAGTCGGCTTGCTCCTCGATACGTCCATGTAACAAAGTCGATCAAAGTAGTCGGGGGCGGCGGAGTTGCCGGGATGGGAGAGCCCACACCGGGTAAGCGTTCCCCATGAGGACGATGCGGTCGGATTACGGAACCAGCAGCGGCTTCAGCAGGACGTTCGACAATCGGAGAACACCACCACGTTCGCGCCGATACACAATGCCAGCGTCAGGACCGCGGTGACGGTCAACGCCGTGCTCTTTCCAGAGGAGTCTGAAGCCGAGCGATGTCGCCCATGTGCCCGGTGCGACGGTGTTCAGCGTGGCCGAGTTCACACGCGGCTACCGGAGTCCGCAAGGGGTGCGAAATAAGAGTCAAACGTCTCGACAAGAGTGCAAGGTGAGACGAATCGTGCTGACTCTTGGCGTGGTCACCATTTCAGGCGTCCTCGGCACGCGCGCCCTGAGCCAGACCCCTGCTGCAAGTGCGCAACTCGCGCTGGTCGGCGGGACCATCTACACCAGCCCCACGGAGCAACCGATCCGCGACGGTGCCGTCCTGATCGATGGCGGCAAAATCGTGTCGGTGGGGCGCCGCGGGTCCGTGCGGGTGCCTCAAGGGACCACCGTCATCGACACGACCGGGTCGACGATTACGGCCGGTTTTTGGAACAGCCACGTCCATTTCCTGGAGCGGATGTGGGCCGATCCAGCGAAGGCCCCGCCGCCGACCTGACGCGGCAGTTTCAGATGATGCTCACGCAGTACGGGTTCACCAGCGTGTTCGACATCTGGTCGTCGTCGGAGAACACGCGACAGCTGCGCGAGCGCGTCGAGTCGGGCGAGGTGGCCGGTCCGCGGATCCGTGCCACGGGCCCGGCGATGTTCCCGAGAGCGGCCAGACAGAGCGCAGAAATGGAGCTGTCCACGCCGGCGGTCTGGGCCGACATGGGTTTCATGCCGCAGGAAAAGATCCAGCTGACGCGTGTGGCGGAGCCGGCCGAGGCGGTGGCGAACGCGAAAAGCCTGCTCGATCTCGGCGCAGACGGCATCAAGCTCTAGGTCACCTTAGGCGGCCGGAACGGAGCATCGCTGTCGGAGAATCTCATTCAGTCGGTGGTGAAAGAAGCGCACGGCCGGGGCAAGCCTGTCTTCGTTCATCCGACGACCACCGATGGGCTGATGGCGTCGGTGCGCGCCGGTGTCGACGTGCTCGCGCACACGACGCCGCAATCAGGGCCGTGGAACGCAAAGCGTCCTTACGGCGATGAAACAGGCGCGCGTCGCGCTCATTCCGACGCTGTCGTTCTGGCGTTACCAGGATCGTCATGATCGCATTTCGGCGGCGGACGCCCTGGAGGAAAGCGCCGTCAGGCAGTTGCGCAGCTGGGTCGGCGCTGGAGGAATCGTCCTGTACGGCACCGACCTCGGGTGGGTGACGATTTACGACCCGACCGGGGAGTATGCTGTTGGCGAAGGCGATGACGTTCCCTCAGATTCTCGCCGCGCTGACCACCGCGCCCGCGGAGCGCTTCGGGGATTCCAAAAGGCTCGGCGTATCGCTCCCGGCCTCGTCGCCAATCTGGCGGTGATCAGAGCGACCCTGCCAAGGACATCCGGGCCCTCTCAGTAATCAGTACACCATTCGTGACGGGAAGGTG
>CAVQHT010000021.1:0-148338 GCA_963712355.1 uncultured Acidobacteriota bacterium
GTCACAGTCCTATCACAATCCCCAGCGCCACTTCCGCTCACACACATCGACGAATACCGCTTGATACGCAGAGGCGCGGCCGCTCGTCGACCAGAGTAAGCTTGCGCACGTGAGGAAGGTCTGCATCGTTGGGGCTTCCGGAAAGCTCGGGCTGTACATGGTGCAGCACGCCCTGGATCGCGGCTACGAGGTAGTCAGCGTGTGCCGCGACGCCAGCGTGGAAAAGCTCGATGCCTTCAAGGGAGCGCATCACGGTCATACCGGGAGCGACCAACGACCGCGAGGTCATCAAGCGCGCCGTCGCCAGTTGCGACGGCGTTCTCGTCGTGCTTGCCCCGATGGGCGTCCACCAGTACGCGTCAGGAACAGCGCAAGCTGTTCTCGACTGGCGCATCTCCGGGGGCGCGCCTACGTGTTCTCGTGCGGGTGGCGCGTTTCACGGGATGGCAAGGACGTGTACTCGTGGAAGATCAAACTGCTCGTGCATGTCGTCGGGCGGCTTGCTCGCCTCGCCCGCGTCGTGGACCTCGATGACCAAGTGGAGGCCTGCCGGCGCGTGTTTGCAAGCAACACGAGGTGGACGGTTGTAAGAGGGAGCGACCTCGAAGAAGGTGAGAGCCAAGGTCTGCCAGTCTGGAGTCGGCACGTTGGCGACCCCATCCTGGCGAGCAACATCACGCGCCGCGTGGACTTTGCCCTCTTCATGGTGGCAGCTCTCGAAAATGACGCGCTCATCCACCAAAGACACCGGCGATTGTGGGCTGCAAAACGCCGTCTGCGTTCGCGCATGCACCAGAGGCGGCATCCACCTAGCGAACCAGAACCACGATCGCCATGATGCGACGGCCTGCACCACGTCAAGGACGTCGCGCGGCAAGTCCATCTTGAGAGGCATTGATCGGTGAAATGACGCCGCCTCAGAGGATACGACAGACCGGAAGGCGTTCAGGTTTTCAGTTTGAAATCGCGATGAGCGTCGATTCGGGGGCGGCCGCTGCGTTCTATACTGGAGGGCCGGAGTGAGGCGGTTGTGCTGCCGGACCCGGTCGCCAAGCAGAGCCAAATCGCCGTAAGTGATCGCGGCACATTAGAGGGTCTTACACAATTCGTTACACAATTCGGGTTTGCCGGCTCAGCCACTAGCCTGTAAACTGTTGATTCTAAATATACGGAGAGATGTCCGAGTGGTTGAAGGAGCACGCTTGGAAAGCGTGTGTACGGGAAACCGTACCGAGGGTTCGAATCCCTCTCTCTCCGCCAAACTTCGCTTCGCTCGTTTGGCGGAGCGAGTCGGCTTCGGTGGTCAGTGAGCCTCCGCCTTCGGCTCGGCTCACAGACCGAATCCCTGCGTCCGCTGAAGCCTCGCTTCGCTCGGCTCGCGACCGAATCTCCACCCGCGACTGAAGCCTTGCTTCGCTCGGCTCGCAAATCGCGGCCGCATGTAGCCTTCGCTTCGCTCGGCTTGCAGACGGATCTCCACCGATCTGAAGCCTGGCTCCACTCGGCTTGCCGAGCGAATCCCACGCACCTGAAGCCTCGCTGCGCTCGGCTCGCAGATCGAAGCCTGCTCACGGGGCTTGCCGCGCCGCGCTCGGTCTTCAGGCGAGCTGCACGTTCTCGGCGCGTGGACCTTTCGGCCCCTGCCCTTTTTCGAACGTCACGGCTTGCCCCTCGCGCAAGTCGTCGAATCGGCATCCGTTACATGCCGACTGGTGGAAGAAATACTCGTTGCCGTCTCCGGCCGCGACAAACCCGAACCCTTTGTCGCCGACAAGTCGCTTGATCGTCCCGTTCATCGATGGCATAGAACACGAATCATAGACGGAACGAGCAACGCCGTGTGCGATTTCTTGAGGATCGCAGGGCGGGGCGGATCCTCGAAGCCGGGTTCCGGACACGCCGGACCAGCCCTTGCTATAGTCGCGAAACGATGGCGGCGACCCCGTTTCCCACATGGATTCAGCCCATGGCGGCGACGCTCACCCAGGAGCGATTCACGGGGCCGGAGTGGATCTTCGAGCGCAAGTTCGATGGCATCCGGCTGCTGGCGTTCAAGAACGGCACGGACGTGCGCCTGTTGTCGCGCAACCAGCTGCCGCAGCACCTCCCCGCCGTCGCCGACGCGATTGCGAGCCTGCCGGCGACGGATCTGGTCCTCGACGGTGAAGTGACGTGGGGCGCGGGCTCGGTCAGCTACCACGTCTTCGACATCATCCATCTCGACGGCCGCGATGTGTCTGCGCTGCCGCTCGTCGAGCGGCGTGCGCTCCTCGAGCGACTGCCGCTTCAACCGCCGCTCCAGCGCGTCACCGCGCTCGACGATGAGCAGCCGTGGGAACGGGCATGCCGCGAGGGCTGGGAAGGCGTCGTCGCCAAGCGGCGCGACTCGACCTACGAACAGCGGCGCTCGCCCAACTGGCTGAAGATGAAGTGCGAGCTGGCGCAGGAGCTGGTGGTCGGCGGGTTCACCGATCCCCAGGGCGCACGCGTCGGACTGGGCGCGCTGCTCGTCGGCTATTTCGACGGCGACGATTTCGCCTTCGCCGGCAAGATCGGCACGGGATTCGACACGAAGCTCCTGCTCGACCTCCGCGATCGATTGGATCGCCTCGAGATTCCGGCGTCGCCTTTCACGAAAGCCAAAGGCCTGCCGCGCCTGCGGGTTCACTGGGCGCGTCCCGAGATCGTCGTGCAGGTCGGCTTCATCGAATGGACCACGCACGGCAAGCTTCGTCACCCTCGCCTGCTCGGCGTTCGCCACGACAAAGCGGCGCGCGAGGTCATCCGGGAAACGGCGTGATCACGCATCCGGAGAAAGTGCTCTTCCCCGACGACGGGATCACCAAGGGCGAGCTGGCGGCGTACTACGAATCGATCGCGCCGCTGATGCTGCCGCACCTGCGCGGCCGGCCGCTGACCATGGAGCGATATCCGGCGGGGATCGGGCGAAAGGGCTTCTGGCAGAAGGACGTCTCGAAGGGATTTCCAGACTGGCTCGAGCGCGTGACGGTCAAGAAGAAGGACGGCACGGTCCATCATCCGCTGATTGACGACACGCGATCGCTCTTATGGATGGCCAACCAGAACACGATCACGCCGCACGTCTGGGTATCGCGCGTGCCGAATCTCTACTATCCGGACGTCTGCGTCTTCGATCTCGATCCGTCGCGCGACGATGAACCGGAGCAGCTGCGGGCGACGGCGCTGGCGCTGCGCGATCTGCTTGGCGAGTTCGGGTTACGGAGCTGGGTGAAGACGTCCGGCTCGAAAGGATTCCACATCCTGCTGTCGCTCGACGGCACGGTGAAGACTGGTGACGTCGCGCGCTTTGCCCACGCCATCGGCACCACGCTCGTCACGCGCGATCCCGAGCACCTGACGCAGGAGTTCAGCAAGGCCGACCGCGGCGGACGCATCCTCGTCGACACGGGCCGCAACGGCTACAGCGCGACGTTTGCCGCCGCGTATGCGGTGCGCGCGAAACCGGGCGCGCCGGTTTCGGCGCCGTGCACGTGGGACGAGATCGAGCAGGGCGCCGTCGGTCCGCGTACGTTTTGTTTGCGCACCATGGGCGCGCGTGTCGCCGCCGTCGGCGACCTGTGGGCCGACCTTGCCGCGGGCCCGCATGTGCCCGGCGACGTGATCCGATCTATCGTGTAGAGATATGAGAAACGCCATCCTGGTTATCGCCCTGTGCGCGCTCGCCGGCGCGCAGCCGTCACTCTCGGCGCAAGAGCAGCGCCCGCCCGCGGTGCCCACGCCGACCGACGTCAAACCGGGCAGCATCACCTGCGAGGACGTGCCCTATCCGTACCCGGTCTCGTATCTGACCTTCACGCTCTACGCGCAGGAAATGCGGATGGCGTACATGGACGTGCCGCCGCTCGGCACGCCGAACGGCCACACCGTCGTGCTGTTTCACGGCAACAATTTCGCCGGCTTCTATTTCGGCGGACCGATCGAGGCGCTGCGCAAGGAAGGCTTCCGCGTCATCGTTCCCGACCAGATCGGCTACGGCCGCTCGTCGAAGCCGATCATTCCGTACAACTTCCACGACTGGGCGCGCAACACGAAGCTGCTGCTCGAGAGCCTGAAGATCGACAAGGCGATGATCGTCGGCCACTCGATGGGCGGCATGCTCGCGGCGCGCTTCGCCACGCAGTATCCGGCGATGACCGAGCGGCTGGTGCTCTACAACCCGATCGGCCTCGTCGATCCGCGCTACGACCGTCCGTGGGAGAGCGCCGACGAGGGCTACAAGCGCACGCTCGCGTCAACCTACCAGACGATTCGCGCGAGCATCATGCGCTACGTCGCGCACAACCCCAACGCGTGGACGCCGGAGTTCGAAAACTACACGCGCATCCGCTATTCGTGGACGCTCAGCGCCGACTGGGCGCGGCTGGCGATGGTGCAGACGCTCATCTCGCAGGTGCAGTATCTCGATCAGGTGATCGACGACTGGGCGCACATCAAGGCGCCGACGCTGGTCTTCGGAGGAGCGGAAGACACGCTGCCCGGTTCGTCGGCGATCTTCAAAGAACGGATGAAGTACATCGCCGACACGATTCCGAACGGCAACGCGCGCCTGTTTCTGATTCCCGGACTCGGACACGTGCCGCACATGGAAGCGCCGGAGAAGACGCTGCCGCCGCTGGTCGCATTCCTGAAAGAAGGCGCGAAGTAGCTCACTCGCCGAGCAGGCGGCCGACCGGTTGAAGATCCTCGACGCGATCGCAGATCGCCTTGAGGATCATCATCATCGGCACGGCCAGCAGCATGCCCGGCACGCCCCAGACCCAGCTCCAGAACAGCAGGCCGGCAAAGACCGCCACCTTGTTCATTTCGGCGGCGCGCCCGAGCAGCGTGGGCGTCAGCAGAAACCCCTCGAGCGTGGTGATGAGCAGCGCGACGCCCGCCACCGCCAGCGTCATCGGCAGCGTGCCGAACTGCATGAACGCGACGAGCGACAGTCCGCCGGTCACCAGCAGCGGCCCGTAGTACGGAATCGAGTTGAACAGGCCCGCCAGGAATCCCCAGAGCGCGGCGCCCTCCAGCCCCATCCACCACAAGACCGCGCCGGTCGCCACCGCCACGATGGTGCTCGTCAGGATCTGGATCAGCAGGAAGCTTTCCACCTGGCGCGCGATGTCTTCCAGGATCTTCACCGTGATCTTTTTCCGCTCGAGCGTCGGGCCGGCGATCTCGACCAGTTTCCGCTTGTAGAGATCGTCGGACAGCAGCATGAAATACGCGAGGAACAGGACCATGATGGCCTGGTTGAGCACGCTCAACATCCCCAGCGATCCCGCCCACAGATAGTTGGACGCGCTGAATATCGGCTGCTCGACCTGCACGCGCGTCGCGCCGGACGGCGTGCGATTGCTCATGCTGTCCGCGGTCGTGGTCTCGATTTCCTTCGCGGCGGCCTGGACCTTGTCGAGCACGCCGGGCTGGCGCGGATTCCTCCGCAGTTCGTCGCGCAGGCGGCGCAGGCTTTGCGGCACGCCTTCGACGACGTGGACCGCTTCGTCCTGCAGGAAGTACACGAGGCTGCCGGTGGATGCGACGACGATGGCGATCATGAGCGCGGCGCCGATGACGCGCGGCACTCGCCACGCCTGCATGCGATCGACAAACGGGTCGAGCGCGTAGAAGAGCAGCGCCGCGAGCACCAGCGGAATGAGCACGTTGCTCATGTACTGCAGCAGCGCGATGGACACGGCCACGGCGACCACCGCCATCGCGATCCGGCTGAAATCGCGCGGTTGCTGGGTAATTTCGCGTTCGGCTGGCCGCGGAGCGTCTGCCGGGACGATGCCGATGGGAGCCGGGCGACTCATGGCGCGGACGAATCGCAAATTTCGCGCCAGACGCGGTTGAGCTAACGCCGCGCTAGCCCGGCGCCAGACGTTCGATGCACGACGCGACCTGCTCCCAGGTGGAAAAATCCATGTCGTACAGCGCGCCGACATAGCGGCGCATGCCTGCAGGCCAGTGCGCGCGGCTCTTCCACGCGCTGGTCACGGCGGATCTGATCTCGGGATCGCCGCCGCTTTCGCGGTCGAGGAGCGCGTTCCATCGCTCGACCAGCGTGCGCGCCGCACGGCCGGAGGCGTCGGTGCGCAGCGCACGCGCGATCTCCTGAAAGAGCGCGATCCTGGTCGGGCTCACGCGATCGGGCGCGCGCATCGCGTCGGCGCCGCGCGGCCGTCCATCGTCCTGGATCGTCGCCCACGATGATTCCTGGATGAAGCGCACGATGCGATCCATGTCGTACATCGCCACGCGATCGGCGAGGGCCGGCGGCCACTGGCGCCGATCGACCCACGCGTTCCACAAGCCGGTGCGGAATGCGATGTCGCCGGCGGCATCGCCCATGAAGAGCGTATTCCAGCGCGCGCACAGCGCCTGTGCGCGATCGCCGGCCGGGTCTTCGGAGAGCGCCGCCTGAACGTCGCGCAGGAGATCGCGCCATGCCGGCGACGGCCATTCGGCGAAGTAGTCGCGCGCCTTCGGCCAGGCCGCGTCGGTGAAGTACTTCCGCATCGCGTCCAGTTCGTCGCCCGCCTCGATGACGTCGATCAGCATGGCCAGAATGGAGGCGTCGGACGCGCGCTCGAGTGCCGGTTGTCCGTCCGCGGCGAGGCGCCGTTCGGCGTCACGAATCGCGCGCATCGCGCGGGTGATGCGGCGCCGTTCGATCTTGAGACGGCGGCGCTGCGCGCGCAGCGCTTCGGCGAGCGAGCGCGCCGGCGAGTCGAGCAGCGCCTTGATCTGATCGAGCGGCAGGCCGACGAACTTGAGGGCGAGGATCTCGTCCAGCCGCTGCAGATCCCTGGCGGAATACACGCGGTAGCCCGCATTGGTTCGAGCCGGTGTGAGCAGCCCGAGCCGTTCGTAGTGATAGAGCGCCTTGACGGTGACGCCCGCGAGCCGGGCGCACTCGCGTGCTCGATACGGCGGTGTGGATCGCATGCGTCGATCCTCGGATCTACCCCAGGGTCAGAGTCCAGTGAAATCTTGGGAAGCCCGTCAAATCGGTGTGACTATGGCGGGCCGCGCCAGGCGTCGTATTCTGCATAAGGAATCTCTGAGGATGGGCATCATGAGAAGGACAGTCGGAGCGGTCACGGCCTTTGCGCTGGCCAGCGGCCTGGCCGCGCTTCACGCGCAGGCGCCGGCACCGGCGGCTCCTCCCGCCCGGCCCCAGGCGGCGCGTCAGCCGCCGCCGGATCTCAGCCCGAAAATCCCCGACCTGACCGGCGTCTGGGACGGAGGCGCGCGGGCGCGCCCGGTCAACAGCGAAACGATCCCCTGGGGCAAGGCGAATTTTCCGGAATTGAACGAGCGCGGCCTCGCGCATCAGAAGGTGTTCGACGAAGCGATCGCGCCGAAATACGACTGCGTGCCGGCCACCTCTCCCGCGATTCAGTACGATCCGTACTCGATGGAAGTCACGCAGTGGCCGGACCGCGTGCTGTTCCGCTACGAGAAGGACGATCAGCTGCGCACCGTCTGGCTCGACGGCCGCAAGCCGACGGTCTACGACTGGGGCATCCAGGGATTTTCGGTCGGTCACTACGACGGGGACGCGCTGATCGTGGACACCGATCACTTCGTGTTCGACATCACCGGGTTCGACGACTACAACGGCATCCCCTCGTCGCAGATGAAGAAGGTCCACGAGCGCTACTGGCGCGAGGGGACCGAGCTGAGGATGACGGTGACGGTCGAGGACCCGATGTTCCTGAAGAAGCCGACGGGCTACACGACGCGCTGGCTGCCGCAGCGTCCCGGCTACAAGCTGTCGGCGTGGGATTGCGATCCGGAGACGTCGCGCGCGCCGGTCAAGATGATGACGCCGAAGTACAAGGACTAGGGCTCGGGCTCTGGGCTTAGGCTCGGGCTTGCGGCTCAGGAAGTAGTGTCCGGCTTAGCCGGACCGAGGAAATGAGGAAGGGATCGATGAACGTTCAACGCATGCTCGTCTCGGCCACGATCGCTGCGGCCGGCGCCGCGGTGGTGCTGATGGCGGTGCCCGCGCTCGCGCACCACTCGAGCGCGCCGTTCTACGACGCCACCAAGCGCGTCGAGGCGCAGGGGCCGGTCACCAAATTCCTGTTCAAGAACCCGCATTCGTTCCTCTACTTCGAAGAGGCCGACGCCAAGGGCAAGGTCGAATGGCAGGTCGAACTCGGCGCGGCCGCAGGGCTGACCCGCACCGGCTGGACGCCGGAAACGCTCAAGCCGGGCACCGATGATCAAGGTCAACGGCCAGCCGTCGAGCGCCGAAGGCTCGCACGGGATGTGCTGCGCGCGCATCACCCGCGCCGACGGCAGCCCGATCGTCGCCGGCGGCCGCGTGACCGAAGAAGAACAGCCGCCCAAGTAAGCGGCCCGCGGACCGGACATCACGTTGCTGGCCTGGCTCGAGGCGACCGCGCTCGCGACGTGGACGCGCGAGTCCCCGTCGATCTGGGCCTATCCCGCTCGTCCTCACCCTGCACACCGTCGGCCTCGGCATCGTCGTCGGGGCCAGCGCGGTGATCGACCTCCGGCTCCTCGGCGTGGCGCGGCGCATCTCGATCCCCTCGCTCGCGCCGCTCTTCCGCATCATTCTCTGGGCGTTCGTCCTGAACGCCGTCACCGGCGTCCTGCTCTTCATCGCCGACGCGACCCACAAGGCCGGACAGACCGTCTTCTACATCAAGCTCGGTTTGATCGCGCTGGCTCTGTGGAACACGGTCCTGGCGAGGCGCGTCGTGCTGGGGCCGGCACAGCATGACGCCGCGCCGATCATCACGGCACTCGCGCCTGGCGGTCGTCTCGCTGCTCCTCTGGTTCGGCGCCATTACCGCCGGACGGCTGATGGCGTACCTGTAGCGGCTGCCATGGACGCGTTCATCACCTGGGTTCAGGCGACCTCGCTCTCGCACTTCATCGTGTTCCAGATCTGGGTCTGGCCGCTGTGCGAGACGCTTCATTTCGTGGGGCTCGCGCTCGTCATCGGCCTGGTCGGCTTCTTCGACCTGCGGCTCATGGGATTCTTCCGCCGGATTCCGATCGACGCGGTTCGCGAACTGATGCCGTTCGCCATCGCCGGATTCCTGACCAATCTCGTGACCGGCGTGATCTTCCTGATCGGACACCCGGAGCAATACCTTCACAGCTGGGTGTGGTGGATGAAGGTGCTGTTCCTCGCCGTCGCCGGCCTGAATGCGCTCGTGTTCGAATTGACCGTCGGCAAGCGACTGGGGCTGATCAAAGCCGGCGACGACACGCCAGTCAGCGCGAAACTGATCGGCGCGGTTTCGCTCGTCTCCTGGCTGGGCGTGCTCTACTGGGGACGGATGCTTCCTTTCATTGGACAAGCGTTTTAGGGTGCTTGGGTGCGTGGGTGCTTGGGTGCGTAGGTGCGGTGCGAAGGTGCGGGGTGCGTAGGTGCTTCGTGCGGGTGCGTCGTGCGTCGTGCCGTACCTACGGTGATTCTTTCTTCGTGCCTTCGTGTCTTCGTGACTCTGTTTTTCTCCGTGTCCTCCGTGGTGAAGGTTTTTCGACGTCTACTTCGCAGGACTCTGATAACTGAAGTCCGCCGAGACGGTCTCGCCTGGTTTTACGATCACCTGCTGCACCGACTCGCCGAATCGTTCGTGCCACGCTTTGATGCGGTAGGTGCCTGGCGGGACGTTGGCGATCTGAAAGTTCCCCCGGGTATCGCTGACGGTGAAGTACGGATGCGACATGACGCCGACGTAGGCGGTCATCCAGCGGTGCACGTCGCAGGCGAGCTTCAGCATCATCTCTTCCCTGTTCGGCACGAAGACGAACACGATGCCGGCTTTCGGCTGACCGACGTTGAAGACGTTGCCCGCGGTGGACACACTGTGGACGTTGTGCAGCAGGTCGTCTTCGTTCCGGATCTGCAGGGCCTGGCCGACGCGCATGCCGATCGACCCGCGGACCGTAGAGGCAGGCGTGCTGCGCGATCACGACGGGCTGCGACGGCACGGGCGTCGGCGGAAACGTCCCCTCCAGCGCGACGAACACGTTGCCGACGCTGCCGTCGAGCGCGACGACCGCCGATTCCTGGAACACCTGTTTGCCGGCGTTGATTTCCGCGCACTTGGGATCGACGCCCATGCGGATGATCGGATTGCCCACCAGTTTTCCGGCGAGCGTGACGTGACCCGCAATCGCACCCGTGGCCGGCTGCGCGCGGACGCCGCCGGGCGAGGCGCTCGCCATCAGGACGGCGCACAACACGATCGACGCGGCTCGCACGCTGCGCACGCCAACGAATCTACCACGGCGGGTCGCTATCATTTTTTGAGCGCCACGGCGAGCTGACGAAACGCCGCCAGCATTTCCGCGTACGAAAAGTTGGCGTTGCGGCCGCTCGGGTTGGGCAGCACGAACACGCGCGACCCTTCGAACGTCTCGGGCTGCGCGCCGAGTGCGATCTTCTGCGACGCCGGCCGCGCCACGATCGATCGGAACAGCGTGACGCCGACAAACGCGATCGCCATCGGCTTCCACCGCCGCACCTTCCGCCGGAGCACGACCAGGCCGTCCGCGTACTCCTCGCGCCGCAGCGTGTCGATGCCCGGCGTCGGCCGCGGAACCAGATTGGTGATACCGAGGTCGAACTCGAGCAACCGGTCGTCGTCTTCCGCCCGCAGGAGCTCGGGAACGAGCCCGCTCTCGTGCAGCAGCTTCCAGAAGCGATTCGAGTAGCCGGCGAAGTGATGGCCGATCACTGCGGAACGCACGCCCGGGTTGATGCCGACAAACAGCACCCGCATGCCAGGCCGGGCCCGATCGCGAAGGCGCAGATGGTCGATTTCCGGTCGATCTTGACGACGGGTGGCCATATGTCTTACCTTGTTTGACAAATGGGACGGGCCGATTCCCTGGGACAGTTCGAGCAGCTGGTGCTGACCGCGATCGTCGTCCTCGGCGACAATGCGTACGGCATCACCATCCATGAACGGGTCCGTAAGCTGTCCGACTCCGAAGCCGGCCTCGCTCGGCGCCGTGTACGTGACGCTCGATCGGCTGGAAGAAAAGGGATTGGTCACGTCGTGGCTCTCGCAGCCGACGACCGAGCGCGGCGGCCGGGCGAAACGTCATTATCGCGTCGAACCGGCCGGCGAGCGTGCGCTCGAGGAGTCAGCACTCGCCGCGCGACGCGTGTGGGATGCGTTGACCGAGGCGGCGGACGGCCGCATGGGACAGAGGCTGAGAAAAGCATGGAAATGATGCCCCGGCCCCGGTTCGAAGAACTGATCGGTCGCCTGCTGCCGCCCGAGGCGCGCGAGCACGTGCTCGGCGATCTCCGGGAGCGGCTCGCCGGCGCCGGTTCGCCGCACGCCTCACAGGCGTATCTCGCCGATGCGCTGCGCGTCCTGCCCTACGTGGTGTGGGGGCAGATCAGGCGCGCGATCGGCATGCGGATGCTTGCCGTCCAGTTGGCGACCATCTGGGCCAGCTTCATCGCCGGTGTCTTTTTCACGCCGCGGGTCCCGGCGCTGGCATTCCTGCTGAATCAACAGGGGCTGACCCGTCTGCTGATTCCGACATCGTGCACGTTCATCGCGCTCGTTCTTGCCGACACCTACCGGCGCGCCGACGGTTGCAGTACCGCCCGATCGCCGGTCCCGCTCTTCATCGCCGCCGCCGTGGCGGCGTTTGTCCAGGCAGGCGGTCGCTCAATTTGCGGCGGCGGCGAGCGTACCGTGGGCCGTCTTCACGTCAGGCGCCGCCTATTCAGTCGTCTTCCTCACGCTCGTCCGGCTCGTCGGCCGGTTCCCCGCGCGGCGCGGCGCTGGCGCAGTAGCAGCGGCGATGTCTCCCGATCGCCTGCTGGCTGACGCGTGTGCGCTGCAACGCGAGCTGCGCGAGCGGACCCGGATCGGATATGCCGGCGTGGCGTTCGTTCTCGCCACCCTCGTGAGTCTCGCGTGGACCGCGGATCTCTGGTTCGTGCGGCTGTGGTGCGCGACCGGCGCGGTCGGCGCGTTGTATCTCGCGGCGCAGCTGCGCGCGTTTCGCGGACAGCTGCCGGCCGACATGTCGAGCGCGTCGAGTACCTGCCGCGCTCCTCGGCCAATACCAGCGCGAGCTCGATCGGCAGCACGAGTTCCACAGCGGGCGCCTGCTCTGGATGCGCATGGCCGCCACGATGTATGGGCCCGCCGCGGCGCTCGCCAACGCGTTGATCACCCGTCCGGATCGGTTCGGCTCATTTGCGATGCTCGCCATCCTGATGTCAGCCTTCGCCGCTCGTCGCCGCTCAGGTCGAGCGAGGCCTACGCGCGCCGCTACGCCCGGCAGTCCGCCGCGCTGGCGGCCGCTTCAGCGGCGCCGCTCGTCATGAGCGCGCTCCCGATTCGTCTTTCGAGCGTCTCGAAGCGGTTCGACAAGACGCTCGCGCTCGACGATGTGTCGCTCGACGTCCGGCCGGGCGAGGTGTTCGGCCTGGTCGGACCGAACGGCGCCGGCAAGACGACGATCATCCGCACGGTGCTCGACATCATCAAGCCGGACTCGGGGACGGTCGAAGTCTTCGGACGCGCGTTCACGCCGGCCGATCGCGACCGCATCGGCTACCTTCCGGAGGAACGCGGCCTCTACACGCGACAACCGGTCGGCATGGTGCTCGAATACCTCGGCGCGTTGAAGGGCCTCAGCGCCGGCGACGCCCGCGCCGCCGCGCAACGCTGGCTCGATCGATTCGAGCTCGGCGACGCGCTCACGAAGCGGGTCGATCAGCTGTCGAAAGGCAACCAGCAGAAGGTGCAGATCGCGGCAGCGCTGCTCGCCGCGCCGCCGATCGTCATCCTCGACGAGCCGCTCTCCGGTCTCGACCCGGTCAGCGGCCGCGTCGTCAACGGCGTCATCCGCGAGATCGCGGCGGCCGGCCAGTCGGTGGTCCTGTCAACCCATCAGATGAACCTGATCGAATCGCTGTGCACGCGCGTGTTCATGATTGCGCGCGGCCGGCGCGTGCTCTACGGAGACGTGCGCGACATCCGCCGCCAGCATTCGAGCCACGCCGTCCTCGTCCTGTCCGCGGCGGACTATCGCGCCTGCCCGCTGGTCAGCGCGGTCACCGCCGGAACGTCGGCCGATGATCCAAGCCAGGTGGAGTTGCTCGAGACCGCCACGCCCGAGCAGTTCCTCTCCTGGCTCGTGGCGCACGATGCGCGCGTCCAGCACTTCGAGCGCCTGACCATGTCGCTCGAAGAGATCTTCGTCCGCGTGGCGCACGGCGCGGAGACCGCCGCATGAAGAAGGCCTTGATCGTCGCGAAGTGGGAGTTCATCACCACCGTCACCCGTGGCGCCTACATCTTCGCCGTCATCGCGATGCCGCTCTTCTACGGCGGCATGTTTGCGCTCGCCGGCTTCGCCGGCCGCAGCGCGGTGACTGCCACGTCGCGGGCACCGGTCGCGATCGTCGATCAGGCGCATTTCCTGGATCTGGGGTTTGCGCTCGAGCGCGCCGCGGCGCGGGAACAGGCGCGAAGCCCACGCGGCAACGATGCGACGACCGCGATGATGCAGCGATCGCCGGCCGGAGCCGCCGCACTCAGCCAGCTGGCGCCGGGCACCGCGTCGCTGAAGCCGTACGACACGCTCGACGCCGCGCTGGACGATCTGAAAGCGCATCGCGTGAGCACGGTCTTCGCAATCGGCGCCGACTACATGCAGACCGGCGCGATCAGCGCAGTACAGCCTCGACAGCGGCTTCTTCTCGGTGCAATCGGACCGCGGACGGCAGACGCAGGTCGCCGACGCGATTCGGGCGAGCCTGCTTGAAGAGCGGGCTCTCCGGAGATGCGCTGGCGCGCGCGTATGCGCCGGCCCTCAATGTCACGCGTATGCAGCGGACCAGCACCGGCGATTTCGAACCGGCCACCGACGATTCCGGGCTTGGTCCGATCGCCGGATCGTTCGGGGTCTTCCTGCTGCTGACCATGGCGATTTTCTTTTCCGCGGGATTTCTCCAGCAGGCGACCATCGCGGATCGGCAGAACAAGGTCATCGAGATCCTGCTCTCCTCGATCGATCCTGACGATCTCGTGCTCGGCAAGCTGCTCGGCCTGGGCGGCGCCGGCCTGCTGCAGGTATTCATCTACATCGCGCTGGTGATCGTGCCCGGCATGACGCTGCTGTCTATTTTCCAGATCCCGATGGCGAAGCTCGCGCTCTCGGTCGCGTTCTTCATCGTCGGCTACCTGGTGTTCGCGGTCCTGATGACCGGCACCGGCATGATCGGGCGCACCGCCCAGGAAAGCGCCCAGATCTCGATGATCTGGATGCTCTTCGCCTCGGTGCCGTGGTTTTTCGTGGCGAACATCGGCGCGTCGCCCAACGGACCGCTGGCGCGCACGCTGTCGTTCCTGCCGCCGACCAGCGCGATCGCGACGATGATGCGGCTGTCGTCCTCGGAGGTGGCGCCGCTCGAGCTCGCGGCGATTCTCCTCGTGGACGAGGTCGCGATCTATTTCATCTTTCGCGCCGCGGCGAGGATTTTCCGCGCGTCGGCCTTGATGTACGGGAAACGGCCGAACCTTCCCGAGTTGATGCGGTGGATCCGCGCGGCGTAAGAAACATTCGCTCGCCACGGGTAGAATCAGAGCCATGAACTGGCTATTCAAGGAAGAGCCGTCGAACTACAGCTTCGATGCGCTGGTGAAGGACAAGCAGACCGTCTGGAGCGGCGTGAAGAACCCGCTGGCCCAGAAGCACCTGCACGCGGTCAAGAAAGGCGACCGGATCTTCTACTACCACACCGGCGACGAGAAGGCGGTCGTCGGCATCGCCAAGGCGCTCGGCGATTCGTATCCGGATCCCCAGGACAAGACCGGCAAGCAGGCGGTCGTGGACGTCGGGCCGGTCAAGAAGCTGCCGCGCCCGGTGACGCTCGCCGAGATCAAGGCCGACGCGTCGTTCAAGACGTTCCCGCTCGTCAGGATCTCGCGCCTGTCGGTCATGCCGGTCAGCGACGAGGAGTGGGAGCGGATCGTCAAGAAGGCCGATCGGTAGAGCAAAGACAAAAGCACACCACGGAGGACACGGAGCCCCATTTGGGGCCAGATTCAAATCTGGCCTCTTCTGCTCGATGTCCTCAGGCTCGCATAGCTGCAGGCGCTACCTTACTGAACCGGGACAATATCACCGCTGCGGCAATCACGGCGGCGGCCCAGCCAAAGCACAGGGCCGTGAATCCGATCCGCTCGTAGAGAAATCCGCCGAGCGCTGGACCGATCAGCAAACCGATCGACCACGCGAAGTTGTACAAGCCGTAGGCCACGCCGAAGGACTGCGACCCGGCCTCCGATGTGGCTTCGGCCATGTAGGTCAGCGACGGCGTCACGAACGTCGCGATCGCCACGGCGGATACGACATAAATGCCCACGCCGGATTCGAAGCTCGAAATCCGTGCGCAGAGCGGCATCACGATACCGATTGCCGCGAGTCCGCCGCAGCGTCAGGCGCCGGCCGCCGACCCGATCCGCCACGCGGCCGAATATCGGATGCAGCACCGTGGCGACGATGGCGCCTGCGCCGAAGACCAGGCCGATCCGTGCCGGTCCCAGGGAGACCGCCGACGAGAGGAACAGCGAGAGCACCGGTTCCATCATCGCGATCGTGCCGCCGCCCACGATCACGCAGGCGGCACAGACCGCGACCGCCCGGACCCTCACGATCGTTCCGAGCGGAATCGCTTCGCGAGCGCCGATGCCGCGCGGTAGACGGATGGCCGCGAACCCGGCGGCGGCGACGATCGAGAAGCCGGCGACGACCAGGTACGGCATGCGCGCGCCCGCGCGCTCGTACAGCCAGCCGCCGAGCGTCGGGCCGATCAGGAAGCCAAACGTCGAGCCCGCCATCACGAGGCCCATCACGCGTCCGCGCTCCTGCGCGCTATAGAGATCGGCGACGAGCGCAAATCCGACGACCCACGTCACCGCATCGGCCGCGCCCTGAACGAGACGTGCGGCGAACAGCCACGTCATCCGCGGCGCGAACGCGAACAGCACCGTCGATCCGGCGAGCGCAATCAGTCCGCCGACGAGCGGCAGCCGCCGGCCCGTCCGATCCGAGATCGCGCCCATTGGAATCGAAACCGCGAGGACCGTCACGCCGAACGACGCGAACAGCAGACCGATCAGCGTGGGTGACGCACCGAACTGGTGGCTGAGATGCGGAAGGACGGGAACGGCGATCGAATAGGCGAGGATGTCCGTGAAGGTGGCGAACGTGACCAGGGCGACGGCGAGTCCGCGAGAGGTCACGGCGTGGTCGCCTGCGGCAGGCCGCTCAGCGCCGTTTCAGGAGCAGGCACGCCAGGGGCGGCACGCTGAGCGCGATGGACTGCTCGTAGCCGTGCGCCGGAATCGGCGCGCTCGACACGCCGCCTTCGTTGCCGACATTGCTGCCGCCGTAGACCGCGCTGTCGCTGTTCAGGAGCTCCTGATAGTAGCCGGCGGCCGGCACGCCGATGCGATAGTCGCTCCTCGGGACCGGCGTGAAGTTGACCAGCATCACCACGAAATCGTCAGGATTCCGCGCCATCCGCAGGAACGCCACGATGCTGTTCTCGTTGTCCTTGCAATCGATCCAGCGGAAGCCGGCCGGGTCGAAATCCACTTCGTGCAGCGCCGGCTCGCTGGCGTAGTGCCAGTTCAGCGCTTCGACAAATCGCTTCAGGCCGAGGTGCGCAGGGTCGTCGAGCAGGTGCCAGTCGAGGCTGCGGTCATGATTCCACTCGCGCCACTGCCCGAACTCGTTGCCCATGAACAGCAGCTTCTTGCCCGGATGTCCGTACATGTATCCGTAGAGCGTCCGGAGCGTCGCGTATTTCTGCCAGGCGTCCGCCGGCATCTTGTCGAGCATCGCGCGCTTGCCGTGGACCACTTCATCGTGTGAGAACGGCAGGATGAAGTTCTCGGTGTAGGCGTAGAGCATCGAAAACGTGACGAGGTTGTGCGCCCAGCGCCGGTGCACCGGATCCTGCTCGGTGTAGTCCAGGATGTCGTGCATCCAGCCCATGTTCCACTTGTAGGTGAAACCCAGGCCGCCCAGGTGCACGGGCCGGCTGACGCCGGGAAACGCCGTCGACTCCTCGGCGGCGGTGATCGATCCGGGCGCTTCGCCATGCGTGAGCGTGTTGAGCCGCCGCAGAAAATCGATCGCATCGAGATTCTCGCGGCCGCCGAAGCGATTCGGCAGCCACTGCCCCTGCGGCCGCGAGTAATCGAGATACAGCATCGACGCGACCGCATCCACGCGCAGGCCGTCCACGTGATATTCCTGGAGCCAGAACAGCGCGTTCGACAGCAGGAAATTGCGGACCTCGTTGCGGCTGTAGTTGAAGATCAGCGTGCCCCAGTCCTGATGTTCGCCCTGGCGCGGATCGTCGTGCTCGTAGAGCGCGGTGCCGTCGAACCTGGCCAGGCCGTGTTCGTCCTTCGGAAAGTGCCCGGGCACCCAGTCGAGAATCACGCCGAGCCCGGCCCGATGGCACTCATCGACGAAGAACTTGAACTCTTCGGGCGAACCGAACCGGCTGGTCGGCGCAAAGAACCCGATCACCTGGTAGCCCCACGATCCCGAGAACGGATGCTCCATCACCGGCAGCAGCTCGAGATGCGTGAACCCGAGGTTCTTCACGTACGGCACGAGGCGCGCCGCCAGTTCGCGATACGTCAGGAACCGGTTGCCCTCTTCCGGCACGCGCGCCCAGGATCCGAGGTGGACCTCGTAGATCGAGATCGGGCGGTCCAGCCTGACATCGCCCGCCTGACGCGCGGTCATCCACGCCGCGTCCTGCCACTCGTAGCGGCTGATGTCGCGCACGACCGAGGCGGTGTGCGGCGGCTGCTCGAAGGCGAATCCGTACGGGTCGCTCTTGCTCAGGAGCGCGCCCGCTCGCGTCAGAATCTCGAACTTGTACTTCTCGCCGTCCGGCAAGTCGGGGATGAAGAGCTCCCACACGCCCGACGGCAGCAGCAGGCGCATCGGGTGCACCCGGCCGTCCCACGCGTTCCAGTCGCCGATCAGGCTCACCCGCTCGGCGTTCGGGGCCCACACCGCGAAGTGCACGCCGGTCGTGAATCCGATGCGAATACGATGCGCGCCGAGCTTCTCGTGGAGGTGCTGGTGGGAGCCTTCGCCGAGCAGATGCAGATCGAAATCCGAGAGGACGCGTCCGTAGCGGTACGGATCGTCGATTTCGACGACGTGATCGTCGTGAAAGGTGAAGCGCAGGCGATAGTCCGGGATCTCGCTGGCGGCGATCGTCAGCTCGAACAGGCCGACGAGATCGTCGCTGCCCGGCTCGACCTTCGTCATCGGCCGGAGCTGCCCGGTCGCGACGAGCCGTACGTCGATCGTGCGCGCCGCCGGCTGGCGCGCACGGATGACGACCGTGCGCTCGCCCGCATCCCGGTGCGGGCCCAGCACGGCGAACGGATCGCGGTCGAGCGTCGAACGGGTGCTAGAGGTCAATCACTTCGCGATCGTTGCGGTTTTGATGAAATCGAGCTTCGGGAATTCCTTCGTCAGGTAGGCATTGCCCGATGACGTGATCTCGCCCTGGTTCGGCTTCTCGCCGTACTGCGAGGTGATCGACTCGGCGATGTCCATGCCCTTGCTCACTTCGCCGAACGCCGCGAAGCCCTGCGCGTCGAGGAAATTGTTGTCCTTGTAGTTGATGAACAGCTGCGTGCCGCGCGAATTGGGGGCGCTGGTGCGCGCGAAGGTCACGTAGCCCTTCTTGTTGCCCTGTTTCGTCGGCTCGTCCTTCATCGGGACGCCGCTCCACACCTTGGTCACGGCCGGATCGGCATTCATGCCGAACTGCACCATGAAGTTCGGCACGACGCGGAAGAACCGCGCATCGTCATAGAACCCGTTCTTCACGAGGTTGTAGAACCGATCGGCGGCAATCGGCGCCCAGTCACGATGCACGTCGATGACGATGAGCCCCTTCGACGTATCGAGATTGACCTTGTAGCTCGCCGGCGCCGTTTCGGTCAGCGCCGCCGGGTTGCGGAGCTTCGACTTGTCGGCCTGACCGGCGACAACGGCGGACGCGAGCGCGACCGCCGCAACTGTGTAGATAAGGGACCGCAGTTTCATTGAGCCTCCTGTAGAGTTCAAATGCCTAATTCCCAATTCTTTCCCAATTCCCAATTCCCAATTCCCAATTCTCAATTCTAAATTGAGCCGTCTCTTACACGTAGAGCGTGCCTTCACCGACCACGACGGCTTCCCCGCCGACCCTGACTTGCGAGATCGTCCCGCCGCTCGAGGCGATGGCGATGTGGATGTCGCTCGGGCGGCCCATTTTGACACCCTGGCGGCTCAGCAGCGCACCGGCTTTTTCAGCGGCGACCAGCCCATGGTGGACGAGGTAACACCCCAGCGGTCCGGCCGCGCTGCCGGTCGCCGGATCTTCGCCAATCCCGATGCTCGGGCCAAACATCCGGCTGTATGCCGTCGCGCCGTCGGCTGCAGGCTCGGTCGAAAAGAGATAGACGCAGACCTCGTGACCGAGGCCGGCGCCGCTCCTGAATTGTTCGTAGGCCGCGACGTCGAGCGAGGCCTGGTCCACGTCGCGCCGCGTCGCCAGCGGAGCGAGCACGTACGGCACGCCGCACGAGACGACCTGCACGGGCGATCGATCGCTCACCGCGGCGGCCGGCAGGCGCAGCGAGGCGGCCAGCCCCTCCCGATCGGCGATGGGCGCCGAGAACGTCGGGGTGAGCTGCGTCATCCACGCGAACCGCAGATCGCCGCCCTTCCAGCTCAACTCCACATCGGTCGGACCGATCCCCAGGCCGAAGATCACGTGCGGCGACGATGGGCCAATCGCGCCGGCGCGTGCCAGCGCGAACGCGGTGCCAATCGTCGGATGCCCCGCCATGGGCAGCTCGTCGCCCGGCGTGAAGATCCGGACGCGGCAATCCGTGTCCGCGCGCTCGGCGGGCAGGACGAACGTCGTCTCGGAAAAATTCATTTCCTTCGCGATCGCCTGCATCGTCTCGGGCGCCAGTCCGCGCGCGTCGAGCATGACCGCCAGCTGGTTGCCGCCGAAGAGGTGGTCGGTGAAGACGTCGAGGTGCAGATACCGGTATGATTTCATGCTTGATTCGGGCGCGGAGCGCCCTGGAGCATACATCAATGTTGCATGCGCACATCACGACCACCGAAGGGGCGTTCACGATCCGGTTGTTCGACCAGGAGGCGCCGAATACCGTCGCGAATTTCGTCGGCCTCGCGGAGGGCACCAAAGAATTCACCGATCCCAAGACCGGCAAGAAAACGACGCGCCCGTTCTATGACGGCCTCGTCTTCCACCGCGTCATCGAGGGCTTCATGATTCAGGGCGGCGATCCGCTCGGCACCGGCACCGGCGGCCCCGGCTACAAGTTCGGCGACGAATTCCACCCGACGCTGCGCCACAGCAAGGCGGGCATCCTGTCGATGGCCAACGCCGGCCCCGGCACCAACGGCAGCCAGTTCTTCATCACCCTCGCGGCGACGCCGTGGCTCGACAACCGTCACAGCGTGTTCGGCGAGGTCGTCGAGGGCATGGACGTCATCTCGAAGATCGGCGCCACGCCGACCAGCAAGCCCGGCGATCGTCCCCTCAAGCCGATCGCGATCGAATCGGTCGAGATCCGGCGCAGCTGACGGACACGCTCAGGATTCCGGCGTCTCCGTTTCAAGGCTTTTCATCGCGGCGCGATCCAGGTTCCGGACGGCCAGGACTTCCCTGGCCGGCGTCCGGTCCCCGGTGCAGCTGATCCGCCGCGGCGCGTTGGCGTAGGTGAGCGTGTAGCCGAGCGATCGATAGAGATCGACGATGCGATCGGTGCGCTGGTTGACGAGCACGACCGGTCCGCGGTGGGCCGTCAGCCACTGTGCCACGCGCACCTGGTCGTCCCAGGAAAATCCGCCCTTCGAGTACGCCGTGAACGGCACGTCGTAGGGCGGATCCGCATAGACGAAATCGCGGCGCGTGAGCGGCAGCGCCTCGAAATCCACGTTCGTGAAATCCCAGCGCGCGAAGGTCTCCGTGAACGGCGTGAAGTCGCGCACGTAGGCGATCCGCGTGTACTGGCCGTACGGCACGTTGAACTCGCCGCTCTTGTTGAAACGGCAGAGACCGTTGTAGCCGGTGCGATTCAGGAAGTAGAAGAGCGACGCGGCTTCCGCCGTGTCCGACGCGCCGGCGCGCAGCAGATCGTTGAAGCGCGTGCGGTGGCGGGCGTACAGCGCGCGGTCGTTGTGCATCGGGAGATCGACGACCAGGCCGCGCTGCAGCCAGCGGTAGAAGTTGATCAGGTGCGGGTTGGCGTCGTTGAGGAGCGCGCGTGTCGGCGACAGGCCGAGTGCGACCGCGAGGCCGCCGCAGAACGGCTCGACCAGGCGGCAGCTCGCGTGCGGCAGCCAGAGCGGACGGAGCGCCGGCAGCTGCCATCGCTTTCCGCCCGCCCATTTGAGCGGCGGCAGCCGCTGCGCATGCCGATGCAAAGCGCTCCGATTCTAGAACGTCGGCCGGCGAATGCCTAACTTGCGCATCTTGCTCTGAAGCGTCGTGCGCTTCATGCCCAGGCGGGCGGCCGCGCCGTCCGGCCCGGCGATGATGCCGCGGGCATCACGCAGCGCGCGCAGAATGATCTCGCGCTCGCCGTCCGAGAACGTCATCGGCGATCCGGCCGGCGGACCGGCTGAGGAGAATGACGACGGCGACGACGGCGCCGGCGACCCTGGGGACCCTGGGGACCCTGCGAACGACGTCGGGCGCGGCGCAGCGGCGCCCGGGTCAAATGCCGGCCTGGCCTGGAACGCCGGCACCTGCAGCACCTCGGTGGTGGACACGATCACCGCGCGCTCGATGACGTTGGCCAGCTCGCGAATATTGCCCGGCCAGTGCCACTCCTGCAGCGCCACCATCGTCGACGTCGGGATGGTGGTGATGTGGCGCTTGGCGCGGGTGGCGAACTGCTGCACGAAGTAGCGCACCAGCAGCGGGATGTCCTCCTTGCGTTCGCGCAGCGGCGGCACGTGAACCGGAAACACGTTCAGGCGGTAGAAGAGATCGCTGCGGAACGTGCCCTCGTCCACCATCCGCGCCAGGTCGCGGTTGGTCGCCGCGATCAGCCGGACGTCGACCTGCTGCGTCCGGGTGCTCCCGAGGCGCTCGAACTCGCGCTCCTGCAGCGCCCGCAGCAGCTTCGGCTGCACTTCCAGCGGGATGTCGCCGATCTCGTCGAGGAACAATGTGCCGCGGTTCGCCAGCTCCATGCGGCCGGCCTTGCTGGTCGTCGCGCCGGTGAACGCGCCGCGCTCGTAGCCAAACAGTTCGCTCTCGAGCAGCGTGGTCGGCAGCGCGGCGACGTTCAGCCTCACGAACGTGCGGCTCCGCCGCGCGCTCAGATCGTGCAGCGCGCGCGCCAGCAGTTCCTTGCCGGTGCCGGTTTCGCCGAGGATGAGGACCGAGGCATCGGTCGGCGCCACCGTCTCAATCTGCTGCAGCACCCGCTTGATCGCGGCGCTCTCGCCGATGACATCGGCAAAGTGGTGATCGACGCGGATTTCCTCTTCGAGGTACAGCTTCTGCTCGGAGATCTGATCCTTGAGCGTCTTGATCTCCTCGTAGGCCCGGGCGTTCTGGATGGCGATCGCGACGTAGGTGGACAGCTGCTGCAGCAGCGTGATGTCGTCCTGCGAAAACGCGCCCGGGTTGCGGCTGCCGACGTTGAGCGTGCCGAGAGTCCCGCGCGCCGTCGTCAGCGGCAGCACGCAGATCGATTGCAGGCCCGCTGCGACGAGCTCGGCGACCGGCTCGCCCAGGTCGCGCAGCGCTGATTCACGAAACACGCGCAGTTGTCCGCCATCGAGCGCCATCGTCGCCAGCGCCACCGCGGCGCCCTGCGATCGGCGGGCATCCGGGAGTCCGCGCTGCGCCTCCAGGCCGAGCGTCCGGGTCTGCACATCCGCGAGCACGAGGCTGGCGTAGTCCACGCTGAGAATCTGATGCGCGGCTTCGATGACCGCGACGTCGAGGTTTTCGGCATCGAGCTGCGAAAGCAGCAGCTTGTTGACCTCGGTCCCCTGGCGCAGGTGCATTTCGAAGCGCTTGCGATCGGTCACGTCGCGGCTGATCGTGAGGTAGCACAGGCGGCCGCCGATCTCGACCGTCTCGCCTGAGGCGGACAGCGTGGCGATCTCGCCGTTCTTGCGGCGGGCCTGGAACTCGACGTCGCGAGCCGACCCTGCCTCGCGAAGCCTCGCCATGGCCGCGTCGCGGAAGTTCGGATCGACGAAAAATCCCAGCTCCTGCAGCGAACGCCCGATGCACTTCGGCGCGCGAGTAGCCGGTAATGCGCTCGAACGACTCGTTGAGATCCAGGATGGCGCCCACACCCGACTCGAACGCGTTGATGATGATCGCGTCGGGACTGCCCTGAAACACCTTGTAGAACTTCTCTTCGGAGCTTCTGAGCGCGTCTTCGGCGAGCTGCTGATTGGTCACGTCACGCGCCACGCTCACCGTCGCGACGACCGTGCCATCGTCGCCCTTGACCACCGAGGTGGCCAGCGCGACCGGGAACAAGCGGCCGGTCTTCGTGCGATTCCACACCTCGCCGCGCCAGCCGGCGTCGGAGGACGGCACGTGATCGGGCACGTCGGGCAATTCGTCGGGCGCCCGGATGATGTCGATGGATTCGACCGAGGAGCTCCGCTTCCGTGTACTCGTAGGTGCGCAGGAACGCGTCGTTCACGTAAAGGATTCGGCGCGCCGGATCCGTAATCGCGATGCCGTCGCCGGCGCTTTGCAGCGCGTGCGCGAGGAGTTTCAGCCGCGCCTCGTTGGTCCGTTGCTCGGTGACGTCGATTGCGGTTCCCGTGACGTAGGTCACCGTGCCGGAGTCGTCGAAGAACGGTTTCCCGCGGCCGCGCAGCCAGCGCTCGGTGCCATCCGGCCGGATGATCCGGAATTCGCTCGAGTAGGCGTCGCGCTCGCGGATGGCGCGCTCGAACTCCGATCGCATCGCGGCCACGTCGTCGGGATGGACGCGGGCGAACATGTCTTCCAGCGTATGAACGGATTCGACCGGCGGCAGGCCGAGCATGCGATTGAGATTGGCGTCGCGCGTGTCCTCGTCGGTCTCGGCCACCCACCGCCAGGTGCCCATATCCGCGGCGGACAACGCGAGGCTGAGGCGCTGGTTGCTTTCGACCATCGACGCTTCGACCGTGCGGCGCTTCCCGATCTGCCGGCGGAGGGTCAGCGCCCATACGGTGGTGGCGGTCAGGAGCACCAGCAGCAGGACGGCGATCGCGCGGGCCGCCAAATCGAGGATGCGCTCGCGCGAGAGAAAAATGATTTCGGTCGGCCGCCACGAATCCTGAATGCGCTTCAGGGTGCCGTCGGCGATCACGGTCGCGATCGCGCGCTCGATGTCGGCAATCTGCACCGACGGGTTGTTCTTTCGGATGGCGATCGCCGCCGGCGCCGAGGCCAGTGGACCGCCGGCCAGTGTCAGGCCCCGCAGCCCGGCGTGCTCGATGATGTACGAGCCGACCCAGATGTCCGCGGCCATCGCGTCGAGCCGTCCAGAGGCGAGCTCGGCGAAGCCCTCGTCGTAATTGGCGATGTCTTCGAGACGGATCGCGGGACGGCCGGTGAGGAACGCGCGGGGAAAGCCGCCAGGCGTGACCCCGACGTGCTTGCCGGTCAGATCCATGGTCTCGCGGACCGTCGTTTCGCCGACGCGGACGAACAGCCCGTAGTCGTGAATGATCGTCGCCTTCGCGAAATCGTAGAGCGTGCGGCGCTCATCGGACATCGCCAGATCGATCAGGCCATCGGCTTGTCCCGAGATGACGCGCGCCTGCGCCTGCTCCCAGTCCATCAGCTCGACCCGCACCTCGCGGCCGAGCACGCGCCCCATCGCCAGCGCGACGTCCACGTCGAAGCCGCGGGCGACACCGCGATCGAGATAGCTGAGCGGCGGATAGTCCTGATCGCCGACGAGGACGATGGGCGCCTGGGCGTGGACGGGAGACGCCGCAAAAAGACATACGGCGAACACGCCGCAGAGGAACGCGCGGAGCGACGGGACGTCAGGCGTCAGGATGCGATGGGCACCTCGAGCGAACACGCAGGGGTCTCAGACCCATTTTGCGTCACGCCCGTGCGTACTAAGTCGGAAATCTGCGGGGAGGGGAAAAGCTGAGGCGGGCCGGCGAGGAGCAGACGAGCACGAGCGGTCAACGCTCGTGCTCCCCAGTGTTTCGAGACTTACTGCTGCTGGGCGCCTGCGGTGGTCGCGGGCGACGGCTGCTGGTCGAGCGTGAAGGTGAACGCGGTGAACTGCATCTCTTCCCAGGTCTGCTCGCCCCAGTGGACGTCCTGCTTCGGATCGGGATTCGACTTGTTGGCCGCGGAGTTGTCGTACCACGCCGACGAATGAATCACCGTGCCCTTCGGCAGCTTCAGCGGCTCCTTGAAGACATAGTCGGTCTGCCAGTTGAAGTCGTAGTTCGGCACGGCCAGCACGATGTCCTTCCGGCCGTCCGGATAGGTCACCTCAATCTCCCAGCGGCGGCCGCGGACGTGCGTGTGCGGCAGGAGACTCCAGAGGGTCATGTCCATGTTGAGCGTGACTTCCGCATCCACGCGCGTGCTCTGGGCGCCCGCCGGCAGCGTGAAGTTCGCGTTGACGAGCGCCGCGGTGATCGCTTCCTGCTTCGGCGGCTCCTTGGCGAAGACGAAGCCGATCTTCGAGCGATCGCTGGACGGCTTGCCGTTGGCGGTGTAGTGCATCTGGAAGACGAGCGTCGATCCGGCCGGGAGGCGCAGCGCGCTGCCGGGCTGAAACACGCGAACCGCCTGACCGGGCGTATAGCCGCCGACGAACGCGCCGGTTCCGCCCTGCGGCGCCGGACGATCGTTCGGCACTTCCTGGCGCGCGGCGTTCGCCTTCACCTCGTCGGGTTCTTCCATGCCGGGCGCAAACGAGAACGGGCCCTGCCGCCGCTGCGGCGCTGTGCGGCGCAGCGTTGGCCGGAGGCGCGCCAGCCGGCGGCGCGCCGGCAGGACGCTCGCGGCGCGGCGCGCGCGCGTAGACGATGACGTGGTGGACGACCGAGGGAGTGCCAGGCTTCACTTCGTACGCCTGAATCCAGCGGTCTTCCGTGAAGTTCGTGGGAACTTCGAAATACTTGTAGTCGACGGTGCCGTTTGCGGGAACCGGATATTCCTCGCCGAGCGCGAACACCGCGTCCGGTTTGCCGATGCTCCAGCCGTCCGGATAAACCGGCTGCGCGGGAAGGTCCGCGGCGTTGCCTTCGGGCGCGCCGGCCGCGACCCAGTTCAGAATGGTTTCTTTCTCGACGTCGGTCAGGCGGCGGTCGTTCAGGAACGAGCCGTGCGCCGGATCCGCGTGCCAGGGCGGCATCGTGCCCTTGGTGATCTGCGTGCTGATCGCCCGGGTCCAGGGGCGCGTGTCGCTATAGGTCAGGAGCGACATCGGCGCAATTTCGCCCGGCCGGTGGCAAGTCGTGCAGTTCTTGTAAAAGATGGGCGCGACGTCCTTGGAAAACGTCGGCGCGCCCGCGGTCGCGCGGGCGCCCTGAGCGTGCGCAAGCGACGGTGCAATGAGGAGCCCGCCTCCGACTACCAGGACCGCGAGGGACTTGCCGTTCATACAAACCTCTGTGGCTAAAGGAATCGAAACCGACGGGCACAGGGGTACCTGGAGCACCCCCACCCTTGACTACACCATACTAAGACGGTCGAAAACGAGACGGGGTTCCCGCTTCTTCCTTCAGAAGACCCAACAGTTCCTGCTGCGAATGCACGCCCAGGCGTCGGTACATGTTCTTCAGGTGATTGCGAACCGTGTGATCGCTGATTCCCAGGTGCGCGGCGATCGCCGGCACGCGGAAATGATCGAGCATCAAGTCGGCAATCTGCCGCTCCCGCGGACGCAACGGCAACTTCGGCCGCGCGCGCTCGGTAACGGTCTCCAGCTTCTCTTCCCTCTCTTCGGTCACTGTAATCATTCCTCCAGCCTTCCTTCTTAAGCTAGGACCTACTGACCGTTCGGTCATTTTGACCGTTCGGCCTCCCAACCGCCATACCTCGGCGGCGGGTCGGAAGCTTCTGATCGTTCAGACGACCTCGCACGACCGCGCGTCTTGCGTATCCCCGACACCACGGAACTCAGCACATAACGCGTCGAAGCGCCGGGCCGGCCGCGATGAACGCGCGGGGACCCGAACAACGCGGGATGATTGAGCACATGTCCGTGGGTGAACGACTGACGCGGATTGGACGAGAACGACGAATTTCACTGAGCTTTCCTGGCCTCTCTTAGGCAGGGGGCATGCCAGATCTGGGTTAGACCTAACCGGCCATAAATCAAACACTTAAGCATCTGATGAGGTGTCGGGTGTGCCGAAGAACGCGTCAAATGACGAAATAAAGGCAGGCGGCAGTCGGCGCGTGCAGTCTGCCATGACCTGAGGCGTGTTGTCTGCGGACCCGATTTGGGCTATCTGATGGGCTTCGATTGGGTCTGTTCGGCCGGCCCGGCGCGCTTAAGATGCACGCCGGAGGCGCGCATGAAATCGTGGCTGATCGTCCTTGTTCTGCTTCTGGTCGTCACTTCCGGCCCCGCCAGGCCAGCCAGCGCCCAGCAGGCGGTTCCGGCGCTGTCGTTTGTTTCGGTGCCCGATTTCCTCAAGCTGCCCGCCGGCATGAATTTCGGCGAGGTGTCCGGCGTCGCCGTCAATTCGCAGGGCCACGTCTTCGTGTTCACCCGCTCGGCGAGCGCGCACGGGCCGGCCTATGCGCCGACGGCGGCGCAGCTCCTCGAGTTCGGCGCCAAGGGCGAGTTCATTCGCGAAATCGGCAAGGACCTCTACGCGTGGTCGTTCGCGCACACGGTGCGCATCGACAAGGACGACAACATCTGGGCCGTGGACAAGGGCTCGGACATGATCGTCAAGTTCAACCGCGCCGGGCGCGTGACGCAGGTGTACGGGCGGCGGACGGGAATCCGCCGACGAGGACACGCGGCCGTGGGAGCATCCCAATCCGCCGCTCCCTCACGTGGACGGCCTGTTCCGCCAGCCGACCGACGTCGCGTGGGACTCGCACGGCAGCCTCTACATCAGCGACGGCTACGTCAACTCGCGCGTCGCCAAGTACCGATCAGAACGGCGACTGGGTGAAGTCGTGGGGCGAGCGCGGGAGGGCGCCGGGGCAATTCAACCTGCCGCACACCATCGTGATCGATCGGAACGACAACATCTACGTCGGCGATCGATCGAACCGGCGCATCCAGGTCTTCGACACCGAGGGCAAATTCCTCCGCATGTTCACCATCGACGTCCCGCCGGAGCCGGGGACCCGCGCCGTCAACGGCAACACGCCCACCGGCGATCGCCTCGCGGCGGTGATCGGCGCGCCCAACTCCATCTGCATCACACAGGGCGCGAACCAGGTCCTGTTCGTCGGCGAGAGCACGTTTCCCGGGCGCATCTTCAAAGTCGCGCTCGACGGGCACGTCCTCGGCGTCATCGGCCGCTCGGGCCGCCAGCTCGGTCAGTTCTCCGGCGCGCACCAGCTCGCGTGTCCGACTGAAACCGAAGTCTATGTGGCCGAGACATCGAACTGGCGAGTGCAGAAACTGATCATCAAGTAACGACGATCAACCGCAGAGGCCGCTGAGCACGCGGAGACGACGCAGAGAAGTCCCAGGTGTTCGACGCGGTCGGCCTGCTGCGCAGGCCGATGCTCGTCACGCTCACGGCCAGATGAACGACGAATAGAACCAATGGTCGTTCATCTGTCGTGCCGTGACGTATCCGCCGCAAGCGGCGCCGCGTCGAACCGTGTGCTTTTTCGGTGCTCCTCCGTGTTTCGCTGTGTCCTCCGTGGTTTGCTTTTTCGTGGTTCTGCTTTTTACGCGATCCGTACCAATCACCAAATGGCCCGCGCGACCTTCGGCGCGCATTCGTAGAATGCCGGCATGGTGACATTCGGGCGCTCGATGCTTTCCCAGTGGCTCCTCGATCCGGAGTTCACGTATCTCAATCACGGAACGGTCGGCGCGACGCCGGTGCGCGTGCTGCGGAAGCAGCAGGCGCTGCGCGACGAGATGGAGCGTCAGCCGGCGCGGTTCATGATCCGCGAACTGAACGGGCACTCCCCGGCGCCGTGGCGCACCAAGACGCGCCTGCGCGAAGCGATCGAACCGATTGCGGCGTTTGTCGGCGCCCGCGCGGACGACCTGGTATTCGTGCCGAGCGTCTCGACCGGCCTCAACGCCGTCCTTCGCTCCCTGCCCTTCGCCCCCGGCGACGACATCATCGTCAGCGATCTCGCGTACGGCGCAACCGCGATCGCTGCACGAGCGGCGGCCGCAGTGCACGGCGCGACCGTGCGCACGATCGACATGCCGTTTCCCCTGCGCGAGCCGGATCAGATCGTCGCCGCCTTCGCCGCGGCACTGACCCCGCGGACGAAGCTCGCCGTCGTCGATCACGTGTCGGCGACGACCGGCGTCGTGCTGCCGCTCGCGGCGATCGCCGCCGTCTGCCATCGCCACGGCGTTCCGGTGCTCGTGGACGGCGCGCACGCGCCCGGCTCACTGGCCCTCGACATCCCGTCGCTCGGCGTGGACTGGTACTCGGCCAACCTCCACAAGTGGGCGCTCGCGCCGCGCTCGTGCGGCATTCTCTGGGCCGCGCCCGAACGCCAGAAAGGGCTTCATTACCCGGTCGTCTCGTGGGGCTTCGGCCAGGGCTATCTCCAGGAGTTCGAGCTGACGGCCACGTCCGATCCCACGCCGTTCCTGGCGGCGCCCGAAGGTATCGCGCTCTTTCGCGAATGGCAGTTCGAGCGCGTCCTGGCCTACAACCATGGCCTCGCGTGGCAGGCCGCCGAGTTGCTGACGACCCGCTGGGGGACCGCGCTCGAAACGCCGCGCGCGATGTTCGGCTCGATGATCGCCGTACCGATGCCCGCTGAAGCCGGCGCCAGCGCCGACGATGCGGCGCGGCTGCGGCTGGCGCTGCTCCTCGACGAGCACATCGAGGTCCACGTCGTCACGTGGCACGGCCGGCTGTGGGCGCGCGTCTCGGCGCAGGTGTACAACGAGCTCGCGGACGTCGAGCGGCTCGGCGATGCGGTCCTCCGGCAGGTGCAGCAGATCGCGTGATAAGGTGTCGCACGGTTCGTTTCCGTGCGACGCCATCGACCGATCATCGCTGCGCTGGCGACTCTTGTCGCGTTCGTCGCGCTGTTCACGCGCGGATTCATCGACTTCGATCGGCTGCGCCTCAAGCTCGTTCAGTCGGCCACCGCCGCCACGCAAGGCTCGGTCAGGCTGACGAGCGATCAACTCGACGGCCTCACCGTCCTGCACCAGCCGCTCGCGCTCATCGCGCAGATCGACAACCCCACGCACGCCGACCACGATTTCACGCTGAGCGTTGACGGCGCGCCGGTCTGCCGTCCGCACGTCGGCGCCGGCGCGACCGGACGCGTGGACTGCGTGGCCACCGCGTGGGCGGCCGGACAGCGCGCACGAGATTCGCCTCGACGGTCCGCCGGACGACTGGGCGCTGGCCTATCTCGAGATCGCCACGCACCACGGGAACACGAGCGGACCGTTTTTCTTCGTCATTCTCCCGCACGACTCCACGCACTACACGCCGGTCTCGCTGGCATTCAGCCTTCTTGCCGCGCTCGCCATCGGCGCGCTATTCCTGCTGATCGATCCCGCCCCGTTTGCGCGGTGGCTCGCGCTCACGCATCGCGCGCTGTCGTTCGTCGTGGCAGCCACGCTCGCAGTCATCGCGGCCGCTCCCTGGGTCTCCCATTACCGAGTCATCGTCTGGTCGTGGACCGTGATCGCGTTTCTGGTGGTCCTTGCACTTCCGCAAGCGTGGACCGCGACCCGCTGGCTGTTCGGCCGGCACGCCTCCGCGGCGGGGCGATGGGTCGATGCCAGCCGGCGTTTCATCGTCGCCGCGATCGTGGCCGGCGATCTTCGCGACGGCCATGCACGTCACGGCTGGCGGATGCCTACGACGGGAACTACAGCGGATTCCTGACCGTGTCGCGGAGTTCGTTCGACATCAATCCGCTGGTCAACGCGCGCCCGGACATCCGCGACAGCCTCAGGCTTGCCGAGAACGGGTACGACGGACAGTTCATGTACTACATGACATTCGATCCGTTGCTGCGGACGTTCAGCCGCGATCCCGCGCAGTACGGCTTTGTCGTGGACAACGTCCCGTACCGCTTCGGGCGGATCGGTTTCAGCCTGCTGACGCGGATCATCGCCGGCGATCGCTGGCAGCAATATCCCGCGACGATGATCGCCGTGATCCTCGTGTCGGTATTTGGCGCGGCCTTCGCGCTCGCCGCGCTCGCGCAGACAGGCGGGCCTCAGTCCCGCCTTCGGGGCATTGATCCTCATCGTTCCTGGATTCTGGCGATCGCTGTTCGGCGGCTTGCCGGAACCGCTTGCTGCGGCGCTGCTGCTGGCAGGCGTTTTCTTTTGCGCGCGATCGCAGTGGATCGCGGCGGGCGCGTGCTTCGCCGGCTCACTGCTGGTCCGCGAGACCGGCGCGGTG
The DNA here is from genome assembly GCA_963712355.1 of uncultured Acidobacteriota bacterium. Taxonomy (GTDB): domain Bacteria; phylum Acidobacteriota; class Vicinamibacteria; order Vicinamibacterales; family CAVVIG01; genus CAVQHT01. The sequence goes on from CAVQHT010000021.1 coordinate 31,686, forward strand.
ATCGTGCTCGCAATCGCCGGCAGCATGACGATGACCGGCCGGCGGCGCGACGCGGTCACGCTGCTGCTCGCGTCGCTGGTACCGGTGGCGCTGTGGCGGATCTATGTCGGATGGACGCTGCTGCCGGCATGGGGCGTCAGCGGGTTCTTCGGCCGCGCGCCAGTCGCTCGGCTGGCCGTTCGGCGGGATCGCGGATCTGTGGTCGGCGATTCACCAGGGCCGATATTTTCCCGGTAGTCCGTCCATGGCGCGAGCGGGCGTCGCGTATCCCATTCTCCTCATCGGCGCGTCGGCCGTCGCCGCGGCACTGGCGATCAGCAAGCCCGGGGCAATCACCATCGCGGCGACCGTGTATGCGCTGCTGGCCCTCTGCCTCAATTTCGAAATGACCTGGGTCGATGTCGGGAACGCCGAGCGGACCACTTACGAACTGTTTGTCGTGCTCGCTCTGACGACCCTGCAGATTCGCAGCTATTCGCGGCCGCTGCGCATTGCGCTGGCCGTATTGTGGTGCGCCGCTGGCATGTACGTGCTGTACGGCGCCTACGATGCCGATTTTCTTCGCACGACGCTCGCGCTTCCCGATTTGCCTTGACCGTTTTGGCCCGCGCAGGCGCATTGTCACGTCATCGGCTTTGCTTGACAGGATGCGCGTCGGGTCCGCAGGATGGTGTCATGACGCATCACATGGCCCGGTTCGTCGTACCGCTGACGTTCGCCGTTTCGGCCGCATGGTGCCTCGCGGCGGGACAACCGCTGCGCGCGCAGGGACGGCCGCCAACCCCCGCGAAGACGCTTCCCCGCACTGCCGATGGACATCCGGATCTTCAGGGCACATACGACGTCGCGACGATCACGCCGCTGGTGCGGCCCCAGGGGCTCGGCGATCGCCTGGTGCTGACGGCCGCGGAAGCGGCCGCGATGGAGAAGTACGAAGCCGATCGCCAGGTGAAGAACGACGCGCCGCTCAAAGGCGATCGCGAAGCGCCGCCGGTCGGCGGCTCCACGGTCGCGCCGAAGACCTATCTCGAAGTCCTCGAGCAGTTCGGCGGCGGCGTGGTCGGCGGTTACAACAACTTCTGGCTCGCGGGCGGCACCAAGGTGATCACCGTCAACGGCGAGAAACGGAGCTCGATCATCGTCGATCCGCCGAATGGAAAAGTGCCGGCGATGAAACCCGAGGCGCGCCGCCGCAACGCCGCGTATCTCGCGACCGCCGCGAGCCCCGACGCCAACGAGGGATCGTCGGGACCTCCGGGCGCGTTCGACGGTCCGGAGCTCCGTCCGCTGTCCGAACGCTGCCTGCTCGGGTTCGGCTCGACGTCGGGTCCGCCGTCGCTGCCCAACTACTTCTACAACAACCTGAAGCAGATCGTGCAGACGCCGAACTCCATCATGATCCTGAACGAAATGGTTCATGACGCGCGCGTGATCAGGATGAACGCCGAGCACCTGCCGCCATCGATCCGCAAGTGGATGGGCGACTCGATCGGCCGCTGGGATGGCGATACGCTCGTCATCGACACGACCAACTTCACGAACAAGACGCAGTTCAACGGCTCCGGCGATCAGCTGCACGTCGTCGAGCGCATCACGCGGACCGACGCCAACACGCTGCTCTACCGGTTTACCGTCGACGATCCGCAGACCTGGGAGCGTTCGTGGACCGGCGAGTATCCGTGGGTCGGCACGAACGAACAGCTCTACGAATACGCGTGCCACGAGGGCAACTACTCGCTCGGCGGCATGCTGCAGGGCGCGCGCTTCCAGGAACAGGAAGCGGCGAAGAAAAGCGGACGCTAGCTAACTCGCCGCCGGGGCGACGCCGCGCTTCACGTGCGCGTCGCACCATCGCAGCAGTTCGGCATTGAAGATGTCGAGCGATTCGCGCGCTTCGTAGCGGTGTCCTTCCCGCAGCAGGCACACATAGCGCGCGGTTCCGCCGGTCGATGCCATCGCCAGGTACATCTGCCGCGTCTCGAACGCCGGATCCAGCCACAGGAACTCGTCGTGCTCGCCGTGCATCAGGAGCAGCGGCGCGACGATGCGCTCGGGATGGAGGAGCGGGGAACCTTCGATGTACGCGTCCGGGCAATCCTGCATCGAGCGGCGCCCGGTCAAGAGCCAGCCTTTCGGCCGATTGGTCAGGTTATAGAAGCCGCCGCACGCGATCCCCGCGCAGAACAGCCGGCTGCTCGCGAGCAGCTGCGTCGATGCGTAGGCGCCGAGACAGTGTCCGCCGATGGCGATCCGGTCGCGCGCCGCGCCGGCGGCGACGAGCGCCTCCACCAGCGACGAGATCGTGTCAACCAGTTGGCCGGTCATGCCCGCCGGATTCTCGGCGCTCGGCCGCAGCGGCAGCTGCGGAAAATGCGCAATCGCATATCCGTGATCGAGAAGCGCGAGCGGTGATATTCCGTCGGCGCCGACCCACTGGTTGTCGTACAGACGATCGCGCACCGGGAGGAAGCCGGCGAGCTCGGGATAAATCCAGATCAGCGTGGACAGCGCGCGCGGCATCGACACGATCGCGGTCGTAGTAGAAACTGCAGGTCAGCGCCGACCGATCGTAGCCTTCATACCGCACCCGCTCACGATGGAGCGACGGCACGCGGTCGAACAGGACGCGGCGCCGCAATCCGGTCGCGCCTTTCGTGCTGCTGATTGCTGATGCGGAACTCCGGCGGCTCCTCAGGACTCTCCGCCACGGTCAACAGAAGACTCGCGTCATCGTCGAGCACGGCCACGACATGTTCGTGGAGATCCGGCCGGCTGGCGAAGACAGTCGATCGCTGGCTGGTCCGGAGGTCGATGCAATCCAGAAATGGCAGCCGGCGTCCATCGCACACGCGCGCGCCGGTCACGAACAACGTCGTGCCGCGCTGAACGGCGAGGCCGTCCGGCCGGCCCGTGCTCCAGATCGGAATCAACTCGTCGCCTGCGGCCAGTCCCTCGAAGCGCCATGACGGCATGGGAACGTCGGCGGACGCCACGTGGCCTTCCCAGACGGGCGCCGCCGAGATCGCGCCATCGCGCGTCACGCGAAGCGCCAGCGTCTGCCGCTGACGATCCTGCTCCCACGTGAGCAGCTCTCCTTCCGTCGTCCAGGCGTGGCGCACGCACTCGGTTTCGAGCGTCAACGGCTGGACGGTGATCGTGTCGAATGGTTCTTCGGCCTCGATCAGAATGTCGCCGCTGTCCGCACGTGCCACAGTCACGAGCGTCGCCGGTTTGAACGGATGCCATCGCCATCCGGCGGCGCTGCTCCGGCTCGGCGCAAAAGGCGGCGCGGCGAGCGTGTGGACGATCGCGCCGTCGCGCGTGCAGTCGCGGATTTCGTCAACGGTCCGGGCTGACGACAGCGCGTGCAGCCCCTCGAACGGGACGCGCGAGGCGAGTGACCAGCAGCAGCCGGCCGTCGGGCGATGCCGACGTGCGCTTGAAAACGCCCGGCTCGCCGTGCGGTGTCACGCGCGAGACACCGACGTCCACGGACGCGATCTGACTGCGAAAATACCGCTCGATCGCATCGGCGCCGGACTCCGTCGCGTCGCCACGCCGATTCCAACCCGTGATGGTTGTCTCCGGACTGTCGAAGACAAACGGTTCGAAGGACGTCCGGCTCGCGCCGTCGTGTGACGGAACAAACGGCAGATCAGCCGCGACCCGCGCCAGCTGACCGGCTCGGCGAACGTCGCGTTGACCGCGTGTCCATCGAGGACCGTCGTCAGTCCGTCCGCACAGCGCGTCCACGCGACGTGCAGCGCGTGGTCGCGTGCCGCCAGAAACGCGAGATACGAGCCGTCGTCGGAAAACCCGACCGGCGCGATCCATTCGGCTCCGGCGGGATCAACCGGTATGCGGCGGCCGGATTCGACGTGAACAAGAGAAGCGGACTCACACCGCTCGAGGCGGGCTGCGGCGCGCCGCACGGGATCGAACGTGACCCCGCCGACCGTGACGCGCGGAACGGAGAGTCGCTCGAGCGTGACGTCACTGCGCTCGAAGACCGCGAGCCATTCGCTCGAACGACTGACCAGGAGAACGGGAAGAACCGGCTTCCTCTAGGGAATGGTCCGCACCACGAACGCCGCCAGACCGGATTCGGCGATCTGATTGTCTTCGCGCAGCGCGGAAATCGACCAGAAATACGTTCCCGGCTCGAGCGGCACGTCCTCGGGCCTGGCGACCGACGTCTCGGTGATGTGATTCTGGCGCCACACCAGCACGTCGACCTCGTTCCAGACGCCAACCGAATAGCTGTCGGCGCCGGGCACGGGGGTCCAGCTGAAACTCGCGGGCGCGCGGCCGATGGAATCGCGCGCCGGCACCAGATGATTGATGACGGAGGCACGCGTGGGATCGGCCACCGGCCGCGTCGCCTGGGTGTTTTCATGCCGTGCCGCCGATGGCGCGCACGCAATCCCCATCGCCAGGAACGCCGCCGCAGCCGCCAGTGTTGCCGTTCTCAGTCCGAATTCACGATTCACGCGTCCTCCGTCCAGCCATACCGAATGCTTCATTCTAGGCCGGAGCGCGAACGAACGGGTGTCTGGCGGATCAGTCGGCGCGCAGCGCGTTCATCGAGCTCAATCCCTACGGTTCGAGCCGCGCGGCGAGCGGCGCAAACGCCTTGGTCGGACCTTTCCACTTCAACGCATCGACCGAGTCGAAGAGCGGGATGTCGGTGCGCAGCGTGGCGAGGCGCCGGAACAGGAGCGCCCGCTCGCGTTCGGCCGAGAGCGTGCGCCAGAGCGCCGCCGGATTCGCCACGTTCACATGCCAGTCGTGCCAGTCGGCGGGAATCTGGTCGATGTGCCCGAACCGGGCGAGCACCGCGGCCGCCGACTTCGGTCCCCACCCCGCCAGGCCCGGAAACCCGTCGGCGGTGTCGCCCACGAGCGCGAGGTAATCCGGAATGGACGCCGGCGGCACGCCGAACTTCGCCACGACGCCCGCTTCGTCGCGGATCGCCCGCGTTCGCCGGTTGAGTTGCACGATTCGCGTCCCGCTGACCGTCTGCGCCAGATCCTTGTCGGGTGTGCAGATGATGACCTGCTCGACGCGCGCATCCTGCGCGGCCGCCACCGCCGCCGCCGCCAGCGCATCGTCGGCTTCGAACTCGACCATCGGCCAGACCACCATGCCGGCGGCAGCCAGCGCCTCTTCGAGGAGCGGAAACTGCGCCCAGAGATCCGGCTCGATGCCGGCGCCGGTCTTGTAGCCCGGCCAGAGATCGTTGCGGAACGATTCGATGACGTGATCGGTCGCGACCCCGACATGCGTCGCGCCGCGCGCTGATCATGCCCAGCAGCGAAGCGACGACCCCGCGGACCGCGGCCACTTCACGGCCGTGTTGGTCCTTGGCGGGCGGCATGGCGTAATAGTGGCGAAACAGTTCGTAGGTGCCGTCGACCAGGTGAACCTTCAACTCAGCGCTCCGGCGACACTATAGGCCGCTTTTGGCACATGTCGATCCTGCCGCCGGCCGTTCGACGTGTAGATGGAAGCAGGAAACACCGCGAGCGGCCCGAAGGCGGCCGCCGCGACAACTGACAAAGGAGAGCCCCGTGAGATTCATGGTGATCGTCAAAGCCAACAACCAGTCGGAAGCCGGCATCATGCCGAACGAGAAGATGCTCGCCGAGATGGGCAAATACAACGAAGAACTGGTCAAAGCCGGCGTCATGCTGGCAGGTGAAGGGCTGCAGCCCAGCTCGAAGGGCGCGCGCGTGCGGTTCTCGGGCTCGAAGCGGACCGTGATCGATGGACCGTTCCCCGAAACCAAGGAACTGATCGCCGGTTTCTGGATCTTCCAGGTCAAGTCGCGGGAAGAGGTCATCGAGTGGGTCAAACGCTGCCCCAACCCGTTCCCGGAGGGCGATGCCGAGCTCGAGATTCGCCAGATCTTCGAGGCCGAGGACTTCGGCGCGGAGTTCACGCCGGAACTGCGTGAGCAGGAAAAGCGCATCATGGAACAGGCGTCGAAGAACGCGCAGCGCTAGCTCCGCCAAGGTGATGTTGCCCTAACCGCACGAAGATGGTGTGATCGGGGGCCGTGACGGCTCCCGACATCCATCGCGCCATCGACGCCGTCTGGCGGATCGAGTCCGCCCGGATCATTGCCGGGCTCGCCAGGATGGTGCGCGACGTCGGTCTGGCCGAAGAGCTCGCGCAGGACGCGCTGGTCGCCGCGCTCGAACAGTGGCCCGGCTCGGGAATCCCCGACAACCCCGGCGCGTGGCTCATGGCGACGGCCAAGCACCGCGCGATCGATCAACTGCGGCGGCGCACCCTTCTCGAACGCAAACACGAAGAGCTCGGCTACGAGCTCGATCTGCGCCAGGAAGAGGCCGTGCCCGATCTCGACGCCGCGCTGGACGATGACATCGGCGACGACCTGCTGCGGCTGGTGTTCACCGCCTGTCATCCCGTGCTCCCGACCGAAGCGCGCGTGGCGCTGACGCTGCGGCTGCTTGGCGGTCTCACGACCGACGAGATCGCCCGCGCTTTCCTCGTGCCCGAGCCGACCATCGCGCAGCGGATCGTCCGCGCGAAACGCACGCTCGCGAAAGAGCGCGTGCCTTTCGAGGTGCCGCGGCGCGACGAACTGCCCGCGCGCCTGTCTTCGGTGCTCGAAGTCATCTATCTCATTTTCAACGAGGGTTATTCGGCGACCGCCGGCGACGACTGGGTGCGGCCGGCGCTCTGCGAGGACGCTATTCGCCTCGGGCGCATCGTCGCGGAGCTGACGCCGGACGAGCCCGAAGCGCACGGCCTCGTCGCGCTGATGGAAATTCACGCGTCGCGCCTCAGGGCGCGGGTCGGACCGACCGGCGATCCGATCCTCCTGAACGACCAGAACCGCGCGATCTGGGATCACCTTCTGATACAGCACGGCCTGGCCGCACTCGATCGTGCCGAGCGGCTGGATGGCACGCGCGGGTTCTACACGGTGCAGGCGGCGATCGGCGCATGCCATGCACGCGCGCGCACGCCGGAAGCCACCGACTGGCGGCAGATCGTCTCGCTGTACGAGGAGCTGTCAGCCCTGATGCCGTCGCCGGTCGTTGCGCTGAACCGGGCGGTGGCGATCGGCATGGCGGACGGACCGGCGGCGGCGCTCGCGCTGGTGGACGGCATTGCCGGCGAGCCGGCGCTGCGCAACTACCACCTGGTGCCGAGCGTTCGCGGGGATCTCCTGAAGAAGCTCTCGCGCCTGGACGAGGCGCGCATCGAATTCGAACGGGCGGCGTCGCTCACGAAAAACGCGCGGGAGCGCGCGTTGCTCCTCGAGCGCGCGCGCTCCTGCGTCACCTGACGTTCCGGTCAACGCGGCGTTCGTCAGGCCGCGGCCTGCAGCGACAACGACCGCCAGCGGGTGTAAGCGATGCACGCCGCCAGGAGTCCCACGACAAATGGCGTCACCGCCGCCGCGCCGCCCGGCAACGAAATCACAGTCGCGCCAATCATGATGATCACGAGGCCGGCCGCCGCCACCGGCGTCAGTGCCTGGCCAATCCGAAACAGCCCGGGCAGGATGAGGCCCGCCGCCCCGAGCACTTCCGCCACGCCGATGAACCGGATGAAGCCGCCGGAGAGGCCCGTCTGCGCCGTCATCATCTCGACGGGAACGACCAGTTTCACGCCGCCGGCGAACAGGAACAGCGCGGCCAGAAGGCCCTGGATGATCCATAACACTGCAGTTTTTCGTGTCGCGAGTCGCATGGCCGAGTCTCCTTTGGCTTCGTTTGTGTTCGCGCGGTCCGGGCCGGCCGGGCCCACCTGATGTCCACGCTCTACTGACACGTCGAACGGGAAACCGCGGGATCGACAGCCGCCGATCGAGAGCGCTTATGACTGGGGACAGAGGCGCTTCGCGAAGGCGAAGCCCAGGCGTTCAGGACTTAGGGTGTGGGGACGTGGCGAGCGAGATCGGCGATGGCGGCGACGAGCTCTTCGGGATCGATCGGCTTCGCGAGGTGGACCTGGAAGCCGGCGCGCAGCGTGCGCACGCGATCTTCCGACCGCGCGTAGGCGGTCAGCGCCGCGGCGGGGATCGTGCGCTCGCGTGAATCGGTCAGCGCCCTCACACGGAGAATCAGCTCGAAGCCGTCGGTGCCGGGCATGCCGATGTCGGCGATCAGCACGTCGGGCGCCGACCGGTGCACCATGTCGAGCGCTTCTTCGGCGGACGTCACGGTCGTCACCGCGGCGCCGGCGCCCTCGAGGATCTCCCGGAGGAGTGTCAGCGTGTCCTCTTCGTCGTCCACCGCGAGCACGCGCACGCCATCGAGTTTCGACGAGGCCGGCACCGTTTCCCGCTCGCGGCGGCGCTCCACGCGCGGCTCGCGCCGCGCGCCGTCCGCCCTCGCCTCCACGCTCGGCAGCGTGACGCGGAACGTCGCCCCCGTCCCTTCCCCGTCGCTCTCCGCGTGAATCGTCCCGCCGTGGAGCTCGACGATGTCGCGGCAGATGGCCAGTCCGAGTCCGAGGCCGCCATGTTCGCGCGAGAAGCCACTGTCGGCCTGGCGGAAGCGTTCGAACACGTGCGGCAGAAACGCGCGCGGAATCCCACGGCCGGTATCACGCACGACGATCTCGACGTGCGACTCGATCTGCGCGAGCTCGATCTGCACGAGCCCGGCCCGCGGCGTGAATTTCACCGCGTTGGCCAGCAGGTTCCACACGACCTGCTGCAGCCGATCCGGATCGCCCGACACCGCCGGCGTGTCGCGGTCGAGCGACATCTGAATCCGCACGCCCTTCGCGTCAGCGGCGGGGCGTACCGATGCTTCCGCCAACTCGACGACGCTGCCCAGTTCGACGGGCTGGACGTGCAGCCGCACCTTGCCCGCGATGATGCGGGAGACGTCGAGCACGTCCTCGACGATTTGCGTCAGCGATGTCGCGTTGCGCTCGAGGATCTCGAAGGCGCGGACCTTGCGCTCGTCGCTGAGCACCTCGGCGCGCAGCAGGCGCGCGTAGCCGACGATGGCGTTGAGCGGCGTGCGCAGTTCGTGCGACAGCGTCGCCAGGAATTCGTCCTTCAACTGGCTGGCGCGCCGCGCCTCGGCGTAGGCGCGCGCGTTGTCCACGGCGAGCGCCGCGCGCGAGGCGACGTCTTTCGCCAGCTGCAGGTCGCTCGCGTTGTAATGGCGCCCGGACTCGGCGGCGACGAACGTCATCGCGCCGACCGTCCGCTGGCGCACCAGCAGCGGCACGATCATCACCGACTTGATGCCGAGCGTGCCGACGACTTCGAGGTACGCCGACCGCCGCTCCGGGGCGACCGCCGACGGGTCGGGCAGCCGCTCGAGCAGCGCGGGTTCACCGGTCCGGATGACGCGCGTCACGCTGAAGCGCGAATTCGGATCGTCGGGATAGCGCTCGCGAAACTCCTTGGCGAGCGCCGCTTTCGCCGGATCGCGGTGCGCCACGGCCAGGCGCTGGATGGCATTGCCGGCGCCGACGAGATCGATCGCGCACCAGTCGGCAATCTGCGGCACCGCGAGCTTCGCGACTTCCTTCAGCGTGGTCTCGTAGTCGAGCGAGCGCGCGAGCACCGCGCCGGCTTCGGCGAGGAATTCCGATTCGCCGCGGCTCTGCTGCTGCGCGTCGTACAGTTCGGCGGTCGTGAGCGCGGTCGCCGCCAGGTTGCCGAGCGCGCGCGCCGCCTGCACTTCGACATCGGTGAACGAGTGGCGCGTGCGGTAGTAGAAAACCAGATTCGCGGTGTTCTGTCCGCCGATGGCGAGCGGGATCACGAGGATCGACTCGACGCCCTCCGCCCGGTACGCGTCCTGGCGACTGCTCAGCAGCGGCAGCGAACGCACGTCCTCGACGACCAGCGCATCGTCGATCGCCGGTGTATCCGTCCACGCGGATTCCCGCGCGAATGTTTCGGAAATGCCGGCACTCGACATGATGTGCCAGCGATTCGTGTCGCGCTCCCGCCGCCAGATCGCGTATCCGTCGGCCGTCACCAGATCGCGGGCCACGGTCAGGGTGGCCGGCACCACGTCGGCGACCTGCGGCGATCGGAGCAGCACGCCGGAGGCGGACACCAGGGCGAGCAGGCGCTGCTGGAGGTCGGCCAGCGCGCTCTCGGCGCGCTTGCGATCGGTGATGTTGCGGGCGATTTCCGAGACGCCCACGACGCGTCCGCTCTCGTCGTGAATCGGCGACGCGGTCAGCGAGATCGGAATCAACGTGCCGTCCTTGCGCTGGCGCACGGTTTCGAACTGGACGATCTTCTCGCCGCGCTGCACGCGCACCAGCACGTTGTCTTCTTCCGCCACGCGTTCGTCCGGGACGATACGACGAATGGACCGCCCGATCATCTCGATCGCGGTGTGACCGAAGGTCTGGTCGGCCGCGCGGTTCCACGACGTGACAACGCCGCTCAGGTCCTTCGCGACGATCGCATCGTCGGAAGACTCGACGATCGCCGCCAGCTCTCGCGCCAGCCGCAGTTCGGAAGCGATCTGCTCGAGCAGGACTTCCTTCGCGCGGCCGGCCTGCTCCGCCTCGCGGCGCGCCACCGTTTCGCGAATGAGCGACGCTTCGAGCTCGCGTTTGTACGCGCTGTCGAGCTGCTCGCGGTCCTCGCGCTCGCGTTCGAGCTGTCCGACAAGTCGATAGTGACGCTTGCTCGCGACATAGAGAATCGCGGACAACGTCAGATAGATGCCGAGCGTGGAAATGTATTGCCGCGTGAACATCGCCGCCGGATCGCGCAGGATCGACGGCCGATCGATGATGATGCGCACGTGCGCGGCGATCAGCCCGAGCACGGTGGAGACGGCGGCGGCGGCCGGCCCGAACTGCGCCGCCGCGATCGCGGTGACGCCGAGATAGATGACGCCTTGAAGACTGAACGGCCCGAAGACGAGGCGGATCGCCAGCGTGGCGACCGCCGCAGCCGTGAGAATCGCGAGCTGCCACCGTTCAATCGGCTTCATGGCTCAGCTTAAGTCAGACTCATCGATTCTATCTCAAGGATTGCGAGGGGATCGGTGGTGTCAGAGCAACGCGGACTAGCGCGGTAACTCCACCGACCAGATGCGGGCGGTCGTCTCGGATCGTTCGAACACGACGCGATCGTTCGCGCCGTCCCAGCGCGGATAGCGCACGTAGCTTTCTGCGCCGGTGAAACGCGTCAGCGTGCGCACGGCGCCGGTCGCGCGCGAGACCGCGGCGATGTTCCAGACGGCGTCGCGCCGCGCGGCGAACAGAATCGTGTCGTTGTCGGCGCCCCAGCCGCCGACCCAGCTCTGTCCGGGTTCGTGCGTAACCTGCGTGCGCTCGCCGCTGTCGGCGTTCACCACGCACACGTGCGTGTCCGTTCCGTCGGCGCATTCGTACGCGATCCATTTGCCGTCCGGCGACCACGTGGGATAGCTGCCGCCGTCACGCTCGAACGTCTTCTGGATCAGCGATCCGTCCGGACGCAGATTCTTCAGGCCCGCGACCCAGATATTCTGGCGGCCGTCTTTCACGAAGCCCATCGCGAGGCGTTTGAAATCGCGCGCGAAGGCAATGTTGACGCTGCGCGATGCCGACGAGGACTGACTCTCGCCCGGCGGAACCGGCAACTCCGACAACTTGAACAACAATCGCTCGCGGCCGGTCTCGGGATCGAGCGCCCAGTAGGCCGGGCCCTCGCCGTGCTGGGTGATGAACGCCATCTCCCGTTCGCCCGGCATCCATTGACCGCCGCCGTGCGCGGGCGGATGCGTGGTCAGTTGCCGCAGCGTCGCGGATCGATCGAGCAGGAAGAGCGAGACGAACGATCCGGGACGCGCGCCCGCAAGCAGCACGCGGCCGTCGGAAGCGGGCGCCGGCAGACTGTGCCACATGCCGAAACCCTGCGTGAGCGCCACCGCGTCCTGCGGCCCGGGCCGGCTCGCCGACGCGCGCGCCCACACGTGATTACTCGTGTCCGTGGTCGTCCATCCGATCCGCCGGCCGTCCGAGGACATCGTCAACTGCGCGGTCGTCGCACCGGCCGTTTGCAGTCCGGTGGCTTGCGGGATCCGACGGCGCCTCGCCGTCGGCCGGCAGCGCGACGCGCCAGATTCCCTCGGTGCGGATCGACGTGAAGTACACGCTTCGGCGATCCGGCGCGATGACGAAATCGGGCCCGATGTATTTGTCGTCAACGACCTGCCGCAGCTCGCCGCCGTTGACGTTGACCGACCAGAGCGCGAGGTGGTCGCCGGCTGACGAGGCCGCGGCGAACCAGACGTGAGAGTTGTCGAACCAGGCCGGGCCGAGGTGTGGACCGCCCGGCGTGCCGGGCTCCGTGATGTTGGTCGGCGCCGCGCGACCGCTCGACTCGACGATCGCGATCGCGCCGAGCGCGCCCGGGCACGCCCTGCGCGCTCACCTGATTGGCGGGAATCTCCTGAAAGGCGATCAGCCGGCCATCCGGCGACCACCGCGGACGCGACCCGTAGTCGGAAATTTTTCGTGCGACGCCGCCGCGCGACGGCACGACCCAGATGCCATTGCCGGCCATCTCGTGGTACGCGATGAACTGGCCGTCAGGCGACCACGCCGGCTGCACGTTCTGCCGGCCATTGCTCGTGAGCGCAGTGACGGCCGATCCCGATGCGATCCCCTGCACGTAGATCTCGAGCGCGCCGGATCGATCGGAACTGAACGCCATGCTCTTGCCGTCGGGCGCAAAGGCGAGAAATCCGTCGTAGCCTTTGCCTGCGGTCAGTTGCTCGGGATGAAGCGCCGCGAGTCGCGCGACATCAGGCACATCGCCGCGCGCCGTCGACGCGGACGCCTTGGACGTCGAGCCGAAAGCCGCAGGCCTGCCCAGGCCCCGACTGCGGCGATGACCGCGACCAGCAACGCGGCAAAATACGTGACGCGCCGCGGCGAGGGACGGGCGGCGACGTCCGTCGGCGCCGCGGCCGGACACGGCGCTCGCAATCGGCGCGACGAACCGATAGCCGCGCGTCGCGACCGTTTCGATGTAGCGCGGCGCTTTCGGGTCGTCGTCCAGCGTCCTGCGCAGCTGCGCCACGACGCGCGTCAGGGCGTTGTCCGTGACCGCGACGTCCTTCCAGACGATCGAGAAAATCTCCGCCTTGTCGACGACCTGCGGCGCGCGGGCGATCAGCAGCTGAAGGACGTCCAGCGCTTTCGGCTCGACCGGCAGGGCGCGGCCGTCGCGGCGCAGCTTGAACTGCGCCGGGATCCAGCTCGAAGTCGCCGAAGCGGATCACGGAAGGAACACTCATCTGCCTCTCGCGGATCAAGACGCCTGAAGGACGCGAAAGGTTAGACGGAAGAAATGACCATGGCGGTTGTGTGGAACCCCGCCCGGCTACCACTCGTCGCGATCAGGCTGTGATGAAACGCCGTGAACGCGTGACGTTTGACTTGGGACCCGGCCAGAAGCTCATGGGCGTTCTCGATTCCGTTCTCAATCGTTCAGGCCTGCGTATGGCAAAGATTTGGCATCCATATGGTTACGCGCACCATTTGTCCGGTTTTCCTTCGCTGACGTTGATCCGGCCTTTCGATCCGCGGCAGGAGAGCACGATATGCCGTGGCTCACCGTCTCATAGAGAGCGAGTCTGACGTCCATGCTGGAACGATTGATCGCCATGGCGCTCGCGGGCGCCGCGCTGGGTTTCGCCGCGCAATCTCCATCCGCCGCCTCACTGCAGGCGCTGAAGAATGCCACCTACACCGGCTTCGCTGCTCCCCGAACCCCGGTCACGCTGAAGGACGGCGCATGGGAAGACGCGGCGGCCCGGCGTCGGATCACGTTTGTGGGCGACATGCGCGCAAGCGGAGATTTAACCGGCGATGCGTCGGTCGAAACGGCCGTGTTCCTGGCCGAGAGTGCCGGCTCGGGAGAACGAATCTACCTGGCGATCGTCAGTACCACTGGCGGTCAGGTGAAAAACATCGCGACCACACTCGTCGGCCCGAACGTCAGGCTGAGAAGGATGGGGATCGCGAATCGCCGGGTCGTGATCGACGCCATTCAGGTCGGCCCCAACGATGCGATGTGCTGTCCGTCGGAGGTCGTGACGCGTGCGTATACGCTCGACGGTGACATCGTTGAAGGAGCAGCCGGTCGTCACGACGGGCAAACTGACACCGGACATCATGGCAGGCACGGATTGGACGCTTCGCGCGCTCGGCGCGAGCGATCTCGCTCCCGCCGCGCCGAAGGTGACGCTGCGTTTCGAGGGTGGACGCTTCGCCGGGAACAGCGGGTGCAACCGCTACACGGCGGCCGTTTCGGCGGGTGATCGTCCAGGTGCGATTGTGGTGAGCCCGGGCGTATCGACACGCATGGCGTGTGCGCCGCCCGCGATGGATCTCGAAAGCAGATTCCTGCGCCGGCTGCAGGCCGTCACCGGCTATACGTTCGTGGCGGGCCAGCTGGCGCTCGAGTAAAGGTCGGCGCCACCTACGGCGCCATGCGGTTCGACGCCGCGCCGTGACGCCGCAGCCAGTCGGCTATCCGAGGTTCCATTGCGGCGCTCACTTGCCGACAAAGGTTCGAGCGTGGTCCAACTCGGGACGTGCCGACGCGTCGGCACGTTCGCAGATCTTCAGCAACTGCGTGTAGTAGGTGTGCGCAGTCTGCTTGGCGCCCGCCATCTCCGCCGCGTGCCCGGCGCCGTACACCGACCGAAACCGGTTCGGTTCCTTCTTGAGGCTGAGCTCATACTCTTTCAGCGCCTCGGGCTGGCTGCTTCACCTCGAGCAGCATGTCACCGAGCAGTTCGTGTGCCGGCGCCAACGGGCCGGGCGTCACCGCCGACTTCTCCGTCGTATCCTCGAGGGCTGCCGCGACCTCCATCGACTTCAGGGCTTCGGCCGTCCTGCCTTGCGCCCAGAGCATCCAGGCCTTGGCGCCCTGACGCTGAATGTCGACCTGCGTCGCCCAGTACGCGTCCTTGGCCTGAATCTCAGTGTCGCCCAGGGCGCGTCAGCCGATCGATCTCGGCCTTCACGGCATCGACGTGTCCCGACCGGGCGGCGCCAAGCGCTCGCGCGAAATGCGTCATGGCCTCCATGTACGGCTGGGCTCGTTGGATGCACGGACAGACTCGCGGCTTCCGCCCACTGCCCCCGTTCGAGCGCGTAACGGGCCGGGATCGCCGTGGCGGGGAATCCTCCCGCCAGGCCAGGCACCGAGCACGTCGACGGACGGCTGCTTGGCGATGAGTTGCGCCAGTTCGTCGACGACGCGTCTTTGCCGCGCCGTCCTGGGCAGTCTGCAGATAGGCATACGTCATGTAGTCCATCGCGTGCAGCCCTTCGCCGGAGTCGCCGCGGACCATCGCGGCGTCGTGCGACCGAATGTTGGTGTCGATTGACTCCTGCCACGAGCCAACCCGCGTAAACGTATGCGCGGGCATGTGGAGCGCGTGCGGCGCATCCGGCGCGAGATCCGCGTAACGGCGCGCGTACGGCAGGCCCCGTGGCGCAAGCGGCGGCACGTCGTAGCTGTGAATCAGGTAGTGCGTCACTCCCGGGTGGTCGGGCTCGACCTTGAAGAGCTCTTCGAGAATCGCCGCGGCTTTCAACTGGTTCGCGTAGGTCTTGTCGGTCGGAAGGCGCCGTCTGATCAATGGCAAGGGCATAGAACACGGTCGCCTCGAGATCCGCCGGATACTGTCCGTGGAGATTTTTCCATCGCGCTGTTCGTACGCCAGAGTGCGGGCGCGTTGATCCTGCGTGTCGGCATCGGTGTAGAGCAACGCGACGGCGCTGATATAGGCGCGCTCGCGCTCTGTCTTCGCGCCAATGCTCTGGGCTCGGCCGACGGCCGCGAGTCCGTCCTGGACCACGCGCGGCGCGCGCAGGCCGCCGAAAGGGTTACCCCACGTGCTCATGGCGATGCCCCACTCGGCGATCCCGCACGTCGGGTCGGCCTTGCAGTACCGTCTGAAAACCCGGTGATCGCGGCCGGAAACTCGAAGGAATGGAGCAACG
Organism: uncultured Acidobacteriota bacterium; assembly: GCA_963712355.1. Taxonomy (GTDB): domain Bacteria; phylum Acidobacteriota; class Vicinamibacteria; order Vicinamibacterales; family CAVVIG01; genus CAVQHT01. Next base: position 47,667 of record CAVQHT010000021.1, read on the forward strand.
CCATCGCGTGATCAAATTCCTGAGCAACGCCGGCTGCGCAAGAGGTGGCGAAGTGCACCTTCCCGAGCTTCTCGTCGGCGGGAGACAGCGGTTGAGAAATCGCTGAACCGTTCGACGCCAGGGTCAGAGCGGTGATGCCAGCCAAAAGCAGACGCAGAGTCTTCATGGTGTCCCTCGTTTCACGACGAGCATTGCGATCGGGGCCGTGGACGGCCGCCCTACCCGAGGTTCGTGATGCTGCCGGTCTTCGCCGCGCGGATGATGTGGTCCGCCGCGCGGAACGCCAGCGCCTGGATCGTCATCGTCGGATGATTGCGGCCGCCGGTGACGAGGTTGCTGCCGTCGACGATGAACAGGTTCGGGACGTCGTGCGCGCGGTGGAACTTGTTGACCACCGAGGTCTTCGGATCGTTGCCCATGCGGCAGGTGCCGCGGTTGTGCGCGCCGCCGCGGCTGTCGTTCACCGGAGCCGCCCAGACCTTCTTCGCGCCGGCCGCCTCGAGAATCTCGAGCGACCTTCTGGCGGAAGAACTCCATGTTCTTGAAGTCGTCGGGATGGCTCGTCGACGTGATGCGCATCGCCGGCAGGCCCCACTCGTCCTTCACGTCGGGATCGAGATCGACGCGGTTGGTCGCGAGCGGCAGCTGCGTGACGAAGCAGGTGATCGTCATCTTGTGGTTGGCTTCTTCGAGCAGCGCCTTCTTGTAGGCGGCGCCCCAGCGCGGCGCGCCCGGCTGACAGTCCGCGCAGGCCGTAGTTGATCGGCGTGTCGAAGCCGCGCGCGGTCATGCGGCCGCCGCCGTAGAACCCGCGCTTCGGATCGGTCGCGACGAAGTCGACGATGCCGGCGCCGGTGACGACGCCCTTGTAGTCGTTCAGCGGATGCTCGAAGAGCGCGCTGGCGCTGACGGTGTTGCCGAGCATCAGGTACCTGCCGACCACGCCGCTCGAGTTCGCCAGGCCGTCCGGGAAACGCGCCGACTTCGACAGCAGCAGCAGCCGCGGCGACTCCGTGCCGTTGGCCGACAGGATGACCGCCTTCGCGCTTCTGGCGGACTTCGCGCTTGTTCGCGTCGAAGTAGACGACGCCGGTCACCTTGCCGCTGGTGTCGACCGAGATTTCGCGCACGTACGAACGCACGCGGATCTCGCAGTTGCCGGTCTTCTCGGCGAGCGGCAGCATCGTGACCGCGGAACTCGATCGCGCCTTCACGTGGCAGCCGAAGCCCGAGCACATGCCGCAGTTCACGCAGGCGGAGCGGCCCTGGTAGGGCTTGGTAGATGATCGCGAGCGGTCCGTCGCACGACGTGCCAGCCAAGCTTCGCGGCGCCGATCTTGAACAGCGCGCCCGACGCCTTCAGCGGCACCGGCGGCACCGGGATAGTCCTTCGACATCGGCGCGACGAACGGCGAGTCGATGCGCTCGCCCGGAGATGCCCATCTCCCATTCGGCCTGCGTGTAGTACGGCTCGAGCTCCTCGTAGGTGATCGGCCAGTCGGCGAGGCCGGTGCCGGCGATCGGCGCCGACGTGTCGTGGCCTCGTTGAACTCCCACGGCAGGTGACGCCAGCTGCTGCCGCCGTAGGTCACCGTGCCGCCGCCGACCACGCAGCCGTAGCTGTGGGTGCCGGGCGCCGGCCTTTTCCTTGTCGTTCCGGCGGAACGTGTTCGGCTGCCGCGACCGGATCGCTCATCAGCTGATCGTCGGGGCCGGCGTTGTCGTTCAGCCACTCGTCCTTGGTGTAGTCCTGCTCGTGGCCGTACTTGCCCCAGCCGCCCTGTTCGAGCACGACGACCGTGAAGCCGGCCGACCGAGAGCTGCTTGGCCATGATGCCGCCCGCCGGCGCCCGAACCGATGATGACGAAATCGACTTCCGTGGATGGCGTGAACTGTTTCATGTCGTTCTCCAGATCGTTCCGGATCGGTCCTAGCGCGTTTCGGGAAGGGCGTCGTAGTAACCGAACGGCGGCTTGTGGTTCAGCGAGTCGTCGTAGCTGACGAGCTTCCAGCCCACCTTGTTGTAGTTGCCGCCGTGCGCGGGGCTGGCGAAGAAGCCGGTGATGGTGTGCGTGCGCACCAGGTTGAAGAACGGCGTCTTCTCCATCGCGGTCAGCACCTGGATCTGCTGCGGCGAGGTCAGCGCCGAGAACGTCAGCGGCGCCCGGGAACAGCTGCCTGCGTCTGGGCCTCGAAGCTCCTCGAGCCCCTTGACGTACTCGGGCTGGCGCTCGCTTCTCGAACGTGGTCAGCGCGCGATCGATGAAGTTGATCACGCGCGCCTCGCGCGCGCCGGGCGTTGCGTCGGTCGGGATGATCTGCGCGGCCATCGCTTCGACTTCCGCGGCCTGTGCCGGCGTGAAGAACGCCAGCCGCGGCCGGCTGGCCGGAGCGGGCGGCCTGCTGGACGAACGCGTCCGCCTCGACGATGCCGGCGTAGTTGGCGACGACCCAGGCAGCGCTCAGCCCGGACACCGAACTCAGAAGAAATTCGCCGGCGCGATTGTCCTCGGGTGCTCATGGCGCGCTCCTTTGCGCACGTTCCTACCACCCGGCCGCTGCGAAGTCAAACAAACTGTGTGGCCGCAACATTTTCCCGCGGGCGGTCCGGGAATGGCGACAGCCCGACGGAACGCCGTCTACGAAGGTGGAATCATGAGCGGAACCGCAGAACATCGCGCGTCTGCAGACGAAGCGACGCATGCCCTCGCCGAGCGCGTGAAGGAGCTGACGGCGCTCCACGCCGCGGCGATTCTTCTCCAGGACGACGACCTGAGCCTGCCCGACACGCTGGGACAGATCGCCGCGTCCATTCCGCCGGCGTTGCGCTTCCCGGAAGTCGCGGCGGCGCGCGCGAGCTTTGGCGACACCGTCGTCAGCACCCCGGGATTTGCCGAAACGCCGTGGATGCTCGTCTCGCAATTCACGGGCACCGAGGGTCTGGTGGGACGCATCGAGATCGCGTATCTCGAGGAGCGCGCGCCAGGCCCCGACGGCCCGTTCCTGGTCGAAGAGCGGCGCCTCCTGGATTCGCTGGTGCGGATGCTCGAGTGCGCCGTCAATCACCGGCACGCCCAATCGACGCTGCGCTGGGCGGAGGCGCAACTGCACGAGGCGGTCGAACTGACGGCGGCCGAACGCGACCGCTCCCGCATGCTGCTCGACATCACCAGCGTCGCCGCGTCGCATCTCGATCTTCCCGAACTGGTGTCCGCCGTCTCGCGGGTGCTCGCGACGACCGTGCCGCATCACTTCGCGAGCGTCACGCTGTGGGACGACGACGCGCACACGCTCAGGCGGCATGCGCTGATCTTCCGCCAGGGCAGCGGCCGCCTGCAGGACAACGCGCTGTTGCCGGCGGACCAGCCGACGCCCGCGCGCCTGGCGTTCGACCGCGGTGAGACGATGGTGTTCGGGCCGCGCGAGATCGAGGCGCTCGGGGCGCACTCGTACGGCGTCATGTCGGCCGAAGGGCTGGCCAGCGCCTGCTGCATCCCGCTGCGGACCCGTCGCGGAATCATCGGCACGCTGAATTTCGCGAGCCCGCTGCCGGATGCCTTCGATCGGGACGATGTCCGGCTGCTGGAGCAGATTGCCGGCCAGCTGGCGATCGCCATCGACAACGCGCTGGCGTACCGGCAGATCTCCGCGCTCAAGGATCGGCTCAACGAAGAAAAGCTGTATCTCGAAGACGAGGTCACCAGCCATCACGAATTCCGCGACATCGTCGGCAACAGCCGCGCGCTGACCGAGGTGCTGCGGCAGATTCGCACGGTGGCGACGACCGACGCGACGGTGCTGCTGCTCGGCGAAACCGGCACCGGCAAGGAACTGCTGGCGCGCGCCGTCCACGAAGCCAGCCTCAGGCGCAACCAGCCGTTCGTGCGGGTCAACGGCGCAGCGCTGCCCGCCAACCTGGTGGAGAGCGAGCTGTTCGGATACGAGCGGGGTGCGTTCACCGGCGCGGTGGCGAGCAAAGTCGGACGGTTCGAGCTGGCCAACAAGGGCACGTTGTTTCTCGACGAGATCGGCGAGGTGCCGCTCGAAGTGCAGCCCAAGCTGCTGCGCGCGCTTCAGGAACAGGAGCTCGAACACCTGGGCGGCACGCGGACGATTCACGTGGACGTGCGCGTCATCGCGGCGACCAATCGCAATCTCGACGACATGGTCGCCGCCGGGCAGTTCCGCAGCGACCTGTATTACCGCCTCAACGTCTTTCCGATCGTCGTGCCGCCGCTGCGCGAGCGCCCGGAGGACATTCCGGCGCTCGTCAAGTACTTCGCCCAGAAGTACGGACGCGAGCTCGGCCGGCCGATCACGACGATTGCGGCAGCCACGATGCACACGCTCGAGGGCTGGCGATGGCCGGGCAATATCCGCGAGCTGCAGAATGTCATCGAGCGCGCGGTCATCCTGTCAACCGGCGGCGAGCTGCGACTGCCGGACGGCGCGCTCCAATGGCCCGAGCACCGCGGCGGCCGAGCCGGACAGCCGCGCGCCACGGTGCGCGACAGCGGCGCGCTACACGACACCGAACGCGACGCCATCGTCAACGCGCTGCGCGAGGCGCACGGGGTGATTGGCGGTCCCACCGGCGCGGCGGCGCGGCTTGGACTCAAGCGCACGACGCTGCAATCGAAAATGCGCAAGCTGGGGATCGTGCGTCCGCCGTACGGTGGCATGTAAAAGCTGGTTCACAAGCGTAGCTAACCGACATTTAACCGCCGAGCCCGCTGAGTCCGCCGAGATAGGGATTCGACGAATCCAACTCTTTGCGGCTCCGCGTCCTCCGCGGTGGCCCTGGAACGTGATTACACCGCTCCTTCTTTTCCGTGATTGACCCTGCGGTAACCGGGTGCTAGGTTACGGTCGCGTCACGCATGCAAGGAGCGTTTTATGACGATGCGGCTGGGATTGCTCGCGGGTTGCCTCGGCGCGATCGGGCTCCTCGTTCAGCCAACATCGGGGACACTCCTCGCGCAAAATGATCCGTCGCTCGCGCTGAGCGGTCAGGTGACCTCCACGGCAGAAGGTGCGATGGAGGGCGTACTCGTCACCGCCAAAAAGAATGGCGCGACCATCGCGACGACCGTCGTCACCGACGCGCGGGGCCGCTACCAGTTCCCGCGCGCGCGTCTCGAACCTGGCGCGTACACCATCAGGATCCGGGCGACCGGTTACGACCTGGCGGCGCCGTCGAGCGTCACGATTGGCGCCGGAACACCCGCGGTCGCCGATCTGAAGCTCGCGCCCACGCACGACCTGGCCGCGCAACTCACCAACGCCGAGTGGCTGGCGAGCTTTCCCGGCACCGACGCGCAGAAGGCCGACATCCGCGGCTGCGCCCACTGCCACACGCTTGAACTGGTGACGCGGTCGCGCCACGATGCCGCCGCAGTTCGTCAAGGTCGTCGAGCGCATGTCCGGCTATCCCCCGCTGGCTTTCCCGCTGATGCCGCAGCGGACGCCTGCGCCGCGCGTCGGCGGCGGCGAGTTGCCGCGCGATCGCCAGCTTCAGAACTGGACCAGGCAGGCGGAGTATCTCAGCACGCTCAATCTGAGCGGCGGCGCCGAGTGGCGCTACCCGTTGAAGACCGAGCCGCGGCCGAAGGGCGACGCCACGCGCGCGATCTACACCGAATACGATCTGCCGAAGCGCACGCGCCAGCCGCACGACGCCATCGTCGACAAGACCGGCATGGTCTGGTACGCGAGCTTCGGTGAGCAGATCCTCGGCAAGCTGGATCCGAAGTCCGGCCGCGTCACCGAGTACCCGATCCCCGTGCTCAAGCCGGACGCGCCAAAAGGGATCCTCGGCATGCGTTTCGATCGCGACGAGAACCTGTGGCTCGCGATGCAATTCCAGGGCGGCATCGCGAAGTTCGATCGCCGGACGGAGACGTTTCAGACCTGGAGCCTGCCGCCGGAGTTCAACGGCCCGCACGTGCAGGTCAACCAGGTCAGCCCCGAGCGGTCCTACGTCGACGGCAAGGTGTGGCTGCAGGACGCCGGCACCTACAACGTGTTCAGGCTCGACGTCGCGACCGGCACGTTCGAGAAGTTCGAGCCGTACAAGATTCCGCGCCCCAACGTCTACGACGTGATTCCGGATTCGAAGCAACAACGGCTATTTCCTCGTGATGGGCGCCGAAGAAGTCGGCCGGATTGACGCGAAGACCGGCGCGATCGAGATCTTCAAGACCCCGACGCGCGGCTCCGGCCCGCGCCGCGGCATGATGGACGGCGAAGACAGGCTGTGGTTCGGCGAAAACCGATCCGACAAGGTCGGGATGTTCGACACGCGCACCCGCACTTCAAGGAGTGGGCGCCGACGCCCGGCGCGTGGCCGTACGACGCCACCGTCGATCGCAACGGCGAGGTCTGGTCGGGCGGCGAGTACAACGACCGCATCCTGCGCCTCGATCCAAAAACGGGACGCTTCATCGAGTACCTGCTGCCGGGCCATACCAACGTCCGCAGGGTGTTCGTGGACAACTCGACCACGCCCGTCACGTTCTGGGTCGGGAGCAATCACGCGGCGTCGATCGTCAAACTGGAAACGCTCGACGCCAGGCCCGCGCCGTCCACCGGCCGTTGATGACGTCGAGTGATGAAGATGACGAACGACTTCGATCGCCGCCGGTTTCTGACGCGTGCTGGCGTCGCTCGGGCTGGGCGCGACCGGCCTGGCCGATCGGCGTGATGGGCGCGGCGCAGGCCGGAGCGGCCGCCGGGCCGCGGCGCATCGACGTGCACCATCATTTCGCGCCGCCCGCGTGGGTCACCGAGGTCCGCGGCCGTCCGCTGCTGCAGCCGGCGAACACCACGTGGACGCCGGAGAAATCGATCGCCGACATGGATCACGGCGGCGTGGCGGCGGCCGTCGTCTCGATCACGAATCCGGGCCTGTGGTTCGGCGATGCGGCGGTCACCCGGCGGCTGGCGCGGGCCTGCAACGACTACGGCGCGAAGCTCGTTCAGGATCACCCGACGCGCTTCGGGCTGTTTGCCGCGATGCCGCTGCCCGACGTGGACGCCACGCTCGCCGAGATCGCCTACGCCTACGACACGCTGAAAGTGGACGGCGTCGGCGTGCTCACGAGCTATGGCGACGTGTGGCTCGGCAATCCGGCGTTTCGCCCGGTCATGGAGGAACTCCATCGGCGCCGGGCGGTGGTGCACGTGCATCCAACCGCGGCGAACTGCTGCAAGAACCTGGATTACGCGCCGGGTGTGGGCGCGGGCAGCATGGAGTACGGCACCGATACGACGCGCGCCATCATCGGCGTCGCGTTCAGCGGCGATCTGGCGCGGTATCTCGAACATCCGGTTCATCTGGTCGCACGCCGGCGGCACCGTGCCGTTTCTCGCCGGACGAATCAACGGCGCGTCGGGCAACGCGAAGGATCGGCTGCCGAACGGTTTCATCGCCGAGATCAAGAAACACTTCTACGATCTGGCCGGCGCGGCGAACAAGGGCGCGATCGCCTCGCTGCGCGAGCTGGTGCCCGCGACGCAGATTCTCTTCGGCACCGACTTCCCGCCCGGCGGCACGAGCTTCGACGTCGCGAACACGCTGCGCGAGCTCGGGATGTTCAGCGCAGGCCGATCTGCGCGCGATCGATCGCGACAACGCCGTCGCCCTGATGCCGCGCCTGGCGCGGACGTAGAGTACACCTATGCTGACTCGCCCTCTGACACGAGCATTCGGAATCGCGCTGTCATTCGCTCTTGCGATGGGCGCATTCGCCGCCGCCCAGACCCGGGCCTCGCGGACCTTCGACATCTACGTCGTCGACGTCGAAGGCGGCAACGCGACGCTGTTCGTCGCGCCGTCCGGCGAGTCGGTGCTGATCGACTCCGGCAACGGCGGCGCCGCGGCCGCGCGCGATGCCGACCGGATCATGGCCGCCGTGAAAGACGCCGGCCTGACGCGCATCGATCACCTGATCACGACCCATTGGCACGGCGATCACTTCGGCGGCCTCGAAGAGCTCGCCAAGCGGATCCCCATTCAGCAGTTCATCGATCACGGGCCCAACGTGCAGCCGGCGGCGGCCGCCGACGACTTCCTGCAGAAGGTCTATCCGACGCTCTACCAGAAGGCGGTGCACACGGTCGCGAAACCGGGCGACACGATCCCGGTCGCCGGTTTGAACTGGCGGATCGTCAGTGCCGCCGGCGCGACGCTGAAGACGCCGCTGTCCGGATCGGGCACGCCCAACCCGTACTGTGCCGCGTACAAGCCGCAGGATCCCGATCCCACCGAAAACGCCCAATCCGTCGGCAGCATCGTCACGTTCGGACGATTTCGCGTCGCGCACATCGGCGACCTGACGTGGAACAAGGAATTCGACTTGATGTGCCCGACCAATCGCGTGGGCACGGTGGACCTGTTCATCGTGTCGCATCACGGGCAGGCGATTTCCAATTCGCCGGCAGCTCGTGCACGCGCTCCATCCGCGCGTCGCGATCATGAACAACGGCACGCGCAAGGGCGGCCAGCCCGATGCGATGAAGGTGCTCTTCTCGTCGCCCGGCCTCGAGGATCTCTGGCAGGAACATTTCTCGCTGCTGAGCGGGCAGGAATACACGGTGCCGGGCATGTTCATCGCCAACACCGTTGACGATCAGCCGGCGGCGATGCCGATCGCCGCGCAGGCGGCGCCCGCGCCGGGGCCTGGAGCGGCGCCCGCGCCGGTCCACAACGGCGCGGCCCACTGGATCAAGGTCTCAGCGCAGACCGACGGGTCGTTCACCGTGACGAACGCACGGAACGGATTCAGCAAGACTTACGCGGCGCCGGCGGGCCGCTGATTCGCGCGGCCGCCGCTTACGCGTGGGTGTGTTCGGCAGGTGAAGAGGTCGGCCCGGCCCCGCGAGGGCAGGAGCGGTACCACGAGATCCCGCGCTCGCGGACCAGGCCGATGGACGTGGGCTCAGTGTGAGCCGAAGCGGAACGTGACGCCCGCCGAGATGTCGAACTGGTTCGAGTAGTCGGGATTGCCGACCACCCAGCACGTGAAGTAGTAAGGGTCGCACCAGACACCCGCGTCGCTGGTCTTGATGTAGGTCGGCGTGTAGCGTCCCATGACTTTCAGGCCAACCGCGCCGGCGTAGACCTTGACGCCGCCACCCCAGGTGGACGAGAACTTCGTCGCGCCGTCGATGTTTCTTCCACTGAAACCCGGGAGCGCCGGGTCGCCCGGACGCATAGTGCGTCGCGCCGAGGCCGCCGAAAAAGAACGGACGAATGTGGCTGTCCTCACCCCAGTTGTAGACGAACAGGCCGTGGTAGTTGTTGACGCTGGCGTCCGCCAGCTTGAGGGTGCCGGCGGGACCCTTCGCCTGCAAGCTACTGAACTGGTCGTTGTAGAGGAACTCGAGTTCGAAAGCCGGCGTGATGTAGTACCCGGCCGTCAGTCCCCACGACCCGCCGCTCGTGATGTCGAGCTGGTTGTAGGTCAGGCCCGTGATGATGCGATCCTGGGACGCATGGATGCCTTCGCTCGTCGTATATCCGCCGAAGACGCTCACTTCCGCTTTTTGTGCGTGCACCAGCGCAGGTAACAACCCCACGGCCAGCGCGCTCGCTGCCACGATGCGACCGAATTTCCCGATGTTCCGCGTACACCTCGTCATCGAACCTCTCCTTTACAAAGCTGCGCCGGCAGGCGGTACCATCATGTCATGTGATCTCGAGCACGCGACGCAGCCCGCGATCATTCGTGGATCGTGAGGCCCGAGAGCGTGTCCTGCGCGAGGTCGGCAAAGCGAATGACGCGGAATTGCTAGGAAAAAGCTCGCTTCGCCGTCAGCCCTCGCGTGGGACCTGCTGACACGCGGATGACCTCAGAGCGAAATCGTTGCCATCTTGAGGACGCACGCGAGCGTCGGACAAACGCCGACCGGCGGCGGGACGCGAAGGACGCGACCCGGGACTAATCGCGGGGAAGATGCGCGGAGTAATCGGACGTCGCATAGGCGGTGATCGATCCGTCCGGCCACTCGCGGACCACGAACAGCGCGTCGTATTCGCCAATGAAAACCAGCGGCCACTCGCGCGTCGGCTCCTGATATCTGAGCCTGACCATGCGGCGAATGTTATCGAGCTGCCGCGCCATCTCCGGATCGAAACCAGACCACATGCCCTGTCCCCGCCCTGTAATTTCGGTGAGCTGATGAGCTTAGCCATTATTGCAGAGGTTGTGGAAACCACGAACGGCCGTGATCCGTTGACGAACGGCTGTGGTCTTCAGCTGGGGCAGGTGGGGCGGTGGGGCGGGTGGGGCGGGTGGGCCAGGTTAGGGCAGGCTCCGGGCTTCAGGCTTCAGGCTGCAAGTCTTCGGGGCCAGGAGCTCGGGCTCCAGCCCGAGTCCCGAGTCCCGAGTCCCCAGCCCCGAGTCCCCAGCCCCAGCCCCGAGTCCCGAGTCATTTCGTGGGAACGCTGTATAGCTCCGTCGTGCCGTCGCGTTCTATCAAGTGGCAGCGCCAGCGTGGAACGAACGTAGTCAATCAGCGGCGGTTGGGCCCGCGCGACATTCAGCACGACAAAGTGGATGCGCGCCCGCCCGAGTCCGTCCAGCATCTCCTGCGCGCGACAGCGCCGCGTCCGCCGGATCGGCGGTCTGCCCTGCCGACAAGCGAAGCAGCGATCGCAGGACCGGCGCCTCCCGATAGCGCGCCACGATGCTCGCCGGCACGCGCGAAATCAGTCCGCCGGTCACCGGATGCTCGTGGACCGTCTGATAGAGGAGCGAGCGCGTGTCGAAATCGCCCGTCATGCCGAAGCCGTCCTGCACGCCCAGCGGCAGCTCGCACACGATGTCATCGGGAGCGTTCCCGCGAAGGGATTCGTACACGCGCGGCACCGACGTCGCGGTGAGGGGAAACGGCGCAGGCAGAAAATCGGCGATCGACACAACGGCGGCCAGCGCCACGACGAGACGGCGGGTCCGGCCTGTGAGCGTCGAGACGGCGTACGCGCACAGGACGCTGATGCAGGCGAGCACGACGACCATCGCGCGGCCGGGTATCCGCGCGTTCTGCAGCAGCGGCACGTGGGCGAAGAGATTCTGCGGCAGCAGCAACCCGGTGTTGAAGCCGCCGACGCGCAGCCACGGACCCAGCGACCAGACGAAAAACGCCAGTCCGATCCAGAGCCAGCGGCGGCACTCGGCGCTCTCGCGAATCGCCCGCGCGCGTCCGGCGAGGAGCGCGATCGGCACGACGCCCAGCCACGCCGCGCACTCGATGCCGTCAATCCCGAAGCGTTCGTACCATCGCTCGGTCATCGGACCGGTCAGCGGATTGAGCAGGTTCCCGAGCGCGAGCGTCGCCAGATCGACGCCGGGCGGTCCGCTGCGCCAGAACGCCGGCGGCGCGACGTACAGGCCGCTGGCTGATGAGCGCAACGCCGCGCACCAGCAGCGGCGCAATGCCCACCAGGACGACGAGGCCGGCCGCCGCGGCCAGGCGCAGCCTCGGCACGAACCGCGCACGATCGAACGGCGGCGAGACGCACGGTCGGCCTGAAGATCGCCATCAGAACGACCGCGCCGATGATCCACGCGAACGTCAGCAGGTTGGCGTAGCTGTGCGCGTTGATCGCGATCCCCAGCACGCGCGCGTCGAACCCGCCGGTCACCGCGATGGCCGCGGCGCTCGCGAGATCGATGAACGCGATCGTACCGGCCGTCCACAGAAATCGGGCGCTCGGTGTGCGCCTGCGCGTCATCAGCGTGGGTGACAGCGCGTCCGACACGAACAGCCACAGCGCGAGGACCACGCCGTAAACCAGGTAGTAGTAGTCGGTATAGGCGACCGCCACGAGCGTGGCGCCTGCGCCGATCGCGGGCATCAGCGATTCCCGCTCCATCGCCCGCAGGAACAGCAGCAGGAACAGCGGAATGCCCCACGCGTTGACCAGATTGCTGTGGCCGAGGAGATGAATCGAAATGTACGACGAGCCCGCGAAGACGAGCGCGCCGAGCAGCGAGGCGACGCGGTCGCGCGTGCGATCGAAGGCCAGCGCGTAGGCCGCCAGCCCGTTGGCGGTCAGCGACGCAAGGAGCGTCAGGTTGTGGGCGACGACCAGCGGCAACGATCCGAACAGCGTCGCCGCAACGAACGACTGAAGGGCGGTGTGGGTGTGGAGCGTCAGGTCCACGCCGAATGGCGCGAACAGGCGATCGGTGAAGAAGAGCCGCGCGTCTGACGACAGCACGCGGCGCATCCACCAGTCGTTCCACAGGAAGGACTGGTTGTCACCGGGCGGACCAGGAAGACTGGTGCCGAGATGGTGGACGAGCGGGAAGCTCCACACCAGCGCGAGCGCGAGCGAGAGGCCCGCAGCCGCGAGGTACGCGATCGCATTCTGAGCGCGCGTTCGCGCCGTCACCGGCGCCGGCGATGGCGGCACGCCGCGATTCTAGTCTCTTCGCCGCCGGCGCTCGCCCGCCAACCGCAGGGCGCGGTTTTCTTGTATCCCGAGTTCGCCACCTTGACCTGAATCTTCTTCGCCGCGACGTCGAGCAGGATCTGCGCGGGATAGCTGGTCCCGTCAGTCAGGGCCGCAAAGGTCACCGCCAGCGTCAGGTCGTCGTCTTTCGGCTTCTCCACGTACGATTTCACGTTGTAGCTCTTCATCGCCATGGCCGCCGGATCGAATCCGATCGCCAGCGAATCGTTCGGCTTGAAGTAGCTGGTAATCGACAGCGTCGTCACGCCGCCCGCCGGTTCGACCTTCAGCGTGCCGGCGCCCTGCGCCGCCTGGATCTTCTGCGGATCGGGCGGCACGTATTCGCCAACCAGTGCGGCCGCCTTCTCCATGTACTCCTTCATGTCCTCGACCTTGTTCTCGACGATCGCGCCCTTCACCGCGCCGCCGCCTCGCTTGCCGCGGGCCGGCGGCGCCTCCTTCTTGGGCGCAGGCGCCTGTCCGGGTATGGGCGTCTTCTGGACCTTGCCGTCGGCGCCGTAATAGCACTGCTTCTGTTCCTGCTTCTTGACCTCGCCTTTCAGGCTGATGGTCGTCGTCTCGACCCAGGAATACTGGCGCAGCGCCGCCGCATTCTTTCGCAAGCGCTTCCTTGATCGCCGCGGCGCGCTCGGCCGGCGCCTGAGCCACGAGCGCGGCAGTGAACGCCAGCGCGACCATCGAAAACGTCAGTCTCATCCTCATAAAGCCCCCATCGAGTTGCGCGAAGACCGGCGAACGTCCCGCCACGATGGACCGTGGAGAGAGTGCGCGCGTTCGCGGCTCTGTTGGTGGACATACACATCGCGCGTCGAGAAATCGACGAATAACGGCGAGTTTTTGCGGCGTTGACTGGCGAACGACGATTTCGCCTGTTCGTAAAGCGAATCCCCTGCCAGTTGATCGCGTGAGGGGTCAGATTTCGAGGTGGATTCCGAAGCGCTCTACCAGCTGTTCGCGCGGAGACTCGCCGCCGCGTACCGGCACCGCACGCGTAACCTCGGCGAGCAGCGGACGCCGCGGCTCCGACTGCCGCCGGCTGCGACGAGCGCCCGGCGCGGCTCGTGAAGACCTCGACGCGCAGCGCGCGGCGCTGCTCGGCGGTGAGCCGCTCGAACCGCAGGACGCACCCTTCGGGCGAGGTGCCGGCCACCTGGCCGGTCAGCAGTTGACGGCGCGCCGCCGAGAAGAAAATCGTCACCGACGCCCACTGGCCGGCGGACACCGTGTCGTCGGTCCGCACCAGGCAGCCCATCTCCGAAAGATTCGTGATCGTCACGAGCGACGATGCGGAGTCGGTGGTCCAGAGGCCTTCGAAAATCTCGTCGCTGTGCGGGCCCTGCGGAAAGGCGACCACGTCGTTCAGCGGCGCCTCTTCGGCCGCGGGCGGCTTGACCGCGGGCGGTTCGACCGTCGGGGAGCCGTTGGGATCGATCAGCAGCGCCTCCTGCTGCCGCGAAAACGTGAACCCGATCCGGTAGAGCGGACCGCCGGAAATCACCGACAGGTGCGAGCGGACGACTTCGCCTTCGAGGCGTTCGGTGCGCCCCTCCGACATGCCCACGAGAATCATGCACTTGCGTCCCGGCAGAAACCGGTGGCGCGTCTCCATCAGCAGGCCGCTGCGGGAGATGTCAATCAGCTTGGCCGATTCGCCCAGATTGGGCTTGACGCTGACGATCCAGGGCACGTCTTCGGCCCTCAGGCGTCGTGCAATTCTGCGATCGGCGTCGCTCACGGGTGCCGTGGCGACGGCCAGTTGGGCGGAGCGCTGGGACATTGAAGGGCTCATTGGGCACTTCTACTCTCCGCAAAGCCGAACCAGCCCATGCGCGATCCGTGAGTACGGACTTAACCCGTTGACGACGTGGACACTTGCACGACCGATGATCCAATGCTGCCGCGCAAATCCGTGCAGCGGCCGTGTCCCGGGTTGGCGCACGGGACGACCAAAAACGAGATTTGTTCAAGCTGCCACGGTGTTCGTCCGAAACACTCTCTGAGCAATCCTTTCATGTCGGATCAACCCCAGGTCGCCGCCGCCACGCCGGCGGACACAACTATCAGCGCCGAACCGCTTCATGTTCTCTGGGTCGGCGACGCGACCCAGCCCCAGCGCTTCGTCGCTCGGCGCGCGCCGCATATCCGGATCGCCGGCTTCGACGTCACCGGCGCAGAAGCGTTTTTTCATCAGTCGGATCCAACCGATCCGCACGCGCCGGAAATCCTGGTGCTGGATGCGAGCGTCACGTCCGTCGATCCGCTTCACGTCCTGAACGTGGCGCGGTCGCGCGGGTTCGACCTGCCGCTCGTGCTGCTCACGCTGCCCGGACAGGAAGAACTGGCCGCGCAGATTTCCCGCGTCGCGGTCTGCGACTGCGTCATCAAGATCCAGGACTTCGTCTACCAGATCCTGCCGGCCTTCGCCCAGGTGCGGACCCGGCACGATCTCGAGGTCGCGTTTCGCACGGCCCGCGACAGCGAGGAGCGGTTCCGCACCATCCTCGAAACGGTGCCGGCGACGGTGTGCGTCATCGATCACACCGGCCAGGTGACGGCGATGAACCGCGCCGGCCTGCAGCTGCTGAGCGCGCAGTCCGATCAGGTCGTCGGCCAGGACTTCACCGCCTTCCTGCCGCACGACGGACACGACGCGGCGATGGCGCTGATCGCCCAGACCTGCGCGGGCAACGGCGGCGAACTGGCGCATTCGCTGATCCGCGTGGACGGGTCGGTCGTCGAGGTCAGGACACGCACGGTCCCGTTCCCGCGGCACGACCAGATGGTGGCGCTGGCGACGCTCGAGGAGCAATTCGCGCCGGCCAGCGTGAACAACGGGCTGATCGACGAGTTGACGGCGGAATGCGATCGCCTCAAACACCACATCGAGGATGGGCGCGGAGCGATCGCCACGCTGCGGTCGGAGCAGGATGCCGCGCGCGCCGAATGGGCGGCCGCGGCCAAATCGGCCGAAGAGCAGTACGCCGCGGCACTCGAAGCGCACAAGGGCGAGCACGGCAGGCTCGAGCAGGCGGTCGCCTCCGCGACGGCCAGATGCGCGGAGCTGGGCGCCGAGAAGGATCGGCTGGCGCAGACGCTGCGCGACCAGCAGGCGCAGCACGTGGCGCTCACCGAAACCGTCGCCAAAGCCGCCAGCCATGCCTCGGAGCTGACCGCCGAACGCGACCGGCTGCAGCAGGCGCTGCGCACGCAGAGCGACGAACACGCCACGCTGACCGAGACCGCCGCCGCAGTCGCGGCGCGGGTGTCCGCGCTCGACGCCGAGCGCGAACGGCTGGCGCAGGCGCTGCAGGCTGAAACGAATCAGCGCGCCGCGCTCAACGACACGATACGGGCGCTCACCGCGCAGCTGTCGGAACTTGGCGGCGAACACGACTCGGCTGCAGCAGACGCTGCGCGACCACGAGCTCGAGCAGGCGGCGCTCGCCCAGCGCATCGGATCGGTCAGCGACGAGACCGCCCAGGTCATCGCCGATCGCGATCGACTGGATTGGGCGCTGCAGGACAGCGAACGGCAGCGCGCGTTCGCCGCCGGCGAGCTGGAACGCTTGCAAGGCGACCTCGAGCGGGCACGCGGAGAGCTTCAGCAGGCGCACGGCGATCTCGAACAGGCCCGAGGCGATTTCCAGCAGGCGCAGAACGATCTCGGACAGGCGCGCAGCGATTTCCAGCAGGCGCAGAACGATCTCGGACAGGCGCGCAACGAGCTCGAATCGGTCCGCAGCGAAGTGGACCGCCTGCACGGCGAGCTGACGCGCGTCGCGGAGGAACGCGATGCCCGGCATGCCGCGGCGATCGCCGATCTCCAGGGCGAGCACAACCGGCTGAACCTGGCGATCGAAGGGCTGCGCGCCGAACGCGACTCGCTCGAAGCCGCCCAGCTGTCGCTGCGCCAGACGCTCGACGCCGATCACGCGGCCGAACGCGCCCAGTGGGAGCGGGAAGCGCGGATCATGGACGCCGATCTCAAGGCCGCCATCCTCGCGCTGCAGTCCGAGCGGGACGAGTTGACGGCGCGCCTCGAGGAGTCGGCCACGGAACGCCGGTCGCTGGCGGAACGCCTGGAAGCATCCGCCCGCCACGCCGAGAACGCCGGCTCCGATCTGGCGGCGACCGTTCAGCTCCTGCAGTCGGAGCGCGATCAGCTATTGCGCGCCGCCGACGAACGATCGCTCGAGCTCCAGACGCTCGCCGAGCGGCAGCACGCGCTCGACGAGGCGGCGCGCCTCGCCGGCGAGCAGCACGCGTCGGACATGGCCGCGATCCGCGATCTCGAAGTCGCGCGCACCCGGCTGACCGCCGACCTCGACGAAGTGCGCGTCCGGTGCGACGCGCTGCAGACCGAGTGGTCGGAGGAACGCGCCCGCTGGTCGATCGCCAGCGAAGAGGCGCGCGCCCAGCAGGACGCCGCCGCCGCAGCCATCCGCTCGGAGTATCACCGCCTGGCCGGCGAGCTCGAACAGACGCGCGGACGCGAGGCACAGGCGCTCGCCGCCGCCGGGCGCCTCGAACACGAGCTCGCCGAGATCCGCAACAGCCACACCGATCAGGTGTCGAGCGTCGCGGCGATTGCCGCCGAACGCGATCGGCTCAGCGCGACGCTCAGCGACGACCGCGATCGCCTGTCGGCCGCCCTCAAAAGCGCCGAGGCACGGACCGAAACGCTCGAACGCCAGTGGACGGCGGAGCGCGAGCGCCTGCTGGCGGCCTCGGTCGAGGCGCGGACGCATCACGACGCGGTCGCCCAGGCCCTGCGGACGGCCAACGAACTGCTGGCCGCCGACCTCGAACGCGCCCGGGCCGAAACTGCCGATCACGCCGCGCGGATCGCCGAAGTACAGGCGCGCGCTGCGGCCTTCGAAGGTCCGACGCGCGCCGAACTCGAAACCGCGCACGAGCGCAGCCGCCATCTCGTGGAGGCGCTCGGCACGACACGCGCGACACTGCGCGACCGCGAAGCGCACGCCGACGACCTCGCGCAGCGCCTCGCCGCGACCGAAGCGCGCGCGTCGGAGCTCGCCGCAGCGTCTCGACGCGGCCGAATCGCGCATGGCCGCGCTCAAGGACCGGACCGACGGCGCCAGCGACGAGGAACGGCGGCACCTGGTCCGCCTGCGCCAGTTTCTCCTCGATGTGCTGTGCGACGCGGACAGCCAGTGCAAGGACTTGATTGAACGCCAGGCGCTGCGCCGGGGCGGAAGCGGAGAAGCAGCCTGACCATGCTGGACGGACGCAACCGGCGCGTGCACCAGCGCGCCCTCGGACCCTTCGACGCCGCGCGGATCGGCCCGATCGATCTCCCCATCCGCCTGTACGACTTGAGCCTGGGCGGCTGCTTCGTGAACGACGTCCACGATCCGCCGCCGCGCGGACGGAAATTCCGCCTGAGGATCGAGCTGCCGGACGATGTCATCACCGTCCGGGCCGAGGCGGTCTACGGCCGCAATGGCTTCGGCTACGCGGTCCGCTTCGTCGAGTTCGCCGAGGATGCCGAGGAACGCCTCGAGCGCGCGCTCGATCGGCTCGCAGTTCCAGCCTGACAAAACAGGAACCACGAAGGCACGAAGACACGAAGTAATTCCACTAGGGGTTTTCTTCGTGCTTTCGTGTCTTCGTGGCTCTGATGTGCCTTCGGTAGCACCGATCTCATCAATATTGTCGTAATTCAGTCGCGCCGCAGACATTTCCGTAGTGCGATTCGTCACACGGCGTCTTGCCGAAGCGCGACGGTTGCGCGATGATGACGCACTCGTTTTCCCCACGCCCTTGAGTCGCGCATCGCTCCACGCGCAGGAGGTCTTCATGCGACTGGCACGCTGGGTTCCCCTGTTCGCAGCTCTGTTGTTGGTGTTGATACCGTGGCTCTCCGCCGCGCCGGCGGCGGCACAGACGCAAATCACCACCGCGGTCATCGAAGGCGTCGTCGTCGATTCGAGCGGCGGCGTGCTGCCGGGTGTCGACGTCGCAGGTGAAAAACATCGACACCGGGCTGGTCAGGACGCTGCAAACCGATCGCGACGGGCACTACGTGGCGCTGCAGCTGCCGCCCGGCACCTACGTGGTCACCTTCGCGTTGTCCGGGTTCGCGACGGTCACGCAGGAGCGAGTGCCGGCCACGATCGGACAGTCGGTGCGGGTGAATATCGAGATGCGGCCGTCGGCGATTGTCGGAAACGGTCACCGTGACCTCGCAGACCCCGATCATCGACACGTCGAAAACGGCGGCGACGAGCCTGATCGACGAAACGACGATCAGCACCACGCCGATCCTCGGCCGCAAGTTCGAAGACCTCCTCACCCTCACGCCCGGCGTCAGCGTCGTCCAGGGACCTGACGGCGACGAGATCACATTTGCCGGCCAGCGCGGCGTGTTCAACAACATCAGCCTCGACGGCGGCGACTATAACAACGGATTCTTCGGCGAACAGGTCGGCGGCCAGCGAGCGGCCGTCGACATCACACTCGATGCGATCAAGGAGTTCCAGGTCATCGCCAACGGCGCCAGCGCCGAGTTCGGCCGGACCGCCGGCGGCGTGGTGAACGTCATCACCAAGTCGGGCACCAACGACGCCAAGGGCAGCCTGTTCTACCATCAGCGCCTCGAGGGGCTGACGTCGAACACGTCGGACGGCAAGCCGCTCGACGATTTCCACCGCGAGCAGTTCGGCGGCACGCTCGGCGGCCCGATCAAGAAGAACCAGATTTTCTTTTTCGGCGCGTACGAGGGCATCCAGGAAAACCTGTCGCGCGCCAACCTCGGCGACCCCATCGGCACGCCGTGCCCGGTGAGCAACCCGACGCTCGGCGCCAACGAAGCGCTGATCAACAGCAACTCGGACTGCCAGCGCGTCGCGCTCATCAACTTCTTCAAGGCGTCGCGCAACCAGGACGAGAGCCTGCCGGTCGTTCATCAGGTCAACAACAACGCGCTGCTCGGCAAACTTGACTGGGTGCTCAGCACCACCAACAACCTGCAGCTGTCGTACAACTTCAACTACTCGGACAACCTGAATCAGACCTTCGACGTGCCGACCTATGGCACGTCGGCGAACGGCACGGAAGGGCCGTCGAAGATCAACATCTTCAACGCCAACCTGTTCACGACGCTGAGCCCGTCGCGGCTGAACGAATTTCACATCACGGTGTCGCGCGAGTCGCGGCCGCGCTCGGCGACCGAATCCAACATCCCCGCCGATACCGGCATCGGCTTCGCGCCGTCGTTCCGGTTCGGCAACCCGTTCTTCCTCGCGCCGAACGTGGACGAGCTCGTCAAGCGCTTCCAGATCAAGGACAACATTTCCGTCGTCACCGGGCGCCACACGATGAAGGCGGGCGCCGAGTGGCTGCATACGAACAACTTCCAGGTGTTCAGGGGCTTCTTCGAAGGACGCTACCTCTTTGACAGCGTCTCCGGATTCCTGCGATATACCTCGCCGGCCGCGGCGGGCGGATTCGGACCGCTGACGATCGGCTGCTCGAACGGCACATACGTCACCGCGCCGGCCAGCTGCCCCGCCGGCACGTCGACGACCGGCGGCCCGCTGCTCTTTTATCTCCAGAGCAGCAGCCCGGACGGCGTCGCCCGCGACGCCGCCGGAGAATCCGACATCTCGAACGAGGAGATCTCGCTGTTCGCGCAGGACAAGTGGCGGCTCGGCAACGGCCTGACCGTGGATTACGGGCTGCGCTGGGACGCGCAGCTCATGCCCGAAACCGTCGACCCGAAGACGACGGCGTTCGCGCCGTTCCTGACCGATCCGCGCTTTCCGTCCGACGGCACGATTCCGAGCCAGAAGAATCAGCTCCAGCCGCGCGGCGGATTCGCGTGGGACGTCCACGAGACGGGCAAGACGCTCGTGCGCGGCAGCGCCGGGATCTATTACGCGCGGCAGAACATGCTCAGCCAGGTTGGATCCGTGACGACCAACGGCATCCAGCAGAAAAGCGATTTCCGCTCGAGCGGTTCGACCGACATGCCGGTCTGGCCGAACCTGCTGCCGCCCACTGCGGTCGCGCCCGGGACGTTTCCGCTCTTCACCGGCATCCGCGTGTTCGACCGCGAACTACCAGAATCCGCGCATCTACAGCTTCAATACCGGCGTCGAGCGCACGCTCCTCCCGGACCTGGTGGCCTATGCCGACTTCACCGTCGCCAAGGCGGTCCACCTGACGCGGTTCCTGAACTACAACGTCCACGGCACGGGCGTCGCCGCCACGCAGCCGGCGACGCGCGATACGACGACGTATACGGGAGCGAATCCGTTCGAGCTGCAGCTTGGCGACGTCTTCGTCACGACCAGCTAGGGACACTCGTTGTATCGCGGCGGCACCTTCGGCCTTCGCAAGCGCTTCTCCTCGCACTATCAGGTCGAAGGCAACTACGTCATCGCCAAGGACGAAGACGACGATTCCAACGAGCGCGACCCGTTCACGGATCGTTCGTTCAACTTCTACGACCTGAGCCAGGACTACGGTCCGTCGGATCGCGACATCCGGCACAAGGTCAACGTGTTCGCCTACGGCGAGTTGCCGTACCACCTGCTGGCCAACATCCGGATCCAGGGACGAACCGCGCAGCCGATCACGACGTCGCCGCGCGTGCTCGACGGCGTCGATCGCGGCCGCAACTGGGACCGCAAGGACAACGCCTACTTCTCGTTCGACTGGCGCCTGCAGCGGCCGTTCACGGTCGGCGCGACCCAGGTCATTCCCAGCATCGAGATGTTCAACACGTTCAACAACGCCAACAACATCAACCCGCTGACGACGGTGGCGCTGTTCAACTTCGACGGGTTCCTGCGGCAGGGCGTGGGCGATCCGCGCCAGGTGCAGCTGGCGGTTCGCGTCACGTTCTAAGTTCGACGAAGCAGAAAAACATCACCACGGAGTTAACGGAGGAGAGCACGGAGGTCACGGAACCATCTTGGGTTTCGTGGCGCCTCTGTTCTCTTCCGTGTCCTCCGTGGTGTAGCTTTTGGCTGAAGCCGGACACTACGACAGGTGTGTTCTTCAGCAGGCGGGATTCGGGATTGGCGCGCATCGAAATTTCGATGCGCGTCCCCCTGCGACGGAGCGGAGTAAATCGTCAGGCGTCCGCCGATTGGGCGGAGACGCTCGCGCATGCTGACGAGGCCGAGTCCGGGCCGCCCCGCCACGGCGCCGGGATCGAAACCCGCTCCCCGGTCTGACACCGACAGCGACAGCATCTCGCCGTCGCCCGCGAGTTCAACCCGCGCCTCGGAAACGCCGCTGTGCTTCACGACATTCCGGAGCGCTTCCTGCGTGATCCGGAACGCGCACGCGCGAACCTCGCGAGCCAGCTGGTCGGGCACGTCGTGATGGAGGAACGTCACGTTCAGCCGATGCTGCTCGGACAGTTCCCGGCAGAGCCGCGTCAGCGCGGTCACGAGGCCGAGCGTCTCCAGGATCGACGGATGGAGCTGATGGGACAGCCGATGGATCTGTTCGGCGATGTCGCTCGCGCCGTCGGCGATCGTGCCCAGCTGTTCGCGCCGCTCGAGCGGGAGCGCTGATCCCTGACCGAGCAGATCCACGTTGACCTGGAGCATCGCGAGCGCTGACCGATGTCGTCGTGGAGCTCGCGGGCGATGCGCGCGCGCTCCTGTTCCTGCGCGTCGATCAGGCGGCCGCTCAACTCCTGCAGCTGTTGCTCGGCCACCCTGCGCTCGGTGATGTCGAGAAACGTCGCCACCGCGCCGCGCACGCTGCCGTCGGGCCCGACGAGCGGAGCGGCGTTGCCGATCATTTCCCGCGTGGTGCCGTCCGCGAGCGCAAGCGTCCAGCTCTCGCCGGATACCGCGATCCCCCTGGCGGCCCGCTGCAGCGGCAGTTCTTCTGTCGCGATCTCCACACCGCCGCGCAGGACGCGGAACGGCGCGCCGGCCGGAAACGCCGCCCTGGACAGGTTCGTGCCGATCGGCCTCTGGTACAGCGCGTAGCCGGTCGGGTTGGCGACGATGTGATGGCATTCCGGATCGGTGGCAATGAGCACCGGCGCCGGCACCGCATTGAGTACCGTTTGCAGCTCGCGCGCGGCGCTTTCACGTTCGCCGATGAGAATCGCCAGCGACAACGACGACACGCCGACCATCAGCAGATACAGCTGGATCGACAGGACGTTCCGCTCGGCGGATCCGCCGGCGAACACGCCGCTCCCCTGCGACGCGCTCAACATCGCGATGATGGACACGAGCACGAGCGCGTTGGCGGTGCCGAACGGCCGGGTACGCACCGCCGCCCACATCAGCAGCGGAATGGGCGCATATAGCATCAGCGGCGACGCCGCATCGTGGCGCATCACAAATGCCACGTACAGGAGGATCAGCAGACCGCCGGCCAGCGACAGCCACTCAATCGCGCCGGCGGCGACATTTCGATAACCGCGCGCGAGCGAGAACAGCAAGGCGGGCGTGACAATGACCTGGGCCACGGCGTCGCCCAGAAACCATCGATAGCCGGCCGCCCACAGGGGATCACCGAGCGCGTGGCGAAGCGGCGCCGCGGCGAGAGCCGAGGCGAACGGCAGCGCCAGCGCGGCGACACCGAGAAACAGCATGAATTCGCGCAGCGTGCGGAAGCGAACCGGGCGGCCGAGCACGGGTTGCAGAATCCAGGCGCCAGCCAACGCCTTCAGCGAATCGTTGGCGATGCCGCTGACAGAAAACCACAACGGCGTGCCGCTGACCGGGCCGGGAAACAACCGCAGCACCCAGGCTTCCACGAGCAGCCACCACCATGCGTCTTTCGGCGTGGACAGCAGCGCACACAGGAGAACCGCGTCGGGCAGCCAGAACGGCGAGGGAACCGCGAGCGATCCGTAAAGATGCTCGCCGAGCGCCAACGCAAGCGCGTACGCGGCGCCGAAAACCACAAAAATGGCGGCGGAGGATTTCTTGGTACGCCACCACGCGAGCACGCGGCTCTTATACTGTGTCCTCCCCGCATCGCGCAATGTGGTTCTCGCAGTGCAGAGAGGCGTTCACATGGCCAGATGTCCGTTCGCGCAGTGGGACGAAATCAGCGGTCCCTCTGGCAGTTATACCGGTGGGCCGTTCAAAGTCGTGCACCACACGACCGAAGGCAGCAGCTACGCCGGCGCGCGCGCGGCGTTCGCGGCCAACCGCAGCGACCCGCATTTCACCGTTGACGGCGCGCTGGTCTACCAGCACATCGACACCGAGGTGGCGGCGCGCGCGTTGAGGAACGCGGACGGCGGCGTGCAGACCAACCGCGATTCGGCCGTGCAGATCGAGCTCGTGGGATTCGCGGCGAGGGACAAGCGGCCCGAGTCGCTCGCCACGCTGGCCCGCCTGTGCCGGTGGATCGAAGCCGAGCACGGCGTGCCGCAGATCTGGCCGAACGGCCTGCCGCGGTGGTCGCACTCGGGCGGCGATCCCGGCGGCCACAACCGCGACGCGATGAAGTGGGACACCACGGCCGGACATTACGGACACAGCCAGGTTCCGGAGAACACGCACTGGGATCCGTCGTTGACGCCGTCCGAGGTGCAGATCGTCACGCCGGATGCGGTCAACACGGACGCCCTCATGGCGCACGCGCAGCTCGCGACCGGTTGGACGGCTCCGGCCGCGCATCGCCCGCAACTGATGCCTGAAGGCGTCGATCTCCATCAGATCGCCGCGTCGGCCGTGGCGACACTCGCGAAGATGCGCAGCGACTCGGCGGCCACGCACGTGTCGTGCACGATCACCGCCGGCGGGGTCACCGTCACGGTGGAAATGACGGCCGCCGGACGTTCAAAGAATGCGAAGGCCCGAACGAAAAAGAAGCGCGCGCGGCCCGCGAAAAAACTGCGCCGGTGAGTGCTCGGGACTGGGGGCTGGGGACTCGGGACTGGGGGCTCGGGACTGGGACTGGACTGCGACTTGCGACTTGCGACTTGCGACTTGCGACTACGCAGTGAGCAGTTCGCGGATCGTGCGGAGCAATTTCGTCGTCTCGATCGGCTTGGCGCAGGCGGCGTCGTAACCGGCGTTGATGGCGCTGCGGCGATCCTCGGGCCTGGCGTAGGCGCTCACCGCCACCGCCGGCAGCATGGGATGCCGGACGCGGACGCGGCGCACCAGCTCGTATCCGTCGGTGTCGGGCATCGCGATGTCGGCGACAAGGAGATTCACCGATTCACGCTCGAGGACGGCCAGCGCAGCTGCCGCCGAACGCGGCCTGCAGCACGCGGGCGCCGTGGGCTGACAACAGCACGTCGAGCAGGTCTCTCGAGTCCAGCTGATCGTCCACGACGAGCACGGTGACGCCGTCGAGGCCGGTCTCCTGGGTGACATGGTGTGCCGGCGCCCCGTGCGGCGGCGCCGCGGCGACAGGAACACTCGAACGGATCGGCAGCCGGACCGTCAGCGTCGTGCCGCGCCCGAGCCCTTCGCTCTGGACCTGGATGTCGCCGCGATGCTGCTCGACGAGATGGCGCGCGATCGCGAGGCCAAGGCCGAGACCGCCGTGGCGCCGCGTCGATCGGCTGTCGCCCTGCCGGAACCGGTCGAAGACGAACGGCGTGAACGCCGGATCGATCCCGACGCCGGAATCGCGTACTTCGATCGTGATCCACTCGCCGTCCGCCGCGCACCGGACGTCGACGCGCCCGCCCTGCGGCGTGAATTTCACCGCGTTGGACATGACGTTGCCGAGCACCTGATGCAGGCGCTTGCGATCGCCTTCGATTTCCGGCAGGCCGTCGGGCACCGATTTGGCCAGTTGAATCCGCTTCAACTCGGCGAGCGGCAGCACACCGCCAATCGCGGTGTCGATGAGCGGCGCCACCAGCATCGTGCCGCGTTCGATCTCGAGCTTGCCGGAGATGATGCGCGAGATGTCGAGGATGTCCTCGATCAGCTGCGCCTGGAGCGTCGCGTTGCGCCCGATGATCTGCAGCGCGTGCGGCAGGCGATCGGGGCCGACGCTGCCCGCCTCGAGCATCTGCACCCACCCGAGGATGGCGTTGAGCGGCGTGCGCAGCTCGTGCGACAACGTCGCGAGAAATTCGTCCTTGAGCCGCCCGGTTTCTTCCGAGGCGGCCAGGCGCGCGAGCTCGGCTTCCTTCCGCCGCGTCGCCATGATGCACACGCCCGACATGCTCTGCGGCTTGCCGTCGCTCATCTCGACCCGGCCCTTGCCCTCCACCCACCGCACCGTTCCATCCGGCGCGACGATGCGGTATTCCACGTCGTGGGGGGCGCCGTCCGTGATGGCGCGCTGCGCGGACGCCAGGACCCGCGGGCGATCGTCCGGATGGATCTCGCGCTCGTAGCTGGCGAACGTGCCATCGAACGTGCCCGAGGGCAATCCGTGCAACCGCTCGAGATTGTCGGACCACGTCACGCGCTGTGTGACGAGATCCCAGTCCCACGTCCCCATCGATGCCGCATCGAGCGCGAAGCGCAGATGCTCTTCGCTGCGGCGCGCCTGATCTTCGGCCCGGGTGCGCGCCACCGCAAACGCGACCTGCGACGCAATCACGCCGGCGAGCTGCAGTTCGTCGAGCGTCAGGCGCCGGGGCACTTCCGAATAGAGCATGAACTTGCCGATGACCGCGCCGCGGTGCACCAGCGGAATGAAGCTGAGCGCGGCAATGCCGTCGGCACGAATCGCCGGCAGATACGGCAGCAGCGACGGCTCCCTGGTCACGTCCTCCACGACGATCGCGTCGACGTCGGTGCTATCCGCCTTCCACGGCGTGTAACCGGCGACCGCAAGTCGGTAAGCCTGCGACACGCCGCGGAACGCCTTGAAGCGCATGACGCCGTCCGGATCGAAGAGCTGGATCGACGCGCGCGATACCTGGAGGCCCTGTTCGAGCGCATCGAGGGCGACTTCGTAGATTTCTTCGACCGTCCGGCTGTTGCTGATCGCCTTGGTCAGGGCCAGACACACCGCAATATGAGGACTGGCTGGCGTGGCTGTGGTGGGTTCCACGGCTGGGATTGTAGCTAACCCATGGGTGGGAAGACGACAGGATTTCCATCAGGACGCCGGGCACTCAACTTGCTCTGCAATCGCGCGCGATGCAGCCAGACCGGACAATGCGGCTCGATATCCCCTGGTCGGCCATCGGCCGCGTGCTGCTGGCTGCCGGCCTGGTCTGGTGCTGGTTTCAGCTGACAACCTTCGTTCTGGTCGCCGTCATCGCCGATCCTGCTCGCGGTCACACTGGAGCCGGTGGTGCGGTGGCTCGAACGCCATCACGTGCCGCGGTGGGCGGGGTCCGCGCTCGTGGTGCTGAGCCTGGCGGGCGCGATCGTCCTGTTCGTCTACACGACATCCACCTCGCTCGGCGATCAGCTCGGCACCCTGGGCGGGAAAATGGCGGCAGTTGAAAAGACGCTGCTGGCGCGCCTCCCTCAGTCGTGGATCGAAATCCTCTCGCCGCACAATGCCAGCGACTCCATCCAGTCCTACATCGCCAGCGGCGGCATGCGGCTCGCGCAAAGCGCGGCGCGCGCCCTGGCATTCTTCGCGCTCGCGACCATCCTCACCCTCTATCTCCTGATCGAAGGTGAGCTGACCTATGCGTGGATGCTGGCGTTCGTCCCGCTGGCGCAGCGCCAGAAAGTCGCGCAGACCGCGGTGGAATGCCAGCGAGTCGTCTCGGCCTACGTCGCGGGCAACGTCCTCACGTCGCTGTTCGCCGGGCCTCTTCGTCTTCGTCGCCATGAGCATTCTGAAAGTGCCCGCGGCGCTGCTGCTGGCGCTGCTGGCCGGCGTGTGCGACTTCATCCCGGTCCTCGGCTTTGCCTTCTCGTCCATCCCCGCCATCGTGCTGGCGGCATCGGTCTCGTCCACGACCGTCCTGCTGGTGGTCGGGCTCTACGTCGCCTATCACACGATCGAGAACTACTTCATCGCCCCACTGGTCTACGGCGATCGGCTCCGCCTGTCCAACGTCGCCGTGGTCGTGGCGTTTGCCATCGGCGCGGAACTCGCCGGCGTCGTCGGCGCGCTGCTCGCGCTGCCGATCGCGGCCGCCTATCCTTCAATTGAACGAATCTGGCTTCGTCGATCGCTGCCGGAGACAACGGTTGAAGAGCACGCGGCGATCGACGGGCACGAGCGTGATGCCGGCGAGGGCGACGGCGCCGAGACCGACGCGCCGGGCGCCCGCGCTCACATTGCGATGCCTCATGCCATCAGCCGGGTGAGACGCGGCCGACGGACCAGGCCGGCCTGAGATCCGCTGCGTCTGGATCGGAGGGCGCGTTCAGACTCGTCCGACGAAACCGCTGCCGACGGGTACGCGGCGGCCGGCGAGCGCCGTGCCGACCTGGGCGGCCGTGGCGGCGTCCAGTTCCGAAAGTGGTTGCAGATAGTCGCCGACCAGCGCGGTCACCGCCACGCCGTCACGAAATGCGATGCGGGTTCCGGTCACCGCCCTCACCCGTTCACCGCTCGTCAGCACGCCGGTGAGGTTCAGCGGATCGACGGCGCTGATCACGATGACCTGGCCGTCGGCGCCATGACGACGGGTTTCGCGCAGGCGTTCGACCGCGTCAGGCAGCGCGAACTGCTGGCCGGTGACACCGGTGACGAATCGGCCGCCGCGGATTTCCCCGCGCGCCTCGAGGCGCCAGTAGACGCGGAGCAGATCGCGCCAGCTCGCGACGTTCGTTTCGCGTTCCAGCAGCCGCCGGCAGACGACGCCATAGCGGTCGAGCAGCGCGCGGGCCTGCGCCTCGATCGCCGTTTCGCGC
Source organism: uncultured Acidobacteriota bacterium (assembly GCA_963712355.1). Taxonomy (GTDB): domain Bacteria; phylum Acidobacteriota; class Vicinamibacteria; order Vicinamibacterales; family CAVVIG01; genus CAVQHT01. The sequence goes on from CAVQHT010000021.1 coordinate 75,904, forward strand.
GCCGCATTCGAGATCACCGGTTCGATGGCCGACCATCGGCCGATGCCGTCCGCGCGAGAGTCAAAGTCCGCCTGGCGTCCCTTCGCGATACGGGTGACCGCGCGCAGGCCGGCAAATCCATCCGACGCGACCAGATCCTTCAGCGCGAGATGCGACAGCGCGTGCGCGAACGCCGCTCGGCGTCCGGCACGGCGTGGCGCAGTTCCCGGAGAAACGACGCACCGCGTCCCTTGAGCGTCTCCAGCAGGATGCGGGCATCGCCGTCGAGGTCGTGCGCGAGGGCCTGCCACTCCGCTTCGTTCTCGAAGCGCAGCGTGTGCCACGCGTCGGCATGGCTGCGGACGAAGAGCGCCGCGCGAGGCGTCTGCGAGCCAGCGGCCTGGACCGGCGCCGACAGCCGGCTCCAGCCGACCTGGCCTGACAGGCAGAGCATGTCGAGCGACGCGGCAGCATACCGATCGACGCGCGCGGGCAGCACGGCGCGTTCCCAGGCGTGCGCGGGCAGCTCGATGCCGTCCAGCCTGCCGAGCACCGAGAGCAGGCCGTCGGGCCCGGCCAGGCGATGCGCCGGATGGACGCCGTGCCAGTTGAACAGAAACTGCATGAACTCGGCGATCGAGACCGGTTCGATCTCCGCGCGAAGGCGATTGAGCGTGTAGCGATGAATGCGCGCCAGCAGCACGCGATCGCAGAATTCGAGCGCGCCGCCTTCGAAGCGGCCGCGCAGCACGGCGCCCTGCCCCTCGAGCGCGAGAAGTCCCTGTTCGGCATCGGCGGCATCGACCCGCAGGTCGCGCGCGACCCGTTCGATGGTCGCCGGTCCGGTCACGGACATCCGGCCGCGGATCAATTCGACCATCGCCTCGTCGCGCGACCATGCGCGTGACGCGCGACTGGATGGCGCCGACAACCACGGGATCGGGCCGCGCGTCAGGATGAACCGCCGCGAGCTCCGGCACGCGTTCGGCCGCGACCCAGAGGCCGCGCACCCGTGTCGCTCGCTTCGCCAGCCGCAATGCGTCAAACAGCGCGGGCGGGATCGACTGGCTATCCTCTTCGGTCAGCCAGCCGGCGGTGACGAGCGCGTCGTGCAGTTCGTCGGCGTCGCGCGGATCCGGGCGCGCCTCGTCGCGCACCCGGGCGATCGCCGCCGGATCGAGCCGGCCCAGATCGTTCGCCGACGCCGGCTCGCTCGCGCGCCGCGCATGGACCGCCTGCGTCCGCCGCTCCTCGAGCGGCGCATCGTCGAGAAACGCGTAGGGACGCGCGGTGAGAATCTCGTGCGAGATCGGCGACGGCTCCGGCGAGTCGCAGGTCACGAGATCCACGCTGCCGTCGTGAATCCGGCCGAGCACGCGCGCCAGGCCGTCGAAATCCATCGCCTCTTCCAGGCAGTCGCGAATCGCCTGCGTGACGAGCGGATGATCGGGAATCTGCCGGTCGCCGGGAATGTTCTCGAGGCACGCGGCAGCGTCCGGAAAGACCGCCGCCATCAGATCGTCGGCCTGCATGCGCTGCAATTGCGGCGCGACCTTGCGGCTGCCGCGCATGCGCGGAATGGCGAGCGAGATGGTCGCGTTCCAGCGCCAGCGCGTCTGAAAGACCGGCGCGTCGAGGAGCGCCTGCACCAGCACGTCCCGCGCGGTGTTCGGATGCAGATAGCGGAAGACATCCGCGAGCGGGAACGAGTGCTGCGGCCCGAGCGACAGCAGCAGCGCGTCCTCGGTCGCCGCCGCCTGCAGCTCGAAATTGAATTGCCGGCAGAACCGCTTGCGGAGCGCCAGCCCCCACGCCTTGTTGATGCGGCTGCCGTACGGCGCATGCAGGACGAGCTGCATGCCGCCGGATTCGTCGAAGAACCGCTCGAGCACGAGCGTGTCCTGGGTGGGCATCGCGCCGAGCATGGCGCGGGTTTCGGCGAGATAGGCAACCGCCTGCTCCGCGGACGAGCGGTCGGCACCGGTCTCGTCGTTCAGCCACGCCACGACGTCCGCAGCTGCGGCGTCACCGTCGCCGCCGGCGGCGTCGAGACGCATCGCAATGTCCGAGCGCAGGTCGCTGACCTCGCGCGACAGTTCGTCGCTCCGCGCCGGCGCCTCGCCGAGCCAGAACGGAATGGTCGGCGGCGCACCTTTCGCATCGGCGACGCGCATCACGCCGGTCGAGACCTGCAGCACGCGCCACGACGCGTTGCCCAGTTGAAAGATGTCGCCGCTCGAGCTCTCGATCGCAAAGTCCTCGTTCAGCGTGCCGATGAACGTGTCGTCCGGCTCCATCACCACGCGGTAGTCGGCGATTTCCGGGATGGCTCCGCCCGAGGTGAGCGCGAGCATGCGCGCACCGCGCCGTCCGCGCACGCGCCGATTCACTTCGTCGCGATGAACCAGCGCGCCCCGGCGCCCGCGTTTCGTCGCGAACCCGTCAGAAATCATCGCGAGCACCGCGTCGAACGCGGTCCGTTCGAGCTTCCGGTACGGCCACGCGCCGCGCACCAGTTCGAACAGTTCGTCCTCGGAGCAATCGCGGCTGGCGCATTCGGCGACGAGCTGCTGGGCGAGGACGTCGAGCGGCGCGTCGTGCTCCACGACCGCGTCCAGGTTGCCGCGCCGCACCGCGCGAAGGAGCGCCAGCGACTCGACGAGATCGTCGCGCGAGGTCGGCAGAATGCGCCCTTTCGGCAGGCCGGAGAGCGTGTGCCCGGAGCGGCCGACGCGCTGGAGAAGCGTCGCGATGCGGTGCGGCGATCCGATCTGGCACACGAGATCGACGTGGCCGATGTCGATGCCGAGCTCGAGCGACGCGGTCGCGACCAGCGCGCGCAGCCGGCCTTCCTTCAGCCGCGCTTCCGCATCGAGGCGGCGCTCTTTGGACAAGCTGCCGTGATGCGCGGTGACCGCATCCTCGCCGAGGCGCTCGCTCAGGTGCCGCGTCACGCGCTCGGCCAGCTTGCGCGTGTTCACGAAAATCAGCGTCGTGCGGTGACCGCGCGCGAGGTCGGCGAGGCGGTCGTAGTATTCGCGCCAGATCTCGTGCGACATGACCGCTTCGAGCGGAGACTGCGGCACCTCGATCTGCAGGTCCAGCGTGCGCCGGTGTCCGGCGTCCACGATCGCGCAGTCCGCGTGCTCGCCCACCAGGTAGCGAGCGACGGCTTCAATCGGGCGCTGCGTCGCCGAGAGCCCGACCCGCACCAGCGGCTGGTCGGCGAGCGCCGCCAGGCGTTCCAGCGACAACGCGAGATGCGCGCCGCGCCGTCCGCCGATGACCGCGTGAATCTCGTCCACGATCACGGTGCGGACCGTGCGCAGCATCTGCCGGCTGCGTTCCGCGGTCAGCAGGAGGTAGAGCGACTCGGGCGTCGTCACGAGCACGTGCGGCGGCGTGCGCAGGATCCGCGCCCGCTCGTGCGCCGCGCTGTCCCCCGTCCGGACGGCGGCCGTGATGGCGGGCGGATCGAGGCCGAGCGCCTTCGCCATTTCGGCAATGCCGCGTTGCGGCGTCGCCAGATTCTTGTGGATATCGGCGCTGAGCGCCTTCAGCGGCGACACGTAGACCACGCGCACCTCGTCAGGCAGCGATCCCGACAGGCCTTCGCGAAAGAGCGCGTCGAGCGCGACGAGCAGCGCCGCCAGCGTCTTGCCGGATCCGGTCGGCGCGGCAATGAGCGTGTGGCGGCCCGATTGAATCTCCTGCCACCCGCGCGTCTGCGTGGGCGTCGGAGTCCCGACGTGTTGTGAAAACCATTGCGCGACGGCGGGATGGAAATTCAACAGCTCTGCCCCTGGGAATGATGGCGGGAACGATCAGTCTACTGCACTCCACGCCGCGGCGATCTCCGTTGTCTTGCCGAGCGGCACGATCGGATACATTCACCGGGACGCTCATGAGCACGACCATTCGTCACGTGAACACACCGCTTCTCGATATCGCCTATGAAGATGCCGGCCCGGCCGGCGGCGCGCCGGTCCTGCTGCTCCACGGCTGGCCGGATGACGTGAGAACGTACGACGGCATCGCGCCGTCGCTGCACGAAGCGGGCTTCCGGACGCTGGCGCCGTGGCTGCGGGGGTTTGGACCGACACGCTTTCTGTCGGATGCGACGCCGCGCTCGGGTCAGATCGCGGCGATGGCGCAGGACGCGCTCGACTTCGCCGACGCGCTCGCCCTGAGCGAATTCTCCATCGTCGGCCACGACTGGGGCTGCGCGCATCGCCTACTTCATCGCGTCGCTCCATCCCTCGCGCCTCACGCGCATGGTCACGATGTCTCTCGGCTGGGATCCAGGACCACTGAAGACTCCGTCGCTCGATCAGGCGCGCCTGTTCTGGTACCAGTGGTTCATGGCGACGGAACGGGGCGCCAGGATCGTTCACGACGAGGGCATCGCGTTCGCTCGATTTCAGTGGGAAACGTGGAGCCCGTCCGGCTGGTTCGACGATGCGGCGTTCGCGGTCACGTCGCGCGCGTTCGAAAATCCGGACTGGCCGGCAATTACCGTTCATTCCTATCGCGTGCGCTGGGGCCAGGCCGATCCCGATCCGCGCTACGACGCGCTCGAGCAGCGTCAGCGGGCCGCGCAGACCATCGGGGTCCCGACGCTGTTGCTGCATGGCGGCGACGATCGCTGCGTCGCGGCGGCGACATCCGAAGGCAAGGATCGGCATTTCACCGGCGGCTACGAGCGACGCGTATTGCCCGGCGTCGGTCATTTCCCGACGCGCGAGGCGCCAGCCCTCACGGCCGGGCTGATCGCGGAATTCCTGTCCTCGCGGTCCGGCTGAAGCCGGACACCTCAAACGTCCGGCTAAAGCCGGACACGACGTCCATCTTTTCGATGTATAAGAGGTCGTGACATCGAGTGGTCCGCGACCAGGAAGGAATCGTGTGCGTTCGTATATCGCCGCCGCGTGCATCGTCCTCGGCTGGCTTGCCAGTCCGGCCCCGGCGCGGGCCCAGGCCGTCAGGTCGGATCAAGACGTCCTGATCCAGCTCGAACGCCAGTGGAACGACGCGTTCTACCGCAAGGACATGGCGTTTCTCCAGAACGTGCTCGCCGAGGAATACATTTCCACCTACGAAGACGGCACCAAGGGAGACAAGGCCAAGGAACTGGCGGAGACGGCGGCGTTCAATCAGCACGTCGATTCGTCCAAGCAGGAAGACTTCCTCGTGAAGGTCTATGGCGATACCGCGGTCGTGTGGTTCTCGCTGCGCCTGACCGGCCCGAAGCAGGGCAAGCCGACCGAGGTCCTGCTGCGCTACGTGGACGTCTTCGTCATGCGGGATGGACGCTGGCAGTGCGTCTCGAGCCAGAGCACGAAAGTCACCGGCCAGTAAGGGAGGGACGGATCATGCGCAGATCGCTGTCGCCGGTTGCGTTGCTGTTCGGCGCGTTGATGCTGCTGTGCGGCGCACCCGCTCACGCCCAGGCGACCGCGCAGGGCGAGGCCGACCCGGGCGTCCGGCCGATCCGGATGATCGATCGCGACGAAGTCCGGGTGTCACGCGTCGAAATCCAGGCCGGCGCGACGCGCCGCGTCCACGCGCACGACGATGTCGTGTATCACTTGTGGATTCCCATCGAAGGCACGCTGCAGATCACGATCGGCAACGACGCGCCGGTCACCGCGAAATCCGGCCAGGCCTTCTTTCTCACGCGCGGGACGCCGCACGGCTTCAAGAACATCGGTTCGACGCCGGGCGCGGCGCTCGAGATCTTCATCAAGCAGACGACCGTGGCGGCCGGCGGATCTGGATTTGCTGCGCGAGCTCGTGCCGGAGCTCGCACTGCTTCACTGAGCGGGATTCTTCCGCCTGAACACGATCGCGCCGATCGACGCCGCGACGACCAGCGCGATCGTCGCCCACTTCCCTGCTGACGCCGTGGACATCGCGCCGACGACGAGCGCCGGAAACTGCGTGCTGCCGGCGGTCGCTTCGGTCACGTTCCACGTCAGCGCCAGCAACCCGACATTCTCGAGGACATCCAGCACCGCCGCGACGCCGCAACCGCCCAGCACGACGCGGTCGAACCGGCCGAGCGCAAGCCCGCCGCCAGTTGGGTGACTGCTGATGCCGCGCAGGCGGAGATATACCGTCGCCAGCAGCGTCGCGTAAGTCGGAATAAACAGGAAGTCGATGCCGACCGTCAGCCTGAACGCGGCGATCGCATCCATCGCCAGTACAGGCGCCGCGAGGAATTCCTGCTTCCATTTCGCGAGCGCGAGCCGGAACGCTTCGGGCGTGAACGCGAGCTCTGCGGCAATCACCGATGGAAACTGCCGGAAGATGACGACGAAGACCGCCGCCAGCAGCGCGGCGACGATCAGCGTGCGGAAGCGCGTGAGGGTGGCGATCATGGCCTGCCCGGGAGCTACTTGCGGAACTCGAGCATGCCCTGCAGGCTCTGGACGCTGTAGATATTGCCGCGCGGCGGCTCGACCTGAATGGGATTCGCGATCGGCGCGGTCCCTGGCGAGAGCCACGGCAGCTGGTAGCTCGCGGCTGGGATTTCATCGCGGAATCGATCGAGATCGTCAGCGGCATGAAAGAGCAGCAGCAGGTCGACTTCGCGCTTGAGCAGGTTGCACAAGCGCACCAGTTTGGCGAGGCCCCTGGCCACCGAGTCGTGGTCAGTTCGTCCATGTTCTGCAGCGGTCGTCGAAGACCAGCAGGTTGAGCGGCGCGCGTACCCGCGGCGCGCACAGCAGGAACAAGGTCAGGGTGAAGAGATTCAGTTCGGCGGTATTCAAATGCAGATCGGCGCGCACGGCGTCGTGTTCGCCGATCTCCAGCGCGAGCCCGAGGCTGCCGGCTTCGATCCGCGGCGGCAGCTGGATGTCGGTGTAGCCCCAGCGGGCCGGCGTGAACAGCGCCATCAACTCGTTGATCGCCGCGATCACCGAACCGTCGAATTCGCTCGGGCTGGCCGCGGCGGACGAAGCTTGTCGACGAACCGTTCGGTCAACACTTTTCCCGTGTCGAGCTTCGCGTGCTGGGCGCTTTTCGCCTCGTCGTACTCGGCGCAGGGTCCCTTCCCGGGCCACGCCGGCGCGCATCGGTGTCAGTCGTCAACGCGTTACACGCGGCCAGCATGCCATCGAGATCGTGGAGGAGCGATTCGGCCCACTTGTCGCCGCCGATGGTCACGCTGGCGTAGTTCCCGCCAGGCGTGGGCCGGTTGATCGACTGCACGAGCCGGTCGCCGAACAACCCGTTCGTCTTGACCTGGACGCTGTCGAACAGCCAGAGGCACGCCGCATTCAGCGCCTCGCGCCTGGGTGCTGACACACGCATCGATCCTGCCGTGGTTGGCTGGTCGGCCGGCGGCGTGAACGACGACAGCTTGCTGTACAGATCGCCGAGCGCGTCAGTGCCGTTGCGCTCCTGCGTTTCGAGTTCCGCGAGATTGGGATCGGCGCCAAGCGCCGCGGCGAGCGCCGTCGACACGGGATTGCCCGGTTGCCAGCCTGCACTCCTGCCCGCCTGGATCGCAGGCGCAGGCTGCGTTCCCGCTGCGCGAGATCGACCAGCGCGGTCAGCTCGAGCCATCGATTGAGCAGCTCGTGGTGATCTTCGGTCGTCGGCGTCGACGTCCCGCCGCGCCACGACTCCAGATCCTTCAGCGCCGCTCTTGCCTCCGAGAGTTGCTTCGTCCGGCGCTGAATCGGATCACGCGTCGTCTGGAATCGCTTGGCGGTTGTCTGGTATTCGACCAGGCTGGGACCTGCCTCCGGGAAAAACGCCTGAAGAAATACCCGGGCGCGCTCGTGCGGAACATGCGCGACGAGCCGATCCATGAGCGCCTGATCGAGGCGGAACGAACTCGCGTGCACCTTGTCGTTGAGCGGGACGTCGAGGCCGGTCTGGGTCACTGTGCCCAGCACGGAATCAGGAGCGCGACCGTTCGCGTCCGCTCGCCACTGCAGCTTGATCGTCGCCGCCTCCTTCGTCGTGCGATTCCAGATCACGCGATCGTAGGCACGTTCGTTGGCCTTCTCGATGCGATCGACCTTGCCGGACGACATCAGCTCCAGCGCTTCGGCGATTGAAGATTTGCCGCTGCCGTTCGGGCCGTGAATCAGGTGCACGCGCGCGTCGTTCAGAATCAGCTCGCGGACTCCGGGCAGCCGGTAGTTGGTCATGACGAGCCGCTCGAGTCGCGCTCTGGCACCGTTTCCATTCGCAGGCGCTGGAACGACCGGCGGCGCTGCCTGTGCGGTTTGTGCTCCTGGCTGCGGCTCGACCGCGATCACCGACTCGGCGCCCTTTGACTCGAGCCACAGTCGCGTGGCCTTGAGGAGCCACGGAAACGCGCGACGTAGCCGGCCGTTGAAACCCACGCTGGTGCCGCCGTGACAGAGCACGTTGATGCCCACGTGCGTCAGCGAATCGGTCTGCCGCAACAGGTCACGGAGCGTTTCGCCGATGGTCGCCACGCGGCCATGGTCTCTGGCGGTTTCGTCGGTTGTGAGGAGCACCAGCTCCACGGTCAGCGCGCGATTGCCGTCAAGTTTTTGATCGCGGAGCAGGAGATGCCGCAGGTAGGTCGCCTCGTCGATGCATTTCCGCACAGATGCCGCGATACGCGTCCGGCGGGGCGCCCGGCTCGGCGAGCACCAGCTCCACGAGACCCAGCGTCCCGAGCGTCGGATCGAAAATCAAGAACGCCGGCTCCAGGTTGAAGTGCGCGTCGATCCGCAGCCGCGGCTGCGAGAGATAGCGCGCGACGCCGTCCTTGGGGTCCGCGAACCTCGCCAGATCGTCGACCGCGGCGGACGCCTAGAACGTCGCGGAGCGCCGTGTCGAGATCGCCAACGATCGTTTGAGCTCCTCGCGTCGGCCGTCATGCGGCGCCTCCGAGATGATCGGCGGCTGCTTCATCGCTGGGCGCAGTTTCGCCGGCCGCCCAGCACCAGAGATCGTTGGGCGGCGGGCAATAGCCTCGCGGTACGGCCGGCCACGGCACATCCTGTTCGGTGAATTCCCAGCACGCAATCCGGCGAAACGCGCCGACGATCGGCGGACGCCGGCGCGAACGCTCGAACCCGGCCAGCCGAATGCAGAGCGCCGAGCGTTGACGAGCGGACTCGCCGCGGGCAAACGACAGGGCAGCGACCGCCGATTCTTCCGCGGACAGCCAATCCGTGCACGGCTGCAGGACGTCGTCGGGACTTTCGCGCCAGACAGCGACGAGGCTGCGGATGGCCAGCTCGACGATCGCCGCCCAGGCAGCGAGGTCCTGATGCTGGGTGATCGGCTCGTACGCGGGCACCGCGCGGCGGCTGCGCACGAGCCGGCCGGGGCCCGCGTTGCGTGCCACCAGTTCGGCGAGCGTGAGCTCGCGTGCGCAGGCCGGGCACGAAATGCCAGGTCCACGGCACAATCTGATCGAAGACCCGCCGGCGTTCCGCGACGTTTTTCTTCGGATGGTCGATGCCCGGTTCCTGGTCCACGCCCGATTCGTTGACGTGCTCTTCCTCGCGCCTGCACAACTCGGCGAAGCGGCGCGTGATCGCATTGAAATCGTCATCCGAGCACGGATGCCCCAGCAGGCGCGGCGCAGGCGGCGCAGCTGGGCGCGAAGCGCGTCCTGCTGGAGACACCGGACCACGCGGTGCGAGAGCCAGCGGAAATGGTCGTCGATGGTCGGAAATCCGCCGGCCCTTTCGAACTCGATCTGATTCGGATGGTCGGACAGCTTGCCAGGCGTATAGCCACCGGCCTCGGTCGCGGCGCGGAGGATTTCGAGGCTGTGAAATTCCCGCCGTCCCGCAAAGCCGAAGAAGAAGACCGGCGCATTCGACGGATCGAGCGAGCCTTTCGGCGGCTCGGGCCCGCGCGCGTGGGCGCGTTCTTCGTAGACCTCGCGAAACGTGCTGTGCATGACCGGGTCGGCGCCGCTGTAGCCGCAGAGCGCAAGAGTATTCGTGCGGAGGAACGTTCGAATCAGATCGCGCGACCACGCATCCGCACGCCACGTCTGGATCTCGCGATAGGTGAAGACGAGCGCCGGCAGATAACTGGTCCACGGCCCGGCGGTCGTCGGCGCCGCGCCAGCCGGCGCTCCCGACTCGAGCGCCTGCAGCTGCTGGCATCGCGCATCGCGATAGGCCTGCACGCACCCGTGAATCTTCAGCAGCAGCGAGGTGCGAAAGCCCTTCCCGCGGTCGAAGAATTGATCGGCGGCCGCGATCGACGTGTAGCGCGGGATGCCGTCGCTCGCTTCTCCGGAGTCGGCCGCCAATCGCTCCTCGAGCCCGGCGATGCGATAGGCGCCTTCGAGGAGCAGGTCGTAATTGGTGGTGACCATCGACGGCGCCAGGCCCTCGCGTGCCAGGCGCGCGAGCGCGAGGTGCCGCGGCCGGATCCGATCGCGCATAGCTGGCCGCCATGCGCTCGATCTCCGGCTGCGCGCGGATTGCCGCCCATTACACGCTTGTCGGCAAAACCCATCACGTCGAGAAACAGCGCCTTGCCGCGCGGCGCTTCGGCCATCTGCCGCAGCGCCGCAAGATTGCATCGGCTCGAGCGGCACGGCGTCGCCGGCCAGCGCCGAGCAGAAAGTTGGCGAGCTGTTCGATGCGGCGCGCCGTCCGCTCGGCGAGCTCCGCCGGCATGTTGAGGAGCTCGGTCGACAGGACGCCGAACGCGCTGACCGCCCATTCGTTGAAGTTGTAGTACTCGCGCGCGAGCAACTTGATGTTCGCGTCGCGTCATGCAGCGCGCCGGATTGAGCGGCGCGCCGAACGCGCGCGTCGCCTCGGCGAGACCAAACACCTGACCGAGACTGTCGAGCGCTCGCTTGCCCTGGTTCTCGGGCTCGCCTTCTTCGGACAGCACCGTGCCCATCGCGAGCAGCCCGGCCAGCAGGCGCGCGACGAGGCGGCCAGCAGTATTTCTCTCGCTGTCGACGAAAACCCGGAACCGATGAAGAAGACGACCTCGCCGTCCAACACCCGGTCGGCAAGGCGTCCCGTCGGCTCGAAGCGAGAGAGCGTCATGCCTGGTTCGCGCGAGACATCGACGCTTTGACCGCGGCGGCATCGGTTTTCGGACTGGGACTCGCGGTGGAAACCGGGATCCTGGGGGGCTCCATCCAGGCCAGCCACAGCTTGTTGGGAGCCCACCCCTGATGCTTGCTCAGAAGTTGCGCGTTGGCCGTCGTGACGCGCTCCGACCAGCTCGCGCTCGTGTTGGCATTGTTCTCGAGCTCCCACTTCTCGATCGCCTGGCGCAGCAGCTCGATGTCCATGTGGCGGAGCAGATCGGGACCGCTCTTGAAGTCGGCGACCAGGTGCCACGCGAGGACGCGCAGGTCGAGATCCTGCGGCCATTGATCGGGCGTCGATGCGGCGGGCGGCGCGACCGGCTGCCGGGACGCGCCTTGAACGAGCCCAGCATCACGGCGCGCTGCAGGCGGAGGTGAAATCCTCCAGAGACTTGAACGTCGGCGTACGATAACGCTCACGCGCGATGGCGCACGGAACGCGTGGATGCGCTGCGCGCTCCCCCGTGTCAATAAATTGGACCGGCCAGCTCGCCTTCTCGTCGACGAGGAACGGAAACATTGTTTGTGCAGCTCGAGCGCCCGGCGGTACTCCGCTCGGTCACGGAAATGCCGTCGCTGTCCGCCGCGGGACGTAGCCGTAGCGAAACCCCACGATGAAAATGCACGCATCACAGTGCTCGACGTCAGCGAGCGCGTTCGCGAGGGGCCTGGTGTCGCTGCGGACCAGTCCTCCATGGCGCCGACCTCGTGTTCGGACCGTCGAACCGCCTCAATAGCGGCCTGTCGATAGCTCCTTCAGGTCTTCGAAGGTCGATGAGATATAGAAGGTCGCCACGTACGAGAGTGGCTGTCATCTCCGGCGGGCAATCTTACCCTGACAACGTCGCGCAGCGTGTGTCATATCTTTTGAACGCGAGGCACGGCCCGGATCATTCTCGCGGTCGTCCTGCGACGAATTCTGATAGCGTGAACGGTTCGTTCCCTGGAGATCCCCCGATGCGCATCCCCATAGTGGCCGCACTCGCCCTGCTGCTGGCCGGCTGCAACGGCGCCCCCTCGCAGCCGCCAACCGATACGACCGAGGCGAAGCGGACCGCCGAAAGCGCGCGGCTGACGGCGTATCTCGACGCCGAGTACGAAAAAGAACTGGCGATGAGCCCCGAATCGCTCACCGGCCTCGGGCGCAAGGAGATGTACGACCAGCTCGACGACCGGAGCGAGGCGGCCGACGATCGCAAGCTCGAATGGCGGCGGAAGAGCGTGGCGGACATGAAAGCGATGTTCGACCCGGCGCTCCTCGACGACACGACGAAAACCTCGTACGACATCTGGGCCCAGGAGCTCGAACGCGCCGAACGGCATCACGCGTTCCGCCGGCACGAGTACGTGTTCGGGTTCGGCGGCGATCACACGGGGCTGCCGCAGTTCCTGATCAATTTCCACCGCGTGGACGACAGGCGCGACATGGAGGCCTACATCGCCCGCCTGTCGCAGTTCGACACGGCGCTGGATCAGTTGCTGGTCCGGGCGCAGGCCGCGGCGGCGGACGGTATCCGCCCGCCCGCCTTTTCCTTTGCGAGAACCCTCGACGAGATCAAGCGCATCACCACCGGCGCACCGTTCACGCCAGGCCCCGATTCGGCGCTCTTCGCCGACGCGAAAGCCAAGATCGCCGCGCTCGTGAAGAACGGCAAGATCACCGACGCGGAAGCCGCGACACTCACGGCCGCGGCGACCAACGCGTTGACCGGCCGAAGTGAAGCCGGCCTACGCGCGGCTCGCCGCCTGGCTCGCATCGGATGCGAAGAACGCGTCAAAGGACGCCAGGGGCGTCTCCACGCTGCCCGACGGCGCGAACTACTACAAGACCGAGCTGTTCCTGCAGACGACGACCAACCTGACGGCGGACGAGATCCACGCGCTCGGCCTGGCCGAAGTCGCGCGGGTTCGCACCGAGATGGAAGCGGTCAAGACGAAAGTCGGATTCACGGGGACGCTCCGCGAGTTCTTCGCGTTCATGCGCAAGGATCGGCAGTTCTACTTCCCGAACACCGACCAGGGGCGTGCCGACTACCTGATGCTGGCGGAAACCTATCTCACCGCGATGAAACAGCGGCTGCCCGAATACTTCGGCCTGCTGCCGAAGGCCGGGTTGATCGTCAAGCGCGTCGAGGCCTTTCGCGAGGAACCCGGCGGCGCCCAGCATTACTTTGCCGGCACGCCGGACGGTTCGCGCCCCGGCATCTTCTACGCGCACCTCTCGGACATGAACGCCATGCCGAAGTACCAGCTCGAGGTCACCGCGTATCACGAAGGGCTGCCGGGTCATCATCTCCAGATTTCGATTGCGCGTGAACGCACCGGGATGCCGAAGTTCCGCACGCAGTACGGTTACGGCGCATTTGCCGAGGGCTGGGGACTGTATTCGGAGTCGCTCGCCAGGGAGATGGGCTTCTACACCGATCCGTATTCGAACTTCGGCCGGCTCGGCGCCGATGCCTGGCGGTCGATTCGACTGGTCGTCGACACCGGTCTGCACGCGAAGGGCTGGAGCGAAGAGCAGGCGGTGAAGTACTTCCTGGAGAATTCACCGCTGGCGGAAGGCGCGATCCGCTCGGAGGTGCGCCGCTATCTCTTGATGCCGGGACAGGCGACGAGCTACAAGATCGGCGCGTTGACGATTCAGAAGACCCGCGACGAAGCACGGCGCGCCCTCGGGCCGGCGTTCGACTACCGCGCCTATCACGACGTCGTTCTCGGCGGCGGCAGTGTGCCGCTGCCCGTACTCGAAGCGCGCGTTCATCAGTGGGTCGAGCGCACGCTCGCGACATCCGGAGGCAAATGATGGCGGCCATCGCACGAATACTGAAGTCGCGAACCGGTGTGGTTCTGATCCTCGTCGCGGCCGCGATCACCGTCGCCGTGTCGGGCGCCGGTCAACAGCCGTCCGGCGATCCGTTCTCGACCGAAATCCGCCAGGTCAAGCCAGGACTGTGGGTCATCCCCGGTTACGACGGACAGGTGACCGGCGGCAACGTCGCGGTGCGCGCCACGGCGGAAGGCGTGCTGATCGTCGACGATCGCTTTCCGCCGGCGTCGAACGAGATCGTGCCCAAGGTGAAGTCGGTCACGCCGCAACCGATCAAATACGTGGTCAGCACGCACAACCACAACGATCACACCGGCGGGAATCCGCTCTTTGCGGCGTCGGCCGAGCTCATTGCCCACCGCAACGCGCGCGACAACATGATCCGCGGCAAGCAGGCCGCCCCGCCGCGCATCGTCTTCAACGACGAAGCATCGGTCTTCCTGGGCGGCGCCGAAGTGCGGATGGTGCATCTCGGGCGCGGACACACCAACGGCGACGCGGTGGTGTATTTTCCGGAGCTGAAGGTTGTCCACACCGGCGACCTGGTGGTGTGGGGCAAACGGACGGACGGCACCATCCTGACGCCGTTCTCCGACTCCGACAACGGCGGCAGCATCATCGAATGGACCGCCACCCTCGACAAACTGCTGGAGATCGATTTCGACACGGCGATTCCGGGCCACGGACCGGTGCTCACCAAGGACGACGTGCGTACCTTCAGGGCGAAGGTTGCGACCCTCAAGCAGCGGCTGTTCGATCTCGTTCAGGCGCGCGTGGCCAAAAGCGACGTCGGCGCAAAGCTCAAGACCGACGATCTGAACTGGCCGTTTCCGAAGGCGCGGCTCGACATGATGTACGACGAATTCACCGCCGTGCGGCGGTAAGGGTGACTCCGATGCATCGATCCGCGCGGTCCTTTTGCCAGGCCGTCCTCGCCGTTGCCGCCGTGGCCGTGTGTTCCGCCAGCTGTCAATCGGTCGCCTCCGCACCGCCGCAACCGTCTACTCCGGCCGCAGCGCCGGCCCCGGCCAGGGATACCCACGAACAACTGCAGGGCGTTCTGTGGATCGAGACCGCCGGCGAGTACCTGGGGCGCCGCGCGGTCCATCTACGCGGGCGCTCGCGGCGCGATCGATCGCGGCCTGTCCGACCGGAAATGGACAGCGGCGATCGAGCAGACCGGGCAACTTCGGGCGCCTGCCGACGGCGGTGATCCTGGATCTCGATGAAACGGTGTTCGACAACTCGCGGTTCCAGGGACGCATGGTGCTCGAACGCAAGTCCTACGACGCCGACCTCTGGAACACGTGGGTCGAGGCGCAGAGCGCCAGCGAAGTTCCGGGCGCGGTGGATTTCGTGCACTATGCCGAAATGAAGAAAGTCCATGTCTTCTTCGTGACCAACCGCACGGCCGCGCAGGAGCCGGCCAGCATCGCCACGCTTGCGAGGATGAACATCGCCGCCACGCCGGACTCGGTGCTGTCCACCAACGAAAACGGCTGGAATACCTCGGACAAGTCGCCGCGGCGCGCCTTCGTCGCCGAAAAATATCGAATCCTCGCGCTGGTCGGCGACGATCTCAACGACTTCGTCTCCCTTGTCGATCAGTCATCCTCGCAGCGGCTCGCGACCGCCAGGAAAAATATCGCGCGATGGGGCGCCCAGTGGTTCCTCGTTCCGAATCCGCTCTACGGCGGATGGGATCGGGCGCTGACCGCCGGCGTGTCGGACGACGCGGCGGTCCTCGCGAAGAAGCGCTCGCTCGTCACCGCTTTTTGAGGACGCGGCCCTCGCCGTTCCGGGTAGGATTTGCAGGTTCAGAGAGAGGAGTCAGAGATGCGCAACGTCGTCTTCGTCCTGTCGCTTGGACTGCTGGCCCTGCCGACCACCGCGCTCCTGCGCGCGGCCGCGGATATGCCCGACTGGGCCTACGCGATTCCTCTGCCGCCTCCGGCGGGCGCGCCGCCCGCCGCCGCGGCGCCGGACACGTCGCCGAAGAAAATCCCCGGCAGCGATCTGAGCTTCACCCGGCAGCAGATCTCGGACGGCTTCGGCCCGGCTGACTGGTTCCCCGGCGACCATCCGACCATGCCGGACATCGTGGCCCACGGCCGCCGGCCCGACGCGCGCGCCTGCGGGCTGTGCCATTACCCGAACGGCAAGGGCCGCCAGGAAAACGCCGGCGTGGCCGGCCTGCCGGTGTCGTACTTCATCCAGACGATGAACGACTTCCGATCGGGCGTGCGCAAGAGCGCCGAGTCGCGCAAGACGAACACCAACCTGATGATCGCCATCGCCAAGGCGATGACGCCCGAGGAAATCAAGCAGGCGGCCGAATACTTCGGCGGCATGAAATGGACGCCGTGGATCCGCGTGGTCGAAGCCACCAGCGTGCCGAAGATGGTGAGCCGCGGCGGCATCTGGGTGCCGATCGAGGGCGGCGGCACCGAACCGATCGGCATGCGCATCATCGAAACGCCGGTTGACGCCGAGCGCACCGAGATCCTGCGCGATCCGCGCTCCGGGTTCATCGCCTATGCGCCGCCTGGCAGTCTCAAGAAAGGCGAAGCGCTCGCGCGGACCGGCGGCAACGGCCGGACCGAGTCGTGCGCCGCGTGCCACGGTGCCGATCTGAAGGGCCTCGGACCGGTGCCGGGGATCGCGGGACGCTCGCCCAGTTATCTCGTGCGTCAGATGTACGACATGCAGGTCGGCGCGCGCAGCGGCGAGTGGAGCGAGCTGATGAAACCGGTGGTCGCCAAACTCACCAACGAAGATCTGGTGGACCTCGCGGCGTACGCGGCGTCGCTCATGCCGCTGCCCGCGAAACGGCTAAAGCCGATACGTCGCGAGTCCGGCTTCAGCCGGACTTCAAGGATGGTCTACGCGGATCGCTCGAGATCGAGCGGCCCGGTCCAGGCCGGCGAGTTTGTCGAGATCGAGGGTGCGCTGTCCGGGCTGTGCTCGAGCGCGTGGCTCAGCACGTCGTGCATCTCCGCCGAAATGCCCGGACCGATTTCGCTCGCACGGCGGCAGCGTGAACCGGGCCTGCTCGCGAATGATGTCGAACACGTCCGACGCCTGGATCACCGATGTGTCCGGACGAGTGCCTCGAACGCCACGCACGCCAGGCCGTAGAAGTCGGCCTTTGCGATCGACGTTGCGGCCGGAAAACTGTTCCGGAGCCATGTAGCGCGGCGTCCCGAGCACCAGCGCGGACGGCACGCCGGTGCCGGTCTTCAGATCGCCCCACAGATCCGAGTCTTTCTCGACCGTCACGATCCCGAAGTCGAGCAGCTTCATCGACCCGGAACCGGTCAGCACGATGTTCGACGGCTTCAGATCGCGGTGGACGATGCCGCGGCCGTGCACGTACTTGAGCGCAACCGCGAGGTGACCCATCAGCCGGCGGACGAACGGCTCGCCGAGCGGCCCGCGCGAGCGGATCGCCTCGGCCAGCGTCGGCCCCTGACAGAATTCCATCGCCAGGAACTCGGTCTTGTAGGCGGAGAAGCACTCGTAGAGCCGCGCGACCGACGGGTGCTCGAGGGTCTTGAGGATCGCCGCCTCGCGCCTGAAGCGCCTGCAGCGCGTTCGGCTGATAAATCAGCCGGTGGTTCATCATCTTCAGCGCGACCCGCGTCCCCTTCGTCACATCGAGCGCTTCGTAGACGACGCCCATGCCGCCGCGGCCGACGCATTGAACGACCTGATAGCCGTGAATGTCCTTGCCGCCGAGCCCGTCGAACTTCGCGTGTCCGAGGCGGTCGGCCATCACGTCGGTCAGGACGACGCGCAGATCGGGATGCCGCTCGGTCAGCACGTGGAAGTCCGACGCGGAGAGCTGCAGCGCGCGCACCGGCGTCTCGGCGACGACATCGGCGGTCCGTGGTTCGTCGGTAATCAGGCTCATCTCGCCGACAATGTCGCCCGCGCTGAACTTGCCGACCGGCGGCCGGTCCTTCGGCGTGTCGCGGACCCGCGCCCACGCCATGCCGCTCAGGATGAGCAGCAGGAACTCGGCGGGATCGCCTTGTTCGATCAGGTGGTCGCCCGCCGCGTACTCGCGGAGCTGCATGACGGAGAGCAGCTCGGCGAGCGTGCTCGCGCCGAGAATCGAGAACGGCGACGATCGGAAGAAGATCCGGTTGCTTTTCTCGTCCAGCCGCGTGTCGGCGTTCTCGCGGGCCAGTTCGTCGGTCGAGTGGAGCTCGTCCAGGAGGCGGCCAAGCCCGGCAATAAGCCAGCCCGAGCTGTTGTCGCCCTCGGCCGCAGGCTCGAAAAGCAGGCCCAACTCGTGGCGAAGCTCGACGTCCCCTTCGCAGGCCTCGTCCAGAAAGGCTTCACGCTCAACGGTATCGCGGGCGAGCGCCTCGCGGCACAGGCGCGAAATCTTCTCCCAATCGGTCATTCGCCAATAAATCTCAGTTGGGGTTCCCAGCATATCTTTATGTATTAACGGCAACTTCGCACGGGATTCACAAAATATTCGACGGGCTTTCTCTGACAATGTGTTCCGTGAAATCGGACTGAATGGGAAGCCGACGGCAGTCACCCGGGCGCGGCCAGGCCTCGCAGCTCGGCCCTGGCGCACCCTTCGGCGCTCCAATCACCTTTATTCGCCGCCAGGGACGACTACAGACGCCGTTTTCGGCCGAAATTGCGCGATCGCGCTTGAGATACCGCCGGCCGGACGGGTGGTCGGAATGTTGCTGTCTGAGACGGCGATGGCGTCGCGACGATTTCAATTTCGTCGTTCAGCTCACGGAGTCCTGGGCGGACTGCTCGCCCTGGTTGTGAGCGCGTCGGCATGTTCCTCCGCGAACCCGACGAGCCCTTCGCCTGCAGCGTCCTCGCTCGTGGCCGCGCACGGACCGGCGCCGGCCAACAACGTCATGCTCACGGTCCGGGTCCTCGCTCGCGCGTCCGAGACGCCGATCGAGGGCGCCATCGTCACAGTCGTGGACCACCGGTCGTACCAGACCGACACGGCAGGCACGTGCACGTTCCCCGTCGAGAGCGGACAGATGACCGATGTCGACGTGACGGCGTCGGGGTATCTGCCGATCGGCGCCGGCGGCGTGCTGTCCAGCGACGAGCGGTGGACGTTCTACCTCGCCCAGCCCTGACACCCCGGCGTCCCAAACCAGCCGCAGGCGCGCGCGCGCTGCGCGTTGAGTCGACGTCTGTCACGGCCTCTCTGGTCGTCGTCAGCGTGCTCTGTGGTAAAGCTCTTATATGACCGCTCCTGATCCGACCTTGAAGTTGATGGCCGTGCTCGCTCACCCCGACGATGAATCGCTCGGCTTCGGCGGCACGCTCGCGAAGTACGCGCTGGAAGGGATCGAGACGTTCGTCGTGACCGGCACACGCGGCGAAGGCGGGCGGTATCGTGGTCACGCGCGCGGCGACGCGTCGCACCCCGGGCCGGTGAAGCTCGGCGAGATTCGCGAGGCGGAATTGCGAGCCGCCGCGTCGGTCCTCGGCGTGCGAGAAGTGTCGCTCCTCGGCTATCTCGATCAGGAGCTCGATCGCGCGGATCCGCAGGAAGCGATCGGCCGGATCGTCGCGCACCTGCGACGCGTGCGCCCTGACGTGGTGGTGACGTTCGGACCCGACGGCGCGTACGGGCATCCCGATCACATCGCGATCTCGCAGTACACGACGGCCGCGCTCGTCGCCGCCGCCGATCCATCGTTCGGCAGCGCGGATCGCGACGGGAACGGTTCGTTGCCTCACGCCGTGAAAAAGCTGTACTACCTGGCGTGGCCGGCCGCGACCTGGGACGCATACCAGGAAGCATTCCGAAAACTGGTCTCCACGGTGGACGGGGTGGAACGGCAGGCGGTGCCATGGCCCGACTGGGCCATCACCACCATCATCGATACCCGGCCCTTCTGGGCAACTGTGTGGCGCGCGGTTTCCTGTCATGATTCGCAGCTGATGAACTACGAGCGATTGAAGGATGTGATCGCCGGCCCGCCACGAAGCGTTGTGGGGATGGCAGTCGTTCTATCGCGCGATGAGCCGCGTCAACGGCGGCAGAACGCAGGAAACCGATCTCTTCGAGGGCATTCGCTCGTGACGAACGATCGCAGCCAGCCACTCGCCATGGACGCGGCGACGTTCCGCCAGCTGGGACACCGGCTCGTGGACCAGCTCGCCGAATTTCTCGCGTCGGTTCCCGATCGCCCGGTCACGCGCGACGAGTCGCCGTCCGCAGTCCGGAAGGCACTCGATCTGAACGGGCCGCTGCCCGAGCACGGAACGGCGGCGGCCGCGCTGCTGGAACAGACGGCCACGCTGCTGTTCGACCACTCGCTCTTCAACGGGCATCCGCGATTCTTCGGGTACATCACCGCGCCGCCGGCGCCGATCGGGATCCTCGGCGACTTTCTCGCGTCCGCCGTCAACGCCAACGTCGGCTCGTGGACGCTGGCGCCCGGCAGCCACGGAAATCGAAGCGCAGACGGTGCGGTGGATCGCCGAGCTGATCGGCTATCCGAGCGACATCCGGCGGCCTGCTGGTCAGCGGCGGCAACATGGCGAACTTCGTCGGATTCTGGGCGGCGCGCGCCGCCAGGGCGCCGTGGAACGTTCGCGAGCATGGTGTCGCGAATGACTCGGCACAGCGGCTGCGCGTCTACGGGTCAGCCGAAACGCACACGTGGATTCAGAAAGCCGCCGATCTCGCGGGCCTCGGTACCGCATCGATCCGCTGGATCGCAACCGATGCCGATCTGCGCATGGACGTCGACGCGCTGCGGCGCGCGATCGACCAGGATCTCGCGGCCGGCGACGTGCCGTTCATGGTGGTGGGCGCGGCCGGATCGATCAGCACCGGCGCGGTCGACCCGCTGCGCGAGATTGCAGCGGTCTGCCGGGACGCCGGCGCCTGGTTTCACGTGGACGGCGCCTATGGCGGTTTCGCGGCCGCTTCACCGGAGGCGCCCGCCGATCTCGCCGATCTGAGCGAGGCCGATTCGGTCGCGGTCGATCCGCACAAGTGGCTCTACGCGCCGCTCGAGGCCGGCTGCGCGCTCGTGCGCAACCCGGACCACCTGCGCGCGGCGTTCGCCTATCACCCGCCCTACTACCATTTCGAGGAGCGGGCGACGAACTACGTGGACTTCGGGCCGCAGAACTCGCGCGGCTTCCGCGCGCTCAAAGTCTGGCTCGCGCTGCGGCAGGTCGGCGCCGCCGGCTATCGCGAGATGATTTCCGAAGACATCCGCCTGTCACGCCATCTGGCCGACGCCGTTCGCCGCACGCCGGAACTGCAGTGCCTGACGCAGGCGCTGAGCATCACGACTTTCCGCTATGTCCCGGCTGATCTTCGATCGCGGCTCGGCGAGCCGGCGGCCGAACAACAGATCGACGCGATCAACAAGGCATTGCTCGACCGTCTGCAGCGCGGCGGCGAAGTGTTCGTGTCGAACGCGATCGTCGGCGGCCACTACGTCCTGCGCGCCTGCATCGTGAATTTCCACACGACCCGCGCCGACGTCGAAGCGGTGCCGTCGATCGTCGTCCGGGTCGGGCGGGAAATCCACGCCGGCCGCACGCTGTCCTGCTAAACATCTAATCAATGCGCAGCGCGGTCAGTGTCGGCAGCCTTACTCGCGAATGGCGGTGATGCGGCCGTTCCGGATTGCGGTCAGAAGCGCCGCATGGTCGCGCTCGTTCTGCTCGGCGTAGGCCACCGCGAACCGCGCGACCGCGGCGTCGAACCGGCCGCTGGTGCCGAGGTAGCCGCTGATCCGGGCGGCATCACCCGCCTTGGCGTGCGCGCGCGCGAGACTCCAGCCGCACCACTCGGCGTATTTCTCGAGGCGCGCCACGTCGGCGCCCTCGATCGCCGGCTTGATCTTGATGTCGCGGAGCTGACGGACGTAGAAGTGACGGCCGCCCTCCTGCGTCCAGCCCAGAAAGATGTCGCTGGCCGCCTGCATGAGACGCTGACCGGCGACGATGCGCTGGCCGCGGTTGGTGTATTGGCTCTTGCCGGCGTGCGCTTCGAGCACGCTGGGGCGCGCCTCTTTCACCTGCAGGAACAGCACATCGTCGGGCCCGGCCGTCAACAGGAGGATGCCGCAGCGCGTGCCGACGCTGCCGACGCCAACCACCTTGGCGGCGAGATCCTTCACCTCGTAGCGGTTCACCAGCGCGCGGCGATCGTCGGCGAGCGACTCGCAATAGCGGCGAAATGCCTGGTGGATCGTCCGCGCGTGCGTCGCCGCATCGACGCTCGCGTCGTGAAAGATCAGCGGCGGGTTGTCCTTGATGCGGACCTTGCCCTGGCCCGCCGCCGTCAGCTTCGGAAAGTCGTCATCGAGGGCCGCCTTCGACGATGCCTTGTCGATGCGCGCCTGCACCCACTTCTTCGCTTTCCGGCTGTGAAGAGTCGCGAGCAGATCGTCGGTGCTGATTTGCGTGTACCAGCGCTCCAGCACGCCCAGCGCGGCGAAGTCGTTGATGTGTTCGCGATAGCTGCGAACGCAGCGTGCCGCGACGCCGCGGGCGTCCGCCTTCGAGAAGCCGTCCTGGCGCAGCGACACGGCGAAACTGGCGGCGAGCCGCTTGACGTCCCATTCCCACGGAGCGGGCAGCGTCTCGTCGAAGTCGGTGATGTCGAAGATGAGATGACGTTCCGGCGTCGCGAAACCGCCGAAGTTCATCAGGTGGCAATCGCCGCAGATCTGGACGCGGATCCCTGACGCGGGAGTCTTCGCCAGATCGGATGCCATGATCGCCGCGGCGCCGCGCAGGAAGGCCAGCGGATTCTCCATCATCCGGCCGTAGCGGATCGGCACGAGTCGCGCCACCCGACCCTTGTTCGATTGGATCAGCTGCTCGATCGGGTCAGTACGGTGCGCTAGAGGTTTCCAGTCCTGGTGCGATCTTCGCGACACTTTGTCGCGGAGCGCTTTTCCGGCGGCGAGCTGCTGCTCCAGCACACTCGCAACTTTCGCGGGCGCGGTCGGCGGCGGCGTGAGGAGCGGCGTGAAGTCATAAGTCAGTCTGCCGGCGGCCAGCCTAGCACGGGCGTGCGCCTCAACGGTCCGGAGAATTGGAATAAAGAGATCGTACCGACGGACATTTTTTTCTTAATTTATGTAAGCAGTCCACGCGAGGGACCAATATCTAGGTACATGTCACTTGTCACCCGTGACATCGAGCCTGTTCGGAATTGGGTGCGCGCCGTCACGCTCGCGGCGATCCTCTTGAGTATCGCTGCGCCGGTTCGCGCGCAGGAGCCGGCGCAGTCCTCCGCCACCGCCGCAGCCGCCCCAGACCGCGGCGCCAGCCACCGACGATTCGCCGGCGGCCACTGATGCGCCCCCGGCGGACAAGCCAGCAGAAGCGGCGGAACCGGAGGGCGACTCGAAGAATCGCATCTTCGGCGTGATACCGAACTACAACACGGTCGAGGGATCGATGCCGGTCGAGCCGATCACCGGCGCGCAGTCGTTCAAGATAGCCGCGCTCGGCTCGTTCGATCCGATGGTCTTTCCGCTGTTCGCGTTCATCGCCGGCGTTGGACAGATTCAGGACGCGGAGCCGACGTGGGGGCTTGGCTGGGAAGGCTACGCGAAACGCTACGGCGCGGCGGTCGCCGACAACACCGTCTGCAGCATGATCACGACCGGGCTCCTGCCGACGCTGCTCAAGCAGGATCCGCGCTACTACCAGGGGCGCACGACCGGATTCTTCCCGCGCGTGTATTACGCCGCGAGCCGCAGCGCCGTCACGAAATCGCGATCGGGCCACCCGCAGTTCAATCTCTCCGAGATCGGCGGCACGCTGATCGTCGCGAACATCTCGAACTTGTACTACCCGGAGGATGAACGGACCAGGAACGCCACGCTCGAGCGATGGGCCACCCAGGCGATGTGGGATACCGTGGCCAACGAGATGAAGGAATTCTGGCCAGACATCCGTCAGGATGCTGCACTGGAACAACTGACGCGGTCCGGCTGAAGCCGGACACTACGGTACCGCCTATCGCGTCTTGGGCCAGAGCACGCCCTGCTCCGCCTTCGTCACCGGCCCCACGCCCTTGTACAGGAATCGCTGCACGCGCGCTCCCGTGTAGGTTTCGGTCGCGTAGAGATTCCCCTTCGAGTCGGTCGCCAGGTTGTGCACGCCGAAAAACTGTCCCGGCGCGCGCCCGCCGTCGCCGAATGACGTCAGCACCTCGAGCGAGCTTCGCAGGAGAATGTTGATCTTCTCGTCCACACCGTTCGCCGCGTAGATGTAGGTCTGCTGCGGATCTCTCGAGAAGGTCATGTCCCACACCGAGCCGGATCGGAAGGTGCCCGGATCGATGACGACTTCCTTCACGAACGTGCCGTCCTTGCGGAAGACCTGAATCCGATCGTTGACGCGATCGCACACATACACCAGGCCGTCATTCGAGACGATCGCGCAGTGCACGGTGTTGAACTGTTTCGAGGGCGTGCCCTTCGGGTTGTAGGGCGGCACTTTCTCGTCGCTCGGCTTGTTGCCGTAGGCGCCCCAGTGGCGCTTGTACTTGCCGGTCTCGGCATCGAGCACGATGACGCGGCGATTGCCGTAGCCGTCGCCGATGTACATCTCGTTCGCCGACACGTCTTCCCAGATCTTCGTCGGCTGCCAGAAGTTGTCCACGTCGTTGCTGCCGTTGTGCACGCCGTGCTTGCCGATTTGGAACAGGAACGCGCCGGCGCCGCTGAACTTCAGGATCTGCGTGTCCTTCGCGCCGTTGCCGGCGAGCCAGACGTTGCCTTTGTGATCGACGGTGATGCCGTGGTTGCTGTCCGGCCAGTCGTAGCCCTGACCGGGACCACCCCACGACTTCACCAGGCTGCCTGCCTGGTCGTACACGAGCACCGGCGGCGCGACCTTGCAGCATTTGCCGATGAATCCCGAATCCGCGGCCGGCTGAGCGGCCGGAGCACCCGGCAGCGCCTCGTCGTCTCTCCCGCGCGCGTCACCGACCTTGATATCCGCCGCCTTGAAATTGTCCTCGACCGTGTTCGGACGATGGATCGTCCAGACGTTGTCCTGAGCGTCAACGGAGAGGCCAATGGTCGAGCCGGTGACCCAGTGGTTCGGGAGCGGCTTCGGCCAGAACGGATCAACTTCGAAAATGGGTGCCTGCCTGGCCTGCGCGGCCACGAGATTGGCGATGCATGCCGATCGCGCCAAGCGCGAGCGCAGTCACGGCAACGATGCCAACGCGGGCGGCGATTTTCAGATTCATGGTCATGCCCTCTTCGAAATGCTCGTTTGCGCTCGGAAATCTCCGGGGACGATAGTAGAGACGGGCCGCCCGGCGCTACAAGAAACTTCAGGCGCCGGCGGAGTAGACTCGATCCGGAGGAGGATTTCGTGATGCGTGTTCCCCTCGCCAAGCTCCGTCGCGGCCGCCGTCGCACGGCGACGATCCTGGGCCTGCTGGCGATTGCGGCGCTCTCGCTGGTCGGCGTCCGCGCGCAAACGAATCAACTCCGCCTGGTCTCGACCGCGTGGCCGCCGTTCACCAACGCACCGGGACAGCCGCGGTTTGCGCTCGACCTCGTCGAGGCCGCGCTCGGACGCATCGGCGTCACGACGAGCACCACCATCGTCGATGCCGCGCAGTTCACGCCGGCGCTCCTCACCGGCCAGTTCGACGGCAGCGCCGCCGCATGGAAGGATCCCGAGCGCGAGCGCGTGCTGCTGTTCTCGCAGCCGTATCTCGAGAATCGCCTGATCCTCGTCGGGCGGCAGGGCGCCGACGTCTCGGCCAGGACGCTGGCCGATCTCAAGGGCAAACGGGTCGCGATCGTCGAGGGCTACGCCTACGGCGACACCGTCGACAACTCCGGACCGACGTTCGTGCGCTCGAGCAGCGAAGAAGACAGCCTGAAGCAGCTGCTCTCGAGCGCCGTCGATTACACGCTGATGGACGATCTCGTCGTCAAGTACATCACCGAACACTATGCCAGCGAAGCGCGGACCCGGCTGCAAATCGGCGTGATCCCGATGATCACGCGCCAGCTGTTTTTCGCGGTGCGACGCTCGCGCCCCGATGCGCAGGCGATCGTCGATCGCTTCAACTCGCAAGTGCGCGCGATGATCGTTGACCATACGTATCATCGCCTGCTGCACGTCAACTGGATTCGCGCGGACGTCAATGGCGACGGACTGGTCGAATTCGTGCCGCAGAGCGACACGGCCGGTCCGGTCGAACCGCAGAGCGCGTACTCGATCTTTTCGGCCGATCCGACGACGCCCGAGCCGCGCAGCGAGCCCGAGCGGCGCTACTACGTCGGCGGCAACATCTACACCCAATGGGCGACCGTGCCGGACCGGTACAAGTCGGTGGACACGCAGCGGCCGGATCCCACCAAACCGGGCGGATCGACGGCCAGCATCTTCACGTTCAGCTGGTAGGCGCGCCGGGGGCATCGCGTCGAGCTCAGGATTCAGCAGCCAGATCGCGCTCGATGTGACGCGCCAGCCGGCGAGATGCGCGATTCGCCTCGAACAGATGGCCGCGCAGGGTGTGCACGAACCCGACGAAATACAGACCACGATGCGCGGTCGGTTCGCCTGAAGCGGCGCGCGGCTCGCCGTTGCTGTCCAGTACGTCACGCGCATCGATGAGCGACTCGAGGCCCGTCCGGAATCCCGTCGCCGCAACGATCGCGTCGAACGGCTCGCTGGTTCCGTCGGCGTAGACCACACCCGTTCGCGTCAGCCGCTCGAGCGCCGGCCTCACGATCACACGCCGATTCTTGAGCGCCTCGACGAATCCAACGTCGATCACCGGTACGCGCAGGTGCGTGTACGGCGCAAACTCTGCCCGCGGCATGCCGTAGCGGGTGAGGTCGCCGAGCGCGAGCCGCGCGGTCGCCCGCGCAAGCCGATTCGAGATCGCCGCCGGCAGCGCGCTCAACAGGAGGCTCGTCCGCTGCACCGGCATGCCGAACGGATCGCGCGGCACGATCGGCGGCGGCGTGCGCACGCTCAACGCGACCGCTGCGGCGCCGTGATCGCTCAGATCGGTGGCGATCTCCGCGCCGCTGTTCCCCGCCCCGACCACCAGCACGCGCTGGCCGACATAGGGCGCGGCGTTGGCGTAGGCAGCCGAATGCGTCAGCCGGCCTTCGTACAGATCGCGTCCTGGCCAGGGCGGAACGACCGGCTCCCGGTATTGCCCGGTTGCGATCACCACGACCCGGCTCCGCCATGCCTGGCCGCTCGCGGTCTCGATCGTCCATCGGCGAGGTCCAGCGTCTTCCGCCCGGATCTTCCGCACCGTCGTCCCGGTCAGGATCTTCAACCCGAAGTGACCGGCGTACTCGTTCAGGTACTGGACGAGTTCATCACGCGACAGATACGTGGGGTACCGATCCGGAATCGGGAAATGCGCGAGGCCCGAGTAGCGGCGGATGGTGTGGAGATGCAATCGATCGTATCGCCGCGCCCACGTGCCACCGATCGCCGCATCCTGCTCGAGGACGACAGCCTCGATGCCGCGCTGCCCGAGCGCGGCCGCGGTCGAAAGGCCGGCCGCGCCTCCGCCGACGATGACGGCTGTTGCCTCAGGCATGGCGAAGAATTCTCAATTAGGAATTGGGAATTAGGAATTGAATTGGAATTCGAATTCAGAATTCTCAATTCCTAATTCCTAATTCTTGATTCTTCCGGCTCTACCGTACGTCAGTCCACGCCACACTTCCCGGCCCGTCCAGCCGGACCTTTAGAGATTTTTGTTGAGGTTTTGGGACAATTGGGTCGTCGCCGAAAGCGGATCACGGCTTGCACTATCCGGCCATTAGAGCGGAACGGCGGCAAGTCGCCAACCATCCGGTCCTGTGGACCGATTCGCTCGTGGGAGAGAAGGCATGAAGATTTCCAGAAACACCGTCATGGCGGCGGCAAGCCTCGCCGGCTTTTTCGCCGTTGCAGTTCCGGTTGCTACCGCGTCGGCGGCACCCCGCGCTATCGCGTACCGCGGCTGCGGCAGACGATGAGTCGCTTGAAAAACGGATTGCGGCTGACCTGAAAAAAGATTCGACGCTGGCGCCGCGCGATATCGACGTCGAAGTGAAGGAAGGGCATGTCACGCTGACCGGAACGGTCCGCACGACCGCCGAGAAGACGCGCGCCGCGCACCTCGCCAACGTCTCCGGCGTGGTGAGCGTCATCAACAAGATCGAGGTCGATCCGAAAATCGATCAGTCCAAGATCGACACCGCCGCCGACAAGACCAAGTCCGGTGTCAACAAGGCGGTTGACGCCACGGAGCACGCCGCCGAGAAAACCAAGGAAGGCGTGGAGAAGGGCGTCGGCAAGACGGAAGAAGGCGTGGGCAAGGCCGCAGACTCGACGGCGGACGCGCTCCATAAGACCAGCGCCAAGATGAGCGACGCCGCCCTCACGACGAAAGTGAAGAGCCGGTTATCGGACGAGTCGCTGTTGAAGGGCTCGGCGATCGATGTGGACACCTCGAACCATGTCGTGACCCTCAAGGGCACGGTAGCGTCGAGCGGTGGCAAAGACTCGAGCGGGCACCATCGCGAGCGCAACCGATGGGGTGACGCGCGTCAACAACCAACTCGTCGTCTCCGAAGCCAAGTAACCGCAACTCAAGGTCGTGGCAGGGCTCGGGCTTCTGCCACGACCGCTGATTTGTCTTCTCAATGACGCGAACGGTTGACCTGCACGGCGACCTGTTCCGCAGCTGACCGAAGCCGTTCGACATCCCACGGCGCCAGGGCCTCCAGCCTCGGCGCCGTTTTTCTGTTCCGACACGAACTAAGATCGAGCGATGACTCTGCAGCGAGCGTTTCTGGCGGCGGGACTCCTTGGTGGCGGACTCGTGGCGATCGCCGTGCGGCGCCGACAGTCCGCAGCGCCGCGGCCTCATCGCTTCAGCTATCGCAGCACCTGGTCGGTCCTGAGCGCGTCCAGCCTGCTGAGCGTCGGCAGCGCCGCATCCGTGCTGAGTGTTGGCAGCTTCGCGTCAGTCCTGAGCATCGGCAGCAGCAACAGCGTCCTGAGCATCGGAAGCGACGGCGGCTTCCTGTCCGTCGGACGATCGCGCCCCCGCGCCGAAGGCCCGCGCCATCTGCGGCTGGTCCCGAAATCACGGTCTGCCGTGTCCGCCTGAAGACGGACACGACAGATCTTCAACGACCGTTCAGTTGAGACGGATGAACGCGAGCGCGTTGTTCGCGTTCATCGGAATCACCAACTGGTTCGCGCCGGCGTCGTAACACATCGACGCCGGGCTTGGAATGTTGCGGGCGATGAGCTCGGCGGGCTGATTGGGACGGATACGAGACACGCCGCCGTTCTGCACGCTGCTCACATACTTGGTCCCGTCGGGCAGAATCGCCAGGCCGTCATTGCCCGCCTGCACCGCGTTTTCCGTTTTCACGAGCTGACCGCGCGTCGAAAACGTCAGCACCTCGGTGTTGCCGATGTTGACGACGACGATGTTGCCCTGCGGATCGAACGCGATGCCGTTGGGCTGACGGAGCGGAGCGCCCTGGATGAAGATCGACGCGGTCCCGTCCGGCGCGATCTTCCAGACCTGCCAGGTCGCCGGATCGGGATTCTGGCCGCCGGCGCCCGTCTGCGTCGCATAAATGGTGCCGTCGTCGGCCACTTCGATGTCGTTGAAACCGGTGGAGCGATCGACGCGGAATTCACCCGCCGGCGCGCCGGTCTGCATGTTGAATCGCCGGATCACGGCCACGAGCGGATCGGTCGGCGTCGTGCCGCCGTCGCGGTCTGAGACATAGAACATGCCGTTGGCGATGTCGCTGCCGACTCGGCTCGTTCAACACGAGCGGCGGTCTCATGGTCGTCCGCTGTTCACCAGGATTCTGGACACCGATCCAGCGTGCGGTATGAACGCTTCCGTCATGGTTGATCAGGGACACCCACGCGTTGTTGGTCTGAACGTTCTGCCCCACGCTCCGGTTCGGTACGACGATCACGCCGCGGGCCGCATCGTACGAACAACTCTCGGCTGAGTAGATCGCGCCGTACACCTTGACGTTGGATGACATCGGTTCGAACGCGCCGTCGGCGGCCGGCACCATCGGCAGGCCGAGACGATTTCCCACGACAAACGGCTGAGGTCCCTGCGGCTGCTGTGCGAACAATCCGGCCGTGGCGATGCAGCTCGTCAGCGCTGCGGCGCCGGCCGTGAACATGATTCGTTTCATTGGTCTCTCCTCGTTAGCTGATCAGTCTAGATCGACATAGATCGCGCGCGCGCGCGCTACGTATGTGGCGGACTGCGCCGCCACGAGAGATGCGCGGCGTGTCAGATATTTTCTGACGTGTCACATGTTTCCATAACTGTTGCGCGATCAGCGTATTCGCGTCGTAACTCACATGCTAGACTCTGCACCTTTTTCAGGGAGGTTCTATGAAGTATCGCAGCCGACGACGTGAGATCCTCTTCGTGTCGTTGTGCATCGCCGCTCTCCCGGCGGCTTATGCCGGATTCTCGGGTGGCGGCCGGGCGCTCGCTGCCGCCGAAGAGCCCGCCGCCGTCCCGAACGCCACGCGATCGAGTCCGATCGCGATCACGAACGACAATCAATTCGTCTGGAGTGTCAACCCTGACAACGACTCCGTTTCCGTCTTTCGTGTCGCTCAGGATGCCAATCTGAAAGTCGCAGAGATTCCGGTTGAAAAGGAACCGTGGTGCGTCGCCATCAAACCGGCGGGCGACAAGGTCTATGTCACGAACATGGCGAGCGGGACGGTCTCGGTGATCAACGCCAGCCAGCGACAGGTCGTCAAGAGCATCACCGTCGGCACCGAGCCATTCGGATGCGCGCTCACGCCGGACGGCAGCCGTCTCTATGTCGCCAACCAGTCGTCGGGCACCGTGTCCGTCATCGACACGACCGGGGATGCCGTCCTTCGCACGATCAACGAACGTCGGCCGAAAACCGCACGGCATTGCCATAACGCGCGGATGGCGCGTAAGGTGTTCGTCACGCAGTTTCTCGCGGTGAAGTCGTCCGGCGATGGGCGGCCGCTGACGCAGAGCGAGGGAGCGGACGACGGCCGCGAAGGACGCGTCACGATGATCAACGGAACGATCAAGTGGCCGGCACCGCCATCCTGAAGCCGATCGCCGACGTGGGAGCCGCATTCAAGTCGGACGGCAACACGCTGAAGCGCGAACCGACGCAAGCGCCGCCGGTCTTCGACAACGTGTCCGGCGCCTTCCCCAATCTGCTCGAATCGATCACCATCAAAGGCGCGCAGGCGTATGTGCCGGGTACGTGCTCGTCGCCGGACGGGCCCTTCCGCTTCAACGTCAACGTGCAAAGCTGCCTGTCCTCGATCGTGGCCGACAGCACCAAGGAGCTCGTCCCGACGCTGAACATGAACGTGGGCGTCAACTTCGAGCCGGTCGGCGTCAAATTGTTCAACACCAATCCGTTCGCGATCGCATTCAAGAACGCGAGCGACGAAGGATTCGTGGCCCTTGGCGGCGACCAATCGGCTGCTGCGCGTCACGCTTCAGAGCGACGGTTCTCCGACTATCAACCCGCCGCTGAACGCGGCCGACCCGGGCAACATCGTCCGCATCGAGCTGAAGACACCGCAGGAGATCCTCACGCCCGATCCCGAGGATCTGATCGGAGGCAAGAATCCCCGCGGCCTGGTGATCAACTCGACCGACACGCGCGCCTACGTGATGGACTTCATCTCGCGGGACGTCGCCGTCGTCGACATCTCCGGCGATGACCCGAGCTTGTACAAGACCATCGCGCGGCTGTCGTCCGCGAGCCTGCCGACGGCTGGCTCGCTCGATGCGATCTCGCAGCGGGGCAAACAGCTGTTCAACACGGCCATCGGTCCCGAAGGGCAGCAGGCCAACTCGCGGCGTCCCGCGGGGCTGATGTCGGACACGGGCTGGGGCACGTGCTACAGCTGTCATCCGCAGGCACTGACCGACACGGTCACCTGGATGTTCGCGGACGGGCCGCGGCAGGCCATCTCGATGGAGAGCACGTTCGAGTTCGGCGCCGCGTCGATCGTCAACGGTGCACCGAAGCTTCCGGAATCCCATCAGCGCGCGCTGAACTGGTCGGCGGTGCGGGATGAAGTCCAGGACTTCGAGCGGAACATCCGCGCGGTGTCCGGCGGCGGCGGTCCTCATCCTGAATCGTTCCGGAGGGCGCCGCGGGCCTGGCTCAGATACCGGATCTGACGCCGGTCGCGAATACCGGGAGGAGTGCCGACCTCGACAGCATCGCGACCTACCTGGCTCTCGGTGTGCGCGCGCCGATTTCCCCGGTGCCGAGCCATGATCCGAGTGCGGCGCTCGGCCGCCAACTCTTCGAGACGGCAGGGCTGCCAGAACTGCCATGGCGGGAAGAACTGGACGATCAGCTCGCTGGACTATACGCCGCCGCCACCGGCCACCGATGTTGTCGATGCGCAGCTCGTGCGGTTCCTGTGTCGCGTGGGCACGTTCAACCCGGCGCTCTTCACCGACGGCGTCAGCAACGAGATCCGCGCCAACAACGTCGCGAACGTGCAGGCGCGCGGTGTCCTCGGCTTCAACGTGCCGTCGCTGATTGCCGTCTTCGCCAGCGCTCCATATCTCCACAGCGGGGCCGCAGCCACGCTCGGCGATGTCCTCAAGAATCGCACACACCGGACGGCTGGAAGAGCGGACCACCTGGATCTTCTCGACAGCGTAACGTCGCAGAGTTTGCTGGTGCGCTTCCTCGAGTCGATCGATCGCACCACCGAGCCGTTCGCGAAGGGCGTTCCGCCGGTCGGGGCCTGCGGTCCATGATGGGCCGCTACTTCGATCGCTCGTAGTCGTGCGGAAGCGGTCCGCTCGCCCGGATGAACGGGATGAGTTCCTGCAGCACCTGGGCGGGCAGGACCGTTTCGACGTATTCCAGCGCGGTTCCATGGAGACGCGCATCACCGCTCCGAAGCGCGTAGTGCACGAATCGCAGCGGTTCCGCCTTGAGCGACAGGATTCGGAACACGAGCTCCAGCGACCGTGCGTTGACGCCGTCGGACGGCGGTTTTTCGAGCGCCTGCCTGCCTCGACGGATCTCGCGCAAGGCCGCCTCGTAGATCGCGTCGTGAGGCATCGCGATATCCGGATGTGCCTCGCGCATGCGCACGAGGGCACCCGCTGACCGGAAACGCACTTCGAATTCAGGATCGTCGAGCGCCTGCAGCAACCCGGCGGCCGCAGTCGCCGATCCGCTGCCGGTGAGCACCTGCGGAATCCTGCGCCGGATGACCGGATCGACGCCCGGATCGAGCAACGTATCGACCAATTGTCCCGCCACGCGATCGGCCATGGCGCGCAGCGCACTGACCGCGTGGTAGGACACGTCGTCGCGGCTCAGCAGCGGGATGACGTGCGCCACGAGACGCCGATCGAGGGGCGCGGCGGACTGCAGAACGTTTCGCACGCGCTGACGATCGCCCGATCGCAGGTCGGCGATATCGGAGAGCAGCGTGTCGGCAGCTCGCGCTATCGCCAGCGCGATCAGATCCGTCGGCCTTGTCACGGCGTCCCCTCGACCACCATCGTCTGCGTGCCCCACATGCCCGCCTCGCCGCCCGCGAACTCGAGTGAAGCGGTCTCGGTGCTCTCGTTCGCGCGATCGGCGAGCGCCGCCAGCAGCTCGTTCCGATTCAGGCCGCTGGTGTCGATGGTGCGCAGCGTGATCGCCTCGTCGAGCGCATTGGCGTCCAGCCTGAAGGCCTGCGACTTGAGGCTTCGGGTCAACGACAGGACGTAGCCGCGGCTCAATCGGACCGCGATGACGATGGCGACGATGGTCGCGAGCGACGGTGACGGCGAGCAGGACGCGTACCTGGTTGGCGGCGAAGAGGCCGATGACCAGCAGCACCAGCCCGCTGCCCAGCGACTTGCCGAACCGATCGAAGCCGACGTCGACGATCGCCTTGAAGCGCCGCTTGGTGCTCGCGGCGATCGGCGTGTACAGCAGTTCGTAGCCGGAGCGGAAGAGCGAATTGGTCACCGCTTCGTCCACGCCGCGCAAGAGCGCCAGGCTCCAGAGCGACGGCGCGGCGAAGGCGACGATGCCGAGCAGCGCCGAGCGCGGCGGGCAGAATCGCGACGGTGATGCCGAGGCCGAGGCGATTGAGCGCGAGGCGCGTGAAGTTGATCTGCAGCAGAAAGCCGACCAGGCCCAGGGCCAGGTAGTAGCGGGCGAAGAACCGCAGCAGCTCGCCGCCGTGCGCATACGTGCGCGCCGCTTCGGCCTTGAGCAGAAAGCTGGTGATCGTCGAGACGAACGCGGTCAAGCCGACGAGCAGCGCGATCTCCCTCAGATACGCCGACGACATGAGTTGAGAAAACGACTCGGCGGAATCGGGCGTGCTGGTCAGCGCCCGGGCCGGCCGGCTGCCCAACAGGCCGCATCCCGGCCGCCGCGAGAAGTTGCACGGCCGCCAGCGCCGGGAGGAGATTCGGCAGTTCGATGCCCGCCGCACCGGCGCGTTCGACCAGCAGGCCTCCGGCGACGCCGCCCAGCGCCGCGCCCCCGGCCACGCGGCCCATCAGCTGCTTCGCCGTGTGCGGATCGAAGCGTTCGTTGAACAGCGACCAGAATCCCGAGACCAGGACCGAGCCGACCACCATCGTGTGGAGGAAGAGCGCCGCCGCGGCCGGCGCGGGATGCTGGCGGCTGACCATCCACTCCGCCATCAGGAGCAGCGCGCTCACCGCGGCCGTCAGCGGCGTGACGACGGCCGGGCCGAACCGCGCCATCATTCGCGCGAGGAAGGGCAGGAAGGCGACCGACAGGACCGATGACGCAATCACCGCGCCGGTCAGCGCGGACGCCGGAAAGTTCGCCAGGAAGAAGGCGTCGCGGGTCGCGCTGGCGGCGACCTGCTGCGCGATCATGATCGCGGCGGTGACCGCCGCGAGGCTCGCGGTGCGCCAGGAAGGCAGGACGCTCATAAGGTGAACAGAAATTCTACGTCCGGCATCCGCGTGAACCGTGAGGCATCAGGCGCCTCGGAACGCGACTCGCGGCGCAAGCGTCGATATCTGAGGAGGTATGATCGGCGTTCGTGGCAGATGAATCCGTCGGCAGCATGAGCGCTGGGTGGCTGAGCGGCCTCTACCGGTGGTTGAAAGGTACGCCCACACCACCGGCAGGGCCTGAAGGCTCGGCCGACAGCGACACGCGAGACCGCACGCCGTCCCGGATCGGGCACTACACCATACGCCGGAAGATCGGCGCCGGTGGAATGGGCGTGGTCTATCAGGCCTACGACGAGCGCCTGGAGCGAACCGTTGCGCTCAAGATGATGCTGTCGCTCGACCAGGACGAGACGGCGCGCAAGCGGTTCTGGCGCGAGGCGCGCGCCGCGGCGAGCGTCAACCATCCGCACGTCTGCCAGGTCTACGAGGTCGTCGAGCACGATGGCCAGCTGTTCATCGCCATGGAACTGCTCGAAGGCGAGCCGCTGGCGGACCATCTGAAGAGAGGGCCGCTCAGCGTCGACGAGGCGGTGCCGATTGCCGTCGACATGCTGGCGGCGCTCGGCGCCATCCACGCGCGCGGCATCGTCCATCGCGATCTGAAGCCGTCGAACGTCTATCTCACCAGCCACGGGGTGAAGCTGCTCGATTTCGGGCTGGCGCGGCCCGGCGTGGAAGCGAGCCTCGACGAGTCGACCGATCGGCCTGACCCGCACGCGGCGTCGTGATGGGGACGCCGCGCTACATGTCGCCCGAAGTGGTGACCGGCGATCCGGTCGACGCGCGCAGCGATCTCTTCGCGGTCGGCGCCATCCTGTTCGAGATGCTCGCCGGGCGGCCGGCGTTCGCGGGCCGCACGGTGGCGGAGGTCGTGCAGGCCACGCTGACGGAACAGCCGCCCGCCCTGGCCGGGTCCGCGGCGGTCGCCGCCGTCGACCGCGTCATCCGCCGCGCGCTCGCGAAGAATCCGGCCGAACGCCCCGCCTCCGCCGAAGCGATGGCGGAACAGTTGAACGCGGTGCGCGGCGTCGACGGCCAGCAGACCCGCGCCATGGCGCAAACGCTCACGCGGGTCGTCGTGCTGCCGTTTCGCGTGCTGCGGCCCGGATCCCGAGACCGATTTTCTGGCGTTCAGCCTGCCGGATGCGATCACGACGTCGCTCGCCGGATTCGGATCGCTGATCGTTCGATCGAGCGCGACCGCCGCGCGCTTTGGCGGAGACGCGCCGGACCTGAGGGCGCTCGCCGCGGAGGCCGACGTCGATCGCGTGGTCACCGGCACGCTCCTGCGCTCGGGCGATCAGCTGCGCGCGGCGACGCAACTGGTCGAAGCGCCCGGCGGCACGCTCCTCACGTCGCACACCGTGCAGGCGCCGCTCGGCGATCTCTTCCGGATGCAGGACGACATCGCGCGGCGCGTGGTGGACGGGCTCGCGCTGCCGCTGGCCGGCGAGCGCCTGTCGCCGTCTCCCGATGCGCCGCACGATCCGAATGCCTACGAGCTCTATCTCAGGGCCAACGGACTGGCGCGCAGCTACGCCGGGCTGGCGGATGCCCGGGCGCTGTACGAGCAGTGCCTCGCGCTCGATCCGGCCTTTGCCCCGGCGTGGGCGCACCTGGGCCGCTGCCATCGGGTGATCGGCAAGTACATCGACGCCGACGCCGGACAGCGATGCCGCGGCGGAGGACGCGTTCAAGAAGGCGATCGCGCTGAATCCGCGGCTGTCGGTGGCGCACAAGTTCTACGCGAATCTCGAGGCCGATACCGGCCGGGCGCGCGAAGCGATCGTCCGCCTGCTGAGCGAGGCGACGCGCCACGGCAACGACCCCGAGCTCTTCGCCGGACTCGTGCACGCGTGCCGCTACTCAGGCCTCTTCGAGGAATCGCTCGCCGCGCACGCCGAGGCCCGCCGGCTCGATCCGAAGATCGCGACGAGCGCTCAGCAGACGCTGTTGATGAACCGCGAGATCGACCGGCTCATCGCCGTCCGACCCTGCCGGAGCGGGGCGCCGGCGGCGACGAAGGCATCCGCGTCATCGGCCTCGGCATGTCCGGCCGCTTCGAAGAGGCCCGTCAGCTCCTGGCGGTCATGGGCCAGCAGGCGTGCGATCCCGACGTTTCACGTCTGGGCGACGCACCTCGGCGAATGGCTCGATCGGCGGAGCGACCGAGATGATCGCCACGCCTCGCGGCGTTCGCGTCGTTGAAAATCTTCGAGGATCCTGAGGCCATCTTTCAGGAAGGATGGCTGTTCTGCGACATCGGCGAGTACCGGCGCGGCCTCGAGTACATGCAGAAGGCCGTGGCGCTCGGCTACTTCCCCGTGGCGACGCTCGAGCGCTGGCCTCAGTTCGATGCGCTGCGCGACGATCCGGCATTTCAGCAACTGCTCGCCGATGCCGTTGCCGGACAGGCACGCGCGCGTGACTGCGTTCCGTGAAGCCGGCGGCGAGCGCCTGCTCGCGCACTGAGCGTGAGATCGGTCACGCGATGAAAACGCTGGCGCGCGACGCCGACCAGGCCGAAATCCTTCGCCGCCTGCACGCGCTGCGGCATGACAGCGCGCGCCGCTGGGGCCGGATGTCCGCGCACCAGACGGTCTGTCACTTGAGCGACGGATACCGTATGTTGCTGGGTCAACGCCCGACCGAGCTCGTCGCCAGCCCTCTTCCCCGTCCGATCGTGAAACTGATCGCGTTGTACGTGCCGCTGCGATGGCCCAAAGGCCGCCTCTCCACCACGCCGGAACTCGACCAGAGTGCCGGCGGCGGCACGAAGCCGGTCGATTTCGACGAGGATGTCGCCGAACTCGCCAGGCTGCTCGGTGCGATCGTACACATGCCTGGCGACCAGTTCGCCCGCCAACGACACCCATTCTTCGGCCGCATGTCCGAGTCATCGTGGCTGCGATGGGCGTACCTGCACGCCGATCATCATCTTCGTCAGTTCGGGCTGTAGAGCGACCGCATTCCACACCCTCCGGCCGGATCGAACCACGCGTCCCGTGAGCAAGGAATGGGCTTTGCTCAGGTCCTGCTCACCGTGTACGTGTTCCGACCGTTGTCGATTGGCACCTATCGCGAACGCCGGACTTTCCTGACTCTTCGCGACCTCGGTCACGATCAGACGTGGGTACGGGTCGCGGCATGTCGCGCACGGCCACGAATCGGCGCGGAGGCTCCGGTCCGGTGACGTTCACCGGCACCGTGATGGCCGTCGCGACCCTGACCGTCCTGGGCATGCAGACGCTGCTGCTGGTGTGGCTGCTCGGCGAGCATCGCAGGCGGCGCCGCGCCGAGGAGACCGTCAGGGAGCGGCTGGCTGAAGCGCAGGCGCAGCTCGTGACGATCACCCACCTGGATCGGCGGGCGGCGATCGGCGAAGTCTCGGGCGCGATCACCCACGAGCTCAATCAGCCGCTCGAAGCGATTCTGCACAATGCGGAGGCCGGCGAGATGATGCTCGAAGCCGGCACGGCGTCGCTCGATGAACTGCGTCGCATCTTCGCCGACATCCGCCGCATCGACCTGCGCGCCGCCGACATCATTCAGCGGCTGCGCACCCTGCTGCGAAAGAAAGAGTTCGACAGCCAGCCGATCGACATCAATGCGATGACGCGGGAGACGGTCGCGCTCCTGACGCCGGTGGCCGCCGCCAAAGACGTACACCTCGAGCTCGATCTGGCGGCGGATCTCGTCCCGATCGTCGGCGACGAGGTTCACCTGCAGCAGGTGCTGGTGAACGTGCTCCTCAACGGCATCGACGCGATGAGCGCGATGCCCCGTGAGTGCCGTCAGCTCGCGGTCAGGACCGGGCTCGCAAACGAGCACATCGAGATCTCGGTCAAAGATCGCGGCCACGGAATCCGCGCTGAATCCGTCTCACAGATCTTCGAGCCGTTCTACACGACGAAAGGCGAAGGGATGGGATTGGGCCTCTCGATCGCCCGCACGATCGTCGAGGCGCATGGCGGACGCATCGCCGCGCGGAACAACATCGACGGCGGGGCAACCATCTGGTTCACGCTTCCCTCATCGGGAAAGAAGGCGGAGATCGCGACGGAGATTGTCCGGCGCGGCGGGCCAGCTGATCGATCAGCCGGAGGAATCGGACGCCGGCATGCGCTCGTCCACCAGCTCGCGCAGGAGCGCAACCAGCGCCCTCCCCTGAAACGGCTTTCTCAGGTACGCCACACAGCCCAGTTGCACCGCGTAGTCGCGAGTGTGTGCGTCATCACCGCCGGTGATCACGACGACCGGAAGCTTGGACCCGCGGGCGCGCAGGCCGCGGAGGAGCTCGAGCCCCGACATGCCGACCAGCTGCATGTCCAGGATGAGACACAGCGGCTCGCGGTTCGCGGCAGCGAGGTAGGCCTCGGCCGAGGCGAAATCCTGCACGTAGAATCCGCCGGCGCGCAACACCCGCCTGAGCGCCGTGCGCTCGTCCTCGTCGTCTTCCACAACCGTCACAAAATTCAGCATCGTCGTGATGGTCCGGAGGTAGGGTATCGCCCGGACGCGCGGGTGGCTATTGGCTCTGAGGTCTAGATCCTTCACGAAACGGCGAAGGGGACGCCGTCCTCCGGCGGCTAGCCGCGAACCGGGTCGATGTGCAGCTCCGCGGCGATCCTGACCAGATCCGCAATCGACCCGGCTTCGAGCTTCTGCATCACGGCATGACGGTGGGCCTTGATGGTGCGCTCCTTGGTGCCAAGGTCGAAGGCGACCTGCTTGTTCAACTGTCCCCCAATCAAGTGGGCGAACACCTCCCGCTCGCGCGGCGTCAGCCGCTCGTAGCGCGCCTGGACCGCGCGTACGCGGGTTCGCGCAGCGCGCTCCTCGGCGTTGCGCGCCAGCGCCTGCTCGACCGCGCTGAGCAGCACGGCGCCGGGAACCGGCTTGGCCAGAAAGTCCACCGCGCCCGCCTTGATCGCGCGCACGCTCATCGGAATGTCGCCATGACCGGTGACGAAGACGACGGGCAGGACGTCGGTCGGCCTTGGTCAGCATCTCCTGCAATTCCAGGCCGCTCGTCCCCGGCAACTGCACGTCCAGCACCAGGCAGCCCGCTCCCGTGAGGTGCAGCCGCTCGAGAAATGCGCCGGCCGATTCGTAGGTCTGCACGGCGTACCCCGCCGCTTGCAGGAGCCGGGCAGTCGCCTGCCGCGCGTCGGCGTCGTCCTCGACGACGTGGACGACCGGCCGGGACGGTTCGGATCTGCGAGGGCTCAGAAACTGTACGCGAGGTACACCATGCCGTAAGTGAAGTTGTGCGTGCGATCGAGCGCCTGTTCGACGGCGAGTCCCGGATCAGCATACGCAGCAACAAAGCTGGCGGTGAAGTTTCCGTTCAACTTCCAGTCCATGTACCAATCGAGCTCGGTCGCGAGATCCTTCGAGGTCACACGCGGCCGGTACGACTCCGGGTGATCCAGGTTGAAATTGAAGAGGATGAGGCCCGTGCCGATCGCTTCGGACGGGGTGAAGTGAACCCGCAGCTCGCGTGATTTGAGGTTCGAATTCGACAGGAAGTACTCGCCCGCGATTTCACCCTGCCACCACGCGCCCCAGTCGTTGAACCCAGGGAACAACGGATCGAATGCCTCGTTGGTCGGCGTCGAGACGTCGTCGCCCTCGAAGAACGCGTAGCGATATGAAATCCTGGGCTTCCAGGCGATACGACTCAGCTGATAGCCACCTTCCAGATACCATCCGTTCGAGCTCAGCGCATCGCCGTTGTCTTCGCGGGCATATTCGGCTTCCACCGAGAGGTCCTCGAGCGCGTCGCCGGCGTGATATAGGCGCGGAAGTCGTAGACGTTCAGTCCGTCGCGGCCAGGCTTCACGTCGCGGTGCGCAAACCACTTCATATAGGTCGCGCCGATCGTCGAGTTCTCATTGAGGCTGAACTCGTAGTTGGTGCCCCACAGCCGGCTGCCGGTGTCGCTCTCAGGAAGCTCGTCGCGATCCAGGTAGAACACATCAATCTTGTTCCGGCCAGGTTTGAAGCGGCCGATCGCCGCGAACTGAAAGGCCTTGCGTGAGTTGGTCCAGTAGCCGCCGCGGCTGCCGCCTTCACTCGCACCGTCGTAGAGCAGCATCCCGTGTCCGAGCTGGTACGGCACGCGGCCGACCGTGAAATCAACCGCGTTCTCGCCGAGGCGTCCGAGCGTCTCGCCGGATCGCCAGCCGATGTTCGCATCCTCGAACTGGAACGACGAAATGTCTTCGCCGGCGACCGGCGGCGCCGATCCGTACGTGCGCTCACCCACAGCGCTCACCTTGCCGTAGAGCTCGCCCTTCGCGCCGCTGTATTTCCCCGACAGGGCCGGCTTGACGTAGCCCTCGAACCACTGGTCGCTCAGGTTTTCCCGCACGTCCTCTCTCGGATTGACGAACAAGGAGTTGCCAAAGCCAAAGGTGCCCCAGCCGGCGTCGAAATTGAAGGTCCAGTCGATCTTCGAAGGGAGGCCGGTCGAACGCTCTTCCGGCGGGGAAGGAGGCGGATCCTGTCCGCGGGCGGCCGCGGGGGCCAGCAGCACCGACGAAGCCAGAAGAAGCCGAATCGCAAGTTGCACGGTGTTCAGCTCCTTCGCCGACGAACGGACCGTTACCAGCGCGCCCGAGGAGCCTAAGGGAACGATCGTTACGGATCTATTGCACCTTGGTTCAGGCGCGCTCTTGCGAGTGCTCGCGGGAAATCTCCTGCCGATCGAACGCCACGGAGCGATGGCCCATTGCACCTTTAGACAGTAGCAGGCGGCGCGAAGCGGGTGCTATACACAGCGAAGGGACGGTTCCCGGAATGATACGGATCACTTCACCGACCACACATTTCGTCAGCGGCCGCGCGGCCGGTGTGCTCATATTGAGCGCGTCGCTGGTCCTCGGGCCTCCGATCGCGCTGACGGAGGCGGAGGCGGCGCCACAGCAACCGGCAGCGGCGGCGGCGCCGGCCGCACCGGCGATTCCCCCGATCAACTGGACTCGCTGGTTGCGCCGATCGCGCTCTATCCCGATCCGCTGTTGAGCCAGACGCTCGTGGCGTCCACCTATCCGCTCGAAATCGTTCAACTCCAGCAGTGGCTGGCGAAGAACCCGAACCTGAAGGACAAGGCGCTGACCGACGCGGCGATGAAGCAGCCCTGGGACCCGAGCATCCAAGCCATGGCCGTCCTGCCGGATGTCGTCAAGCGGCTGGCCGACGACATTCAGTGGACGACCGACCTGGGGAACGCGTTCCTCAGCCAGCAGAGCGACGTCATGGATGCCGTGCAGCGCATGCGAAAGAAAGCCCAGGGCAACGGCGCGCTCGCCTCGAACGAGCAGCAGAAAGTCGAAACGCAGGTCGTCGAGAGCAAGACCGTCATCGTCGTCCAACAGGCCAATCCCCAGGTCGTGTACGTGCCCACATACAGCCCGGTGGTCGTTT
This sequence comes from uncultured Acidobacteriota bacterium, assembly GCA_963712355.1. GTDB lineage: Bacteria > Acidobacteriota > Vicinamibacteria > Vicinamibacterales > CAVVIG01 > CAVQHT01. The sequence goes on from CAVQHT010000021.1 coordinate 118,222, forward strand.
ACGGGCCGCCGATCTATCCGTATCCGCCGATCTACTACCCGTACTACCCGCCCGGCGCCGTGTTCACCGCGGGCATGATCGGGTTCGGCGTCGGAGTCGCCGTCGGCGCGGCGTGGGGCGGCGGCGGCTGGGGATACGGCTGCGGCTGGGGGGGCAACGACATCGACATCAACGTCAACAACAACTTCGTCCGCAACAACAACATCAACACAATCGCGTCGGCAACAACAACGTCGGCAGCAACAACAAGTGGCAGCATAACGCGCAGCATCGCGGCGGCGCGCCATACAGCAACCGGGCCACCGCCGATCGTTACGGCGGGACCGCGCGAGGGGATCGGCGGCGTCGCGGCAATCAACGGCCCGATCGTCCAGCAGCACGGCGCGATCGCCCAGCGCGACCACGAGTCGATCGCAACCGAGCACCGCCAATCGCGGCGCGAGCGCCGGCACCGCCAGTACCAATCGAAGCGGCGGCGCAGACCGCGTCGGGAATCAGCAAGTGCCGCGAACCTCCAGTTCCGGAAGCGGCGCGTTCAGCGGCAGCTCCGCCGGCGGTGATCGCGCGCGAGCCACCAGCAGCCGTGGAGCGTCGAGCGCCGGAGCATCACGGGCGTGGCGGTGGCGGCGGCGGACGCCGGAGATGAGACCCATGAAGAACGCTGGCGCGTCCCTGCTTGTCGTCGCCATGGCCCTGGCCATGACGTTCACCGTCGCGGCGGCACAGAACACATCGCCGCCGGCCGGCGCAAGGACGTTCCCAACGCCTCAACAAGGGGCCGATGCGCTGATCGCGGCGGCCCAGGCTGGCGACGTCGCCGCCATTGGCGAGCTCTTCGGGCCTGATGGCCAGAACCTGGTCGTCACCGGCGACACGGTCCAGGACAAGATTCGGCTCGACGAGTTCGCCGCGATGGCTCGCGAGCGGCGCGACGTCGCCGTCGACCCCAAGAACGCAAACCGCGCGATCATCTCGGTCGGCGCCGACCTCTGGCCGCTGCCGATCCCGCTCGTGAGACACAGCGGGCGCTGGTCATTTGACGCCGCCTCAGGACGCGCCGAGATCCTGTATCGGCGCATCGGCAGCAACGAGCTGGACGCCATCCAGGTGTGCCGCGGTTTCGTCGAGGCGCAGCTCGAGTACGCGCTCACGAAGCACGACAAGTCCACCGTCAACGAGTACGCCCACCGCATCATCAGCACGCCGGGCACGCACGACGGCCTGGCGTGGCAGAACAGCGATGGATCCTGGGACGGCCCGGTCGGCGAAGCCGTCGCCCGCGCGATTCAGCAGGGATATGCGGAGAAGATCGAACCGTACCACGGCTACTTCTTCAAGGTCCTGAACGGACAGGGACCGGCCGCGCCGCTTGGAGCCATCGACTTCCTCGTCCACGGCGCGATGATCGGCGGCTTTGCGCTGGTCGCGTCACCAGCCGAATACGGCGTGACCGGCGTTCAGACGTTCATCGTCAGTCACGACGGCGTGGTGTATCAGCAGGACTTCGGCGCCCAAACGCTGAACGCCTTCAAGACGATGGAACGCTACAACCCTGACAAGAACTGGATCCGCGTCGACGAGCCGTAGATCGATCACCTCGCCGACGGCGCCTGGACAGGCTCGTCTGCGTCCGGCTGGTTGGCCAGATAGATCGTCTGGCCGCGAAACGCGATCCGCGTGCCGGCCGCCTCGACGATCTCGGTCACGTTGAACAGCAGCTGCTCCTGAATCTCGAGAAACGCGTTCCAGTCGGCCGCGCGCACGTAGGCGAACACGTCGACGTTGAGCGAAAAGTCCCCGAGGCTGATGAACCGCACCCGCACCGAGTCGTGATCGATCGACGGGTGCTGGTCGAGCAGGCGGCGGATGCCGTCAACCACCTCACGCAGCTGCTTCGACGTCGTCTCGTGACGGACGCTCACGACCGGATGAAACCAGAACTTGTCGCGGGCGGAGAGCGTCTCGAGGCTGGTGCTCGCGAGCTGGCTGTTGGGTACGCGTCACGATGGTGCGATCGAGCGTGCGGATACGGGTCGAGCGCAGGCCGATGTGATCGACGGTGCCCTGGATGTCCCCCATCTTGAGAAAATCGCCGAGGCGAACCGCCTGATCGACGATGAGCGAGCCGCCGGCGATGACGTTCTCGAGCGTCTTCTGGGCGGCGAGGGCGACCGCAATCCCGCCGACGCCGAGACCGGCCAGCGCCGGCGTGGGATCGATGCCGAAGTGCCGCACCACGGCCAGCACGCCCACGAAAATCACCAGGATGTCCACCATCCGGCGAAGCAGCCGCACGAGGGTCGTGAAAGCCGCCGTGTTCGATCGCGGATAGCGCCGGTGGATGCCGCGCTCAATCTCGGCGGTGAACAACATCAACAGCCACACGACGCCCACGACGGTGAAGACGCCGGCGAGATTGGACCAGAACTGCCGGGCCAGCAGCGGAATCGGCAGGCTGGACATGGACCAGCGGATGCCAAATGCCAGGATCAGGAGGCGCACAGGCGTTGGCAGGACGGCGCCGTCGAACATCTGGGAGTTCTTGGCAAACCGGCGCGCCAGCAGGCGGATGAGCGGCGTGAGGATCTTGTTGAGCAGCGCCGTCAGCAGATAGAAGAACGGCAGCCCAAGCAGGACAGCCACCCATTCGAACATCCGCACGCCGCCGATGCGCGTGCCCGTCAAGAAGCGGACAAAGGGCCGGTCGCGCCACCCGAGCGTGATCTCTTCGTAGAGCTCGGGGACGGCGCGAAGCGTGGCCTGCGAAAACAGCCAGAGCGGGGGGTTATTCCCGCGCGTCACGCGCTCGACGATGATCTCCACATTGCCGGTGCTGCTGCTGATCGGACCGACGACTTCCTGGTCTTGTTTCAACGGATTGGCGCGTGACCCCTCGGGCAGATCGCTCAGCTGGTTCAGCCGGGCGCTGAGACGCGCGTCCAGCACGACGAACAGCTGGTGGCTCAAGGTGGTGGCGGACGCATCCGTGGTGTTTCGACTGTCGAGGTACTGGCGCGCGATGTCGTCGTCACCTCGTCTGGCGGCATTGAGGAATCCGAGAACGGTTCCTCGTGGTGTGTCTCGCCCCAGTGCGTCCTTCGGCGCCGGGGCCGCCTCGGGTGCTGCGGCCGGTGTCTGCGCGGGAGGTATCTGCGCCCGCACGCCAGCCGACCACCACACGACAAGCACACAGGCGCCGACCAGGCTCGCGCGTCGCAGCAGTCTCCGCATTGCCAGACGGCTGCAGCGAAATGCGTGCCCGCCGGGACAGGCCAATCGCCTCAGGTTTTTCGTGCAATGTATCTCACGGCCACGATATGCCGGGGGACATCCGGCATACCGGGGCTGACCCGTCAGCCCGATGCCGGCCAGGACCGGGGCTCGGCCCGGCCGGGGTAGGCCTGTCCCGGCCGACGATCACCCGCCCAGCGCGATCGTGATCGCCACCAGCAGCACGCCCACCACCACCATGCTCAGGCCGGTGCGCCACGGGTGGTACCCGGTGTGATGGGCGAGCCAGTATCCGCACGCGAACAGCATCCCGATCGCCACCAGGTTGGACGCGCGGATCGCGAGCCGTGTGTCGCGAAACACCAGGAACGGAATCGCGATCGGAAAGGTCGAGAGAAAGACCAGCAGGAACACCGCCAGCGCGCCGAGCCAGTCTCGTTTCGTCAGCCCGGGCGTCGGCGGATCCGGCATCAGCCGCACGCCTTGCCGCAGCCGTTCGTAGTCTTCGTTCGTGAGGATCGAGGTCATCATCGGCTGCACCGCGCCGAGGATGACGTCCCGCGCCTGTTCGCGGCTGCTGGCGTCGCGCACCGCACGGATTGTCACTGCGTCACGGCCTCGCTCGAGGAGCGAGCTCATGAGAAACATGACGGCGTCGACCAGTCCCCAGGCGAAATTGCAGCCGATGGCCCCGGCAAGGAGCGTCCGAATCTCCTCGCGCCCGGCCGTCGAGGCGCCGAGCGTGCCGGTAAAGGTGAGCGCCATGATCAGCCCGAACAGGATCTCGGAGATCCTCGCGATCGGATCGAGCACGCGCTCGCGCCGCAGGCGTGAGGTGTTCTGCACGACGCCTGCCTATCGCTGACGGCCGGATGCCGGTTCAGCCGGCCTGATGGCCGGCATGGCATCCGGTGCGCTCAACCGCCAGCGTCCGGCACCACTTTCTGATGTTCGTTGGGGCATGATACCCTGCTGGGCCGCCGTGCTTTCGGGCGGGCTGAAGAGAGGCTATGGACGCGACCACGCCAGGTCTATGGAACCAAGGTGCAATAGGCGCTGCTGCGGCCATGCTGCTCCAATACAACCAACTCGTCTAAACTCTTACGGGCTCGCCCGCGTGCGCGGGGAGCTCCTGACCAATCGCGTTGATCTGGATTTCGCGCTTGGCGGCAACTTCTGAAGGGAGACGGTTCATGCGTCATAAGCTTCCTCTACTGCGGTCCGCAATGGTGACGGGCCTGCTTCTCGCCTTCGCGTCGGTGTCATGGGCGCAAACCGAGACGTTTACCGCGACGGCTTCGCTCAAGACGGCGGCCGGCGCGACGATGACGGCGCCGGTGACGGTCGTCGTGACGCGCCACACCAGCGACGCAGGAGCGGACGTCGGTGATGGATGCGTTGAAAAAGAGCGGAACCTCGGGGGTCGTGCAGTCCCTCAAGGGTATGGCCGACGCGGGTTACATCGAAATTGGCGATCGCCGGACGCCGATCAAGTACGCGTATGTCCGCCCGACCGACGGCGGACGCCTGATCACGGTCGTTGCACCGACGCCCATCCTGCATGTCGGGGCCGGCGTTCCCGATGCACAGCCCAAGGCGGGGTTCGATCTCGCGCTGGCGGCTCTCGACGTCAAGACCGCGGGTGCCGGATCGGGTGAACTGGCGCCGGCGGCAACGGTCAAGGTGAATGACTCCGGCGCCCTGCAGACCCAGGACTACGGCGCGGAGACCGATCCGGCTGACCAACGTGCAGGTCAAGAAGTAACGCCGGACTCGTTCGATCCGCCGATCCACGTCCGACGCGGAGGCATAGATTGCCAATCAGCGCGCAGCGGGAGGGCCCCAACCGGTACCGCCTCGAGATTCGCGGCACGTTGGGCAAGGCGGAGTTCGATCGCTGCCTGACCTCCCTGGTTTCCCAGATCGAAGACGGCGGACCACTGCGGCTCATGGTGGTCCTCGATCAATTCGATGGCTGGGAAGCCAAGGGCGCGTGGAACGACATCGGCTTCTACATCCAGCACGGCGACGCCGTCGGGCGCATCGCGATTGTCGGCGACGAACGATGGCGCGATTTGGCGCTGATGTTTGCGGTCGCCGACTTGCGGAAAGCGCCGGTGGAATTTTTCCGGACCGACGACGCTGCCGCCGCGTCCACCTGGCTGAACAAATCCTGATCCGCGGCTACATCAGCGCGACAATCACCGTGCCCCACAGCGCGAGCAGCAGGTTGCCGACGGCGTACGCGACGCCGTAGCCGAGCGTCGGCACGGCGCTCTTCGCGGCTTCCTGAATCGCCGCGAGCGCGGGCGTGGCCGTCCCGGCGCCCGCGCACACACCGAGCAGCACACCCGGCTGCATCTTGAACACCCACCGCCCGACGATGACGCCGACCAGGTGCGGCACCAGCACCGTGACGAGCCCGGCGACGATGAGACTCAGGCCGCTGGTCCGCAGGCCGACGACGAAATCGGGCCCGGCGTTGAGGCCGACGATCGCCACGAAGCCGGCCAGGCCCACCGACTCGAACACCCACAGCGTGGGCGACGGAATGCGGCCAAAGACGCGCGGCCACATCGAGCGCAGCCAGCCGCAGACCAGTCCGCCGAGCAGCACGCCGACGCTCAGGCTCAGTCCGATCTCGATCCGCCCCAGCATCAGCGCGGGAATGCCAATCAGCGCCCCCGCGACGATGCCGAGCGCCACGAGCACCATGTCGGTCGCCTCGGTGGCGCGATCGGCGACGCCAATGTGGCTCACCGCATTCTCCAGGCGGCGCGTCGGTCCCACCAGCGTGACGACGTCGCCGCGATGGATGGTGGTCCCTGGAAAAACCGGCACGCGTGTTCCGGCGCGCGTGAGGCGCCGGAGATAGACGCTGCGCGCCGCTTCATCGTTCGCCAGTTCGGCAAGCGTGCGCCGATCGATCTCGCGATTCGTCACGACGACGTCCAGTTCTTCCGCCGGAATGTCGAGCAGCGCCTTGTCGTCGACTTCGCGAAGGCCGAGCGCCTGCTCGTCGAGCCGCGCCACCAGCAGCTCGCGCCGCCCGGTGATGGCCAGCGTATCGCCGGCGAGCACCGTCGTCGTCTCGTCGGGATCGAGGATCTGATCGTGCCGCTTGATCCGTTCGACGAAGAGCCGCACATCGCGCGCGCGCAGCTCGAGGTCGCGGACGCGCTGCCCGACGAATGGTGATCCCGGTTCGACGCTGTAGGCCCGGTACTCGATATCGCGCCGCGCGCTGCCGGTAATCTCGTGCCCGCCCAGTTCCTCCTCGTAGCGCCGGCACTCTTCCTCGAGATTGATGCCCATGAGGCGCGGGGCGAGTTGCGCGAGGAACCACGCGGCGCCGACCACGCCGACCAGGTAGGTGACCGCGAAGGCGACGGGAATGCGGTTGGCCATCGCCAGCGCGCTCGGCCTCGGGCAGATTGAGCTTGGCGATCGCGTCGCCCGCTGTGCCAATCGTCGCCGACTCGGTCAGCGATCCGGCGATGACCCCGGCGGCCGTGCCCGCGTCGTAACCGAGCAGCAGGCTGATCACGTAGGCCGCGACGAGCCCGGTCGTCGCGACGATGATCGCCAGCAGCGCCTGGTGCAGGCCGTCACTCTTCAAGCCGCGGAAGAACTGCGGGCCGGTCCTGAAGCCGATCGAAAACAGGAACAGCAGGAAGAAACACTGCTTGACCTCGCCCGACACGTGAACGCCCAGTTGCCCGACGCGACGCCGGCCAGCAGCGTGCCCGTGACGGCGCCGAGCGTGAAACTTCCAAGTTTCAGCTTGCCGATGACATAGCCGATGCCGAGTACCAGGAAGAACGTGACCTCGGGATGGGCGCGAAGCGTCGCGATCAGCCACGCGATCACGGCCGGCTCCCCGGCGCGGCCCCGGCTCCTTTCGCGGAGGCAGCGCCTGCCTCCTGCGAAGCCCGGTAGGCCATCACGTAGCCGTGGGCCACCGCACGCACCGCCCGGCCAATGCGCGCGTACACGTCGTCGTCGAGGTTGGCGAAAGAGACGCGCACCGACCAGTCCGGCGCTTCGAAGCCGCCGCCGTTCAGGAGCACGATGCCGTGATCCTCGGCGAGGCGGTACACGATATCGAGCGGGTGCACGTGCGTCTTCACCCACTCCACGACGTCTTCGCCGCCGTACTTGCGGAACCAGAATTCGAAGTCGACGAGGCCGTAGTACTGGTCGAACAGCGCGTTGGGTTCGAGATGGATGCCGAGGCCGTCGATGGTCGCGGCGACGCGCCGGCCGACGAGGGCGAGGCATGCCGCCTGATAGGCCTTCTGCTCGTCGCAGAGCTCGGCGAGCGAGAAGAGCGTCATCATGACCTGCTGCGGCAGGGACAGTCCGGCGGTGTGGTTCAGCGCCACATCGCGGCTGTCGGCGACAATGCGATCGATGAATCGTGAGTTCGCGCGGTTTGAGCGTCAACGCGCCGTAGCGTTTGTCGAGCAGCAGCTTTTGTGTCGTCGCTGTGCGCGGCGATGTGTTCATCGAACACGTTGTGCTCGTGGACGGCAATGACGCCGAGACGCCAGCCGGTGCAGCCGAAGTACTTGCTGAACGAATACACGCCGATCGTGTTCGCCGGAAATTCTCCCAGCAGCGAGCGGAATCCCGGCACGAAGGTGCCGTAGACATCGTCGGTCAGCAGCATCAGGTCGGGCCGGCGTTCGAGCACGCGGCCGATGGCGGCGATCGACTCGCGGCCGAGAGCCACCGCGTGGGGATTGCCGGGATTGACGATGAAGAACGCCTTGATCTTCGGATCGAGCAGCGGCTTCAGATCCTCGTCTGAAAACTGCCAGCGCTGCGCCTGCCGCGCCTCGATGAAGATCGTCTGCAGATCGTAATCCTCGAGATGCGGCATCTCGAGATAGGGCGTGAAGATCGGCGTGGCGAGGGCGATGGTGTCTCCCGCGTTCAGCAGGCGGTTCGCCTTGAGCGACTTGAAGATGTAGCACATCGCCGCCGTGCCGCCCTCGACCGCGTACAGCTTGAAGGCGCCGGCGGGGCGCGGCTCACCGCACATCGCCCATTGCAGGTATTCCTGGACGATTCGCTCGTTGTGGACGAGCATCCGATCGGGGACCGGATAGTTGTCGCCGATGATCGCGTCCACCAGTTCGTGGACGAACGCGTCGGGTCGAACGAGAAGGTCGCGATCGCCCAGGGAACGACCGTCCGCAGGAAGGCGGCGCCGGGCGTGTCGGCGCGGCCCGCGAGCCACGCGTCAAGCCGGGCGGCGATGCCGGCGGGCTTCGGCATGCCGCCAAGGCCATGCGGGCAGGTCCATGACGCGCTGGCTCTCGGTGACGGCGAACTGACCGAGCAGGAAGAAAGCGGACCGCGGTTCGGTCGCGATCCAGTTCGGATTGCCGCGTCCGGCGTTGAGATAGGCGGCCTGCGTCGCCCGCGCCGTCCCGGTCGCGATGGTCGCGAGAAAATCCTTGATCTCGAATGGGCTGAGGGTCTCGTACTGGCGCAGCGTCACATCGTCCAAGGCAGCCTCCGGTCGCAGGTGGTGCGCCCGGCCAGAGCACGCCCCGTGCCACGCGGAGCAGCCATTTGCCCGCGGCAACCCCGCGTCCGGCGCCGGTGGTGGGCCGGATGGGAGCCGCGTAAATCTCCGGTATTCCGGGCGCGCTCCACGATGCCGGAGGGTCGTGGCGTCCCACGGCGACGCGTGCCCGAGCCCAGCGAGTTCATTCCGCAGGCGTAGCGCTCGCGAGAAAGGCGTGCGGGCGGGCCCGCATGGAACGCCGAGTGCTAGAGATAGCCCGGTTAGCTGTTCGAGGGTTTCGCTTCCTGATCACCGAGGAGACGACGATGGGCGATGCAAGTGTCAAGGCCGGTACGAGTGCGCCGCTCGGCGCCACGGTTCATGCCGACGGCGTCAACTTCAGCGTCTTCTCCAAGAACGCCACGCAGGTCGATCTGCTGCTGTTCGACGACGGCAACGCCGCACGCCCGGCACGCGTGATCACCCTCGACCCGAGACAGCACCGGACCTATCACTACTGGCACGTCTTCGTGCCGGGCATCGGACCCGGCCAGATCTACGCCTACCGGGCCCACGGGCCGTTCGCGCCCGAACAGGGATTCCGTTTCGACGGCGACAAGGTGCTGCTCGATCCGTATGGTCTCGCGGTCGCGGTTCCCGATGCCTACGACCGCCATGCCGCCGCGCGGCCCGGCGGCAACGCCGCCACCGCCATGAAGAGCGTCGTCGCCGATCCGGATGCGTACGACTGGGAGGGCGATCGGCCGCTCCAGCGCTCCATGACCGAGACGATCATCTACGAGGCGCACGTGCGCGGGATGACGCAGCATCCGAGCTCAGGCGTCGATGCGAAGAAGCGCGGCACCTACGCGGGGCTGATCGAGAAGATCCCGTATTTGAAGGATCTCGGCATCACCGCCGTGGAACTGCTGCCGGTGTTCCAGTTCGATTTCCAGGACGCGCCGCCGGGCGTGAACTACTGGGGCTACCAGCCGATCTCGTTCTTTGCGCCGCACCACGCGTTCAGTTCGCGCCGCGAGCCGCTCGCGGTCCTCGACGAATTCCGCGACATGGTCAAGGCGCTGCACCGCGCCGGCATCGAGGTCATCCTCGACGTCGTGTACAACCACACGACCGAAGGCGGAGCCGATGGACCGACGTTGTGTTATCGCGGTCTTGCGAACGATTTCTACTACATCCTCGAAGCGGACAAATCGCGCTACGCGGATTACTCAGGCTGCGGCAACACGATGAACGCCAACCAGTCGCAGGTCCGGCGCCTGGTTGAGGACAGCCTGCGCTACTGGGTGACCCAGATGCACGTCGATGGATTCCGGTTCGACCTCGCATCGATCCTCTCGCGCGATGAAAGCGGCCATCCGCTGCAGAACCCGCCGATCCTCTGGGACATCGAATCGGATCCGCGGCTGGCCGGCACCAAGCTGATTGCTGAAGCGTGGGACGCCGCCGGTTTGTATCAGGTCGGCAGCTTCGTCGGCGACGCGTGGCAGGAGTGGAACGGCCGGTTCCGGGACGATGCGCGGAGTTTTCTGAAGGGCGACAACTACGCGGTGCGGCGCCTGGCCACGCGGCTGGTCGGCAGCCCGGATATCTACGGCCACAAGGAACGGGAAGTCGAACACAGCATCAACTTCGTGACCTGCCACGACGGCTTCACGCTCAACGATCTGGTGTCGTACAACCAGAAGCACAACGAAGCCAACGGATCGAACAACAGCGACGGATCGAACGACAACGTGAGCTGGAACTGCGGCGTCGAGGGACCGACCGACGATCCCGCCATCGAAGCGCTGCGCAACCGGCAGGTCAAGAACTTCCTGACGATCGGGCTGCTCGCGGCCGGCACGCCGATGCTGCTGATGGGCGACGAGGTGCGCCGTTCGCAAGGCGGCAACAACAACGCCTACTGCCAGGACAGCGAGATCAGCTGGTTCGACTGGAGCCTGCTCGATCGGCATCCGGACATCCACCGCTTCGTGAAAGAGCTCAACGCGTTCCGCCAGCGGCGCGACGTCGTGAAGGAAGGCGGGATGCTGACGCTCGCGCAGTTGTGGAGCCGGGCGCACATCGAGTGGCACGGCGTGGCGCTCAATCATCCGGACTGGAGCGACCACTCCCATTCCCTCGCCTTCACGCTGCGCAGCCTGAATGCCCGCTTCCTGCTGCACGGCATGTTCAACGCCTACTGGGAGCCGCTGGCCTTCGAGCTGCCGCCGGTGCCCGCCGGACACGAGAAGCACTGGCGGCGCTGCCTGGATACGGCGCTGGCATCGCCCGACGACATCTCTCCCTGGGAGACGGCGCCGAGCGTCCCGGACGGGACCTACCTCGCGGCGCCTCGTTCCTGCGTGCTCCTGGCGCTGCCGATCGAGAGCGCGAAGCCGCGTCGCGCGGCGAAGGGCTAGCGCGGGAATTTCACGGCGCCATGGGAATCGTCCACTCGACGAGCGCGCTGGGGTCGGCGTGTTCAGCGCGAAGCGAGTCGGACGAGGCCAGCGATGCCCAGGTCAGGCGGCCATGGATGCCGTAGGGAATGACGCGTATGCGGTGGGCCGACGGCTCGACCTTGACCTCGACGAAGCTCTGAAAAAACGGCGCGACGTTGTAGTCGAACACCGCCGACAGCCACTCGGCGGAGAACGGCCACGCGTCGAAGCCGGTCGTCCACCACCAGGCGGGCCGTTTCCACCACGGGGTGCGCGCGATGATCTTGTCCGCGACCACCTGGCGATCCGGATAGTGCGCCCAATCGACGGTGGGCACCTGGTCCGGCCAGCTCAACGCCGTTCCGAAACTCAGGTAGGCGCCGCCGCCGCCGTTGACGAAGTGGTAGACCGCCGGTGACCCGGCGCTGCGGCGTTCGACGTAGTACTCGAGATCGTGCGTATCGCCGGCCATGGCGATCGTGCACGCCGTGGTCGAGCAGTTGCCGCTTCAGCCGCTCGAAGTCCTCGTCGCCTTCGGTCACGTCATGACCGCCCGCAAAGAACGGATGCCCGACGATCGCCATGATCGTCTTGCCCTCGGCACGCTGCAAGGCCGCATCGAGCCAGCGCTGCTCCGCCGCGTCGATTTTCCTCAGGACGCCCGTGTCGATCGCGAGGAGCGCGAAGCGGTCGGTCTGGAGTTCGAAAAACGGCGCGCGCTGAAAACCGGTGGGGACGCTCGTAGGCCTCGCGCAGGCGTGCCGCTTCAGCGATGAGACTGTCGATCCGGCCTTCCGTCGTGCTCGTCATGCGCAGATCGGAAACGACGCGGGCATGAATGCTGGCGCGCGCGGCATCGGCCTGGAGAAACGTGACGTCGAAGGCTTCGAGCGCGTCGTACCAGTCGTGATTGCCGGGGATGGCATAGACCGGCTTTTTCACCCCTTTGAACGGCAGCCAGAACTTCGCTTCGTAGTCGCGCATCGCGCCGGTCGGATAGACCACATCGGACGAGATGACGACAAAGCGCACATCGGGATCGTTCGCGACCGACAGCAGCTGATCGCGCAGCACGTGCTGCGAGGCATCCCCTTCTCCGGTGTCGCCGATCACGACGAACGAGAAATCGCCGGAGCCGACGTCGGGCGGATTGATGGCAAAGCTCGCGGGCCCGGCGCTGCCGCCCTCCGCCGCCAGCACCGCGCGCACCATCGCTTCGCGCCACGTGTCGGTGCGCGATTCCGCCCAGGAGTTCCACATCCCGGCCGCCCAGTTCTCCGTGTCGAAATACCAGCTCATGCCCCAGACCGGCACCGTCGCGGCGAGAATCGCGGCGATCGGCAGCCCGCGCCGCAGTCCGAGACCGAGCGTCGCCGGAATCGAGTAGCGCAGCGCGCGCAGCCGGAGGGCCATCGTGAGCGCGCCAGCGCAGCCAGACGGCCGCCGCGCGATCGATCCAGGCGCGGCGATTGTCGGGACGCTCGAGCCGCCAGCGCCACAGGAGCCGTTCGACCCAGCGCGTCGGACGGCGCCACAGCAGGTAGATCGGGTTGATCACGAGGAGCGTGATCAGCACCGCGATGAGCATGTCGCCGGCGACCGCGACTGCCGGCGAGAGCAGGCCGAGCAGCGTCAGATCGGTGCTCATGCGGCCGATGTGGATGGCGAACAGCGTCGCGATGAACGACCACGTCCATGCGCGATCGATCGGCGCGCGCGTCCGTTCGGCCGCGTCGATCGACGCGACCATCGCCATCACTTCGGGCTCTGCGGAGAGGCCGAGCTCGGCGACGACCGCTTCATCACTCTCCGCGCCCGTGTAGACCGGCTCGACGAGGATGCTCCACGTGATGCCGAAGATGCGCAGCGCGCCGGCGATCGCGACGGCCCAGGTCAGGAGCCATCCCCGCGCGAGCAGAATCAGCAGGACGACAACCAGATTGCCGATGACGCCCAGCGCCGCCGTCGAGCGCTCCCTGGATTCGCGGCTGCGCACCACGGCCACGATGCAGCGGATGGCATCGATCGAAAACCATCCCGCGATCACGATCCGCAATGCCTGCGCGGCCAGAAACGGCGCGTTGATCAGGAAGAGCGCGATCGCCATGCTGATCATGCCGCCGGCCGTGCCGGTGCCGCGCGAGGACGGCGTCGATCGCCTGAACGAATGGAGCACTTCCACGGCGGCCGCAAACGCGAGCAGCGCGCCGATCCGCGACGCCGGATATTCGGCGCCGCCGAGCGGCGTCGCCAGCGCGAGCAGCCCGAGTGCGCCGGTGACGGCCGCGAGCCCGGTTGGACGGATTCTTCCTGGCCGATGTCATCTCAGCGCCGCGCGATCACGGCGCGCCCTGCTTCATGGCGGCGACAAACTCCTTGGCGCCCGAGCCCCACTTGCCGATGCTCTGAATCGCCTGGGTGAACGGGATGTCCACGGGATGCACTCGCTCGGGCGCGAGGATGTAGACCGCTCCGGCGAACGGCGTCGGCACGGAGGGAACGAAGACCGTAAAGCGCCCGTCGTCGTGTTCCTCGATGATGAAGGCCGGCACCAGTGCGTCTTCGATTTCCGCCAGCGCCGGCTTCCACGCGTTCTCGCCGCTCGCGCCCGCGACTTGCCGGGTCAGGCCGCGCAACAGGTCGTATCCAGGAATTCTCTCGAGCACTGATTTTTCGATCTGCCTGCGAGCGGCGCGTCCGAGCGGAGTGCGTACGGCGAGGCCGACCGCGAAGCAGATCAGCAGGACCGCCAGGAACGACAGCACGTGCGCGGCGGGGAACCACTCCGGCAGCAGCTGCGCCAGTGGGCTGCACGAGTGCCTCGAGCGATTGCGTCGCCCGGAGAAACAGCAGAATGGCGAAATAGATCGGCGCGAGGACCATCAGGCCGCCGGCCAGTGTGCTCACGACGAATTTGCGGAACTGTTTCATGGCGAGTCGCGGGAACATGGCGCGCAGCAAGGCGAATGCCGGAACGCGCGCCAGCATAGGAGCGCACCGCCGAAGCGTCTATTGCACCTTGGGACAGCCGCATTGGAAGCGGCGTGAGGGTTTCGTTCGGAGCAGGGGCAAGCTGAGCACTACAATGACCTGCCCTCACAGCCTGCTGGGACATCCACGGCGGGCCGTGGCATCCCATTCTTTTCTGCTGCCGAGCCGCATCGCGCGATCGCGGATTTAGCTGCTGATTCCGAGCAATCCGACGTGGTGGCCTATAGCCTGGTTTGGCCTGTGCCTTGCGATGCAGGCTCGCACCAGCAGCATAAGGAGGCACCGAATGAGTTGGAAGTACGCGGTTCTTGGAGCGATGGTCATGACCCTGGCAGGCGCGGTTTCGACCGTCCAGGCACAAACCTCAGAGTCGCGGTGGAGCGTGGATTTCGGCCTTGGGATTGACGACGGGATCAGCGGCAACATCAATTCGGGCGCCATCGGCAATCTCAATGGTCAGGTCACCGTCATCACCAAGAACACGTACGACGACGTGTACGGAACGGGCGGCAATCTCCATTTCGGCGGCGGCTTCATGTGGAAACCGGACACCGAAATCAAAGCGAGCTTTCTTTTTGAATCGCTCGACGCCGACCTGACGCCGCTGGGCGACTACGGCGCCTCCAATCTGTATGGGCAGTACTCGCACTACCAGACCTTCGCGCTTTCGGTCGGCCTTCGTCGCTATTCGCCGATCAGACCGCACATCAAGATCTACGGCGAAGGTTTGATCGGCGTCGGCTTCATCGACAAGGTGGACGTCACGCTGGCGGCGCCGGGCGCAGGACTGTCCGGCAAGAACAACGACTTCTACGACCAGACGGCGGCCTTCACGTGGGGAATCAACGGCGGCGCGCTGTTCCAGCAATCGGAGCATCTCGGCGTGTTCGCGCAGGCGGGTCTCCGCTACATTACCGGGATGTCGCCCGTTGACAACCTCGTTGGGACCGGTCTCGACAGCATCAACGACAACAGCGCGCGATGGACGATCCCGTTCGTCTTCGGCATTCGATGGAATTTCTAAATCCCCGGCCTCCGCACATCGCCGTCATCCCGGGCGCGTGGATCGACATCCACGACGCCCGGGTTGATCGGTTGATGCCCCATCGCCGCCACATCTCCGGCACGCATCATCTCCTTTAAGCTAGCGGTGCTCGCGCAGGGCGAGCGGTGTCCTCCAGGAGAGTCCGATGTCCGGTACCGCAGCGGCCGTGCTGTTGTGGCTGTTCGTGATCAATCTCGGCGTGGCGTTCGGCGCAGGCGTCTACGAACTGCGTATCGTCGTGCCGATGTGGCTGACCAGCGACCAATCCGGCGTGCACTGGCGGGGAGATATCGCGCGGCGCGATGACGTCGGACGAAAATTCTGGGGCTTCGTCACCACCGGACCGCTGACGCTGATTACTTTCGCAAACCTGTACGCGGCCTGGTCCTCGGCGGGTGCGGTAAGGGGACCGTGGCTGGCGGCCGGGTTCCTCGAACTCGCGGGCCGACTTTTCACCTTCGCCTATTTCATCCCGACCATGGTGCGGCTGATGAACACCGCCGATTCGCCGGCGGCGGTTGCGACAGCAGGCCGCTGGCGGACTTTGAGTTATCTGCGTCTCGCCATCGTGTTCGCGGCCTGGATCGCGGCGCTCCGCGCGTTTGCGCTCTTGTATCAGCAGAGCCGCATAAGTCATTCCTGTCGATCTCTTTTTGAAATCCTGATTTTCCGGCGCGTCTGCGCTCCAACTAAGACACCGCTGCACCGCCGCGAGGACAGCGGCGATGGTCATTCGTGATCCGGCGCACGCGATTTGCCGCAATATTCAGTGCTTGTGTTCCATTCGCGACCGGCATGTCGTTTGCTCGGGTGAAGAGCTTTGGCTTCACACAACAACGAGATGCGCACACATTTGTTTCCGCTTGTCGCAGTGGCGTTCGTCGCCGCGTCCCTGGCGGCCTGCAGCGGCTCCTCGACGACGCCGACCGCCACGACGCCGACCACTCCGCCCACGAATGAAGTGCTCACGGGAACAGTGGCCGCCCCGATCGGCGGGGCACTGCAGACCGCGTTCAATTCGTTCACGGTGACGGCGGGCAACGGAACGCTGACCCTCACGCTCACGTCGGCGGTCGAGACCTTCCCCGACGGCACGCTCCTGCCGACGGTAACGATGGGGATGGGACTGGGGACGTTCGCCAACGGCACGTGCACGCTGATGGCGAATGCGTTTACGACCGCGCAGGCCGGGAGCTCGCCGCAACTGAACGGAACGATCGCGGCCGGGGCGTACTGCGTTCAGATGTCTGACGTGACCAACCAGCTGGGGCCGGTCGCGTACGCCGTGGCGGTTTCACACTACTGACGTCCGCTGGCGAGGCCGCGCCATTCGCCGGCACGCTTTCCTTCGCAGACCCTCGCGATCGCATCGACGGCGCTGCCATGCTCCACAAGTGCATGACGGCATAGCTTCGCCACGGCCGCCATGGCTGCGATAACGCTTCGGCTTCTTTCGCCGTCACGCCGCCGAGGCTGTTGCGCACGGCGATGTCCTCTTTCGGAAAGGCATCGGGCCACCGCAGCGCGCGCATTGCCATATAGTGCGCGGTCCACGGACCGATCCCCGGCAACTCGGCCAACTTCCTGATCGCCTCATCGGGATTGCGCTCGGCGCCCTGGTCGAGGCTGAGCGCGCCGGATCCCTGCGCGCGCGCCAGCGCGATGATGCTCCCGGCCCGCGCGGCGATGATGCCATGCCGCGCGATGTCGTCGACGCTGGCCGCGGCCACGCGCGCCGCAGCCGGCGTCAGGTGATGCAGCTCCGGAAACGGCGTGACGATCGGCTCGCCGAATGCCTCGACGAAGCGGCCGGCGATGGTGGTGGCGGCCCGCACCGTCACCTGCTGGCCGAGAATCGCCCGCACGCCCAGCTCGAATCCATTGAAGGCGCCGGGCACACGCCGTCCCGGCGTGGCCTTCACCGCCGCGGCGAGCCTCGCGTCCCTGCGCAACTGCTTCGCGATCAGGTCGGGCCGCGCGTCGAGATCGAACAGTGCGCGGATTCGCGCGAGCAACGCCGGAAGCACGGGCGTCAGGCTGTGCGTGAGCTCGACGGCGATCGCGTGCCCCTTCGGCGCCTGCGTCACCCTGATCCAGCCCTTCGCGTCTCCCAGGCGAACGGTTCGCGCGTACAGACGTGGGCGTGACGTGCTCGATACCTTTCAGGGCACGCGCCGCGAGAAACTCGAGCACACCCTTCCAGTCGTACGGCGGACGATACGCGAGCTGCAGTGTGACGGTCGTGAGCTCGGAAATCGATGCGTCGCCGGCCGCACGCTTCCGAAGGCGGCTGGGCGGCATCCCATAGCGCGTCGTGAAGGCGTCGTTGAATCGGCGCAGGCTCGAGAAGCCGCTGGCGAACGCCACCTCCGTCACCGGCAGCATCGTCTCGGTCAACAGTTGCTTGGCGAGGAGGAGCCGGCGGGTGAGCAGCAGCTGCACCGGCGGCACGCCCAGCTCTTTCTGCACGATGCGCCGAATCTGCCGCGAGCTGAGCTCGAACTGTTCGGCAATCGCCTCGAGTCCCGCCTTCTCGTCCAGCGTGCCCTCCTGGAGGCGCTGCACGATCAGGTGCGCGATCCGCTGCGCATCGTCCACCGGCGCGCTTCCGGGCGCCAGCTCCGGCCGGCAGCGCAGGCAGGGGCGGAAGCCGGCCTGCTCGGCCTCCTGCGGCGAGTCGAAGAACCGGCAGTTGGCGGTCTTTGGCGTCTTCGCCGGGCAGATCGGCCGGCAATAGATGCCGGTGGAGGTGACGCCGACGAAAAAGACGCCGTCGAATCGGCGATCGCGCGCCGCGAGCGCCTTGTAGAGGCGACGATGATCCTGGTCCATGCCCCACCGTAACCCCGCGGCCGATTTCGTTCTAGCCATTTTCGGACATGATCATACCTCGCGTCAGATGTCCGAAAACGGCGAGCAGGCCGGCGGAGCGCGCGCTATCGTCGCGTGAAGAATGGATTCGGAAGGAGAACCCCGTGGCAAACACGCACGCAACCGGTAAACGCTGTGTCTTCAAGGTCGTGGACTCCCCCGTCCGGAAGCTGACCCTGGTGGCAACCGACGATGGGCTGACGGCGATCCTGTGGGAAAACGATCGCCCGCATCGCGTCCGCCTGAACATCGACGCAGAAGATGACCGGCACCCGGTGCTGGTCGAGACCGCGCGTCAGCTCGACGAATATTTCGCCGGTGAACGGAACACGTTTGCGCTGCCGCTGGACATGGCCGGAACGCCGTTTCAACGCAAGGTCTGGAACGCGCTGCTGACGATCCCGTTCGGCGAGACGCGTTCGTACCGGCAGATCGCGGAACAAATCGGCAGCCCCAGCGCCGTGCGCGCAGTCGGCGCGGCCAACGGCAGAAATCCCGTGTCGATTGTCGTCCCATGCCACCGCGTCATCGGCTCGAACGGTTCGCTCACCGGCTTCGCTGGCGGGCTTGACGTCAAGTCCCGCCTGCTCACGCTCGAGCGCGCGGACCATAGTGGGCCGTTGCCGGCATGAGCCATGGACGCGCCGGCTGAGCTGCCCTTAAGATGTGCTCCTCGAAATGAAATTCGACGGGACCATCCATGAGTAGCTCAGACGACCGGTCCATCGCGCTGACGCTGTTCGGCCTGAATCGCACCGGCAAGATCTTGTACGGCGCGATCTTCGTGCTCGCCGTTCCGGCATTCATCGCGTGGACCGTCTGGCTGCCCCGCGCCCGGTTCTCGGACGGAGACGAGCAGCTGTTTCACGCCGCGCGGCACGGCGATCGGGCTGCGATCGAGCAGGCGCTGAACGCCGGCGCGCGGATCGAAGCCGCGTCGCCGGTCGATGGGAAAACGGCGCTCTTTCGCGCCGCCGTTCTCGGCCACACCGACGCGGTGCGATTTCTGATCGAGCACGGCGCCGATCCGGCCGCGCGCGGCCTGGACGGCCGCTCGGCAGTCGAGGTGGTCGAGGAAGCGCGCGGCGACGAACACGATCCGGAATCGGCGCGCGCGCTCGACGCTGTTCTCGATGTCCTGCGCAACGCGGAGTCCAGCGCGATGAAACGCGTCATCGTCATGGCCGCGGCTGCGGTGCTGTGCGCGTGCGGCGGCGTGAAGTTTCCGCCGTACGGCGGCGACAAGGAGCTCGCGCTGGCGAACGCGACGGTGGCAGTCGATGTCGCGAAGGTCAGCGAACTGCTGAAGTCGGGCGCCGATCCCAACAAGATGGTGCGCGTTGACGGCGACCCGCAGTCGGCCTGGTATCTCGCGCTCGATCAGTTGCGGCCGCGCCGCGCTGACACGGTGGCGATCGTCAAGGCGATGCTCTCGAGCGGCGCCAGCCCCGAGTCGGCGTGGGGCACCGGCGGCCGGCATCCGGGAGCAACCGGAAGAATCAAAGCTGCGGCGGTTTCTGACGACCGGCGCCCATCAGGCTGGAACCGGCGAGGATGCGCCGATCACGATGGCGATGATGTATCCCGTGCCGGAGATCGTCCGCGCGCTCATGGCCGCCGGCCTCAACCCGCGTCATGCCGAGAATGCGCTGGTTGCGGCGATCGAGGGCGGCGAGACCGAGATTGCCCACATCCTCGTCGATGCCGGCGTCGACGTGAACTGCCATCCCGGCGCGAACACGCCGCTGGTCGCCGCGATCGAAGCCAGGAACGTCGCGCTGATGACCTATCTCGAAGATCACGGCGCGCGCGAAAAGCCCTAGACGCCGATTACTGGAGCCTGGCGAATTCCGCGCGGGCTTGCGTGAGGATCGGGACGTCCGGGTCGGCGTCTTTCCACAGGGTGAGGAAATCCTGGTAGGCAGCTTTCGCCTTGCCCGTATCTCCTGACTGCGCGAACGTTCTCCCCAATTGCAGGTGTGCCAGCGCGCCAATCGGATCCGCGCCGACGAGCCCGCGATGATCGAGGATCTTCTGAAACTCGGCGGCCGCTTCCGCATACTGGTGCGTGGCCAGCAACGCCTCGCCGCGCACATAGGCCGAGTACAGACCGCCCAGATAAAAGTTGAAGTTAAGACCGTTGACCGCCAGCTCGTAGGGCAGCGTGACGTGCAGCCGGTCCACGCTGTCTGCCGGCTTCCCGTGCTCGAGTGCCGACAACGCGCGCAGCACCGGTACGTACGTGAATGTGACGAACGTGTCTTCCGGGAAACGCTTTTCCAGATCATCGGCCAGCGGCTCGGATCGAGCGGAGTCTCCCGCAAGCGCCAGGGCCAGGCCGGCGGCGTATTCGACATCGCGGCCATTCGAAAGCGCCAGTGCCGCCTCGGCGTTCTTTTTCGCTTCGGCCGCATTCCCGCACACGGCTTCCCATACCGCTCGTGCGGCCTGGTAACTCGCGGCCGCCTCGCGTCCCACTTCTTCTTGCCGGGCCAGATCGATTGCACGGCTGGATGACTGCCGGGCCAGTTGGAGCCGGCCGGAACGAGCCAGAGCGAGAGCCTCGGTGTGAGCGACGATGTGTTCCGCAGGACGCTTGCCCCTGGCCAGGGTCACGATTCGATCCATCTGGTCCTTGTCGCCCTTGAACAGTGCGATGTTGTATCGGAACTTAAGGAGATCGGGAATCTCCAGAGTGCGGTCGGTGGCTTGTTGAAGCGCACGCTCGGCCTCGTCGAATCGATCCTCGTAATAAAAGCCGGACACAAGACCGTTATGCCCGAATACAACGTCGGGATCGGCCGCGATTTGTCTTTGGGCCATTTCGATAACTCTGTCGAATCGGCCCGTCCCGTGAGCGGAAATACCCCCTAATAAGCCCAGCGGGCCGAATTGTTCCCCGCCTCGAGGATACGTCCGAAGCCACAACTCGAGGGTTTGGTACGCCTTTTCCAGGTTTCCCGTCACCTGCCGGTCGTAGGTGAAGTCGATAAAAAATCTCTCCCGATCGCTGACGCGATCCCGCAATTGCCAGGCTCTCGTCGTACTCTCGGCGGACAGCACAGACTCTCCAACACTGCTGTAGGTCAGACTCAGATTCGCGTACGCCATGGCGAACTTCGGATCGATCTCGACCGCGCGCCGGTAGAAGGGTATGGCCGGGCCATTCCCGGCGGATAAATTCACCTTCAATGCGGTGCTGTAGGCCTTCAGGGCCTCGAGTGACGGTGTCGTCGCATCAGCAAGCGGCGTCGAGTGCTGTTCCACGGTCGCTCGCGATTCACCCAGCCGCGTTCTGAGTTTGCGAACGATCTCACTCAGGGAGTTGAGGACGTCTTCTCTTTTCGCCGCCTGGATTTGCTCCTGATCGAGCACGTTTCCCGCGGTCGCAGTTCCTGGCGCGCAGGCCCAGAACATACTGGTTGCCAAGGCTGGCAATCGAGCCTTCCAGCACGATCGCGCTCGCTGTTCGCTCGCAGATTTGCTGAGCGACTTCCGAAGTCAGCCGCGCGTCTTTCGGCTGTCCCATCCGAGTCAGCGTTTGCTGGACCTGCCGGTCCGTAATCAGGCTGAGGAACGGCGACTGTTGAAGATCCACGGACAGTCCCTGGCGCAGCGTGTCGTCGAACACCGCGTCGCCGGTCTTGTTCTCGAAATCCGCGAGGACAATCGTGTCTTTGTCGGTGAGTGGCGGCGTGCGGTGAAGGTAGAAGTACCCGGCGAAGGCCGAGACGGCCAGCAGCGCCGCAGCCGCCGTCACGATCACTCTTCCGCGCGTGACAATGGCAGCAGCGGGCGCTGGCTTCGTTTCTGTGCTCGCGCGCGTCAGCCGCCGCAGGTCGATGACCAGTTCGCGCGCGGTCTGATAGCGTTCGGCAGGATCTTTTTCCAGCGCCTTCTCGACGACGTTCCTCAACTCCGCGGGCAGATCCGGCGACGCGTCAGACAAGGGCGGCGCCGGCCGGCTGATCAGCGCCTGCAGCCGTTCCAGGTCGGTCGCGCCGTCAAACGGCCGCCGGCCCGCGACGAGTTCGTACAGGACGACGCCGAACGAGAAGAGATCGCTGCGCGCATCCACCGGTTGGCCCGCCGCCTGTTCCGGCGACATGTAGGCCATGGTCCCGACGATCATGCCGGGACGCGTCTGTCCCGCCGAACGCGTCTGGGTCTCCGTCAGGCTGTCCGTGGCTTCCCAGAGTTTGGCCAGGCCGAAATCCGCGAGCTTGGCGTAGCCGTTGTTCGCCACCAGGATGTTCGCGGGCTTGATGTCGCGGTGGACGATGCCGGCGGCGTGGGCGGCGGCCAGGCCATCGGCGACGCCGATCAGCAGTTCGATGATCTGCCGCCACGTGCGTTTCGTCGCGTGCGCCCAGTCCTCGAGCGTGCCGCCGTCGACGAACTCGGTGACCAGATACTGACGGCCATCGACCTCCCCGACGTCGTAGACCGTCACGATGTGCGGGTGGTTGAGCGAGGAGGCGGTCTGCGCTTCGCGCTGAAAGCGGCGGCGCGCGGCCGCGTCAGCCAGGTCGTCAGACAGAAACTTGATGGCGACCGGCCGATTCAACTTCGTGTCGAGCGCGCGGTAGACGACGCCCATGCCGCCCGCGCCGAGGGCGGCCTGCACCTCATACGCGCCGATGCGACGGCCTGCGGGAATCGGCGAGCCGGGGCCGCTCATGAGAGACGCCGCCAGCGCTCGGGGGTGAGGGGCATGAGGGTGCGGTGCGGCGATTATATGCGTCCGGTGAAGACGCGCTCGTTCGCAGGGTCGTTTCGTTATGCGCTCTGAGCAGCGCCCGGCGAGTGCGTCAACGGTAGCCGAACACGGGCGGGAACAGGACAACGACCAGTGCTGCCCAGACGGAGTACACGGGCAGGTAAGCGATCTGCCATCGCTCCAGGTCGGCGAACGGGCCGCGGCGACGGAGGAAGCTCGCATAGAGCCACGCCGACCATGCCAGGTTGACGAGCAGAATGAGATTCTCGCCAAGGGCCGCGACCCGGTTGGGGGTGAAGCCGAACTCGGAAATGCGCGCGGCGATCGCCGCGAGCGCCACCCCATCGACCACCAGCGCGCTGACCACGAGCAGCAGCTGCAGGCCGTCGAAGAAGTCCGGCGGCGCCTGCGGATCGCGCGCGGAAGCGGCGTAGAGCACCAGCCCCACCACGACGGCCAGCAGCAGATCGAAGCCGATCAGGACTTCCCGCTTCAAGTTAATCGGGTTGCCTGTCCACGCCATCGTCGCCAGAAATCCAAGGAGCAGAATCGTGAACAGCGGCGTGAACAGCCTGGTGAGCACCGGCGCCATGTTCTCGATCACGCTTTGCTTCGCTTCCACCAGCCAGGATCCGATGATGACGGCCCCCGCCGCCCCGCACGGGATCAGCCAGCCCGCGACGAACCAGTCAGGATTCATGTCGATGGCGCGGAACATCATGAACGTAAAAAGGATGACGACGAACCCGCCGAGCGCGATGAGCACGTAGTAGATCGCCAGCTCGCCGGAGAACCGGACGAAGTTCATGCGCCCACCGTCGGCGAACCAGCGGCCTCGGACGTACGCGAAGCCCACGGCCATCCATAGGGCGATTGGCAGGTGCAGAATGGTCAGCACCTCGGTGTCACTGCGCCTGGGGAAGAGGAAGACGTTGGCGAACACCGCCCCGGCCGCGAAGGGCAGCGCCAGCCAGAGGCCGCTGACAACGTCCGACCCTCGCTTCCACAGGAAGTAGACGGCGAGCAACGGGAAGGCGAACAGGCTGGCGTTCCTCGCGTAGAACAACGGCATGTCGTCATTCGGGTTGATCGGATGGCCGAACAGCGCCGGCAGCTTGACGGCCAACGCCGCGGCGACGGCAAGACTCAGAACGACGATCAGCTCGGCGTATCCGGTCTTCGCCGACTCATCGTCGGCGCCGGGCGCCATGATCAACTGCTTCCACAGCCGCTCGGAATGCGCGCGCGCGAACTCGCGCGACAGCGCATCGACGCTGCCCATGCGCTTGACGGCGACCAGGAACGCTTCATCCGCGGCCAGGCCGGCCTCGGTGAGCGCGAGCAGCTGATCGCGGAGATGTCCCTCGAGCTCCTCCACGTCGGGGCCGTGAAGTTCGTGGCGGCGGCGCAGGTACGCGCGCCACTGCGCGATTTGCTCCTCGAGTGGCCGGTCGGCGAAGGTCGTCATACCGTGCAGGCCTTCATCCAGATACCGCGCAAGGTGTCGTCCACGGCCTGCCACTGCTGCCGCTGCGCCGCGAGCTGCGCCCTGCCTTCTTTCGTGATCCGGTAGTACTTACGCCGGCGGCCGCTCTCGGAAGCGGACCACTTCGCCGCGACATGACCCTGGCGTTCGAGCCGGTGCAGCACCGGATAGAGCATGCCGTCGGTCCACTGCAGATGCCCGCCCGACAACTCGGTCACTCGCTTGATGATGGCGTAGCCGTAACTGTCGCCCTCGGCAAGGATGGCGAGCACGAGCGGGCGTGGCGGACGCGGCGACCAGGTCCTTGCTCATGTCCATACGTAGAAGCTTTATACATTGCTGTTCTATGTATGTCAACGGATCGCTGTCCGGGGCCGGGCGCGGAGGCCAGACGCCTCGATTGACGGAAGCGGGCAGCTACGGCGTGCGTTCGGTGACGACGGTCGCCAGGATCAGTTCGTTGCGCGGGCCGCGCCTGATCCTCATCGACAGTGGAGCGGCGCCGTGGTGCCGCGAGATGTGATCGCCGATCACGCCCATCTTGCCGGGTTCCGCGTAGCCGATGCCGTTGAGCGGCGGCAGCGCGTCCTCCTCGAGATCGTTGGTCGCTGAGATCGCCCGATCGCTGATGATCAATCGATCGTCGCCCGAGAGATACGGCACGTCCGCCACATAGAGATGCGACACCGAGTGGATGCGGGCGAGGCTGGTGACGTCCACCGCGTAGGTGTGCGCGCTCGTGTCGCCGGCCGCGCGCGACATCATCGCCACCGCATCCTGCCCTTCTTTCCACAGCGCGTCGATTCGATAGCCCTGACCGCCCTGCTCGTTGAGCGCGCGCTGCAGTCCGTCAGCCCCGGAATTCGAGCGGACCGCGACCTGGCGCGCCGCCACGCGTCCGCCGGCATGCTCGCCGACCACCAGCCACGATCGCATCTCCCGCACGCGGTTGTTGTCGATCGGCGCGGCGGCCACCGGCACCAGTCCGTCTTGCGCCGCCTGGTTCAGCCGCACGAGACTGGCTTTGTAGTTCTGCAGCGGTTCGACGATGAAACGCGCCGGCGGCGCGCTGCCCTGGCGGACCATGACCGCAACGAGCCGCGGGCGAGGCGGCTCCTCGTCAAGGACCAGGCCGCACAACCGGAATCCTTCAGCGCCCGCCTGCTGAAGCGGCGCCGCCGAGATCGACGCCGTTGCCCGGCGCGACGATCACGCGATGCATCACCGGGTCCGCCGGTCCGCCGACCGGCCGCCCCAGGGCGACGACGACACCCGGCAGTGCGACCGCGGCATCGCCATGCGCGACGGTCGTGCACGCGTAGCCGTCGCGTCCCACCTCGTCGAGCTGACGCGAGAGCTGCGTCGCCGACGCAAACACCACGCGATAGTCGAGAGCGAGGCGTTTGCGCGACGGTCGGTGAGACTCCGATGACGATCGAACCGAGCCACGTGACGAAAAGAGTGTTTCGCATGATGGGTGCGATGGTGGTCGGGCTTGACGCGGCGATAGTCTAGCAGCTGGACCTGAAAGGTCAGCAGGAACGCCCCCGGGCCGTTACAAGTCTTTTGTCCACGGCCGGGCCCATCTCGTGTGAAAATTCAAAGGCTATCTGGCGTATGGTTACTCTCAAAGGAGCATTTCGATGAAGCATTTTCTCTTAGGCACGCTGCTGTCGATGGTCGTCGCGGCGCCGCTGTTCGCCGCGTTGAAACAGGGCGATACGGCCGCGGACTTTTCGACCAAGGCGTCGCTCGCCGGCAAGGAATTCAATTTCTCGCTGAAGGACGCGCTGAAAAAGGGCCCGGTGGTGGTCTATTTCTATCCGTCGGCATTCACCGGCGGCTGCAATATCGAGGCGCACACCTTCGCCGAGAACAAGGAAAAGTTCGACGCCGCGGGCGCGACCATCATCGGCGTATCGCGTGACGGCATCGAGCGGCTCAACGCCTTCTCCGCCGATCCGCAGTACTGCGCGGGCAAGATTGCGGTCGCCTCCGACGCGGACGGGTCGATCGCGAAGGCCTACAACCTGACCAAGATGGACATCAAGCCGGGGATGAAAGATTCCCGCGGCGTGGAAATCGACCACGACTTCACCGAGCGGACGACGTTCGTCGTGACGCCGGACAACAAGGTGGCGGCGACGTTCTCGTCCACCGACGACAAGATCAGCCCGGCGGATCACGTCGCGAAGTCGCTCGCGGCCGTGCAGCAGCTGGCCAGCGCCAAGTCGACCAAGCACTAGTCGGTCGAGCGCGCGCCGATTACGAACACATGCGGCTACGGCTGCCGTAGCCGCATGTGCAACAAAGGGTACGGCAGCCCAGCGTCGTCCACATCCGACCGCCCTTCGAGAACGAAGCCGCACGCCTCGTAGAACGCGCGCGCCGGTGCGTTCTGCTCGTTGACGTCGACGGTCAGCTCGCCATGAAGGCTCTGCGCATGGCGGACCAGCCGCCGCCCCGCACCACGCCGCAGGAATTCCGGAGACGAGGAACAGCGATTCCATCTTGCTGCCGGACATCCCCATGAATCCCCGGATCGCTCCGCCATCGTCGCAGAGTACCCAGAACTCCGGCTCGCTCGACGCCAGGTACTCGCGCACGCAGTGGAACGAACGACCGGATGTCTTCCGGCGAGACGAACGTGTGTGTGGCGCGGACGGAGCGGTGCCACACCACGAGGAGAATCTCGCGGTCCTCCGGCAGCGCCCGCCGGATGTGCATCGCGTCCGTGCCCGCTGCGCCGCGGGGTGCCAGGTGTTCTGCATCAGAGACTCTGTTCCATCCAGATCATGTCGCGCACGGCAATGCCGTTTTCCCGCAGCCCGGGTGGATATCCGAGCGCCGCGCTGAAATAGTCGCGCTCGATTCGCAGCGGTCGAAATCCAACCTTCTGATAGAACGCGAACGGCCCGATGGCCGAACTCGCCGTGCCCACGAGTACCCGACGCACGCCGCGTGTCCGCAGGTCGTCGAGCACGGCCACCAGCATCCGACGACCCAGGCCCTGACCTTGAGCGGCCGGCTCGACGGCCACCGCTCTCAACTCCACGGCGTCCGTGTCGTGCCGGATCGCCAGAACGACGCCGACGAACCGAACGTCGTCGCGACAGTCGTACAGCTCTCCCTGGTTCAAGTACGAGCGCACCTGCTGCTCCGACTCGTCGGCCAGCAGCAGGAGCGGCACGTAACCGTTCACGTTCGGCGCCGGCAGGCACTCGACGCAGGGACATTGCGATCACCTGTTCAGTCGCGGATTGCACGCGCGTTACGGACACGTCGCCGCAACCAACTTCACCGACTTCACGGTCAGCGTCGGCATGTGATTCATCCCGTCGGCCTCGTTCGACATCGCCGGCGTGGCCTCGGCCAGCGATCCGACAACCGAGACCTTGTGACCCACGTGACCCGACACGTCCGGCGGCGCGACGTGGAGGGCGACGCTCGATGGCGTCATCATGTCCATGCTGTCGCCGGCCATGCCATCCTTCTTTTTGTCGCGATCCTGCTTCTTCGCCGGCTTCATCTCGCCGCCGGCGGTGACATGCGTCAACACGAACGCCTTCGGCATACTGCCTGCCTCGACGCAACCGACGTAGGTCATGTCCGGCGCCATCTGTTCCATCTTGTGATCGCCGTGCATCGCGCCGCCGGTCTGCGCGCTGACCGCGACAGCCGCAACCGCGACCAGGAACGAGGCGCTCAGTGCTCTTCGTTTCATCACTCTCTCCTTCTTGCGGCCAGCGAGACCGCGTTCAAGGAGCACAATGTCCGCGGCGATTGCAGATATTCCCGCGATGGAATTGACGGCCGCGTCAGTTGTCGTCGTCGGTGTCCGAAGGCGGGATCACGGCCACGCCGTTCGCGTCCGCCGCGCCGATGTCGATCGGAGAGCCGCTCTGTTTCAGCTCGCCGAATTCGTTGACCGAGAAGAACGACAGGTGTGACGCCGCCCCGCCGTGATCGATGACGGCCAGGACGCCCTGCCCCGCGTCGAGATCCGTTGGATTGCCGGTCGCAACGGTTGCCGCCACTTGCGCGTCCACGAACACGTTGGCGCCGGTGCCGACCAGGCGGCTCAGCGTGTGGCTGGCGGTGTTGGCCGTGAACACATACTTGCCGTCCCTCGTCATCCAGCACGGCGCGAGCTGCCCCGCATTGGCGACGACGGTGAACTGACCATCGCGGAAGAGGCCGTCCTGATTCGAGTGCGCCAAGGTAATCAGCGCGGTGCCGTCCGGATACACCGCGAAACCAAACGGCGCGAGTGTGCCGGCCGGATCGTGAACCGCCTGCGCGGTCTGCGTGGTGATGGCGCCATCCTTGAGCGCGATGACGTCCACGGTGCCTGGATCGGGATCGGCCTTGAGCGTGACGAGCAGACGATCCTCGCCGGTAACGCCGACCTGTCCCGTGGCGCCGTCGGGTGGAACCGTGCCGTTCGCCAGGATCAAACCGGTCGTGCCATCGAGGCGGTCCACGTGCCCGTTTCGCACGACGAATGAGTCCACCGTCGTCGTGCCGGCGACGTACATGTGATCGTTGCCGAAGTCGATGCTGACGGGCGCGCTCGTCGTGTAGACCAGGCTGTCGAACCTGAGGCGATCGTGATCGCGGCGAAAGACGGCGACGCTGTTCGAACCTTTGTTGACCGCTGCGAACAGCTCGCCGTTGAACTGCCGGACGCCACGGGCGTTGTTGCCGGCGCCGCCCTTGCCGTTGGTCGGCAGCGTCTGCAGCAGCGTGCGGTCCTTCGCGTCGTAGATCTTGATCTGGTTGACCTTCGGATCGTTGGTCATGACGACCGCGAGGGTGCGTTCATGTTTCTCCAGCTGAAGATCCGCGGCGTGTGCGGCGCCCGGCAGCAGAACGAGTAGCGCAATAGCGAGCCTGAACATTGTGCGACCTCATCCTTGACCAGCCGACGCGTCCATCGCGTAGCGGTGGTGTTGGATGCTGGATGGCCGCAGGGGACCGGAATATTCCGGCTGTCGGGCCGGGCCTCCGGCGGTGACACGCTCGCCGTCGAGGCCCGCGGGTGTCGCGCTCAGCTATTCGGCGGGGCGAATGCGTCGCAGGAGACGTTGGGGTTCCAGTTCGTGAAGGTGCCGTTCGGGTTGTCCTTCCACGCCCAGACGTGCAGCGTGTAGAACGCGGGCAACCCGAAGCGATTGGGAAAGTCGAAGAGATGAAAGAGCTGCCCATCGAGCTGCGGCGGATCGTGCGGATGCGCTCGCGTCCCAGTCGGCCGCGTACACCAGGTAGTCGGCGCCGGTGATGCGCATCTGGCCGTTCGGGAGCGGCTCGTAGAGGACGATCTCCGGCGTCGAACGCTCGATGGCGCCGTCCTGCACCAGGCCAAGGTTCACGAAGTGCAATCCCATCGCGCCAAGATCGCCGCCGCTGACGCAGCCGAACATCAGGCCGTAGCCCTCCGGAAGGCTATCCGGAGTCTGAAAACCCGCCGTGATATCACGAACGGCTTTGACCAGTGCGCCGGCCTTGCTCTTCTGTTCGGCGGTGAGCTTCTGCGGTGGGGTGATGACGTGATCGTGATCGCCTTGCGCCATCGCACGGGACGAGCCCACGCTCACGAGCAACACCATCGCGAGCGTCCGAATACCCAAACCGTCGAGAAAACCGTACCATTCGCATCATCCAGACCTCCAGCCCGCCGCTCACCCGCGTCAGGCAATGTGGCGAACAACGCGACACATCAACGTCGTTCGCTCTTCCGGATAGGACACAAATGCAGAAAGTCTTTCGGCGGGCTATCAATTCAGAGTCACGAAGGCACGATGACAC
>CAVQHT010000022.1:0-397852 GCA_963712355.1 uncultured Acidobacteriota bacterium
TCTAATGCGTCCGCGACTGGGACTCCGTGCGCCCGGCTGCCCGGCTATTGCGGCGCGGTCTTACGGAACGCGATGCCGTGCGCTTCCGGGCCCAGCCCGATGATCACGATGCCGACCACGAGCGCGATCGCGCTCAGCGTGCCCATCGACTGCGCATACAGAAGTGCTCGCCGAGCACCGCTTCGAGGTACGGAGCGATGCCGGCGCACAGCATCCCGAGCTGATACGCGAACCCCGGGAGGAAGCCGCGCAGATGCGCCGGCGACAGCTCGTTCATGTGCGCGGGGATCACGCCCCACGCGCCCTGCACGCAGAACTGCATCAGGAATCCGCCGAGCACGATGCAGCGCGGTCGGTCGGCGCAGCAATCCACAGCGGGACGATCAGCAGCGCGCCGAGCGCGGCGCCGATCATCGCGCGCCGGCGCCCGAACCGATCCGAGCAATAGCCGATGACCAGGCCGCCGATGATCGCGCCCACCATGGACAGCATCGTGGTCTCAGCGACGTGGTCTGCGCGCGAAGTGCCGCTGCTGCTGCAGGAACGTCGGGTAGAGATCCTGCGTGCCGTGCGAGATGAAGCCCATCGCCGTCAGGAGCAGCACCAGGTACAGGAAGCGCCGCCAGACCGCCGGCATCGACCGCACGTAGGTGCGCCAGTCGGTGCGATGCTCCTGCCACGCTTCGGACTCCTTCACGTTGGCGAGCACGAAGATCGAGAGCAGCGCCGGCAGGCCGCCGATGAAGAACATGACGCGCCACGCATAGTCGGGATGCGAGCGCTGACATCGCGCGGGTACACGGTGAGGAACGCGAGCGCGGCCAGCAGGTTGCCGAGCGAGTAGCCCTGGTGCAGCAGCCCGGAGAGCACGCCGCGCCAGCGCGGCGACACCGATTCGAGCACCAGCGACGCGCCCATGCCCCACTGCCCGCCCATGCCGATCCCGAAGAGCACGCGGAGCAACAGAAAGGCCTTGAAGGTCGGCGCCAGGCCGGACAGCGCCGACATCACCGCGTAGAAGACGATGTTGATCATCATCGGGAGGCGGCGGCCGAAGCGGTCCGCCATGATGCCGAAGATCAGCGCGCCGACCGGCCGCATCGCGAGCGTGAGCGTCAGCGTGAACGCGACGTCGGGCCGCGTCTCGCCGAAGGCCTTCGCGATATCGGTGATCAGGAACGTGAGAACGAAGAAGTCGAACGCGTCGAAGGTCCAGCCGAGGAAGCTCGCGAGACGGCGTTGCGCTGGTTGCGCCGCTCGGCGGCGAGCGATTCGGACGTGCGCGTGGCAGGCAGCGCCATATCGGGCGCCGACAGCATACCGGAAGTTCCGCGCGGTCCCGCGCGCCGGCGAAGGATCTATCTATCGTTTCGGGACGACCGGACTCGCATCGAGTTCTGCGAGGCGAGCGCCGTTACCGCCCAGGCGCTGGCCGCCGCGGAAATCCATTGGTCGGCGCCGTACGGAAAACCGCTTTCAAAATACGCCTGGATCGGGACCGCTCGCGATTTGACGAACCACGAGCCGTCCGCGTGTTGCGCGCGCAGCAGGAACTCCACGCCGCGCATCACGGCTGGATCGCTGCGCCGGACCGCGCCGCTCTCGCGGAGCGCGACCAGTGCTTCGCCGGTGGCGTAGGCATCCGACGGCAGCGACGGATCCTGCGACCATCCGCCATCGGTGTGCTGTTCCGCGAGCAGGTCTTGCGCGGCGGCGGTCACGAGCGTCCGGCCGGCCTCGGCCCACGTGAGGCCCATGACACGAAACGCGCGCTCTTCTGTGCTCGTCGCGTTGGCGGCAACCAGCCAGTCGCGCGCACGCGCAATCGCCTTCCGGTAGTCGGCCGTCCAGAGTCGTGGGCGCGTACACCTCCAGGGCTCGCATCGACACAACGGTGACTTCGATGTCGTTGGACTCGATTCGCGGCCGAAGCGTCGCCAAGCGGCCAATGTCCGTCCGTGGACTGGCGGCGCAGCAGCCACTGGACCTGTGCGTCCGTGGCACCGTCTGACGGATGGCCGGCGACCGCCATGCCGAACAGGAGGTAACTGATCGTGTCCTGCTGGCCGGCAATGAACATGTTCTGCAGCGTGCAATCCGCCACGATTCGACGTAGGTCGCGACGACCGCCCGTTGCCTGCCCGCCTCCTCTTCGTCGACGCGGTAGCCGTTGCGCCGCGCGACTGCGACGGCCAGGCCAACCAGGCTGTTGTGGTGACAGGACACGCAGCCCGGTCTTCTGAAAGAACGGGAAGCCGATCTTCTGGAGAAGCGGCAGCCCGCGTTCAACGGCGGCGTGAATGGCGGCCGGCGGCGCGGATGTCACGTCGATCGTCGGCGTCGGCGAAGCCGATGAAGAAAGCGACGGCCTCAGGCCAGTGTCCACCGGAGGAATCCTGGGGAGTGGTCCCGGGCCGCCGACGCTCATCGCCTCCGCGCACGTGAAACAATTGGTGCGGGAGAAAGTGGGCGCCGGTCCGCTCGCGTCCGCGCCGTAATCGAGCAATACGCGAAAAGCGGCGAGGTTGTTGACCCGCGCCGCCTCCCGGAGGGGCGATGGATCGCTGGCGGTCGACCGGTGTCGGATTGGCGCCGTACTTGAGCGGCAGCGTCAGCGCCGGGGTCGCATCGACGATTCCGGCAGCTGTCACCAGCGCGGTCCGCCGATCGTCCGAGCGCGCATCGACGTTCGCGCCGGCATCGAGGAGCAGGCGCATCTTGCCGGTGTGCGGAGCGGCCCACATCGACGCGGTCGCGCCGGCCGTGTTCGCGGCATCAGGCGCAGCGCCCAGATCAATCAGCCGTTTCATGAGAGGACGCGTCGCGGTAGAGCGCTGCAAACATCAACGGCGTCGCCCGCCGCTGTCCTCGCGCCGGCCGCGCGCGGATTTCTGCGCAGCACGTCGTCGACGCCCGCGCGATCGCCGCTGCGCAGGAGACGCGCCAGACGCTCGGCATGAGGATCGACGGGCGGTGCCGCTGCGATTCCGGCCAGTTCGTCCGGCCAGTCGGCGCCCTGGTCAATCCATGCCTTGAGCGTGGCGATGTCGTCCGCGCCGAGCGGTCGCGACGGCGGCATCCGAGTGCCCATGCTCGTGCCAACGAGCCGGTGATACAGCTTGCTGCCGTCCGCGTTGCCGGGCCCGATGACCGATTGCGTCCGCCGCGCATGGCGTCGGCGCGCCGATCGAGCCGCAGGCCGCTCATCTGCTGCTCCGGGCCGTGGCACGCGTAACAGTGATCGCTGAGGATTGGCTGCA
Source organism: uncultured Acidobacteriota bacterium (assembly GCA_963712355.1). Classification (GTDB taxonomy): domain Bacteria; phylum Acidobacteriota; class Vicinamibacteria; order Vicinamibacterales; family CAVVIG01; genus CAVQHT01. The sequence goes on from CAVQHT010000022.1 coordinate 3,261, forward strand.
CGTCGCGCTCGAAGTCGACACGCGGCGGAGCCTGTGCGGCGAAGCCGACCGCCATCAGCACGGCGAAGAAGACCGCAAGCGCGGTCGTGCGAAGAGCGGTCATCAGTGGAGGCCTCGGAAAGACCAATTGTAGCGGCGAATTGTCTTGCGGCCACCGCTCGGATCGCACAATCATCGCGCAATCGAGGAGAGCCATGCCGAACACATCACCGAAAGCCGTCGGACGCCGCGCCGTCATCAAAAGCGCCGCCATGCTCGCCGCGGCGGCGACCGTCCGCACGCAGGCCCAGGCGCCCGCCGCGGAGCCGGTCACCACGCTCGCTGACGTGCCGCTCGGTCCGTCCGTGACGATCACCGTGGAGCGGCGCGGCGACATCGTGCTCGTCGGTCTCAACCGCCCGTTCATTCAGAACCGGATCGATCCGCCGACACGAATCCGGCTGGCGGAAACCTTCTACGGATACGAGCACGACGCGTCGCTGCGTGCGCTGGTGCTCTTCGGTCATGGCGACAACTTTTCGCGAGGCATCGACGTCGACGCCTCGCAAGCCGGCGTCACCTCGGGCCAACGCGCGACCGGCACGGCGCCGGCGCTCGATCCGCTCGGCAATTCGCAGCCCCATCGGACGAAGCCGGTCGTCGTCGTGGTGCACGGCGACACGTGGAATCTCGGACACGAGATTTACCTGGCGAGCGACATCCGCATCGCCGCGGCGAACACGCGCTTCGGCCAGGACGAGGACACCCACGGCCGGTTTCCCGGCGGCGGCGCCACGGTGCGTTTCGTTCGTGAAGCGGGGTGGGGCAACGCGATGCGCTACATGCTCACCGGCGATCACTGGACCGCGGACGAGTCGTACCGCATGGGCATCACGCAGCAGATCGCCGCAACGCCTGCGGCGGCGCTCGACGCCGGCATCGTGATGGCGCGCAAGATCGCGGCCTGCGGACCGCTGTCAACCAAGGCGACGCTGGCATCCGCGCACCAGTATGTGGATCCGGTGGAAGCCGACGCGCTGTCGAAACTCGGCGCCCAGTACAGCGCGCTCTACCGGACCGAGGACTTCCTCGAAGGCCGGCGCGCCGAGGCCGAGGGCCGGCCGCCGAAGTACCAGGGCAAATAGTTACTTCTCGCGCGGGTTGAGCGCACCGCGGAGCTTGTCGGCCAGCGATCCGAACCCCTCCGGCGCGACGTTGGTGCGCGCAATCTCCTCGCGCAGTTCGTCGCGCTCGGTTGTCCTGGCGCGCTCTGCTCCTGCGTCGGGTTCAGACTGGCGACGCTGCCGCGCGCGGCGGCACGCGTCGAACCTTCCTCGACGAGCGCCACGCCAATCCGCTTCTTGTCGAGATCGATGTTCAGGATCTCGAACGCGGCCGTCGTTCCCACGGGGATCGACTGCGACCAGCCCTTCGAGTTCCGGGTCGGTGCGAACGTGGACACGTGCGCCAGCGCCTCGACACCCGGCTCGAGCTCGACGAATGCGCCGAACTCCGCGAGACGCGTGATTCGCGCAGTACGCACCTGGCCCACCTCGTACTTGTCCGGCACCGTTGACCACGGATCGTCAGTCAACTGCTTCAATCCCAGCGCGATCTTCTGTCCCGCATCGTCGATACGGAGGACCTTGACCGTGATCTCTTCGCCGGCCGCCACGATCTGCGACGAATCCGACGACGCGGGACCATCCCATCTCGGACACATGGAGCAAACCCTGGACGCCGGCGCCCAGGTCGACAAATGCGCCGAAGTCGCGCACGGACGTGACGCGTCCGGTCAGCACCGCGCCGACGGCGATCGACCGCCGGACCTCGGCGGCGCTCGCGCGTTGCTCCTCTTCGAGCAGGACGCGACGAGAGACGATGAGATTCCGGCCGCCCTCCTTGTACTCGATGATGCGGAAGGCATAGACCCGGCCGATGTGCTGCGCCGGATCCGCGGTTCGCACGATGTCGATCTGCGAGAACGGACAGAAGGCGCGCTGTCCGCCGACGCGCACCTCGTAGCCGCCCTTCACGTCGCGTTCGACCTTGCCCTCGACCGGCAGGCCGGCGCGGAACGCGTCTTCGAGGCGCTTGTCGGTCGCCGCGCCGCGGGCCAGCCGCCGCGAAAGGGTCAGGCCGTTCTCGGTCGACGTGACCAGCGCCTGAATGCGGTCGCCCACCTGCGACTTCGAGCACGCCATCGGCGTCCTTCAATTCCGAGAGCTCGATCTGCGCCTCGCCCTTGCCGCCGACGCTGACGAATGCCACCTCCGCGCCGATCGCGACGATCGTCCCCTCGACGGTCTGGCCTTTTTCAATGCGTTTGGCTTGCGTGGACGCCTCGAACATCGAGGCGAAATCTTCATCGGGCTCGCTCACAGCGTTCTCCTGCGGATTGGGCATTTCGTCGGTCGGTGCGCGGTCGCCGCGTCAGATTTTCTGCGTATCGGGTCGCGGCCGGCTGCTCGGCATCCAGCACCGCCAGCTGTCTCACGAGATCGGCGCGGATCAGCGCGGCGGCCGCTCGCGCATCGGGTGTCGTGATGCGGCCGAGCGCGTTCACCTGCCGATCCAGTTCGTTGATCGCGAAGGCCACGTCTCCTGGCGCGCCGGCGGCCATGCCGTCTGCATACGCCGCGCGCGCCTCATCGAGTTTTCCCGCAACCAGCTGTGTCAGTCCAAGGAAACGGTTCCAGACCTTGTCCTTCTGTACCGCCGCCGCAAACCGATCGACCGCGGCGTCATACTCACCTCGCGCGAGGTGAACGGCGCCCCATGCGCCCAGCGTCTCGACGTCGTTGCGATCGATCGCATCGAGCGCTTCGCAGTCGCGCACTGCCGCATCGAGATCGCCGAGCCATACGTACGACACGGCCCGCGAACCGCGGACGGGCACGTTGTCGGGTGTCAGCTTCAGGGCTGTATCGTAGTCTGCGATGGCCCCGGCGACGTTGCCCTGGCCAAAGCGGGCCATGCCTCGCCGCGACAACGTCTCTGGGTCGTTCGGCTCGAGCTCGAGCGCCTTGTCATAGTCCTGCTCCGACTGATCGAACAGACCCCGCGCCAGACGCGCGAACCCGCGCGCTCTGCGATTCCAGGCGTTGTCATTGCGCGCCAGGGCGAGATCGGCTTCCGATTCAGCGTCGCGGTAGCGGCTCAATCGCGCCCACGTTTCCGCCAGCATCACGTGCGCGAATGCATCGTCGCGACCAAGGCGAATCGCTTCGACGAAGTCAGCGGCGGCGCCCTGGAAGTTCTCCTGCGCAAACCTCGCCTGACCGCGATTGAAGGATACGCCGAGGTCGCTCACGCCCATCGCGACGACCCTGGTGTAGTCCTCTTCCGCCTCGGCGTAGTGGTCCTAGGCCCCCCAGCGGCTCCGTCCGCGATTGAAGAACAGCCAGGCATCGGCGCGCCCGCGTTTCGCGGCTTCGTTGAAATCGGCCTCGGCCCCGGCGAACTCGTTGCGTTCGAGCCGCAATTTCGCACGCAGGCTGTAGGCGCCGAGATCGTCGGCACCGAGTTCGAACGCCTTGACCGCGTCCTCTTCGGCCTTCTCGACGTTCTCCTGAGCAAGCCGCGCCAGGCCCCGCATCGAAAACAACGTCGGCGGCTCGAAGCCCAACTTCAACGCCTCCGTGAAGTCGGCTTCGGCGTCAACGTAGTTGCCGAGATCGACCCGCACGCACCCGCGGTTGAAGAGCACCTGCGCGTCGGCGCCGAAACTCAACGCCTTCGTCAGGTCGTCTTCCGCTTCCGGCAAGCGTTGCTGCCGGACGCGGGCGTTGGCGCGCGCGGCGAAAATCGCAGCGTTCCCGCCCGCCAGGTCGATGGCTTTGGTGCAGTCCGCCTCGGCTTCGGCGAATCGCTCTTGCGCCGCGCGCGACAGCGCGCGAATCGAATACATGAACGGGTCGTCGTGACGGCCTTTGTCGTCGATGACAACCGATGCGTCCTCCGCGGCGCCCGCCGGGTTGTCGCGGCGAAACCGCGTCCACGCGCGGCTGCCGTACACTTCGGCCTCGACGTAGCCCCTGGCAATGGCTTCGTCAAAATCGGCTTCCGCTTCCTCGAGCTTTCCCTGATTGAGGCGCGCCACGCCGCGAAGATGGTAGGGGCCGCCCTGCCCGGCCGCCCCCTGAATCGGCGCCAGTTGTTGTTTTGCGGCCGCGAGCATCGGAATCGAGGACGCCTGAACATCGGCGGCGAGCTTGCTCAGCTCCGCCGTGGCGCCGTGGTCGATGGCGGCGGTGAGATCCTCCTCGGCCTCGGCAAATTTGCTGAGACCGAGCCGGGCAATCGCGCGCTGCAAGCGAATCATTCGCGCCACCCGAGCCCGCGCCGGCTGGTGCCGATGCGGCGGCGGAATCTGGAACCGGCGCGCCGACGGTTTGAATCGCGCGAATCTGCGTCGCCAGCGAGTCGAAGTCCACGGAGCGATCGAGCGCCGCGGTCAGATCCTCTTCTGCGCCGGCGGCGTTCTTCAGCTGAAGGCGCGCGATCCCGCGCACGAAATACAGCTGGCCCGACGACGCGTCCCGCTCGATCGCCAGCGTGAATTCCCGATCGACATCGAGCCACTGTGCCTGCTGGTAATACGCGGTCGCGAGCTGCGCATGGACGACGCTGTCGTCGCGGCCCAGGCGCGACGGCGGCGGACAGGTCCTCGAGGGCGCCGGAGAAATTACCGACAAGATTTCGCAGCACGCCGCGCAGGAATCGCGTATCGGCGTCGTCGCCGCCCGAACCAATCGCGGACGTGAGATCGGCTTCCGCAAGCTCGAACTCGCGCCGATCGAAGCGGATGGATGCGCGAATCCGGTAGGCGCGGGCGCTGGCGTCACCATCGACCGCCCGCGATGCGAGCGCTTCCGCGCGATCGAGGCGCCGCTACGGGCGACCGCCGTGACCAGCGCCAGCAGATCGTCGGCCCGTTCCTTCGGGGGATTCGCCGGCGTTGAGCGATCGCGTGCTCGATCGTGTCGGCGTTCGGAAGAACGGCGGCCGGCCCTTCCTGTTTTCCGAGATAGTCATCGAGCTGATCGGTGCTCAACGGCTGCAGGATGTCCTGCCGCATGCCCAGCAGCCCCTCGTCGACCAGCGCGTTGACGGCGGTCATCGCGATCCTTGCCGCCGGCACCGGCGAGGGCGATCACGTAAGGGACGCGCGCTGGAAGACCGATCTGCGTGAGCAGCCGAAGCGCCTGGCAGACGCGCTCTACGCCGGGATGCTTCGCCTGCACGCTGACGAACTGCTGCTTCCACGTCTCACCTTCGACGACCGGACTCCACTTGTCTTTGTCGAGGCCCCGCCGCTCGCGACGCGCGAGGACGACGTTCATGAACATCGTCTCGGGCATCTTGTCGCTGTTCTCGACCAGCCGCGGCACCACGTCCGCGTCGACCGCGACCTTGGCGCTGGCCGCGAACGCCGTCAGGATGCGCTGCAGTCCGTCGTTGGTCAGGATCGGCAGGCGATGGACCGCGAAGCCGCGCCAGCTCGCCGCATCACGCGCCAGCGCCAGCTGCGGTTGATCGCGCGCTTCGTCGCGCGCGCTCGCCACGATCCGCACGTCTCCCGGAAGCCGCGCCTCGAACCACTGCAGCAGCAGCTCGAGACGATCGAGATACGGCGCGGCCGCCGCGTCTGCCGTCGCGCGCAGCCGGCTGTGCACGTTGTCCACGACGATCAGCACGCGCGCATCCGACCAACCCGCCGGCAGATCGACCGGCGGGCCGAGCCGGACGTTGCCTTCGTCGCGCGCGACCAGCACCTTCCATTGCCTGGCGCAGGCGCGTCTCGCCAGCTCGGCGATCTCGCGTGTTTTGCCGATCCCCTGGCGGCCGGCCACGAGCAACCGGCCTTTCCCTTCGCGCAGGACCGTTTCGAGCGTCTGCTGGATGTCAGCAACGTCGGTGCGCGCGTTCACGTACTCGGCGTCGTAGGGCGCCAGTCCGGCGGCGGCCTGGGTTCGATACAACGCGCTCTGCACGTCGTCGGGTTCGGTGATGATTTCGAACAACTCGTCGAGCCGCGGTCTGGGCGCCGCTTCCTGCGCGAAGGCGGCGTTCGACTCTTCGCGTTCAACGCGCCGGCCTCGACGCCCTGCGGCGAAAAACGGATGGCGCTCGCGCCGGACTCCGGGCGCGGCAGATCGATCGGGATCTGCTGCAGCGTCTGACCGCCGGCCAGCGCGGCGCCCGCGGTGACGGTTGCCGGCGCGGCCAATCAGTCCGTCCCGCTGCAGCTCCGCCAGCTTCTGCCTGAACTGCAGCATGAACGTGACGAGAAAATCGTGTGCGGGATGGCTGAACCCGTACGGCTTGACGATCGAAAAGTGGTCGGTGTCGCGCAGCGACGTCACTTCTCTGAAGTACTGACCGGCAGACAGCGGCTCGACGATCTGGTGGCGATTGGGCAGGACCCAGCGCAGCACGCCGGGCAGTGAGTCGCGATAGATCATCTTCGTTTCGGCCGCTTCCATCCCGAACAGGCCCGGCATCGCCGTCGCCCGGCTGTCGACGAGATCCTTGAAGCGGCCGTGCAGTTCGCTCAGCGAGTCGCCTTTCCACTCGAGCTGCTGCGCGAGATGCTGGTTGTAGTAGCGGGCGGCGATGCCCGCGAAGTTCGCCCAGTCGGAACCGAGAGACGGCGAGGCGATGAGCGCGAGCCCCACCGCCTTGCGCCGAAAGACCGCCTGATTGCGCTCGATCAGGTAGCGGGCCATGATCCCGCCCATGCTGTGGCAGACGAACACCACCGCATCCGCATCCAGGACCGCCGGCGTGCCATCGATGTCGGGACGCTGGAGCGCGTCCATCACTTCCTTCGCGCACTGGGCGATCGGGTAGTCGCCCGCGTCGGGCTTCGTGTAATAGCCGGCGAGATAAATCGCCGGCGATCCCAACCGCTGATCCGTGCGGACGAGATCGGGCCAGAACACCCGCTTGCGGAGCTCGCTGGTCTCGGATCCGGCAGTACAACCAGCAGGAGCGGCTGTTCGAAAAGATGCCGTGAAGAAAAACGACCGTGACGTCAGTTGCGGAAGACGGCCGGACGTACCAGAAGTTGTTCTCCCGGTCTTCCGGCATGGGGAGCGAGCCGGGCGTGAGAAGATTTGCGGGAGGAGCCATGCGCTGCTAGTTCGCGTCGCGGCAGGCCGGCGGGCGAGGCGACATCGTCACGGCTCGCGCACCCATGTCTGGGTGCGGCCAATCATCGAAATCCCGATGTAGCCGCGCAGCTCCAGCTTGCGGCCGTTGTCCACGACGCGCACCTTGCCGCGGTAGGTTTTTCCCTCTTCCGGATCGAGCACGCGTCCACCGCTGTACCCGTCGCCGTCTTTTTTCATGCCCCACATGATGGTCATGCCGACGAGCGGCTTGTTCTTCAGATCGCCGATGCACTTCTCGCAGAGCGGCGTCGCGGACGGGGCCGGCGGCGAGAACACGCGCTCCACTTGACCCTTCAGCTCACCGTCGGTCTCGACGATCCGGACGATGGATTTCGCCTGTCCGGTCTTGTCGTCGATCGTTCGCCAGCGTCCGGCCGCTGATGTTTCCTGTCCGCGGACGCCGCTTCCGAGACAGACGACGCCGACCAGGCCGATCAGTGCACGACGAAAAGCTGTTTTGACCCGCATGTCCAGTTTCCTGCGAGGTGTCCGGGTGTGTGTTATCTGACCGCGACCTTCGGCTCGATCGCCGCGCGTCCATCCATGTACGGCCTGAGCGCCGCAGGAATCGTGACCGAGCCATCCTTCTGCTGGTTGTTCTCGAGGATGGCAATGAGGGTTCGACCGACGGCCAGGCCGGACCCGTTCAGCGTGTGCACGAATTCCGCCTTGCCGCTGCCCGACGCCCGGAATTTGATGTTCGCGCGGCGCGCCTGAAACGCCTCCGTGTTGCTGCAGGACGAAATCTCGCGATACGTCTTCTGGCTCGGCAGCCACACTTCGATGTCGTAGGTCTTCGCCGACGCAAATCCCATGTCGCCCGGTACACAGCAGCATCGTGCGATGAGGCAGCTCGAGGCGCCGCAGTACTTCTTCGGCGTTGTCGGTCAGCCGCTCGAGCTCTTCGTACGACTGCTCCGGCGTCGTCAACTTGACCAGCTCGACCTTGTCGAACTGATGCTGGCGGATGAGACCGCGGACATCCTGCCCGTACGATCCCGCCTCGCTGCGAAAGCAGGGCGTGTAGGCGGTGTAGCGGATCGGCAAATCGCGGCCGTCGAGGATTTCGCCGCGGTGAAGGTTGGTCAGCGGAACCTCGGCCGTTGGGATCGAGGTAGAGGTCCCAGTCCCCGGCGATCTTGAACAAGTCGGCTTCGAACTTCGGCAGGTTGCCGGTTCCGGTCAACGCCGCCGCGTTGACGAGAAACGGCGGCTCGATTTCGCGATAGCCGTGCTCGCGCGTATGGAGATCGAGCATGAAGTTGATGAGCGCCCGCGAGAGCCGCGCGCCGTCGCCGCTCAGGACCGTAAAGCGCGCCCCGGCAATCTTCGTCCCGCGCTCGAAGTCGATGATGCCGAGCTCGGGACCGAGGTCCCAGTGCGCCTTCGGCTCGAAGTCGAATGTTCTTGGCTCGCCGTGTTTGCGGACCTCGACGTTGTCGGCGGCGCTCTTCCCGATCGGCACCGTGGCGTGCGGCAGGTTGGGAAGCGTCAGCAGCGCCTGCGTCCGTTGATATTCGATCGCGTCGAGCTGAATTCCGAGCTGCTTGATCTGCTGGTTGCGCTGACGGCCGGCCTCCTGGATGTGCGCCGGTGTCCTGGCCCTGCCGCTTGGCGCGTGCGATCTCATCGCCGGAGGCATTCTGCTGGCGCTTCAATCCTTCGAGCTCGGGGATCAGGCGCCGGCGCACCGATTCGAGCGTCGCGATTTCTTCGAGCGCCTTGTCGGGATCCATCCCGCGGTTGCGCAGTCCGTCGCGCACCGCCTGCAGGTTGTCTCTTACGTAACCGGGATCGAGCATGCGTCCTCGCGCACCATTGTATCTTCCGCGATTATTCCGTCCGGAGAACTTCTGCTACGATGCGGGCGATGTCTTCCATCGTCCGCAAAGCGGTCTTTCCGGCCGCGGGTCTCGGCACCCGCTTCCTTCCCGCAACCAAGGCGCAACCGAAGGAGATGCTACCGCTCGTCGACAAGCCGATCATTCAGTACGGCGTCGAAGAGGCGGTCGCGTCCGGCGTCGACAACATCCTGCTCGTCACCGGGCGCGGCAAGAACGCGATCGAGGATCACTTCGACGTGTCCGTCGAGCTCGAGACGTTTCTCGAAGCGCGCGGCAAGCGCGAACAGCTCGAGGAAGTCCGCAAGATCTCGAATCTGATCAACTTCGCCTACGTCCGCCAGGGCGAACCGCTCGGCCTCGGCCATGCCGTCCTGGTGACGCGCGAACTGGTCGGCGACGAACCCTTCGCCGTCATCCTCGCCGACGATGTGATCGACGCGGATCCGCCTGCGACCAAACAGCTCATCGACGTCTTCGAAAAGGTCAAAGGACCGGTGCTGGCCGTCGAACGCGTGCCGCAGGACGAGATCTCGAACTACGGCGTCATCCAGCCCGATACGACGGTCGATCTCGGACCGGGCATCTACCAGATCGTGGATCTCGTCGAGAAACCGCCGAAGCACGAGGCGCCGTCCGACCTGGCGATCATCGGACGCTATATCCTCACGCCCGACATTTTTCCCGCGCTGGCCGCGACCAAGAGCGATCGCACCGGCGAAATTCAGCTGACCAACGGTCTCAAGGAACTGCTGAAGACGCGGCCGCATCTACGCCTGCGAGGTCAAGGGCGTCCGCCACGACACCGGGAACAAGCTCGGATTCCTCAAGGCGGTCGTGTACTTCGCCTTGCGGCGGCCGGATCTCGCCGACAAGTTTTCGGCCTACCTCCGTTCGCTCGGAATCAGCCGCTAGCTAGCTTTTCGCGTCTGAACTCGGCTTGGCCGGCGCGCTCGAGGTACTCGAGGCGCTGTCGGTCGAACTGCTGCTCGCGCTGCTGCTCGTGCCGGCGTCCGGCTTGGCGCCTGCTGTCCTTGTCGCCCGCCGGCGCGTCCTTGTCTTTGTCCTTCGACCCGCTCACCTTGGCGCCGCCGTTGTCCTTCTTGGCGTAGTCGGTGGCGTACCAGCCACTGCCCTTGAGCTGAAACGCGCCGGCCGAGATCAGTTTGCGCACGTGTCCGCCACATTTCGGACAGACTTCGACCGGCGGATCCGAAAACTTCCGGATCAGCTCGAAGCGGTGACCGCAGGCGTCGCACTCGTACTCGTAAAGAGGCATTGTTGTTTCTTGTTTCTTACTCGAGCAGGTCGTCCTCGTGGCCGAGCATCAGTTTGCGATGCAGCCAGAAAGGCGCCGTGCCGTTGCCGAGCAACGTGTCATGAAATCCGCGCAGCGAAAATGACTTGCCCTGCTGCTGCTTGTAGTCCTGCCGCAGCTTGAGCAGCATCAATTTGCCCACGCTGTAGACCAGATACGTCGGGTCGAAGGTCCCGCGTTCCGCTTCCCGCCGCGCGCTCGATTCCTCGAGATACGCCTCTTCCCGGAACATCCGCACCCCCTGCTCCACCGACATGTCCTCGGTGTGCAGCTTGATGCCGACGATGAAGCGGACGAGACGGATGAGGGATTCCGACAGCTGTCCGAGCTTCACGGAATCGTCGAGGCGTCCGAACCCGGCCTCGATCATCATCTGCTCGCAGTAGTGGGCCCACCCTTCGACGAACGACGCCGGCGCGAAGCAGGTCGACTTGCGCGCTTTGGACGTGACCTTGCGCAGGTGCTGATAGTGCAGGAAGTGGCCGGGATACACCTCGTGGATCGAAATCGACCAGAGCGTCGGCACGTTGTAGTCGCGCAGATATTCCTGTTGACGCTCCTCCGGCCATGACGGATCCACGTCGGTCAGGTAGTAATAAGCGCGGCTCGGCTTGCTTTCGAACGGGCCGGGCGTCCACATGCTCGCAAACGACCAGCGATAGAACTCCGGGGTCGGCGCGACCATCACCGGCTCGCCGCTGGGCACGGTGACAATCGACTGCCGCTCGAGAAATGTCTTCAGCTCGTCGAGCTGCTGACGGCCGACGCTGACCAGTTCGCCGGGAGCCGGATGCTGCTGTTTGGTCTTCGACCAGGCGGCCAGCGGATCGCCGCCGTTCGCCCGGCCGGCGAGCGACTTGAATGCTTCCTGCGTCGCCTGCAGCTCGCGGGTCGCGATGGCCAGCAGTCGATCCACCGGAATCGAGATCCCTTCGTCGAGCCGGACTTTCTGTTCGAACTTGTCGCGGCCGAGACGAAACGACGCGCGGGCCTTCGGCGCGACTTCGGTTTCGAGGTACTCGATGTACGAGCCGACCGCCTGCGACGCTTCCATCTGCGCGTCGGCGAGATCGCCGAGCAGGTGCATGTCGTCCACGCTCGACAGCGCGCGCGGCAGATCATCGTCGATGAATTTCAGCGCGCCGCGCATCGTTTCGATGCCGACCTTGACGAAGATGCCCGGCGGATCCTTGATGTTGTCGCGAGCCGCCTGGATCAGGCGGGGCGTCTGGCGCAGTTTCGAGAGCACGCGCCGCGCCCGCTCGGAGGGCGGCGCGTGGCCGAACAACACCTGCGTGGCGAGGCTCGACGCCAGGACATCCGCGTAGAGCTGCGGGTTCTTTTCCCAGGTGCGGACTTCCTCGAGCTCGAACATCCGGCTGCGCAGGTGCGAGGCGAGCATGCGCTGCTCGAGCGCCTCGACCTCCGGCAGGTGGTCCTTGTCGATCTCCTCGAGGCGGCGCAGGTATCCCGAGAGCGCGCGCGTGTCGTGGTCGATGCCCTGCCGGCTGTAGTCCTCGAGGTGGTCGTCGTACGTGTGAACACCATCGAGGGCGGCGGATGTTGGATGCGTTTCGTGGAGGTACCCGAGCAGGTCGTCGACGAAATGCGGAAGTGGTTCGGAAACGGACATGGCTCCTTGAACAGAACGAACTAGGGCGTCGGTTGGCCGGCGTGCCGGCGGGAGCGATCCGCCAATGGTATTACAATAAATCTCCCACTCGATGGCCGGCACGCTGTTCGTGGTCGCCACGCCAATCGGCAACCTCGAAGACATCACGGCGCGTGCGCTGCGCATCCTGCGTGAAGCCTCGGTGATCGCCGCCGAAGACACGCGCCGCACGGCTCACCTGCTGGCCCACTACGGGATCACGACGCCGACCACGAGCCTGCACGAACACAACGAGCAGGGCAAGAGCGACGTATTGCTGACTCGCCTCGCGGCTGGGGAAGACATCGCGCTGGTTTCCGACGCAGGAACCCCAACGATTTCCGATCCTGGCGCGATTTTCATCGGGCGCGCGCTCGAGCAGGGGATCCGGGTTGAACCCATTCCCGGGCCCAACGCTGCCATCGCCGCCCTCTCTGCTTCCGGTTTTCAGGCCTCAAACTTCACGGTGCTGGGTTTTCCACCGACCAAGGGAAGCGAACGAGACGCGTGGTTTGGTCGATTGACCACATTAAGCGACTCGGTCGCCATCTTCTATGAGGCTCCGCACCGCATCCTCGCGACGTTGAACGACCTCCAGCGCCATCTCGGCGATGTCGAGGTTATGGTTGCCAGGGAAATCACCAAGGCGCACGAGGAATTGGTCAAAGGACCAATATCTAAAGATCGCTGAAAATGGCCTGAAAGAGCAGGGCGAGTTTACTGTTGTCGTTAAGATTGGTCAAAAGACCAATATTGACGCGGCGCTGGCGCCCCCAGGAGACAACGAGCTGGCCCATGAATTTGGTCTATTGACCGCAGATAGGAAGTCTACGCGGCGGCAGGCGATTGCCAGCTTGAGCCGTCGGTATGGGATGAGCGCCAAAGCGGTGTACGCGGCGCTCGAAAGCCACAAAAGGTCCCTCGGTTGACCGAATGGAAATGGTTCTGATAAGTTTGCCGCCCGGTTTTTCGGCGTAGGAACAGCGCTCCGGGTCCCCCCGACACCATGGCGAAGCGACCGCTGCCGAAATCAAAGAACCAGCCGCCCGACGTTCCGGTTCCCCCGGCCCCGGTGGTCCGGACTCCTCCTACGGTCGAGGCGCGGCGTAACCCTGCTCAGCCGGCGGCGCCCGGCCGGCCCGCAGCGATCGTCGACGTACTTCGAGGCCGTCGCTCTCTACGAACAGGGTGTCCAGGCGCTTCAACGCCACGACTACAACCGCGCGCTGGAGCTGCTCCAATCAGTCCTCCGCCAATACCCGGATGAGAAGGAGCTGCACGAGCGCGTCCGTCTGTACCTGAATATCTGCCAGAAACACGCGACACCGCAGGAAGCGCGCCCCAGACGATCGAAGAACGCCTCTACGCCGCCACGCTCGCGGTCAACGGCGGCAAGTACGACGAGGCGATTTCGCACCTTCGCCTGGTTCGGGACGAAGACCCGGACCACGATCACGCGCTCTACATGCTGGCGGTCGCCCACGCGCAGCGCGGCGAGCACGCCGAGGCCATCGCCCATCTCGAAAGGGCAATTGCCCTTAATCCTGAGAACCGAGCCCTCGCGCGACGCGATCCGGACCTCGAACCGCTCCAGGATGACGACGCGTTCCGGGGTGCCCTGGACGTGCCTTCGCTACCCCGTTCGACCGACAGACTGGCGCGCCGGCCGATTCGACCGAAAAACGGGCGATAATCGTCCTTCGTCTCCGGCGTGCTCTTCGACACCGGAGATCCGGTGACTCGTTCGCTCCGGTCCCGGGCCTTCTGCATGTCCGATCTCCACATCGTCATTCTCGCGGCCGGTAAGGGAACCCGGATGAAATCCAGCCTGCCGAAGGTGCTCCACCGGGTGGCGGGCGTCCCGATGATCGAGCGAGTCCTCGCGAGCGCCGCACGCCTCGAGCCTCAGAGCACGACGCTCGTTGTTGGGCATCAGGCCGAAAACGTGCGCACCGCGCTGAGCCGTCACGCCGGACTCACGTTTGTGGTCCAGGAACCACAACTCGGAACCGCGCATGCCCTGCTGACCACGGAATCTGTACTCGCCTCGAAGCGCGGGCTGGTCGTCCTGCTGTCAGGCGACGTCCCCCTGCTGACGACGAATACGCTGGAGAAACTGGTGCAAACGCACCGGCAGGCGGGCGCCGCGGCGACGGTCGTGACCGCGGTCGTTGAAAATCCCCACGGCTACGGCCGCATCGTGCGGGATGGCGAACGGATTGCACAGATCGTCGAAGAAAAAGACGCCACCCCCGCGCAACGGCAGATTCGCGAGATCAATTCGGGCATCTACGCGTTCGAGCTCGACGGCCTGTTCGACGCGGTGCGAAGCATCGCCTCTGAAAACGCGCAGCGGGAGTATTACCTGCCCGATCTCGTGTCGATATACCGAAGACGGGGACTCGGCGTCGAGACCGTCGGCGTGGAGGATGCCCGCGAGATTCTCGGCATCAACAGCCGGGTTGAACTGGCGGCCGTGAGCACCATCGTGAGACAGACCAAAAACGCGGAATTGATGGCGGCGGGCGTCACGATCGAAGATCCCGCGACGACCTACGTGGACGCCGACGTGCAGATCGGCGCGGACACGATTCTCCATCCCTGCGTCTTCATCGAGCGCGGCAGCGTGATCGGGGCCGGCTGCGAAATCCACAGCGGCGCGCGGATCGTCGCCTCACGGCTCGGCGATCGCGTGACGGTGTTGAATCACACGATCATCACGGACTCGCGCCTCGAAGACGGCGTGTCCGCCGGACCGTTCGCGCACATCCGCAACGACACGGTCGTCGCGCCGGGCGCCAAGATCGGCAACTTCGTCGAGCTGAAAAAGACCGCGCTCGGCCGCGGATCGAAATCGATGCATCTCGCCTATCTCGGCGACGCGGTCATCGGCGAACGCGTCAACATCGGCGCCGGCACCATCACGTGCAACTACGACGGCACGCGGAAGCAGACGACGACGATCGAGGACGGTGCGTTCATTGGCAGCGACACGCAACTCATCGCCCCGGTCACCGTTGGCGCAGATGCGTACGTCGGTACCGGAACGACCGTGCGGGAGAACGTGCCGGGCGGCGCGCTCGCCGTCAGCGCCGGGAAACAGCGCAACATCGACGGTTGGGTGGAAAAGAAACGAACGCGAAGAATTAGGAATTAGAATTAGGAATTGAGAATGGGGAATTGAGAATTCCTAATTCCCAATTCCTAATTCCCAATTCGCAAGGATCAAACGTTTATGTGTGGGATCATCGGCTACATCGGACCGCAGGACGTCGTGCCCGTGCTCATCGACGGGCTTCGCAAGCTTGAATACCGTGGCTACGATTCCGCGGGCGTCGCGGTCGTGCGCGACGGCGCGGTCAGCCTGAGGCGCAGCGCCGGCAAGCTCGCGAATCTCGAACAGGTGATCGGCGCGGATCCGATTTCCGGCGACTACGGCGTCGGTCACACCCGCTGGGCCACCCACGGCCGACCGACCGAGGAAAACGCCCATCCCCATCGCGACTGCACCGGCAAGATCGTCGTCGTCCACAACGGCATCATCGAGAACTACCTCGATCTGAAGCACGAGCTGCAGAAGCAGGGGCACAAGTTCGTCACCGAGACCGACACCGAGATCGTCGCGCATCTGGTCGAGCGCGAAATGAAGAACGACGGGCTCGAGAACGCGGTGCGCCGCGCGCTGATGCTGATGCGCGGGCTGTTCGCGCTGGTGCTCATTTCAGCCGACGATCCCGGGAAGATTGTCGCGGTCCGCAAGGGGCCGCCGATCGTGGTCGGACTCGGCGACGGCGAATTCTTCGTCGCGTCCGACATCCCGCCGATTCTGAGCCACACCCGCGACGTCGTCTTCCTCGGCGACGAGGAGATGGCGATCATCACGACGACCGGTGTCGCCTTCACCGACTTCTTCGGACGCCCGGTTTCGGCGGCGACCCAGCGCGTGCTGTGGGATCCGATCATGGCGGAGAAGGCCGGCTACAAGCACTTCATGCTCAAGGAAATCTTCGAGCAGCCGACCGCCGCGCGCGAAACCATTCTCGGACGCGTCTCGCAGGACACCGGCAAGGTGTTCCTCGAGGAAATGAACCTGACCGACGCGCAGCTGGCCGGCCTCGACCGCATCACGATCCTGGCGTGCGGCACCTCATGGCATGCCGGACTGGTCGGCAAGTTCCTGCTCGAGAAGCTCGCGCGCATTCCGGTCGAAGTGGACTACGGCTCCGAGTACCGGTATCGCAGCCCCATCGTGTCGGCGAAATCGCTGACCGTCGTCATCACGCAGTCCGGCGAGACCGCGGACACCCTCGCCGCTCTTCGCGAAGGCAAGAAGGGCGGGTCCGCGAGCCTCGCGATCTGCAACGTCGTCGGCAGCATGGCGACGCGCGAAACGGATGGAACGGTTTATACGCACGCCGGCCCGGAAATCGGCGTGGCCTCGACCAAGGCGTTCACCTCGCAGCTGGTCGCGCTCTACCTGCTGGCGCTGCGCATCGGCCAGGCGCGCGGCGCCCTCTCGCTCGAGGCGTCGCGGCCGCACGTTGACGCGTTGCTGCAGCTGCCGCTGCTTCTCGAGCAGACGCTCCTCATCGCCCCGCAAATCGAGGAGATCGCGGCGCGCTTTCACGATCGGACCGATTTCCTCTACCTGGGGCGCGGGATCAACTACCCGATCGCGCTCGAGGGCGCACTGAAACTGAAGGAGATCTCGTACATTCACGCGGAAGGCTACCCGGCCGGCGAAATGAAGCACGGGCCGATTGCGCTCATCGACGAACGGATGCCGGTCGTGGCGCTCGCGCCGCACGATCACGTGTTCGAAAAGATGATCGGCAACATGCAGGAAGTGAAAGCGCGGGGCGGCTCGGTCATCGCCATCACGACCCAGGGCGACGACAAGCTGCGCTCGATTCTGAATCCGTCGCGCGACTTCGTCGTCGAACTGCCGCCGGCGCCCGGACTGCTCACGCCGATCGCCATGGTTCTTCCGTTGCAGCTCCTCGCCTACGACATCGCCGTCCGCCGCGGCTGCGACGTGGATCAGCCGAGGAACCTCGCCAAGAGCGTCACCGTCGAGTAAAGAACCGCCCGGCCGGAGTTGCGAGGTCCGCTCGCGGTCGAAGATCCGGACAGCCCGGAGGTTGACGGTTGGGGATGATCGCCGACGATGCTAAGCTTCGTCGTGATCCCCCAGCCTGTTGCCTTCAGGATCTGACGTCCACTCTTCATCCTCGCCATGTCTTTTCTGGACTCCCTGAACCCCGAGCAGCGCGCCGCGGTCCTGCACGTCAACGGACCGCTGCTGATTCTGGCCGGTGCGGGTTCGGGCAAGACGCGCGTCATCACCAGCCGAATCGCCTACCTCGTGGGCAACGGCCATGCCCAGCCGTGGGAGATCCTGGCGGTCACGTTCACGAACAAAGCGGCCGAGGAAATGCGGACGCGCGTCGAGGCGCTGCTGGGCTCGGACTGCAGCCGGATGTGGGTGTCCACCTTCCACGCGTTGTGCGCGCGCCTGCTGCGCCGCGAAGCGCCGGCGATCAATCTCTCGCGCGACTTCGTCATCTACGATTCGTCGGACCAGCTGACGGTCGTCAAGCAGGCGTTGAAGGCGCTGCACGTTGACGACAGCTTCGTGCAGCCGCGAGCGGCGCTGTCCCGAATCAGCCATGCCAAGAATCGCATGGAGTCTCCCGAGCAGATGGCGGCCGCGGCCGGCTACAACCGGCGCGAAGAGGTCATCGCCAAGATCTACACGCACTACATCACGGCGCTGAAGGACGCCAGCGCGCTCGATTTCGACGATCTGCTGCTGAAAACCGTCGAGCTCTTCGAGTCGGTGCCGAGCGTGCGGAACAAGTACGCGACGCAGTTCAAGTTCGTCATGGTGGACGAATACCAGGACACGAACCGGCCGCAGTACATGCTCATCACGCGGCTCGCCGAAGTGCATCGCAATCTGTGCGTCGTCGGCGATCCCGACCAGTCGATCTACAAATGGCGCGGCGCGGACCTGCGGAACATCCTCGATTTCGAGCGCGACTTTCCCGAAGCGACCATCGTCAAGCTCGAACAGAACTACCGATCGACGCAGATCATCCTGGACGCCGCTTCCGCCGTCATCAGCCAGAACCGCAACCGCAAGGACAAGCATCTCTGGACCGACAAGAAGGGCGGCGCGCGGGTCGTCTACTTCCGCGGCGGCGACGAACTCGAAGAGGCCGACTTCATCACTCGCACGGCCCGCACCGGCCTCGCCGACGACGTCGATGCGATGGTCGCCGTCTTGTACCGCACCAACGCCCAGTCGCGCACGATTGAAGACGCGCTGATGCGCGAGGGGCTGGCCTACAAGATCGTCGGCGGCGTCCGGTTCTACGAGCGCAAGGAAATCAAGGACGCGCTGGCCTACATGCGGCTCGTCATCAACCCGCACGACGACGTCAGCCTGCGGCGCGTGATCAACGTGCCGGCGCGCGGGATCGGCAAAGGGGTGATGGAAGCGCTGGAAAAAGTCGATACCAGCGCTCCCGAGGAAGATCTGCCGCTGCTCGCCGCAGGACTGCAGCCGGCGGTCGCGGCCAATTCACTGTGGGCGCGGCTCGTGCGCGGCCTCGCCGATCGCACGTTTACCGGCCGCGCGGCCGCGTCGCTCGCGGTCTTTCGCGATCTCATCGTCGCGCTGACCGAAATCGCGCGCCAGGATTCGGTGTCGATCGCCATCGGCAAGATGCTCGACCGCAGCGGCTACCTGCAGGACCTCAGGGAGGACCGCACCGAGGACGGCGAGGCACGCATCGAGAACCTGGCGGAGCTCGTCTCCGCCGCTCGCGAATACGAGAGCCGCGAGCTCGAGCCGTCGCTCGGCGGCTTCGTCGATCGCCTCTCGCTGCTCTCGGACGTGGACGAGGAGCAGGGCACGCGCGACGCGCGCATCTGGCTCATGACGCTGCACAGCGCCAAGGGGCTGGAGTTTCCGACGGTCATCCTCGCCGGGCTCGAAGAGGGACTGTTTCCGCACTCGAGGTCGAGCGAAGACGAAGAGGAGATGGAGGAGGAGCGCCGCCTCTGCTACGTCGGAATGACGCGCGCCAGGCGCCAGCTCGTTCTCACCGGCGCCGCTCGCCGGCGGATCTTCGGCGAGTACCAGTCCAGCGAACCGTCGCGCTTCATCGACGAAGTGCCGGCCGAGCTCATCGAACGTATCGTGCCGTCGTTCTCGGGGTCCGGCTATCAGGGCAACTTCCCGCACTACGAGTTCCGGACCAACCCATACAGTCGCGGACGCGGCAACCGCACGCGCGAAGAAACGCCGGTCTACGCCTACGAGGACGAAGACCAGTCAACGGGCATGGCGCTCCGGCCGGGAATGCGCGTGCGTCACGCGCAATTCGGGGTCGGCAACGTGATCTCGGTCGAGCCGCTCGACGATGACACCAAGCTCGTGGTGCGGTTCAACGCCGTGGGAGTGAAAACGCTGCGCGCGAAGTTCGCGAAGCTCGAGCCCGCATGACGCGCGTCGAGGAAGGCCGGTGTGAAACGCGACTATTCGGGGACTGCGGTTGCCGCGGTGATCGTGGCGGCGATGATCGCCGGGCTCGTGTATCGGTATTGGCCGAGCGAAGAACGCTCGATTCGCCGGCATCTCAGCAACCTCGGGGAAGCGCTGTCGCTGCCTTACTCCGACACCGAGGTGGCATTGATGACGCGCTTCGCCGCGCTGCGGGAGTATTTCGATCCGGATGTGCGGGTGAACGTCGACGGGCAGGAGATCGTGACGCGAGACGCGCTGATCCGCGTCATCACGCAGTTCAAGCCGCCGCCCGGCGGCCTGGTCGTGGAGGTCGCGGATATTCGAATCGCGCTGGCCGACGACTCGATGACCGCGCAGGTCCAGCTGACGGCGAGCGCGTCGACGACCAATCCCGCGACCCAGGAATCCACGGTCGATACCCGCGCCTTTTCGCTCGCGATGTCGAACGCGAGCGGCGACTGGGTGATTGTCGAGAGCGGACGGCCGCGTTCCCGACTAGCTCGGGGGAAGCGGCTCCTCTTTTTCGACCAGCTTGGCGATCGACACGACCTTGTCGTCGCCTTCGATGTCGATCAGCTTGACGCCCTGCGTGGCTCGCCCGATGGCGCGCACGCCGTTGGTCTCCATGCGGAGGATCATGCCCTGCTGCGTGATGAGCAGCAGCTCGTCGCCGTCCTCCACGTACGACACGCCGACGACCAGCCCGTTGCGATCCGATCGTGGCGATGTTGATGATCCCGACGCCGCCGCGCGACTGAACGCGGTACTCGTCGATCTCGGTGCGCTTGCCGAAGCCTTGTTCCGTGACCGTGAGCAGCGTGCCGCCCGGACTTCACGACCTCCATCGCCACCACGTAGTCGTCGTCGCGCAGCGTGATGCCGCGGACGCCGTAGGCGGTGCGGCCCATCGGCCGGACGTCGCCTTCTTCGAAGCGAATCGCCATGCCGTTGCGGGTGCCGATGAAGATTTCGCCGGCCCCGTCGGTCACCTGGACGGCGATGACCGCGTCGTCCTCCTCGACGCCCATCGCGATGATGCCGCCGGCGCGCGGATTGCTGAACGCCGACAGCGCCGTCTTCTTGATGACGCCGCGCCGCGAGCCCATGACGATGAACTTGTCGTCCTCGAACTCCTTGACGGCGAGCATCGCGGCGATCCGTTCGCCTTCTTCCATCGACACCAGGTTGGCGATCGACTTGCCCTTGCCGCCCGGCCCGACGTCAGGAATCTCGTGGACCTTCAGCCAGTAGGCGCGGCCGCGATCCGAGAAGATCATGATGTAGGCGTGCGTGGACGCCACGAACAGGTGGCTGACGAAATCCTCGTCCTTGCGTCCGCATGCCGATGCGGCCCTTGCCGCCGCGGCGCTGGTTGCGGTAGGTCGAGATCGCGGTTCGCTTGATGTAGCCGGTGTTGCTGACCGTGATCGCCATGTCTTCCTCGGTGATCAGGTCTTCGATGCTGATTTCGCCGGACTCGGCGTCGATGATCTCGGTCTCGCGATCGTCGCCGTAGTTCGTCTTCACTTCCCGCAGCTCATCGACCACGATCTGCTCGAGCAGGCGCTCGCTGGCGAGGATGGCGCGCAGCCGTTCGATCGTCTTCAGCAGCTCGGCGAGCTCGTCCAGGATCTTCTGGCGCTCGAGGCCGGTGAGCCGCTGCAACTGCATGTCGAGGATGGCCTGCGCCTGAATCTGCGACAGGCCGAAGTTCGTCATCAGGCCTTCGCGGGCCTCGGGCGGCGTCTTCGACGCGCGAATCAACGTGATGACCGCGTCCAGATGATCGAGCGCGATCTTCAGTCCTTCGAGGATGTGATAGCGCGCTTCCGCCTTGCGCAGCTCGAACTCGGTGCGCCGGCGGACGACCTCGCGCCGGAAGTCGACGAAGCTCTCGACGAGCTCGAGCAGGTTGAGGACCTTCGGCCGGCCGCCGACGATGGCCAGCATGATGATGCCGAAACTCGATTGCAGCGGCGTGTGCTTGTAGAGGTTGTTGAGGATGACCTCCGGCATTTCGCCGCGCTTCAGCTCGACGACGATGCGCATGCCGTCGCGGTCGGACTCGTCGCGAAGATCGGAAATGCCTTCGATCGTCTTCTCGCGAACCAGCTCCGCGATCCGCTCGATCAACTTGCGCCTTGTTCACCTGATAGGGAATTTCGGTGAAGACGATCGACATCCGGTCGCCCTTCTTGCTCGTCTCGGTGGTCGAGCGGGCGCGCATCATGATGGAGCCACGGCCGGTCGTGTACGCCTGCAGGATGCCGGCGCGGCCGACGATGTAGCCGCCGGTCGGAAAGTCCGGGCCGGGAACCAGGCGAATCAGCTGGCGAAGTTTCTCGCTGCGGTTCGGCGGCGGCTCGTCGTCCATCGTGTCGGCGGCGCGGAGATGCGTGTTCTCAATCAGCCAGATGCAGCCGTCGATGACCTCGCGGAGGTTGTGGGGCGGCACGTTGGTCGCCATGCCGACGGCGATACCCGCGGAGCCGTTGACCAGGAGATTCGGAAACGGCGCAGGGAGGACGCTGGGCTCTTCGGTCGTCTCGTCGTAATTGGGTGTGAAGTCGACGGTCTCCTTGTCGAGATCCGCCATCATGCCGTCGGCGAGCGCCTGCAGGCGCGCCTCGGTGTACCGCATCGCGGCCGGCGGGTCGCCGTCGATCGAGCCGAAGTTGCCCTGGCCGTCCACCAGCGGGTAGCGCATGTTGAAGTCCTGCGCCATGCGGACGAGCGTGTCGTAGATGGAGGCGTCGCCGTGAGGGTGGAAATTGCCCATCACCTCGCCGACGATCTTCGCGCACTTGCGATAGCCGCGTGAGGCCGACAGGCCCATCGTCTTCATGCCGTAGAGCACACGGCGATGCGCGGGCTTGAGTCCGTCGCGGGCGTCGGGCAGCGCTCGTCCAATGATTACGCTCATGGCGTAATCCATGTACGAACGCTTCATCTCGTCTTCGATATTTACCGGGTGCAGCGATGGAACCAGATCAGCCATAGATTCTGTGAATCGTGTCGGTGCTTAGGTGCTTCGGTGCTAGGTGCTCGGTGCAGTGCCTGGGTGCTTCATGCTGCAGTGCTACGTGCGCGGATACAGTAGCGTCACCGCACTAGGCACCCTGCACTCATGCACTGCACGTCGCACCCATGAACCCAAACACCACGCACCGACACGTTCTGTTAAACATCGAGGTTCTTGACGTCGAGCGCGTTGTCTTCGATGAATTTACGGCGCGGCTCGACCTGGTCGCCCATGAGCGTCGTGAACATCAGGTCGGCTTCCGTATGATCCTCGGCGCGGACCTGCAGCAGCGTCCGCACGCCGGGATCCATGGTCGTTTCCCAGAGCTGATCGGGATTCATCTCGCCGAGTCCCTTGTAGCGGTTGATCGCGACGCCCTTCTTGCCGGCCGCGATGAAGTACTCGACGAGCTCGTCCATCGAGCGCAGCTTGATCTCCGGAATGACGCTTCCGGCCGGGCGCGGCGGCGCCGGCGGCGCTCGGCGGATTCTTCCGAGTCCCGCGACGATCACTTCTCCGGCAATCGGCGGGATGTCGCGGCGATTGGCGAGCAGCGTCCGGTATTCCGCCGTCGTGACGAAGTCGAAGCCGAGGGTGTGCTGCCGCGGATATCCGCTCGAGCGGTCATCGATCTGCAGCGAGTAACGATTGTGCTCTTCGTCGCGCTGAACCGTGACCGTCCGCAGCGGAATCGTGAGTGCCCTGGCCAGCGCTTCCAGCCGTTCCTTGTCGCCGAAGTATTCGCGGTCGGCGCCGACAATCGCCAGCGCCTCGACGATTTCTCGCGGATGACCGCGGCGCTCGATGGTGTGGAGCAGCTTCTGGTGGTTCATCATCTTCTGGAGCAGCTTCTCCAGATCGGCGCCCGAAATTTCTGCGCCGGAGGCCGGGAACTTGACCGTCCGCGCCTTCAATCGATCGCCGGATCAGATACGACTCGAGATCGCGCTCGTCCTTGATGTAGGTTTCCGATTTGCCGCGCTTCACGCGGAAGAGCGGCGGCTGCGCGATGTAGACGTAGCCGTTCTCGATCACCGACGGCAGCTGGCGATAGAAGAACGTCAGCAGCAGCGTGCGGATGTGGGAGCCGTCCACGTCCGCGTCCGTCATGATGATGATGCGGTGATAGCGCAGCTTGCCGATGTCGAAGTCCTCGGCGCCGATGCCGCAGCCGAGCGCCGCGATCATCGTCTTGATCTCGTCGCTGCCGAGCATCTTGTCGAAGCGCGCCTTCTCGACGTTCAGAATCTTGCCCTTGAGCGGGAGGATCGCCTGGAATCGACGATCGCGGCCCTGCTTGGCCGAGCCGCCGGCCGATTCACCCTCGACGATGTAGAGCTCGCTCTGGGCCGGATCGCGCTCCTGGCAGTCGGCGAGCTTTCCCGGCAGGGAGCTGCCATCGAGCGCGCCTTTGCGGCGGACCAGGTCGCGCGCCTTGCGAGCGGCTTCGCGGGCCCGGGCGGCATCGATCGCCTTGCCGACGATGCGCTTGGCGACGCTGGGGGTTCTCTTCGAGGAAGGTCGCCGAGCTTGTCGTTGAGGATCGCTTCGACGATGCCCTTGACCTCGGTGTTGCCCAGCTTGGTCTTCGTCTGTCCCTCGAACTGCGGATGCGGAATCTTCACGCTGATGACGGCGGTGAGTCCTTCGCGGATGTCCTCGCCGGTCACGCTCTCCTTCAGATCCTTCGCGAGGTTGTTCTTCGTCGCGTAGTAGTTGATCGTGCGCGTCAGCGCCGATCGGAAGCCTGAGAGATGCGTGCCGCCTTCATGCGTGTTGATGTTGTTCGCGAACGAATAGATCGTCTCGGCGTAGCCGTCGTTCCACTGCAGCGCGATTTCGGCTTCGATGCCGTCCTTCTCGCCGACGCATGTAGATCGGCTTCTCGTTGACGGCCGCCTTGTTCTTGTTCAGGTGGGTCACGAACGAGACGATGCCGCCCTCGTAGTGGAACTTGTGGCTCTTGCCGTCGCGCTCGTCGTCGAGCGTGACCACGATGCCGCCGTTCAGGAACGCGAGCTCGCGCAGGCGCTGGGCCAGCGTGTCGAAGCTGAAGTCGGTGGTTTCGAAAATCTCCGTGATCCGGCTTGAAGGTCACCTTGGTGCCGCGGCGCTTCGTCGTGCCGGTGATTTCGAGTGCGCCGGCCGGCGTGCCGCGCTCGTAGCTTTGCTGGTAGGCCTCGCCGTTGCGCCAGATTTCGAGATCGAGCGTTTCGGAAAGCGCGTTGACGACCGAGATGCCGACGCCGTGCAGGCCGCCCGAAACCTTGTAGCTGTCGTTGTCGAACTTGCCGCCGGCGTGCAGGACGGTCAGGACGACTTCGGCCGCCGACTTGCCGCTCTCGTGACGATCGACCGGAATGCCGCGGCCGTTGTCGATGACCGTGACCGAGCCGTCGATGTGGATGCGTCACGTTGACCTGGTCGCAGAAGCCCGCCAGCGCCTCGTCGATCGAGTTGTCGACGACCTCGTAGACGAGATGATGCAGACCCGGCCGGTCCGGTCGACCCGATGTACATCGCCGGGCCGCTTGCGAACGGCCTCGAGGCCTTCGAGAACCTTGATCTTGTCGGCGGAATAGTCGGCGACGTCCGCTGGCCGGTGCCGTGTCCATTCGGTCCGGCCGGCGGCGTCGGCTCGCGGGAGTTCGTGTTTGTTCAGTCAGGGTCCAGGTGTTCTGCGTTGTTCCATCAGACTCGCATCGGCATGATGACGTAGGTGTAGTCGTAGCCTTCGGCGCCGACCGGTGTCATCACCGCCTGGCTCACTTCGTCCTTCAGTTCGAGCGCGACGACTGTCGGTCGATCACCGCCGACAGGAAATCGAGGACGTATTGGGCGTTGAAACAGATCTGCATCGCGGCGCCGCTGTAGTCGACCGGCAGCGTTTCGTGCGCCTCGCCCAGTTCGGGGCTGCTCGACGTGACGTCAACCTTGCCCTTGTCGATCTGGAACTTCACCGCGCGTGAGCGTTCGTTCGACAGCAGCGCCACCCGCTTGACCGCGTTGGTCAGGCGGTCGCGCTCGAACTCGATGTGCTTGTCGTTCCCCTTCGGAATGACCCGCTCGTAGGCCGGAAACTGCCCGTCGATCATCCGCGAGATCAGCAGGCGGCCGTTGACGTTGAAGAACATGTGATTCTCGCCGCGCTCGTAGCTGACGTCGCCGTCGCCTTCGGCCAGGAGACGCCCGAGTTCGCCGAGCGTCTTCTTCGGCAGAATCGCCTTGCTGTCCTCGCCGTCCTTCGCCGTGCCGTCGCGTTTGACGGTCACCAGCGCCAGGCGATGGCCGTCGGTGGCGACCAGGCTCATCGAGTCGGCCGCGCAGCACGAACTGGGCGCCGTTCAGAAAATACCGCGTGTCCTCGCCGGTGATCGCAAACTGCGTTTTGGCGACCATCTCGCGCAGTGACGGCGTTGGCCAGCGTCGCCGTGGCGACCGCCGCTGCTTTCGGGCAGCGTCGGAAAATCTTCGCGCGGCAAGCGTCTGGATGCGCGAGTCGAAGCGATCGGCCGCGAGCTTCACACCGCCCTTGTCTTCGGCGATCCGAATGTCCGTATCGGGCAGCGATTTCACGATCTCGTAGAGTTTCTTGGCCGGCAGCGTCAGCGAGCCGGCCTTCGTGACGGTCGCCGCGCATTTACTGCGCAACCCCACCTCGAGGTCGGTGGCGAGGAATTGCACCTCCTCGCCTTTTGCTTCCATCAGCACGTTCGCGAGAATCGGAATCGTGTTCTTGCGTTCGACGATTCCCTGAAAAAGTTGCAGTTCTCGCAGAAGGTCGTTCTTGCGGACGACAAGTTCCATGGCTGTGCTGACCTCGAAAGAGTCAGGGGACGTTGGGTGCCTGCAGATCCCCAGGACGAGGGAAGTTCAAGAATGGGAAATTATATAGGAAGAAGAGGTGTGTTGAAAAGTGCAGTGTGCCCGTTACCCATTAGCTGTCAATAACTTAGGTTGTTGAAAAAACGTGAATGAAATCCGGGCGCCACGGCCGGGCTGGAGGCCCCCGGAACTCGTCCACAGGTCTTCCACAGGGCCGGTTTTCCGAGCTGTGGAAAAGCCCGGTTTCCTACTGAAAACTCTCCAGAAACGTGTTCATCTGCCTGTTGAAATCCGTGTTGGTTTTTCGCAGCTCTTCGACCTTGCGGATGGAATGGATCACCGTCGAATGATGCTTGCCGCCGAAGCTCCGCCCGATTTCCGGGAGCGAGGCGTGCGTGAGCGACTTGCACAGATACATCGCGATCTGCCGCGGCATCGCAATCGACTTCGAGTTATTCCGCGATTTGAGCTCCGCGAGTTTCAGGTTGAAGTAGTCCGCGACGTATTTCTGGATGATCTCGATCGTCACGGCGCGCTCGTCGTGCTCGAGGATGTTCTTCAGCACCTCGTGGGCGAGCGGCAGTGAGATCTCCTGGCCGGTCAGTGACGCGTACGCGATCAGGCGAATCAGCGATCCTTCGAGCTCGCGGATGTTCGACTTGATCTTCCCCGCAATGTAAATCGCCACATCGTCGGGCAGCGGCACCGCTTCCGCTTCCGCCTTTTTCTTGAGAATCGCGATTTTCGTCTCGAGATCGGGCGATTGGATGTCGGCGATGAGGCCCCACTCGAATCGCGACCGCAGCCGCTCCTCGAGAGCGGGAATTTCGTGCGGCGGACAGTCGCTGCTCAGCACGATCTGCTTCTGCGAATCGTAGAGCGCGTTGAACGTGTGGAAGAACTCGTTCTGCGTCCCTTCCTTGCCGGCGAGAAACTGGATGTCGTCGACGAGCAGCAGATCGACGCTGCGATAGCGCTCGCGGAAATCGATCGACCGGTCGTAGCGCACGGCGTTGATCATCTCGTTCATGAATCGCTCGGACGAGATGTAGGTGAGCTTGACGTTGCGATCGTGCTGCAGGACGTAGTGTCCGACCGCGTGCATGAGGTGCGTTTTGCCGAGTCCCACGCCGCCGTAGATGAACAGCGGGTTGTAGGACCGCGACGGCGACTCCGCCACCGCGCGGCACGCCGCGTGCGC
This sequence comes from uncultured Acidobacteriota bacterium, assembly GCA_963712355.1. Taxonomy (GTDB): domain Bacteria; phylum Acidobacteriota; class Vicinamibacteria; order Vicinamibacterales; family CAVVIG01; genus CAVQHT01. The sequence continues at coordinate 30,810 of CAVQHT010000022.1, forward strand.
GAATTGATTCGACGAACCGACGATGAAGGTGTCGAAGGTGTAGCGGGGATTGAGCCCCGCCATGCCGGGCGCGGTGGGTGCCGCCACCGGACTGTCGAGCGCCTGCGCTTCCTCCGGACTCAGCGCTATTGTCGAGTTGTCCGACAGCACGTCAGCGGTGTCCGCGACGAAATGGACCGCCAGGCCGCCGCGCTTCACTTCGGTCATGGCCTCGCCGATGACCGCGGAATAGTGTTTCGTCAGCCAGTCCTTGAAGAGCGAGTTTGGCACCCGGACGGTGACGGCTCCCCCGTCCTCGCCAGCGAAGCTCGTCGGTTTGAACCAGGTGTAGAAGCTGTGACGGTTGACCTTCGTCTCAACTCGCGCGAGAACTTGATCCCAAAGGTTCATTCGGCCTGCGACTCAAGCAGAAGAGCTAAGCTATATATTTAAGAATCAATTACTTACAGCAGATGTCCGGTGCGGCGCCGCCAAAAACCCAGGAAAAAAGCGGCGACAAACCGGGCATCCGCACGAAACCCGAGGAATTTCCACAGTTTTTTCCACAGGTGTGGAAAACTTTGGGAAGAGACCAAACACGCATGGTCAGGTTTGCGGCTGATTCGACGCCCAGAATGACGTGGGATTTCGAAAAGCGAGGACGCAGACTCTAACACAGTCAGGGCGCATTGACACCTTCTGAATCGGTTCGCTAACATTACCGGTTCGTCTTCACGTTCGAAGCAACACTAAGAGAAGCTAAATCGGGGCCGACTGCGCCCTGCGGAGCACCATCGCGATGAAAGGCAAGCGGACATTCCAACCGAACACCCGCCGGCGAGCCCGGGCGCACGGATTTCTCGTGCGGATGAGCACAAAAAACGGCCGGCTGGTGCTCAAGCGCCGCCGGGCCAAGGGCCGCAAGCGTCTGACCGTCAGCTCAAAGTAAAACGCGATCCCCCAGCGGCCGGCGTCTAACAACCAGGCGCCGCCGTTTGTGGCTCACAAATGGCCGGATTGAGACCACTCGAACGCATTCGGCGGCGCGTGGAATATCAGGCCGTTTACGACCAGGGCGTCAAGGTCCACAGCCGGTACCTGACGCTCTTCACGCTGACGCAATTCGCTGTCAGTGGGGCGACTCGGCATTGCCGCGACGCGCAAGCTGGGCGGCGCGGTTCAGAGAAATAGAGCTAAACGACTGATTCGAGAGGTTTTCCGTCAGAACAAACTTGCGCCAGGCTTCGACGTGGTCGTCATCCCGAAGCGCGAGTTGCTCGACGCCAGCCTGAGCGCCCTTGAAACTGAATTCCGCAACACTCTCGAGCGGTGCCTCCGGCGAACCCGGTAGCGTCAATGTCGTTTCCGACCGGCCTCATTCCCCCGCCGTCGCCATCGCGCTCGTCTTGATTCGTATTTACAAACTGACGATTTCACCGCTGTTCCCCGGCGCGTGCCGCTTCCTTCCGTCGTGCTCCGACTACGCGGCCCAGGCCGTGCGCGTCCATGGCGTCGCGCGCGGGACCTGGCTGGCGGCTCGCCGTCTTTCGCGGTGCCATCCATTCTGCGCTGGCGGTCACGACCCAGTGCCTCCACGGGGTTAGATGGAACGCCGCGTCCTCATCGCCATTTTTCTGTCCTTCCTGGTGCTCTATTCGTACCAGGCGTTCTTCGTCAAACGAACGCCGCAGACGGACGCAGCCACGGGCACGACGCCATCTGCCGCGGATTCGCCGGCTTCGCCCGCCGCCGCATCGACAGCGGCACCCGCCGTACCGCGACACGCCGACCTCGGGGGCAACCTCGCTCGTGGGCGAAACCGTCGAGCGGGATGTCCGGGTCGAAACGCCGAATATCGTCGCGGTGTTCACGAACCGGGGCGCACGGCTGAAAAGCTGGCGGCTGAAGCATTACCGCGACAATCAGGGCGAATCGCTCGAGCTCGTTGCCAACGACGTCGCCGGACAGCCGCTGCCGTTTTCGCTGACCCTCCCCGACGCCGCGACGACCGCGAGCCTGAACGGCGGTTTGTATGCCGTGAAAGGCGCGCCCGACGCGGCCGCCGTCCTCTCAGCGCCGACTCAGATCGCGTTTGAATATCGGGACAGCAGCGGCCTGACCTCGACGAAGCGTTTCACGCTCGACCCGGCCGGCTACACGCTGATCTTCGAGGCCGCGATCGCGCAGAACGATCGCCCGCTGGCGCCGACCATCGTCTGGGGCCCGGGCCTTGGCGACAACGATTCGCAGCAGGTCCGGTCGGCCGTGCGTCCCGAGGCGTTGTATTCGGCCGCGGGAAAAGTCACGCGGCTCGCAGGCCGCGGCGATCGAAAAGCAGCCGACCCAGGCCCTCGATTTCGAATACGCCGGCATCGACGATCACTACTTCATGGCGGTCGCGCTCAAGCCCGGCGCATCGAAGGTGACGTACCAGACGCTCGTTATTCCGGCCGGCGCAGACCCGAAAGCGGTGCCGGCGCGGAATCTGGTGGGCTTCTCGCTCGACTCGCCGGCCGCCGTCCGGCCGATGACGTTCTACATCGGTCCCAAGGATTTCGACACGCTGGCCGTGGTCGATCGCGATCTCGTCGAAGGCGATCAACTTCGGCATGTTCTCGATTCTCGTCGTGCCGCTGTTGCGATCGCTGAACTGGATTCACAGCTACGTCGGGAATTACGGCTGGTCGATCCTGCTGCTGACCGTCTTCATCAACATGGTGCTCTTCCCGCTGAACCACAAGAGCGTGGTGTCGATGCGGAAGATGCAGGAGATTCAGCCGGAGACAAAAGCGATTCAGGAGCGCTACGCGAAGTACAAGACCACGGATCCCGAGCGCCAGAAAATGAACCAGGAGCTGATGGCGCTCTACCGCGAGCGAGGCGTGAACCCCGCCAGCGGCTGTATTCCGATCCTGCTGACCCTGCCGGTCTTTCTCGCGTTCTACGCGCTCCTGACCACGGCCATCGAGCTGCGCGGCGCGCCGTTCTTCGGATGGATGCACGACCTGTCGCAGCCGGATCCGTTTTACGTGCTGCCGGTGCTCGTCGGCCTCTCGCAGATCGTCACGCAGTGGATGACGCCGCAGGCCGGCGTCGATCCGACGCAGCAGAAGATGATGCTCATCATGCCGGTGGTGCTCATCTTCGTGTTCATCTCGACGCCGGTCGGCGCGCTGATCTACTGGCTGGTGGGTAACGTCTGGCGGCTCGGCCAGCAGTACCTCACGAACTACTTGATCGGGCCGCCCAATATCCGCACGATTCGTCCGGCCGCCGAACGACGCCTCAAGCGCGCTGGAAACGGAAAGACAGACGGCGCCGCCTCGCGGGAGAACTGACATGGCCGACCAGACCGCACCGATCGTCGATTTTCTCAACCGCTTTGCCGCCGCGCTCGAAATCACGACGCCGATCGACGTCGAGCCGTCCGACGATGGCCCGCGGTTGAATCTCTCCGGCGAGGAAGCGGAGCTCCTGGTGCGGCACCGCGGGGAGCCGCTCAAAGCGCTCCAGCATGTCGTCGACATGGCCTACGGACGAAGCCTTGACGACGAGAAGCGCGTGTTCATCGACGCGCTCGCATATCGCAAGGGCAAGGACGTGGAGTTGCGCCGGATGGCGAAGTACCTCGCCGAGAAAGCCAAAGAGACCGGAGCGGATCAGCAGCTCGGGCCGCTGAACCCGTACGAGCGTCGCATCGTCCACCTCGCGGCCGCCGAAGTGCCTGGCGTCAGCACGGAGAGCATCGGCGACGCGTTCTCGAAAACCGTCCACATTTCCGCGCGGAAGTAGTCGCGTTTTCCATCACCGATACCATCGTCGCGATTGCGACGCCGCCGGGGCGGGGCGGCCTCGGGATCGTTCGACTCTCGGGCGCTGACGCCGGCGCCATCACGACTCAACTGATCGCGCGAACCGCGCCGCTGGTTCCCAGGCACGCGACGTTCTGCACGATCGCGGCGCCCGCCGGCGGCGCGATCGATCAAGTCGTCGTCACGTACTTCCCCGCCCCCGCTTCTTACACCGGCGACGACGTCGTGGAGATCAGCGCGCATGGCAGCCCCGTCGTCCTCAACGCGATTGTCAAAGCGGCGGCTTCCGCGGGCGCGCGTCTCGCCGAGCCGGGTGAGTTCACGCTGCGCGCGTTTCTCAACGGCCGGATCGATTTGATGCAGGCCGAAGCGGTCGCCGATCTCATCGACGCGGCCACGCCGCTTCAGGCGCGCGCGGCCTTCGATCAATTGAACGGCACGCTGACGCTGGCCATCGCGGCGATCGATGCGGCGCTCTTCGATCTCGTCGCCCGCCTCGAGGCGTCGGTCGACTTTCCGGAAGAGGGCTATCACTTCGTCGCGCCGGGCGAGCTCGCGGCAGCGATCGACGCAATCCGCGAGCGCACGACATCGCTGCTTCGCGACGCGAGGCGCGGACGGATCCTGCGCGAGGGACTGCAGGTCGCGATCGTCGGCGCGCCCAATGTCGGCAAGTCGAGTCTGTTCAACGCGCTGGTTGGCGCGTCCCGTGCGATCGTGACCGAGATCCCCGGGACGACACGCGATCTCGTGTCCGAGACGATAGACCTCGAAGGGTTGCGAGTCGTGGTCGTCGATACCGCTGGTCTTCGAGCGACAGACGATCGCGTGGAGTCGGAAGGCGTGTCGCGCGCGGCCGCCGCCGCCGCCAACGCCGATCTGATTCTCTTCGTCGTTGACCTTTCGACGGAGAGTTCGGCGTCCGACGGAAGAGATGCTCGACGGCGTACTCAACGCGGTGACGACGAAGCGCGTGGTCGTCGCCAACAAGTCGGATCTGCCGGCGCGTCGCGATCGCGGCGATGCGATCGCCGTGTCGGCGCTGACCGGGATGGGTCTCGACGAGTTGCGCCGCGCGATCGTCAAGGCGCTCGACATCGAGCTGATGGCCGACCGGCCGGATATCACGAACATCCGGCACATCGCCCTGGTCGAGCGTGCCGATCAATCGCTCGGCCGCGCGCGGACGGCGGCACTTGCGGACGGGCGGTCGATGTCGGAAGAATTCGTTCTGGCGGATCTTCAGGACGCGCGCGTCGCGCTCGAAGAGGTCACTGGCCGCCGGGCGCCCGAGGATCTGCTCGCGCACATTTTTTCGCGGTTCTGTATCGGCAAATGACGTTCGATGTGATTGTCGTGGGCGCGGGACACGCCGGCTGTGAAGCCGCCTACGCGGCCGCTCGCCTTGGCGCACACGTCGCGCTCTGTACCCTCGGCGCGGACACCGTGGCGCACATGCCGTGCAATCCGGCGATTGGCGGAACAGCCAAGGGTCACCTGGTCCGCGAGATCGATGCGCTCGGCGGCTTGATGGGCCGTGCGATCGACGCGACCGCCATTCAGTTCAAGCTGCTCAATCGCAGTCGCGGACCGGCGGTCTGGTCTCCTCGCGCGCAGGCGGACAAGAAGGCCTACGGGGACTGGGTTCGGCGCGAGCTCGAGCCAGGAACCGAACATCGAGTGGGTCTTCGGTCGGGCCGCGCGGCTTCTCGTTCAGTCGGGGCGTGTTAAAGGACTGACTTTAGAAGACTCTAGAGAACTTAAAGCGCCATCTGTCATTATCACGACCGGCACGTTTCTGAATGGACTGATCCACATTGGACCTGAGCAGCGGCCGGCGGGGCGATACGGTGAGGCCCCGTCGGTGGACCTCGCGGAGTCGCTCAAGGAGTTCGGGTTTGAATGGGGGCGCCTGAAGACCGGGACGCCGCCGCGGCTCGACCGGCAGAGCATCGATTTTGAGAGGCAGGTTGCGCAGGGTCATTTCCACGTGGAACGTGGCGATGTCCCGCCGGTGGCCTTTTCGTTCACGACGGGCGCCGTCGAGCGGGAGCAGATTGACTGCTACTTGCTTCACACCAACGAGCGCGTCCGGAACCTGGTCCAGGCGAACGTCGCGCGCTCGCCGCTCTTCAACGGTCAGATTCGCGGGATCGGACCGCGGTATTGTCCGTCGCTCGAAGACAAGATCGTCCGGTTCCCGGACAAGGAGCGGCATCAGATTTTTCTCGAGCCCGAGGGCGTTGGACGCGCGCGAGATTTACGTCAACGGGTTTTCCATGAGTCTGCCCGCGGACATTCAACTCGAACTTGTCCATGCTCTGCCGGGTCTCGAGGACGCAGTCATGTTACGGCCTGGATACGCCGTCGAATACGACTTCATCCAGCCCACCGAACTGAACAGGCGTCTCGAAACCAAGCGCATCGAAGGGCTTTATCTGGCCGGGCAAATCAACGGGACCTCCGGCTACGAGGAAGCCGCGGCGCAGGGCATTGTCGCGGGGATTGAATGCCGGCGCGCGCGCGCTTGGTCGAGCGGGTCTCGAAGTCGGCCGCGACGAGGGCTATGTCGGCATTCTCGTGGACGACCTGATTACGAAGGGATGCCTGGAGCCCTATCGCATGTTCACGTCCCGGGCGGAGCATCGGTTGCTGCTCCGGATCGATAACGCCGACCTCCGGCTGACGCCAAGGGGTCGTGACGCGGGGCTCATCGATGATGAACGCTGGGAGCTGTTTCAGGAGCGGCGTTCGCGATTCGAGCGAAATCTGCAGATGCTCGAAAGGACAATCGTTCGAGCGCCGAGCGGCGATAGCGTCCCAGCCGCGAGCCTGCTACGCCGCCCGGAAGTAAGCCTGCAAGAACTCGCCGACTCCCGGTCGTGTGCCGCTGGAGCTGGATCCCGAGCGACCTTCCATCGATCTTGCGAGCGCGGAGACGACCATCAAATACGAGGGCTACCTGCGACGCCAGGAAAGCGAGATCGCGCGAAGCCGTCGCGACGAAAGAAAGCGGATTCCCGCCGACTTCCCGTTCGAGCGCGTTCCTGGCCTTTCCAAAGAGATCGTGCAGAGGCTGGCGCAGGTCCAACCAGACACGCTCGGGCACGCACTGCGCATTCCAGGCGTGACGCCGGGTGCCGTCGCCGTGCTATCGGCATACGTTGGTCGCTTTCCCGCTGATCGCTCGTGACGAGCGTCTTTGCCCAGGCACTGGGCCAACGTCTGGCTGAAGCCGGCCTCTCTCCGAGTTCACCGCAGCTGCAGCAGCTCGAGAGGTTCTATCTGCTTTTGAGGCAGTGGAATGAGCGCGTCAATCTCACGGCCCTCCCCCTCGACATTCCGCCTGCTCCAAAAACTCTCGATCGATTGTTCGTCGAGCCGGCACTCGGCGCTCGCCTTATCGAAGGTCAGTGTCGCGTTCAATACGATTTGGGGTCAGGCAGCGGCTCTCCTGCCATTCCGATGCGAGTTCTCGGCGCCTCGACGTCCCTCGTCATGGTCGAATCGCGGGAGCGCAAATCCGCATTCCTCAGGGAGTGCGCGAATCAGCTGGATCTGCAGGGGAGCGAAGTCCTGACGTTGCGCGTGCAGAAAATTCCGCCCGGAGAGATACGGAACTGTGGACCTCGTGACGATACGAGCACTTAAGACCGGATCAGATGTTCTCGCCGTCGTCAAAAAACTGCTGAGTTCGACCGGCCGACTGATGACATTCGGAGGCGAAACACCTGAGGGTTTTCGACACGACCGAGCCGTGCAAGCGCCAGACGGGAGCGTGATACGCCTGAGTCAGCCGACTGAGCGTTTCTAGAAGGAGTGTTCCACGTGGAACAAATCTGCATTGACCTGCACACACGAATTCCCTATTCTTCTCCCCGCCAGGTCACTGCCCTCCAGCAAAAGTCTCAGTTTCTGGTTATTGACCTAATGAGTCGCCTGTTAGCAGTCGCCAACCAGAAAGGGAGGCGTGGGGAAAACCACCACCTGCCATCAACCTCGGTGCATCGCTCGCGATGCTCGGACAACGCGTCCTGGTCGTCGACCTGGACCCGCAGGGTAATCTCACGAGCGGCGTCGGCCAGAAGGGCAAACTGGCCGAACGCGGCACGATCTACGACGCGCTGACCAGACCGGAACCGGTCCTCGATTCGCGACCCTATACGCTTTCCACGTCGATCGAGCGGCTCGACGTGATTCCGGCGAATCAGCACCTGACCGGTGCGGAAATCGAGCTTGTTTCGCTGCCGCACCGCGAGGAACGCGTCCGCAAACTCCTCGCGAGCGTTCGCCAGAGCTACGACTACATCCTGATCGATTGCCCACCGTCGCTCGGCCTGCTCACGCTGAACGCACTCGTCGCGGCCGATGCCGTGCTGATCCCGCTCCACTGCGAGTACTTCGCCCTCGAAGGCCTCGCCGATCTCGTTGGCACGATGCGCCGCGTCCGCGTCGGCCTGAATCCCTCGCTCGACATCGCCGGCGTGCTGCTGACGATGTTCGACGAGCGGACGAACCTGGGTCACCAGGTGGCGAACGACGTCCGCGGCTTCTTCAAGCAGAAGGTATTTCGAACGGTCATTCCCGCGAAATGTGCGTCTCGGCGAAGCGCCGAGCCACGGCATGCCGGTCGTGACCTACGACGCGAAGTCGCGCGGCGCCGAGGCGTACATGGCGCTCGCGAAGGAAGTTCTCGAACGGAGCGCCGTCACCGCGGCCTGAGCGGCTCGCAGGAGAGCATGATCATGGACAAACGACCTGCCCTTGGAAAAGGCCTCAGCGCCCTCATTCCCGATGCTGCGGAACCGCGCACCTCGTCGCTCGAGATCGACATCGACCGCCTCTCGCCGAGCACGTATCAGCCGCGGCGCGCGTTCGACGACACACGGCTCGAAGATCTCGCGCGGTCGATCAAGTCCAACGGCGTCATTCAGCCGATCGTCGTGCGCAGGGTCGCTGACCGGTTCCACATCATTGCCGGCGAGCGGCGCTGGCGCGCCGCGCAAAAGGCCGGACTCCTCCGCGTACCGGTCGTCATCCGCGATGTGGCGGCCGGCGAAGAGCGGTCGCTCCTCGAGATGGCGCTGATCGAGAACGTCCAGCGCGAGGATCTGAATCCGATCGACGAGGCGCTCGCGTATCGCCGCCTCACCGACGATTTCCATCTGACCCAGGACGACATCGCCGCCGCCGTCGGCAAGGATCGCGCGACGGTCGCGAACTTCCTGCGTCTGCTGAAGCTTCCCGAAGATGTGCGCGCGGACGTGGCGGCCGGCACGCTGTCGATGGGGCATGCGCGCGCGCTGCTCGCGCTGACCGCTGAAGCCGACCAGCGTCGTCTCGCGCGCGACGTCATCGCCCGCAGCCTGTCGGTCCGCGAGACCGAGTCGCTGATCAGAAAAATCGCGGAAGCGACGCGAGCGCGCACCGACGAGGCGGCGCCCGCCATCCCGCAGGATGTTCACACCAAAGCCGCCGAGGACAAGTTGAAGCTCCTCCTGGGGACACGCGTCCGCATCGTCCGGCAGGGTGCCAAGGGGCGAATAGAAATCGAATTTGCCTCGGAAGATGAACTGATCCGCATCTACGACCACTTGACCGACGGGCGATAGCCAAATTCGAGCGCGCCCGGCGTACGGGGCTCGTTTGAGATATGGTATAAACTCCTGATCTGAGCTTGTGAAAGTAGGCGCAAGCTCGCTGATTGCCCTGTAAAACCGCGGAATTTCTGACGTTGTGACCAATCGAACTGCGGCTACCCGCTACGCTCGCGCGCTTGTGGATGTGGCCGTCAAAGAAGGCGCCGATCTCACGCGCATCGAGACGGATCTCGCGGCGTTCGTGTCGCTCATCGAGGGCCACGCGGAGCTGTCGAAGGCGCTCCTGAATCCAGCCGTCCCGATTTCCCGAAAGCGCGCGACGATCGCCGAGCTGGTCGCACGCGCCGGCGCGACGCCGATGGTCGGCAAGTTGATGATACTGATCGCCGAACGCGATCGGTTCGTTCTGCTGCCGGAGATCCTCGAGGCCTACCGTCAGCGGTTGCTCAAGGTTCAGAATGTCGTCCGCGCTTACGTGACGACCGCGACACCGCTGCAGGACGATCAGGCGCGACAGATCGAGCAGAGCCTGGCCCGGGCCACCGGCCGCACCGTTCGGCTGACGACGCGCGTCGACCCGGCGATCATCGGCGGTCGTCGTGGCGCGGATCGACGACACGGTCTACGACGGCAGCATCACGAGCCATTTGCAACGCATGAAACACAGACTCACCGAGAGTCTCTAAGCGCGACGCGGCGATGGCCGCGACTGCGAGAACCGGACGCGCGAGCGCCCGGAGCACAACATGGACATCAAAGCCGAAGAGATTTCCAAGATTATCCGCGACCAGATCGGCAGTTACGCCGTGGACGTCGACGTTGCCGAGGTCGGCAGCATCATCACGATCGGCGATGGCATCGCCCGCGTGCATGGCATCGAGAAGGCGATGTCCGGCGAGATGCTCGAATTTCCGCACGGGGTCTACGGCATCGCGCTGAACCTCGAGGAGGAAAGCGTCGGCGCGGTGCTGCTCGGCGAGTTCAAGGAAATCAAGGAAGGCGACGTCGTCAAGCGCACCGGCCGGATCATTTCGGTCCCGGTCGGCGACGAGATGCTCGGGCGCGTGGTCAACGCGCTGGGCCAGCCGATTGACGGCAAGGGGCCGATCACCTCGAAGCAGTTCGCGCCCATCGAACGGCTGGCGCCCGGCGTGGTCGATCGCCAGTCGGTGAAGGAGCCGCTCCAGACCGGGCTGAAGGCGATCGATGCGATGGTGCCGATCGGCCGCGGCCAGCGCGAGCTGATCATCGGCGACCGCCAGACCGGCAAGACCGCCGTGGCGATCGACGCGATCCTGAACCAGAAGGACACCGGCGTCATCTGCATTTACAACGCGATCGGCCAGAAGCAGTCGACCGTCGCGCAGGTGGTCCGCACGCTCGAAGAAGCGGACGCCATGCGCTATACGATCGTCGTCGCGGCCACCGCGGCCGATCCGGCGCCGCTGCTCTACATCAGCCCGTATTCCGCGTGCACGTTCGGTGAGTTTTTCAGGGACAGCGGCCGCCACGCGCTGGTGGTCTACGACGATCTCTCCAAGCACGCGCAGGCCTATCGCGAGATTTCGCTGCTGCTGCGACGGCCGCCGGGTCGCGAGGCGTATCCGGGCGACGTGTTCTACCTGCACTCGCGCCTGCTCGAGCGCGCCGCCAAGTTGAACAAGGAATTGGGCGGCGGGTCGCTGACGGCGCTGCCGATCATCGAGACGCAGGCCGGCGACCTGTCGGCGTACATTCCGACCAACGTCATCTCGATCACCGACGGACAGATCTTCCTCGAGTCGGACCTGTTCCATCAGGGCGTGCGCCCGGCGATCAACGTCGGCAACTCGGTCTCGCGCGTCGGCGGTTCGGCGCAGATCAGGGCGATGCGCCAGGTCGCGGGCACGCTCCGGCTGGACCTCGCGCAGTATCGCGAGCTCGCCGCCTTCGCGCAGTTCGGCAGCGACCTCGACAAGTCGACGCAGGCGCAGCTGACGCGCGGCGCGCGCCTCGTGGAAATTCTCAAGCAGCCGCAGTACGAGCCGCTGTCGGTCGAGCGCCAGGTGGCGATCATTTTTGCCGGCACGAACGGCTACCTCGACGCGGTAGCCATCCCGGATCTGCGCGCCTTCGAAACCGGACTCTATGCGTTCATCGAAGGGCGGCATCCGCAGGTGTTTGCCGGCATCGTCGAGAAGAAGCAGCTGGACGATCAGCTCAAGGCCGCGCTGACTGACGCGGTCAAGCAGTTCGCGAGCGACTTCGCAGCCCGAAAGGCCGCGGTCGCCTAGGACGGCAATCGACGCAGAGTGCGCAGAGAACGCGGAATCACGAATGGGTCATGCGAACTCTGCGAACTCGGCAGTTCCTAATTGTCCAGAATCACCGATATGCCGTCACTCATAGATCTTCGGCGCCGCGTCCGCGCGGTGAAGAACACGCAGCAGATTACCAAGGCGATGAAAATGGTCGCCGCGTCGAAGCTGCGCCGCGCCCAGGAACGCATCATGGGCGCGCGGCCGTTCGCCATCCAGATGCAGCGCGTCCTCTCGAGCGTGGCGTCGCGGGTCGATCCATCGATTCACCCGCTGCTCGTCACCCGCCCGAAACACGCCGCCAGCCGGACGCTGGTGATCATCGTGACCGGCGACAAAGGCCTGGCCGGCAGCTTCAACACCAACGTGATCAAGAGCGCCGCCACGCTGATCGCCGAGAGCGCCGAGCCGTGCACGCTCGCCCTGGTCGGCAGGAAAGGGCGCGACTTCTTCGCGCGGCGCGGCTACGAGATTCATTTCGAGCAGATCGGCATCTTCCAGAAGCTGCAGTTCGAAAGCGCGCGGATCATCGCCCAGCTCGCGATGGACGCGTTCCTGGCCGATCAGGTGGACCGCGTGCTGCTGGTCTACAACGAATTCAAGTCGGTGATCTCGCAGCGCGTGGTGATGACCCAGTTGCTGCCGATCGCGCGCGGCGATGTCGACGCGGACGCCCCGGCGGCGGTGCCGGGCGAGGCGGTGGTCGACTATCTCTACGAGCCGTCGCCCCAGGAAATCTTCAACGAGCTGCTGCCGCGCTTCGTCGAAGTGCAGGTGTATCGCGCGCTGCTCGAGTCGAACGCGGCGTTCTTCGCCGCGCAGATGACCGCCATGGACACCGCCACCAAGAACTCGGCAGACATGATCGCCAGCCTCACCCTGTACATGAACAAGGTGCGGCAGGCCGCCATTACACGAGAGATTATCGAGGTCGTCTCGGGCGCCGAGGCGCTCTAGGCCAACGTTATGACGAACCACAAATTCGGCAAGATCGTGCAAGTGATTGGACCGGTGCTCGACGTCGAGTTCGAGGCCGGACATCTGCCCGCCATCTACAACGCCCTCCGGATCCACACCAACACCAAGGAGACCGGCGAGATCGACATCATCGCGGAAGTCGAACAGCACCTCGGTGAGAACCGCGTGCGCTCGGTGGCGATGAAGGCGACCGACGGCGTTCAGCGCGGCATGTTGGCCGAGGATCTCGGCGAAGCCATCTCGGTTCCGGTCGGTCCCGAAACCCTCGGCCGCGTGCTGAACGTGCTGGGGGAGCCGGTCGACTTTCCGGATCGCCCGGTCGCGTCGAAGACGCGCTGGCCGATTCACCGGCCCGCGCCGACCCTGGTCGATCAGTCCACCGATCTGAAGATGTTCGAGACGGGGATCAAGGTCATCGATCTGCTCGAGCCGTACCTGCAGGGCGGCAAGATCGGGTTGTTCGGCGGCGCCGGTGTCGGCAAGACCGTCGTCATCATGGAGTTGATCAACAACATCGCCATGAAGCACGGCGGCGTGTCGGTGTTCGGCGGCGTCGGTGAACGCACCCGCGAAGGCAACGACCTCTGGCACGAGTTCCAGGAGAGCGGCGTGATCGACCCGCACGATCACACCAAGTCGCGCGCGGCGCTGGTCTACGGACAGATGACGGAACCGCCCGGTGCGCGCCTGCGCGTCGGCCTGTCGGCGCTGACCGTTGCCGAATACTTCCGCGACGCGGAAGGCAAGGACGTGCTGCTGTTCATCGACAACGTCTTCCGCTTCACTCAGGCCGGTTCGGAAGTGTCGGCGCTGCTCGGCCGCATGCCGTCGGCGGTCGGTTACCAGCCGACGCTGCAGAGCGAAATGGGTGCGATGCAGGAACGCATCACGACCACGCAAAAAGGATCGATCACCTCGGTGCAGGCGATTTACGTGCCCGCCGACGACTACACCGACCCGGCGCCCGCGACGACGTTCGCGCATCTCGATGCGACGACCAACCTGTCGCGCGCCATTTCGGAGCTGGGCATCTATCCGGCGGTCGATCCGCTCGCGTCCACGTCGCGCATTCTCGACCCGCGCATTCTCGGCAACGAGCACTACGACACGGCGCGCCAGGTGAAGCAGATCCTGCAGCGCTACAAGGATCTCCAGGACATCATCGCGATTCTGGGCATCGACGAGCTCTCGGAAGACGACCGGCTGACCGTGTCGCGCGCCCGCAAGATCCAGAAGTTCCTGTCGCAGCCGTTCTTCGTCGCCCAGCAGTTCACCGGGCTCGACGGCAAGTACGTGCCGATCGCGGACACGATTCGCGGCTTCAAGGAAATCGTCGAGGGCAAGCACGACCAGATCCCCGAGCAGGACTTTTACATGGCAGGCGCGATCGACGAAGTCATCGAGCGCTTCCGGAAACGGCAAGCCGCGTAACGAAAGGGACGACGACGAGCAACGCAGAATTCGCAGAGACCGCAGATCCTAGAATGGTTCAGCGAACTTTGCGAACTTGGCGTTCCGCGTTTGACTTAGATGGCGCTACCAACGAAGATTCAACTGCAGATCGTCTCCACCGACCGCTCGCTCGTGAACGAGTCGGTTGACGAAGTGGAGATCCCCGGCTCCGACGGGTACTTCGGCGTGCTGCCGGGGCATACGCCGCTGCTGGCGATGCTCGGCGCCGGCGAGTTGTGGTACCGGCAGGGTCAGGACAAGCACTATCTGCTCGTCGGGCTCGGCTTCGCGGAAGTGCAGCCGGATCGGGTCACCATCCTGTCGCGGGTCGCGGAGCGCCCGGAGGAAATCGACGTGGCCCGTGCCGAGGCGGCGCTGAAGCGCGCGGAAGACCGCCTGTTGCGGCCGACCATCGACCTGGACGCCGAACGCGCGCGCATTGCGCTCATGAAATCCCTCATCCGCCTCCAGGTCGCGACCCGCGCTAAGATCCGTCAGTAATTGTTTGCCAATCTCGCACAGCTGATTCGCTACCGCGGCCTGATTCAGAGTCTGGTCGCGCGCGAGCTCAAGGCGCGCTACCGGGGGTCGGTTCTCGGCTTCCTCTGGTCGTTCATCAACCCGCTCCTGCTGCTGTCGATCTATTCGTTCGTCTTCGCCGTCATTCTTCCGGACACGCACTCCGCGGCGGTCGAGCCCTACGCGCTGTTCATGTTCTGCGGGATCCTGCCGTGGACCTGGTTCACGTCCGCGCTGTCGGAATCCGCCGGGTCGCTGATCTCCGGCGGCAACCTGATCAAAAAGGTCCTGTTTCCCGCCGAGATCCTGCCGCTGGTGAACGTGCTGGCCAACATGTTTCACTTCTTTCTCGGCCTGCCGATCCTCGCGGTGTTTCTGATCTACTACCAGCGGTGGCCGGATCCGTGGGACATCGTCTGGTTTCCGCTGACGATTCTCGTCCAGCTGATTTTCACCTCGGCGCTGGCGCTGGGGTTCTCGGCGTTGACGGTCCACTTTCGCGACCTGCGCGATGTGCTCTCCAACGTGCTCACGCTGTGGTTTTTTTCGACGCCGATCATCTACTGGATTAAGGAAGCGCCCGGCCTCGGTAAAGCAGGTGCTCGACCTGAATCCGATGACGCACATCATCGTGTCGTACCAGGAGATCCTGTTTTTCAGGGGACCGATCGGCCACTGGCGCTGGCTGCTCGCAACCGGCCTCTTCTCGATCGGGCTGTTCCTGGCGTGCTACTGGCTGTTCGATCGCCTCCGGGATTCGTTCGCGGAGGCCGTGTGAACGCGATCGAGCTCACCAACGTCTCGAAAATCTACCGCCGCTACGGCGGCCGGCAGTTCGCGACGCTCAAGAGCGCGCTGCTGCAGCGCAGCATTTTGCGCGACCTTCGCGCGAGCGAGACTTTCCCGGCGCTGACCGACGTGTCTTTCAGCGTCCCGAAGGGATCGACCTACGGCGTCATCGGACGGAACGGATCGGGAAAGAGCACCGCGCTGAAGCTCGTCGCGGGCATCACCAAGCCGACCAGCGGTCAGGTGCGCGTCACCGGCCGAATCTCCGCACTGATCGAGCTCGGCGCCGGATTCCACCCGGAGATTTCCGGCCGCGAGAACGTGTTCATCAACGGCATCATGCTCGGCCTGACGAAGCGCGAAATCGAGGAACGCTTCGACGAGATCGTGGATTTCGCCGAGCTGACCGAGTTCATCGATGCCCCGGTGAAGACCTACTCGTCGGGCATGTACATGCGCCTCGGTTTCGCGGTCGCGATTCACGTCAATCCGGACGTCCTGCTGGTGGACGAGGTGCTGGCCGTCGGCGACGAAGGTTTCACGCACAAGTGCCTCGACAAGTTCGCCGAGTTCCGCCGCCGCGGCAAAACGATTCTCCTGGTGACGCACTCGCTCAGCATGGTCGAGCGGTTCTGTGACGAGGCGCTCTGGCTGGACGGCGGCCGCGCGCAGGGTCACGGCGATCCGCGCCGGGTGGTCGACGCCTACCTGTCGGCGGTCGAAAAGAGCGAGGACGTCCTGCTCGCGACGACCACTGCGAAGGCGGTCGCGGCCGTCTCGGTCGCGCCGGCCGAGAATCCGCCGCCTGCGCCGGCGGCGCCCGAGACCGCGCAGCCCGAGGGCGAACTTCGCGACATGTTCAAGGCGGTCGAAGGACGCTGGGGATCGCGCGAGATCGAGATCGCCGAGGTCGTGCTGCTGGATCGCGATCAACAGCCGTCGTTTGTGTTTCACTCCGGCGATCCGATGTCGATCCGCTTGCGCGTCGTCGCCCATACCGCCGCGACCGACTTCGTCTTCGGCGTCAGCCTGTTCAACATCGACGGCGTCTGTTGCTACGGCACGAACACCTTCATCGAGCAAATGGACCCCGAGCGGCTCGAAGGGGAAGTCGCGGTCACGTTTGCCATCGAGAGCCTCGACCTCGTCGAAGGCACCTACAAGCTCGACGTCGCCGTCCACACGTGTGACGGCTATCCGTACGACTATCACCGCCTGCTCTATACCTTCCGGGTAAAGTCCCGCACCCCCGATGCCGGCATCTACAGGCCGCGCCACCACTGGACGTTCAGCGGTCCCGTGACGTTTCGGGCGGCCGATGCGGCCAAGAAGGAAACAAAGGAACAGGACTAGTGTTCAGCGTCCCGGAGGTCGTGGCTGCCGTCCAGACCTGGCGAGCGCTCGGCAGGACGATCGTCTTCACCAATGGCGTCTTCGATCTGCTGCATCCGGGGCATGTGCGCTATCTCCAGCAGGCGCGTGACCTCGGCGACGTGCTGATCGTCGGCGTCAACTCCGATCGCTCGGCGCGGGGCAACAAGGGCGACGATCGCCCGATCACCGCCGAGGCGGAACGGGCGGAAGTGCTGGCGGCGCTGAATGCGTGGACGCGGTGGCGATTTTCGACGAAGACACGCCACACGACATCATCACGGCGATTCAGCCGGACGTTCTGGTCAAGGGCGCCGACTGGGCCGCCGATGCCATCGTCGGACGCGATATCGTCGAGGCGCGCGGCGGCCGGGTCGTCCGGGTTCCGGTCGAGCGGGGCTACTCGACGAGCGCGATCATTGCGAAGATAAGAACGTCGTGACGAGCACGTCCACCTCACTCGGCCTCATTGCGCTGCTGAAGAGCGCGATCTCCCGCAGCGGCATGGAAGCCGCGCGATCGCTGTCCGGCCTGACATCGAGCGCCAAGGCGCTGCGGGTCGCCGGCGCGGCACACGCCATCCCGCGGGGCGCCGTCCTCTACGTCGTCCCGGCCGACCGGGATATCGAAGACGCGACCGCCGATATCCGTTTCTTCCTGAGCGCGATCGAAGGCCACAGTGACGATGCGGTCGAGCGACTGGTGCTGCCGTTTCCGTCGCACGAGGTCGATCCGTACCGCGGGATGACGCCGCATCCCGGCGTGACGGCCGCTCGCGCCGGTGCGCTGCATGGGCTCGCCAGCGGAAGCGCGCGCGTCGTCGTGGCGTCCGCCGCCGCTTTGGCGCCCAGGGTCAGCACGCCACGGCGCCTCCTCGCCGCGTCCATCGATCTCAAGCCAGGCACCGACATCGCGCCGACCGATCTCGGCGAGCTGCTCATCGACGCCGGATTCTCACGCGAGGATCCGGCCGACGAGCACGGCGAGTTCGCCATTCGCGGCGGCATCGTCGATTTGTTCCCGGCGGGCGAACCGAACCCGGTCCGCCTCGAGTTCATCGGCGACACGATCGAGTCGCTGCGCGCCTACGACCCGGCGACGCAGCGGTCGATCAAAGCCGTCGACCGCCTCACCGTCGTGTCGCTCCGCGATCAGCTGGGCGAGGATCGGGGCGCATCGGTGTTCGACTACCTGGCGCGCGCGAAAGAGTCGCGCGTGCTGGTGTCCGAACCGGACGAAGTGCGCGCCGCCAGCGAAAAGCTCGCCGAGCAGATCGCGCGCAGCTATGCGGACCTCAAGGCGCGCCGCCGCGCCGCCCGAGGAACTCCTGCTGGACGTCGAAACCATCAGCGCGCGTCTCGCCGCGGGAACCAGCCTCACGGAGCTCGGCCTCGACACGGAACCGGCAAGCGCCGACAGTCAACCAGGACACGGGCGTCGCACACGTGCGCAGCCAGCCCGCCGTCGAGCTCCACGGTCGCATTCCCGACTGGGTCGCCGCGATTCGCAAGCTGCGCGCGGACGGCGAAACGGTCCTGTTTGTCGCGGCTTCGCCGGGCCGGGCCGAACGGACGATCGAGCTGCTCAAGGAGTACGAAGTCCTCGCCGTTCCGGTCGAACGCGCCGACGATGCCCGCTACGCGGCGGTGCTGGTCGCAACGGGCAACTTGTCGCGCGGGTTCCGGCTGCCTGATGCCGGACTGCAGATCTACGCGGAATCGGACGTCTTCGACGAAGATCGCCGCGCCCCGGAGCGCCGGCGATCCGCGAGCAAGGCCTTTCTCTCCGATCTGCGCGACTTGAAAGTCGGCGATCTCGTCGTGCACGTCGATCACGGGATCGGCGCGTTCGTCGGGCTCAAACAGATCGGCGTGGGCGACGCCACGCAGGAGTTCCTCGAGCTGCGTTACGAGGGGGACGACAAACTGTTCGTGCCCGTCGAGCGGCTGGACCTTGTTCAGAAATACACCGGCGCGACCAGGCCGCCGCTCGATCGGCTCGGCGGCACGTCGTGGGAGCGTGCCAAGACCAAGGTCAAGAAGGCCATGCGCGACATGGCCGAGGAGTTGTTGAAGCTCTATGCCGCGCGCAAGGCAGTGCCGGGCTACGCGTTCAGCAGCGATTCCCACTGGCAGCAGGAGTTCGAGGACGCCTTCGAGTACGAGCTCACGCGAGATCAACAGTCGGCCATCGCCGACGTCAAGAATGATCTCGAGTCGCCCACGCCGATGGATCGGCTGCTGTGCGGCGACGTCGGCTACGGCAAGACCGAAGTCGCGATGCGGGCGGCGTTCAAGGCGGTCATGGACGGGAAGCAGGTCGCGTTCCTCGCCCCGACGACCATCCTGGCCTTTCAGCACGAGAAAACACTCAAGGAACGCTTCGCAGGATTCCCGGTCCGCATCGACATGGTGAGCCGGTTCCGCAGCAAGGCCGAACAGAAGGAAACCCTCGCCGATCTCGTCGCCGGCAAGGTGGACATCATCGTCGGCACGCATCGCCTGCTCTCGAAGGATGTCGAGTTCCGCGACCTCGGATTCCTGGTCGTCGACGAGGAACAGCGCTTCGGCGTCGCGCACAAAGAGCGCATCAAGCAGATGAAGCGCAAGGTCGACGTGCTGACGATGACCGCGACGCCGATTCCCCGAACGCTGAACATGTCGCTCGTCGGGATTCGCGACATGTCGATCATCGAGACTCCGCCGAAGGACCGGCTCTCGATCCAGACCAACGTCGTCAAGTTCGACGCGCAGGTCATCAGCCGCGCGATTCGCGGCGAGATGGAACGCGGCGGGCAGGTGTTCTTCGTCCACAACCGCGTCGAGTCGATTTTTTCCATCGGCTCGCTGCTGCAGCGGATCGTTCCGGAAGCCCGAGTGGTGGTCGGGCACGGCCAGATGGACGACGATGCGCTGGAGCGGGCGATGTTCGATTTCGTCGGCCGCAAGTTCGACGTCCTGCTGGCCACGACCATCGTCGAGAACGGCCTCGATATTCCGAACGCCAACACCATCATCATCAACCGCGCGGATCGCTACGGGCTGTCGCAGCTCTATCAGCTGCGCGGCCGCGTCGGCCGATCCGATCGGCCGGCCTACGCCTACCTCCTGATTCCGCCCGAAGACAACCTGACGCCCGTTGCGAAGAAGCGGCTCGCGGCGATCAAGGAGTTCAGCGATCTCGGCAGCGGCTTCCGGGTCGCGGCGCTCGATCTGGAAATCCGCGGCGCCGGCAATCTGCTCGGCGGCGAACAGAGCGGTCACATCGAAACCGTCGGCTTCGAGATGTACATGAAGCTGCTCGAAGAGACGGTTCGCGAGCTGAAGGGCGAGGACATCGAGGACGACCTGCGCGCCACGGTCAACCTGCGGATCGACCTGCGGATCGACGACTCGTACGTGAAGGACACCAACCAGCGGCTCATGCTGTACCGCAAGGTGGCGGCGGCGAGGCGCGAGGACGAGATCACGCGCGTGCTCGAGGAGTCGAAGGACCGTTATGGGCCGGTCCCCGATTCGCTCCGGAATCTGGCCGACTATGGCCGGATCAGGATCATGGCCGACCGCCTCGGCGTCGAATCCATCGACCGCGAAGGGCGTACCGTCGTCCTAAAGTTCAGGGCAAAAACCAGGCTGGATCCGGTCCGGCTCGTCGGACTGGTTCGTCAGCGTCCGGATTTGACGCTGGTTCCGCCATCGGGCCTCAAGCTCACGCTCGGAGGAGCCAGAGCAGCCGGCGCCGAGCCCAGGGCGGCCTCGCCGATGGCGAAAGCGGCCCTGAAAGCCCCGCGCCCGCGCCGAAGGGCCGGTTGGCGTCAAAAAGCAGCGAGCCGCCGAGCTGGTGGACGGCCCGGGCCCGGAGCGGCGAGGTGGCGCCCGGGTTCACGAAGGAAGAGATTCTGCGGCCGGCCAAGGACGATCCGCGCGCCGAGGGTGGCGCGATCGAGGGGGTCGGCCGGTTATTGAGCGAGCTGCTCGAGCACGTGTAAAATATTGGTTTGCAAGAATTTAGTCATGAATAACCCAATGAAATTCCGAGCCGCCTGGATGGTCGTGGCCGCCGCCTGCGCGATTGCGACCGCCGCGCCGCGCGCCGAAGTCATCGAGCAGATTCTCGTCAAGGTGAACGGCGAGATCTTCACCAAGACCGACCTCGAAGCCCGCCAGGTCGCCGCCCTGCGCCAGCTCGGACAGCAGGCCGATCTCAAGACCAACCCGAGCGACGCCCAGCTTCGCAAGATGCTCGACGATGTGACGCCGAAGCTGATGGTCAATGTGATCGACGAGATCCTCATCGTCCAGCGGGGCAAGGAGCTGGGCTACGTCATGGGCAACGAGCAGTTCACGAGCATTCTCGAGAGCATCAAGAAGGACAACAACATCGAGTCCGACGAGGCGCTGCAGGCGGCCCTCAAGCAGGAAAACCTGACCCTCTCCGAGCTGCGCAAGAACATCGAGCGGCAGTGGATCGTGTCGCGCGTGCAGCAGAACGAGGTCGTTGGAAAAATCGGCGTCTCGGACGATGAAGCGCGGAAGTATTACGACGCGCATCTCAAGGAGTTCACGACCGCCCAGACGATCACGCTGCGCGAGATTTTCGTGGCGGTACCCGGCGATGGCACGACGCTGAATGTCGGAGCCGACGAGGCGGCCAGGGAAAAAGCGATGGATATCCGCCGGCGCGCGCTCGAGGGCGGCGAGAGCTACGAAAAGCTCGCCTCTGACTTGTCGGACGCCCCGTCTCGCGCCAACGCCGGCCTGATTGGTCCGTTGAGCCTGAACGATCTGTCCGCGGACGTGCGCAAGATGATCGAGCCGATGAAAGTCGGCGAGATCACCGCCGTCCTGCGCGGGCAGAAGGGCTATCAGATCCTGAAGCTCGAATCGATGAGCGCGGCGGAGACCACGCCGTTCGACAAGGCGCGCGACGACATCAGCAACCGTGTGTTCAGCGACAAGCGCAACGAGGAATTCCAGAAGTACCTCGTCAAGCTGCGGGCGCAG
This sequence comes from uncultured Acidobacteriota bacterium, assembly GCA_963712355.1. Taxonomy (GTDB): domain Bacteria; phylum Acidobacteriota; class Vicinamibacteria; order Vicinamibacterales; family CAVVIG01; genus CAVQHT01. The sequence goes on from CAVQHT010000022.1 coordinate 52,610, forward strand.
GCGATCATCGAGTGGAAGAACCCCGAGCTGAAACGCGCCTACGACGAAGGGTTACAGCAGCCACCCCAGAGCTAGTGTCCGGCTCACTGCCTCCGCCTCAGTGGTTTGCCATCTGGACGCGCTCCCGCCACGAACAGGTCGTGCGCGAGCAGCTGGCCAAGAAACACATCGACGTCTTCCTGCCGACCATTACCCGCTGGAGCCGCTGGAAGGACCGCAAGAAAAAAATCGACTGGCCGTTGTTCCCGGGCTATTGCTTCGCGCGGTTTGACAGCGACGATCCGCTCCCCGTGCTCAAATGCTCGGGCGTCGTCAACATCGTGTCATTCGAAGGCAAGCCGGCGCCGATCCCCGAGACGGAGCTCGAGAGCATTCGCCTGCTGCTCGGCAGCGAACTGCAGTTCGATCCCTGCCCGCTCATTCACGAAGGGACGATGGTCGAGGTCGTCCACGGACCGTTGAAGGGCGTGATCGGGCGGCTGGTGCGGAAGGACGCGCCGCGGGCGCGGCTGATCCTGTCAGTCGATCTGATCGGCCAGGCGCGTGTCGGTGGAAGTGGACGTCTCGGACGTCAGGCCTTACTAGACCACGCAGTTGCGGCCGCTCGCCTTGGCCTGATAGAGGCGGCGATCCGCCGTCTTGAGCGTCGTGGCAAAGTCGTAGTCGTTTTCGAACCTGGCGACGCCGGCGGAAATCGTGACCGGGCCGATGCCGTGGGTATCGAGCGCCTCGATGGCCGCCCGCACGCGCTCGGCGAGCACCCGCGCGAGATCCAGATCGACGCCGGGCAGCACCAGCAGGAATTCTTCGCCGCCCCACCGCACGAGGATGTCGTAGGCGCGGACCGTTTTCTTCAGCAGGTTGCTGATGTCGCGCAGCAGCTGATCGCCCGCCTGGTGCCCGAAGGTGTCGTTCACCTGCTTGAAGCGATCGACGTCGAGCATGATGCAGCTGAGCGGCCGCCGTTCGCGCTTGGCGCGCGAGATCTCGGTCGCGATGTATTTCTCGCCGCCGCGCCGATTGGCCAGGCCGGTCAGCGGATCGGTTGCGGCGAGATGCTGGAGCGCCTTCACTTCGGCGGCGTTCACCGTGGTGTCCGCGCTGCGCGGTTTGTCGGCCGGCCTGGCGTCGGGCGACGCGCTCAGCACGCGGTCGATTTCGTCGCCGACTTCGCGGCCGAACGCGGCAAGCGCGTCGATGTCGCCGGCGGACAGCGCGATCGGTTTCGTGTCCAGCACGCACAGCGAGGCGCGGATGTTTTCGCGCGACGTGGCGATCGGCACGGCCGCAAATCCGCGGATCGGGCGCGGTCCCTTGAGGATGAATTGCGCGAAGACCGGGTGGCTCTCGACGTTCGGAATGACCAGCGCCTCGGAGGTCTCGGCGACCTGGCGCAGGAACATGAAATCCGTGGTGTCGCCGAGCGCCGCGGCCGGACCCGGCTCGCGGGCGGCGACGTGAAACGTGACGTGTTCCTGGTCGCCGATTTTCAGGTAGCCGATGCTGATCGGCATCCGGCTGCGGCGGCGCGCCTCGATGGCCGCGCGATCGACCACATCGTCGATGCCGGGGTCGGGGATGGAAGGTGCGTTCGCGGACGTGGCCGCAGAATTTTCGGCCGGCGTGCGAACGCTCTCGAGCGATGCGGTCAGCGTGGCGCGGTCGACTTCCAGCGGCAGAATGCTGGCGATGGCCAGCGACCCGGCGAGCTCCCGCGCTGCCGCGCGAGCGATTCGTGGGCGGCCACGGCGATCACGCGCGTGTCGGATTCCGGCATGCCCCGGCGAATCTTCCGGATGACCGCAAAACCATCGACGCGGGGCAGCGACAGATCAAGAATGACGAGGGACGGCGCGCCGCGGCGTGTCGTCTCCTGCATGGCCTCTTCGCCGTCGCGGACCACGACGATGTCGAGCGGCAGCGTTTCGGAAACGATCTGCCGAAACGTACTGGCCCGATTCAGATTGGGGATCGCGATCAGAGCGTAGGGGCCGGCGGCGGTCATCTGCAGGTCGTTGTGTCCTCTTTTGGGTTGCTACTAAACTCTACGGTTGAGCAAGCAGAGGGCCAGCTGAAATTCCGGCTGAAGGCGTCGGCAGAATTGTGGTTTCGGCGATTGAGAATGGGTCATTCTTGAACACGGTTGGACGTCCGACAAAAACTTCGGTCGCTCGTAATGAACAGCGCAGCAACGGTTTGAAGCTCTTCCGGTTGTAGAAACGAGCCATGGGTCACATTGGAACAGACGAGAGCCGCGACGCGCCGGTCTCACCGGTAGAAGTCGTGGAAAGCAGACAAACGACCGCCAAATCGATCCACATCGGTTCCACGCCGCTCGAAGTCCCGCTTGGTGTCGCGCCCATGGCGGGGATGACCGATTCGGCCTTCCGCCGTCTCGTGAAGCGCAATGGCGGCTGCGGACTCGTGGTAACCGAAATGGTCAGCTCGGAAGGACTGGTGCGCGGGATCGACCGCACGCTCGAATTCGCAGAGTACACCATCGAGGAGCGGCCGGTCTCGATTCAGATCTTCGGCGGCGACCCGGCGAAGATGGCGGACGCCGCGCGCATCGTCGAAGGCATGGGCGCCGACATCGTGGACATCAACATGGGGTGCCCGGTCCCGAAGATCGCGAAGCACCATGCCGGGTGCAGCCTGATGCGCGAACCGAAACACGCCGCGGAGATCGTCGCGGCGATGGCCAGGGCCGTGTCGATTCCGGTGACCGTCAAGATGCGAGCGGGATGGAACGAAGAAGAGCGCAACGCGCCGATCCTCGCACGGATGGTCGAAGACGCGGGCGCGCGGGCGGTCACGGTCCACGGACGAACCGCGGCGCAGAGTTACAGCGGGCTTGCCGATTGGGATCTCGTGGCGCAGATCGCGGAGCTCCTCACCATCCCGGTCTTTGGCAGCGGCGACTGCACGACGCCGGAGCAGATTGTCGCGCGGCTGAAGAGCGGCGTCGAAGGGGTCCTGGTCGGACGCGGCGTCCTGCGCAATCCGTGGATCCTCGCGCAGGCGTCCGATCTGATGGCGGGCCGTCCCATGCGCGCGGTGTCGCTCGCCGAGCGCGGCCAATTTCTCCTCGACTACATCGAGCTCCTGATGAACGAGCGCGTGCGCGAGCCTGAGGGCTTTCGATCGATCGCGCCCGGAGCAGCCCCCGGGCACAAGAGTCACGATCGATGGGTCGTCAACAAGATCCGGGCGCTGGGGTCGTGGTACACCAAGGGTGTCGACAACGGATCAGAGCTGCGGAACGCGCTCAACACCACCGACTCGCTGAACGAACTGCGCGATCTGATCGGCCGGTTTTTTCCGGCGGACGAGCACGCGGGCGTCGCGGTTTCGTCGTAAGGCGTCGGGATTGTGATCAGTTGCCGCGGGAATCGCACGCGACGGCGCGCGTTTGCACTGGCATTGCCGTTGCCCTTCCATCCCGCATGGCAATCATGTGGGTACCACCCATCGAACGTCCGACCGGACCCACGTCGTCGGAAATTACCTGGCGGCTGTGGCTTGATGCACGCTTTGACATCAGGTCGCGGCGAAACGAGCGAGGAACCGGCCGTCCCCGCCGGCGAACCTGCGGAAGACCTGGCGCGGGTCGCAGAACCTCCGTTGGACAAGGCGGCGTAAAGGCTGCGTTTCTTCCGGCTGGATGCCCGTTTCGACCGGGACTCCGGCGACGATCGCGAGCACTTGCAGTTCCAGCGGGTTCATGCCGCTCTCTATCGACCTCGGCTATTGACAACTTTATGCCGAGCTGGCTACGCCCTTCCCCGCAGCCGTGTCGATTCGTTCCGACGTCCTGAACGCGGCCTGTCAGAGCGACAGCATTGTCGGTCGCGAGATGCTCCGCGCGCGTGAAATAGCGGCTGAAAATCGAGGTCAGGAAGCGGCGGGAACGCGCAGGTTGATCGGATCAACCGGCGTGGCGGAACGTTCGTCCTTGCGCGGTTCGCGGAAGGTGTGGAACGCCAGGTGGCAGTCGTGCTGATAGAGGAACGCGAGAAAACGTTTGTAGTCGGCCGCCGGCAGATGGAAGTTCTCGATCAGCTGACGGTAGCTGCCTTCGGTTTCTCTCAGCCCGCGCCGGATGATTTCGCGCACGTCGCTCTTCGTGAGCTCGCGATCCATGAACGGCGCATGCACGGCCGCCCAGAAGTTCTTGCCGCCGATCACGATCTCGTTCCAGGCGGCGTCCGCCGCGGGACGCGGAACGACTGCCGTCGCCGTGCCGTCCGCCGCGACCGTCGGTATGCGGTTTCTGGTTCGCGGTGTCGCGCATCTCGGCCGGCAGCATGTCCGGTCGGACCACACCGCCGTCCTGCCGAACGGCAATTCGCTCGGCGATGTTTTTCAGTTCGCGCACGTTGCCCGGCCAGCGGTACGCGAGCAACAACTCCTGCGTCAGCTGCGGGAGCGTCGGCACGTCGATGCCGTGGGTGCGGCAGTAGTGCTGCAGATAGTGATTGAACAGCAGCGGAATGTCCGATTGCCGCTCGCGCAGCGGCGGAATCTCCACGTGAATGACATTCAGCCGGTAGTACAAGTCCTCTCGGAAATCGCCTGACGCAATCCGCCCAAGCAGGTTGCGATTGGTCGCGGCGAGGATCCGCACGTCGACGCGCTTCTCGATCCGATCGGCGCCGAGGCGATGAATCTCGCCGGTTTCGAGGAAGCGCAGGAGGACCGCCTGCATGCGCGGCGACATCTCGCCGAGTTCGTCGAGGAAGAGCGTGCCCTTGTCGGAGAGCGCCGCAAGTCCGGGCTTGTCGCGGTACGCGCCGGTGAAGCTGCCGCGCACATGCCCGAACAGTTCTGATTCGAGCAGCGAATCGGGCAGACCCGCGCAGTTGATCGCCACGAACGGATGACGCCGCCGCGCGCCCCCCAATGTGGACCAGCCGCGCGACGATCTCCTTGCCGACACCGGTCTCACCGACGATCAGAACTTTTGCGTCGGAACGCGCGGCGGTGTCGATATCGGAACGCAATCGCGCAATGGCTGCGCTGCTCCCGATTAAAAGGGGTCCATCGTCGGCGTTTTGAGCGAAGGGATTCATGGGCCGGGGGCTGGAGAGGGAATTCTCAGCGGATTCCGATTGCCCGGGCACCAGTCAAGATAGGCTGGAGGGACGACAATAGTCAACCCCTCAGCGAAAAATTAATCAACCTCACGCTGGGAAATGTTGCACAAATGTAAGATCTGCGTACATTTTGTAGCTCGACTGGCCGTCTATGAGATAACATGTCTGCCGTGCGGGCTACTTTTGTAGCGCGGTGAGGGGTATAAACGGCGCAAACCCAGCTGGACGACCAGTGCGTAACATGTGCATTTTCAGCAGGATGCAGTTAATTCTCCAGCTGGCTGCACGCTTGCACACACTACCGGTGGCCTGCGCGGCACTCGCTAAGTCGTAGCCCGAAGAAGTCATCCGTCATCTATTCATGAACAGTCCGCAGTCAGTGGCAGCCGCACCAGCCTTCGAACTTCACGCTGCCGTTCGACGTCAGCCGTGGGCCTGGCTGGATGCCATCGTTCGCCGCTTGAACCTCGCCGTCGAGATTGTCGACGATCGCGGGCTGCTCTGTGCGCCGATCGTCGTCGGCCCCGTACCCACATCATTTCGAAAGCTGCTGAGCGCGATCGGTCCGGCGACGCTTCGATCGGCGTTCATCCCGGCTTTGCACGCGCGCGAACGCCAGCGCGTGTCCATCGAAGGACTCGATGTTCTCTGCGTTCCGTTGAGCGTCGGACAAGCCGGCTGTCGGCCTGCTGCTCATCGCGCGCAATACGGCCGGCGCGACGCCGGCGGCAACCAGCGACGCCGAGATCGATTCGGCCGCCGCCTGGCTCGCGCGCGCCATCGAAGCGCAGCTCGATGTGCCGCCCGACGACAGCGAGGCGTTCGATCGCGTCTCCTCGCTCCATCGTCTGCTCCACGAGGCGGTCGAGCATGGTGTCGAGCGGGACATCCTGATTGCGTTCGCCGAGGCGCTGATCGCGTGGGACGCGATCGAGCTGCGCGCCTACGTGGAAGACGTGCACGGACGCCTGACGCTCTCGGTCGCGACGCCGGGAACCGATCGCCTGCAGCCCTCGAGCTTCGTCGATCGCGAACTGCTGCAGAGCGCATCGGGCCTCACACCGTTGCCGTTCGCCGACGCGGCGCGGTTTGGCTTTCCCCGCGACAAGGACGTGATGATCGCGCGCCTGGGCAGCGAGCACTCGCACCCATGGCTGCTGATGTTTTCCGGCGCGCTGACCAAGCGCGACGAAGCGCGCCTGTCGTTGTACGTCGATCTGCTGCGCGAGGCCATCGCGCGCGTCGCGACCATCGCCGAAACGCGCACCAGCTGGGCGATCCTGCAGCGACTGCTGGCCAGCACCGAATCGCCCGAAGAAACCGGCCGGGCCGCGCTCGGCGAACTGACGCAGGCGGTTGACGGCGTCGGATCGGCGCTCGTCGTCACCGCGCCGAATGGCGTGCACGTCCTCAGCATGGGCGACGGCGCGAACGCAGACGCGTTGCAACCGCCGCCTGGCTACGATCAGCTCGTCGCCACGCTGCCGATTCTCGACACGCACACGATGGTGCTCGCGGTCTTTCGCGCGCACGGCCATGCGTTCACCCGCCGCGAGCAGCAGGTGGTGGACCGTGCCGCCGCGACGTTTGCCGCGTGGCTGCCGGGGGTTCTCAGACGATCCGGTCACGAACACGAGCGCCGCACGGAAGGGCGCGAATTCGACCGCCTGCTCGATCGCGCGGCGCGCCAATCGGTGGAGGATGGCCTCGATGTCGTCGTCCTCGCCGTGCTCGCGCCGGGCGCGGTCTCCCGTCCCGGGCTGCTCCACAAGTGGGTGGCGGAGATTCGCGGACAGCTGCGGGCGTCGGATCTGGCCGGGGCGCTCTCGGATCGGGAGATCGGCGTGCTGCTGACCGGAACAACGACCAGCGATCTGGCGGCCGTCCGCGCACGGATCCTCCGTCACGTGACGATTCCCGACGAGACCGGCGAGTCCGCGGCCGTCACCATCGGCATCGCCAGCCACTCGGCAGACACCCCACTCGAAGGTTCCCTGGTTCGAGCGGCCAGACAGAACGCCACGCGCCGCGTTCCGGGAGGCGAATGGCCTTAAAACCTCTCGGTGATCGGCGAACCCGCGTCCGGTTCGACGTGGTCGGCGCGCTCTGGGGCCTCCTCGAGCTCACCGAAACCGCGCGCATCGTCAATGTCAGCAACACCGGTGCGCTCATCGACTCGCCGCTGCCGGCGGCGCTCGACTCGACGCAGACCGTTCGCGTGATGGTCGAAGGACAGGCCGTGGCGCTCGATGCGCGCGTCAGGCACATCCGGCGAATCAACGCCGAGACTGGCGCGCCTCGCTACCTGCTCGGGCTCGAGTTCATGTCGCCGCCCGAGTCGGTTCTGCAGTCCATCGAGCAGTTGGCGGGCGGCCAGGCGTCCTAAGGTCATCATGGAAGAACGCCGCCGATCGCCCCGTTACGAAATCGAGGCCGGAGAGCTGGCCGTCCTGCCGGTCGCCATTTCGGTCCAGGTGCTCGACATCAGCCCCACCGGCGTGCTGCTCCAATCCAGCCAGCCCGCCAAGCTCGGAAGCCGCGGCCGCCTGCGCATGACCATGGGCGGCATGCCGCTGTCCGCCGAAGTCGAAGTGCGCCGCGTGTCGCCCGGCGTCGGCAACGCCGGCCACCGCATCGGCGTGATGTTTGTCGAGATCAGCGCCGAGCAGCAGCAGATGATCGAGCGCTTCACGCAGAAGCGGACCGTCTGAAGGTGGCCGCGTGAGTCTCGCCACCAAGCCGCAGCAGGTTCAACTCATTGGCCAGAGCCGCGGACGTCGCGGCGCTGCGCCAGGAGATCGAGCGCGTCGCGCGCTCCGACGCGAAGGTGCTGATCACGGGCGAGAGCGGCACCGGCAAGGAAATCGTCGCGCAGAGCATCCACGCCCAGAGCCCGCGCGCCGGCATGACGTTCGCGCCGGTCAACTGCGCCGGCCTGCCGGAGACGCTGCTCGAATCCGAACTCTTCGGCCACGTGAAGGGCAGCTTCACCGGCGCCTACCGCGACAAGCCGGGCAAGCTCGAGTCCGCGCACAACGGCACGGTGTTCCTCGACGAAATCGGCGAGATGACGCTGCGCATGCAGGGGCTGCTGCTGCGCTTCCTCGAAACCGGCGAGCTGCAGAAGGTCGGCGCCGACGGCAGCGGCCGGATCGTCAACGTGCGCGTGCATCGCGGCGACCAACCGCAACCTGCGCGACATGATCGCGCAGGGCACGTTCCGCGAGGATCTGTTCTATCGCCTCAACGTCATCCACATCGTCGTGCCGCCGCTGCGCGATCGGCGCGAAGACATCCCGCTGCTCGTCGATCACTTCCTGGCGCGGTTCACGCGACGCCAACGAGTCGCCGATCACCGAGCGTCTCGCCGGCGGCGATGAAGGCGCTCACCGAGTACTCGTGGCCCGGCAACGTGCGCGAGCTCGAGAACGTCATCGAGCGCCTGGTCGTCACGGTGCAGCGCGAGCACGATCGAGCGTCGACGATCTGTCATCGGAAATCCGCGTGCACGATCCGGTCGCGCTCCGCCCGAAGCGCGAGCGGCGCCGCACGGTGGCCGACGATCTCTACAAGCGCATCGTCGAGCAGAAGGAATCGTTCTGGACGACGGTCTATCCGCTGTTCATGGACCGCGAGATCACGCGGGCGAACGTTCGCGAGGTGGTCCGGCGCGGGCTCGAGGAGGCGCGCGGCAACTACAAGATCGTCGCGCGGCTGTTCAACATGGAGCCGCGCGACTACAAGCGGTTCCTGAACTTCCTGCGGAAGCACGACTGCCAGATTCCGTTCAAAGACTATCGCTGAACCGCCGGGCTGGCCGATTTTTCGCGTCCATTCTCGACGGTGACCGGAACGCCGCAGAATGGCGCTCCAGGCCCTGGTTCGGCCGGCTCCCAGCGTCGCCGCTCGGACGCCAAAATATCGTGAAAAGCTCCGGATCCGCGGCCTTTCTGCTCATTTCCGGAGACATTTTGTCCGATACAATAACGAGGGCGGGTCCAACCCCTCTCGCGGCGCGGGTTTGGGGCGCTGGTACACCCCTTGATATGAGTCTCGTTGGATGCCATTTGTGTCTACTGACGCCACGCTGACAGCTAAACGCCGGGAAGGTGTTGTGGCGCGCAGACTTGGGCCCTCTTGCGTCCTCGTGAACCTGGCCACCAACGATATTTTCGAGCTGAACGAGACCGGCGGGCGCATCTGGGAGCTGCTGGAGCAGAACGCGTCGGTTCAGGACATCACCGAACGGCTCGTGGATGAGTTCGACGTCGACTACGACGATTGCCTGCAGGAAACGGCAGAGCTGCTGGCCCAGCTCCAGGCGCAGGGCCTCGCCGAGTTTTCTCGATGAGGACGGCCGTCTCGACGCTTCCCGGACACGCTCGCGGCCGATTCCTCGTATTGCTGGACATTCCCGCTGACCACACGCCCGGTTCCCGCGGACTGCCGCCCGAGGCGCGGCCGTGCGCTTCGCCGGGACGCTGTTCGACCAGGCGGCGCTCGCGCGCGAGCTCGGCGCGCCGGCAGCCGAAAATCCCGCCGATCTCGTCGCCCGCGCGTGCGAGCGATGGGGCGCCGGCGCGGTCGAGCATCTCAGAGGCGCGTTCGCCGTCGCGATTGACGATCAACGCCGCGGTGAGCTGATCGTCGCACGCGATCATGCCGGGCTCTGTCCGGTGTTCTATGCGACGCACGGCGGCTCGATCTCCTTTGCGGCGTCGCCGCAGGCGCTCGTGGCCCTGCCGGGCGTGTCGCGCGAGCTGAATCGCGTGGCGCTGGCAGACGCGCTCTGCCGCCGGTTTCCCGACGCCGAGGAGACGTTCTTCGCGGCGGTCCGCCGTCTGCCCTCGGGCTGCATGATCGTGGTGCGCGGCGGCGCGATCGCCGTGCATCGCTACTGGGATCCGTTTGCGACGGCGCGGACGCTGGGTTCGATTCACGATCACATCCAGGAACAATTCGAAGAGTGGCAGACGCGCGCCGTGCGGCGCTGCGTCGATCTCGGACCGAGTGCGATCTTCCTGAGCGGCGGCCTCGACTCCGTGGGGATTGCGACGATCGCGGCCGACGTGGCCAGGCAGCAGGCGGCCGCCCCGCCCGTCGCCCTCTCGATGATCTTTCCCGATCCTGAATGCGACGAGCGCACGGTGCAGACCGCGGTCGCGCAGGAGCTCGGTCTCTTTCAGCATGCGCAGCCGTTTCTCGATGCGGTCCCGCCGGGCGGGCTGCTGCCCGAGGCGCTCGCTCTCAATCGCCACCTCGCGTCGCCGCTGCTCAATTTGTGGGCGGCGCCCTACCAGGTGCTCGCGCGCGCCGGTGCCAGGCATGGCGCTTCCAGCATCCTGACCGGCATCGGCGGCGACGAGTGGATGGCGGCGTCGCCGTATGCGATGGCCGATTTCATTCGCCGAGGCAATTTCGCCGGCGCCGCGCGATTCGCGAAGGCCTGGAACCGCGCGCAGGACATCGACGTGCTCTGGCAGTACGGTCTCCGCCCGCTGGCCGGGATGATGGCTTCCATGACCGCGCCGCGCTCCTGGGATCGCCGTCGCGCGCGGCGGGTTGCCGCCAGCGATCCGTCATGGATCGCCCCGGATCCCGCGTTGCGCAGCGCGCAGCTCGCGCGCGCCGGTCACGTGCTCGGCGAGGCGAATCCGGCGCACGGCTTCGCCGTCGCGAATACGCGGGCGAACCTGACCCACGTGACCCCGCAGCGAACGATGGAGGAATATTTCTCCCTCGGCATGCTGGGCGCCGTCCGATTCCTCCATCCGTACTACGATCCGGATCTGATTGTCGGGCTCTGCTCGCGTGACGATCGACGGCCACAACGCCGACGGCTGGCAGCGCGGGCTCTCGAGACGGCCGCTGGCGCGGCGATTCCCGTCGCTCGGATTCGATCGTCAGCGGAAGCTCCTCGCGACCGGGTTCTATACGACCCTGCTCACGCGCGAGCTGCGTACGTGCGACCGCTCGTTGCTGACACTCGACACGCTCTCTGCGCTCGGCGTCGTGGACAGGAAGAACATCCAGGGTTTTGTCACCGCTGGCATGGGCAATCCTGCCCTTGCCATTCGTATTTGGGACCTCGCGAACGTCGAATCGTGGGCCCGCCAACAACAGATTCACTGACCAGCACGTAAGTAGGACCAGTCATGGACGCGCCATCGAAGCAGACAACCGAGAAACGGCCGCCGGCCAGGCCCGCCCCGCGCCGCGCGTGGACCGCCCCGGTTCTCCAGAAGAAGGGTTCGCTCGCGACCCTCGTTCAGATCACAAAGAGGAGCGGCCGCGAGGACGCCTCCGGGCATTTCTTCATCTAGATGACCGGACACGCCGCCGACCGACGGGTGCTTTCGCTCGAGATTCAGGACGGTCCGCTGCCGGGAGTCGTCGGCCGTCCCGGCGGTGTCTGGCGCGATCTCAACGACTCGGTTTACGGACGTTCGATCATCAGCCCGCGCGGCCGCTGGCTGAAGTGGGATCGCGTCGGCCTGTTCAAGGTGGAACCCGAAGCCCGCAAAGTGCGGGTCTGGGTCGATCCGAAGGCCTCCATCGAGGTCGTTCGCAGCCAGTTCCGCCAGGAAGTGCAATTCATCGCGCTGCAGTCCATGGGCTACGAAACCTTGCACGCCAGTGCGGTGCGCGGTCCGAACGGTGCTGTCGCATTCTGCGGCGCGTCCGGAGCCGGCAAATCCACGCTCGCTTACGCCATGAAGGAACGAGGCTGGTCGCATCTCGCCGATGACCACCTCGTCGTGGACTTTGCGAGCGGGACGCCGGGCATCTGGTCGCTGCCGTTTCAGCCGCGGCTGCGCCACGCGTCGGCCGCTCATTTCGGCGGCTCAACATCGATCGCCGAAGTCGAAGGCGCGGACACGCTCGTGCCGTTGTCGCTGGTGATCTTCGTGGAACAGAACCCGCAGTTGCCGGTGCCGTGCGTAATCGAGCAAGTTCCCGGAGCGCAGGCATTCGGCGAGCTGCTGCCGCACGTGCACTGCTTTGATCCCCGCGATCCGATGGAAGTGCGCCGGCTCGTGCAGCACTATCTCTCGCTGCTCGACATGGTGCCGGTGTATCGACTGAAGTACCGGCCCTCATTCGAGGAACTGCACCACGTCGTCCGCGCCATCGAAGAACAGCCGTGCGCGTTCGAAGAGGCACGATCGGCGTGACGTCGAAGATGGCGACAGGGGCGGCGCTCGTTCCGGCTCGCCGGTCCGTACCTCGCGTTCCGCGCGCTCTGTCATCTCGTCTCGGTCGAAATGCTCGTGCGCCTGGCGTGGCGGCCGGCCGTGGCGACGCCGCGGCGTGTCAGCCCGAGTGTTCTCGCGGCTCGCACGCGGAGGCTGGCGCAGATGCTCGGCGCGACCGACGACTGCCTGCCGAGAAGCCTTGTGCTCTACCGCGAGCTGTCGCGGCAGGGCGTCGATCCGGAGCTGGTGATTGGTTTCGGACGGACCGGGGAAGTCACTCGCCGGTCACGCATGGGTGACGGTCGGCGGTCAGGCCGTCGAAGCGTCGCCGGACTCGATGCCGGCGATGATCCCGACGTGCGTGTTCGGCGCCCGCGGGCGGCTCGTCAGCGCGATGTGACGAACGTCAGCACACCGCCCAAACGGGCGACGGCCAGCAGCGGACGATAAAACAGAAACTCGAAGGGCGCCATCAACAACAGGCGCCGCAGTTCCGGCTCCTCGGGCCCGCCAGCCGCGAAACCTCGCAGCAGCAGCGCCGCAGACGTCACGGCCGCGCGGCCAAACGACAGCAACAGCACCATCAGCAGCGGCACCGCCCACGAAAACCATCCGGCCGCCGCCCCGCCAGCCGTCGCCGCCACCACCCACAATTGCGCGAGCGGCGTCAGCACTTCCGATTCGACGAAATGCGCCAGCGTCCGGCCGCGAAGTGCCGTCCCCCGCAGCGACAGCATGGCCGCGAGCACCTGCAGCGCGCCCACCTGACGCTGTCCGGCGGTCCGGAACATCTCACCCGCGGTCTGCGCTGGGACGCAGCCGAACACGTCGCCGCTCCGCGCGAACCGGCCGCCCAGCTCGGCGTGCTCCGCCTGCAGCCTGAACATCATGTCGAGATCGACATCGGCCGCGGTCCGCGAAAAGCCGTCCACTTTGATCACGGCATCGCGCCGCCACACGACGACGGCGCCGTTGGGGCCAAGACCGCAGCGGCGGTAGCGCCATGTGAGGCGCGTGTTCATCAGCGATCGAAGCGAGGTCAGCCGCTGGAATGCCGATCCCATACTCGCGCCGGAAAGATCGGCGCCCAGTTCAACATGATTGCTGGCGCCGACGACGTGCGCCGGATCGCGCAGCGCCGCCGACATGACGCGCAACAGCGCATCGCTGTCGAACGCGATCCCGGGCGCCACCGAAACCACGTAGCGATAGCGCGCGACATTCACGCCGCAGTTGAGCGTGTCGCCGTAGCCGCCGCGCGCCTTGTCGATCACCATCAGGCGCGGATCGACGGCGCTCCGGTAAATCCGCTTCACGTCGGCGGTGCGCAGCGCCTGACGATAGAAAAATTCCCGGGCCTCGAGCTGCCAGTCGCGAGACAGCTCGTCGATCTGCGCCGGCGCGGCCGCGTCCCCGACCACGATGACCTCGAATGCCGGGTAATTCAGATCGAGCAGGCCGGTGATCGTCTGCGACACGGAAGCCGCATCGCCGGTCAGCGGCACGATGATGCTCACCGGGATCGTGAAACGGGATCCTGAAACCGCTTCGTCCCGCAGTACCCGGTCCTCGCGGCGTCCGCCCGCGCGCAGCGCCGCAACGATCGCGGTGCCGGCGACGACCAGCAGATAGACGATCGACAGCCAGAGCGAAGTGACGACGACAGCCTGTGCGATGGTCATGCCGCCCCCACGTGCTCGAGCCCGATCGCGGCGAGCAGATGGCGAATGCGTGGTCCGACAATCGGGCCGGCGCGTTCGATCAGAGAATCCGTGAACCGCACGCCGCCCGCCTCGGCAATCTGCCGGAGCATGTCGATCTTGTTCTGGCCGGGATTGTCGGACGCCGCTTCCATGACGATCAGGCTGTCGAGCACGCCGACGTTCTGAAACACCTCGGCAGCGCCGTTCCTGACGAAGCGATCGCTGTGATCGAGACAGCGCATGAGGACGGGCCAGACGTCGGAGCCCATCATCTCGAGCGATTCCTTTGCGGCGCGGCGCACCCACCAGTCCACATCGCCCAGAAGAGTGGCGACATCGTCGGCCAGGTCTGTTCGTCCCAGCTCACCCAGGGCGCGAGCCGCGTGCGCGCGCACAAACGGAAAGGTGTCTGTGAGCAGCTTGATCGCGCAGTCTGCCGCGAGCTCGTCGCCGATGCGTCCCAGCGACTGGATCGCCGCCTTGCGCACCCGCGGGTCGGTGTCGTCAGTCAGACGCGCGAGATCGCATTCGACGGCCGGCTCCGGATACTGCGCGAGCAGCGTGGCGCCCCACAGCCGGAGAACCGGATCGGGTTCGTCGAGCAGGGTTCGCAGCCGATCGGCAATCAGGAGCGGGGAGCGCTCGATGTGAATCGCCACACGGGATGCCGGATGACGCTGACCGCGCAGCGCGTCGAACAGGATGTCCATCGCCCGCGGGTCGGACGAGCGCCCCAGAATCGAAAATGCCGACGTCGCGACATCCGTATCGGGATCGTCCGCGGCGCGTGCCAGCAGCAGGAACACATGCGGATGGGCGAAGCGGGACAGGATTCGCAGCGCGGCGGTCCGCCGCCACTTGTCTCTCGAGGATCGATGTTCGGACGCGTCGCCGACGAGGCCTTCGAGGCCCCACCGCTCGCGAATGACGGCGATCAGCACTTCGAACGTGGCGTCGGCGACATCGCGGTCGGCGGCTGCCCGCATGATCAGCTCGCGCGAAGCCTGCGCGACGAGCGGGCGTACCTGCTCGAGCCGCGCGTCGAGGGCCAGATGCGCGACGTCATGGGTGCCGAGCGTCGTCAACGCGTGGCCAAGCAGGTGGTTCGCGCCGCGGCGCCGGCGCTCCACCAGGATGACGTGGAACGACACGGCCAGCCACGTGACGATGGCCAGCGCGACGACGACGATGAGCGACGACTGGAGGGAGATCATCAGGCGCGCATCAACCGACCGACGACACCCGATCGTCGGCCGACTCGGTTCCGGGCCGTCCCGGCTTGTTGAAGCGTGCGGTTGCCGGCTTCAATCCGAGGAGACGTTTCAATCGGTCGAGCATGCCGGGCTCTCCCGACGACCGGTCGAGTTCTTCGAGAATGTCCAGGCACTCCTTCATCGAATTCACCGCACCAATGCCGAGGTGACGCGCGCTCGCCGGCACTTTGCCGGTGTCACCCCGCCACACGAGAATCCCGCGCGCCGTCGAGTCGATCGCGACATCGAGGCAGTTTTCCGGGCGATCGTCCACCAGCACGTCCAGGTGCAATGCCGCGGCAATCTTGCCTCGCGATCCGTGCACGACGAACACCGATGGATCCGGATAGCCGTGCGCCGACAACCACCGGTGGCTCTGCGCCTGCGCCGTGTCGCCCGCCGTTTCCGGCCGGCTGGTGAGAAAAATCAGCTCCCACCGCCGCGATTGGACCAGCGAGTGAAGGCGCGCGAGCGCGCCTGGCTCGATCTCGTCCAGCGATTCCCAGAAGTTCTCACGCTCGCGGACCGCCTTCCACAGCTCGCGCTGCTGGCGTGCGGTCAGGGCGCCGATCGACAACGGTTCGTCCGCAGCCTCGGCCTTCGGATCAGCGTCCTGGTCCTGTGGTCCCGTGGCTTCGTCCGGCGCCGTCGAATTGGGCACCGCCGCGGGGTCGATGTCAGGGAACAGGCGCCGCGCTTCGAGTACCAGGGCGCTGTGCATGTCCGCGAGAGTCCCGTCGAGGTCGAACCCTAAGCGCATCTAACCGTTATGCACAATTGCATACAAAAATTCTAGCGTGGGACCGCCGCGATTACGGGAAATCAGCACGGTTTCCAGTCGTAATATCGGCTTTTGAGCACGGGGTCATGAGAGGCTAAGACGCACGGTCGATAAAGGTTAGCGACAGAATGCCTGACGAGTCCTCGAATCGCCTCGGTCTGCTGCGCAGCTTCAGCGCCCGGTTGATCGCGGCATCGCCCCGCTACGCCGCCGAGACGGTGATCCTGCTGCTCGCGCTGAGCGCCACCGAAGGCGTCGGCCTGCTGATGCTGGTGCCGCTGCTGCAGCTGGTCGGCGTGGACACGCGGCAGGGCAATCTGGGCGGCGTCGTGCCGTGGTTCGGCAGGGCGTTCAGCGCCGTCGGCCTCCAGCCGACGCTCGGCGTCGTGCTGATCGTCTACGTCGTCCTGGTCGCGGTGCAGGGCCTGATCCAGCGCCGGCAGACGATCGTCGGCGCACTTCTCGAGCGGCAGTTCGTGTCGGGGCTGCGTCCGCGCCTCTACCAGGCGATTGCCGGGACGCGCTGGGTCGTTTTCAGCCGCGGCCGCATTTCGGACTACGCGGAAGTGCTGACGAAGGAAGTCGACCGCGTCAGCATGGTCACATATGCGCTGATGGACCTCGCGGTCCTGGCGATCATCGCGCTGGTGTACATCGCGCTCGCGGTCCGCATCTCTCCGACGATGACCGGGATCGTCCTCGGCACGGCGGGGCTCGTCGCGCTCACCATGCGAGGCGCGATGCGCCAGGCAAGCACGGCCGGCCACCGCTATTCGCAGGCGTCGGCGCAGTTGTACAGCGCGATCACCGAGCATCTGACCGGGATGAAGATCGCCAGGAGCTACGGGGTCGAGGCGCGGCACGCCGAGCAGTTCGCGCAGGTCTCATCGCACGTTGACGGCGTCAACCTGGCCATCACCCGGGCGCAGGCAGGGTTCCGGCAGTGGCTCGGACTGGCAACCGCGGGATTTCTTGCCGTGATCGTCTACGTATCGCACTCCGTCCTCGCGATCGCCACGGCGCAGCTGCTGCTCCTCCTGTTTCTGTTCGCCCGTCTGGTTCCCCGCCTCTCGACGATCTACGAGAAGACGCAGTTCATCGCGTCGCTGCTGCCAGCCTTCGACACGATTACGAGCCTTGAACGGCGTTGTCTGGACGCCGCCGAACCACCCGCAACGAGCCAGCGCTCCATCACGCTCGGCCGGCAGGTGGCCTTCGATCGCGTGTCGTTCGACTATCGTGGCGACGGAACGGTCCTGGCGCTGCGGGACGTCGCGCTCTCCATCGCGAGCGGCAAGACCACGGCGATCGTCGGGCCGTCTGGCTCTGGCAAGAGCACGATGGCCGACATCCTGATCGGTCTCCTCGAGCCGACCGCCGGCCGGCTCCTGATCGACGGCAAGCCGTTGACCCGCGACGACATGCGATCGTGGCGCGAGCAGATCGGGTACGTGCCGCAGGAACCGTTCCTGTTCCACGATACGATTCGTGCGAATCTGCTGTGGGCGCGCCCGGGTGCGACGGAATCCGAGCTCTGGGACGCGCTTCGACTGGGAGCCGCGGAAGGGTTCGTCCAGAGTCTGCCGCAGGGCCTCGACACGGTGGTGGGCGATCGCGGCGTGCTCGTGTCAGGCGGCGAGCGGCAGCGGCTGGCGCTCGCGCGCGCTCTTTTGCGGCGCCCCGCGATTCTCATCCTCGACGAGGCGACCAGCTCGCTCGACGCGGCGAATGAGATCCGGATTCAGCGGGCGATCGACGACCTGCACGAGCAGATGACCATCGTCGTGGTGACGCATCGACTGTCGATGATCCGGCACGCCGACACCATCCACGTGATCGACAAGGGCACGCTGATCGAATCAGGCACGTGGGACGAGCTGATGTCCCGTCCGTTCAGTCGTCTTGCCGACTTCGCGCGAGGTCAGGTGTTCCCGGACGAGACGCAGGCCGCGCCGTTGCCGTCTGTGGCGCAGCGCTGAGCAGGCCGGACCTGGTCATGGAAGCGCCAACCGCCGATTCGAATCACGCAGCGGTGATGGAGCAGCTCGCCTGCGATCTTCAGGGGGGACGCGATCGAAATGCGCGCCCTCGCGGCCGTGGATGCCGAGGCATTCGTCCAGTCGGCGACGCAGCATGGCGTATTGCCGCTGGTCATCGATCGCCTGGAGAATGTCGAAGCCGCGCCGCCGGTTCTTCTCGCACGCCTCAGTGAACGTGCGACCGCAGACGCCGCCGCCGATCTGGTGCGGGAAGTCGAGCTCCGGCGTCTCCTCGAGCGTCTCGACGAAGCCTCCGCCGGTGCGCTGGTGATCAAGGGCGCGCACCTCGCCTACAGCCACTACGCCCGCCCGGATCTCAGGCCGCGGCTCGACACCGACCTGATCGTTCCCCTTGCGCGGAAACGCGCGGCCCACGATGTTCTCATCGCGCTCGGTTACGAAGCCGCCGGCCAGATGAGCGGCGACCTGGTCGCGTATCAGGCGGCATACGAAAAACGGCACGACGGGCTGGTCGTGCACAGTGTCGATTTGCACTGGAAGATTGCCAACCCGCAGGTCTTTGCCAGCGCGCTGACATACGAGGAGCTGGCAGAGACCGCCGTTCCACTCGATCGACTCAGTCCGGCGGCGCGAGGCCTGTCAACCGTTCACGCGCTCCTGCTGGCCTGCACGCATCGGGTCGCGCACCATGACGATTCGAACCGTCTGATCTGGCTGTATGACATCGACCTGCTCGCGCGGGCGATGGCCGCGAGCGACTGGCAGCAGTTCGTCGATCTGGCCGCCGATCGCAAGATGGTGGCGGTGTGCCGCCGCAGCCTCGAGCAGACCACGAAATGGTTTCGGACGGCCGTGCCCGATCGTGTCTGGAAGGATCCGCGTTTTCAGGCGGTCGACGGGCGAGCGTTCGGCGGGCTATCTACGTCCCCGGCGCCATGTCAGCGTCATCGCCAGCGACGTCCGCGCGCTGCCCACCTGGGGAGCGCGGTGGCGTCTCTTGCAGGAACACTTCTTTCCGCCGGCCGCCTACATGCGGAACGTGTACGCGCCGGCGAGCCGGTCGCCGCTGGTCTTCCTCTACGCCCGACGACTGTGGCGCGGCGCGCGGAAATGGCTCGTGCGAGCGGACGCGCGCTAATCGGTGAGGGAAGAGGAGGGCGCCGCCAACGGCGCGGCTGATCGGCTGCGCGTGCGCAGGTGCGGCGATCGGTGAAGCGCGATCGCGGCGATCACCGCGAAGAGCGCCGCGTTTCCCGGCATCTGCAGGCTGAATTCCACGAACGCCTGCACGGCAATCCCCAGCAGCGCAATCACGGCCCCGACGCGCAGCCAGTAGGTCGAGCCCTCAGCAGGCGCCTCGTCGAAGCGCTGCTTCACTGCGCGGACGAAGATCACAAACGAGAATGACGATGGGAATGCCGACCAGGAGTCCGCCTTCGGCGGCGAGCTGCAGATAGTCGTTGTGCGCTTCCTGAAAATGCAGATCGCGATTGCCCGTCTGGTAAAGGACCATCGCCGTTCCGAACGTGTTGAGCCCGGTCCCCGTGACCGGAAAATCGCGAATGATGTGAACGGTGTCCCCCCAGGCGCCGATCCGTCCACCGCCGGTTGGCAGATCGCCCGCGACTGTGGCGGCGCGCGCCATCAGGCGATCGAGGCCCGCCCACGCGGCGACGACCAGGACGCCGGCCGCGATCACGGTCACCGCGATGACGCGTCCCCGCCGGCTGGCCTGGCGCCTGACGATGAACCCGCCGAGGAGGGCGGCTTCCGCCGCGAGGGCCAGCATCCCTGATCGCGACTGCGACAACAGCACCGAGAGTCCCATGACCGTGGCGGCGAGCGTCATCAGCTGCATCCGCGCCGCGACCGGGCTGCGCGACAGCCACGAGACGACCTGGTGCAACCCATCGTGGCGTTCGCTGACCGCTGCGCCGTACGCCGCCGCGGCGGCGAGCGGCAGAACCATCAGCATCCACCCGGCAAAGTGGTTCCGGTTGACGAACGGGCCGAACGGCGAGCCGCGATATTGAGGCTGCCAGAACCCGTAAATCTTCAGGAGGTAGGTTTCGCCGCCCGACAGCACGTACTGGCCGATGGCGAAAATCGCGAGCATCACCCCGAAGATCACCAGCGCGCGCGCCGCCGCCAGCGCGCCCGTGCCGGACACGATCCGCACCGTGCCGAGCATGAAGATCGCGAACGCGAGAAACAACGACAGGCCGAGGACCGTCGCGGACGGCGCCAGCGAAATCGGCCATCGTGCCGCCGCAGCGGACGCCATCGCCCGAGAGATCGCGCGAGCTCACCTGGTACGACAGGTCGTACCGTGACAGAAAGCGATCGGTGGCCGGGCTGACGGTTCCGAGGACGCGAGGCGACAGCGGTACGAGCTGCAGCGAAATCGCGGCGCGCAATGGCGAGGCACGCGAGCGTCAGCGGTCGAAGGGAGAACGGGTTGGCCAGCTTGATCGCAAAGGCGGCGAGACCGACGGCCGCGCAGCCGATCGCCAGCGGCGTGAACGCCCACGGATACACCGCACCGAATGCGAGGGCGCCCCAGACGATCGCCAGCACCACCCCGCGCGAGGAGGATTGAGGGAAGAACGGCGCCGCGAAAGTCGCGCGGCACAGTCTTACGCGGTGCGGCGTCCAGCCCAGCACGCGTCTCATGAGGACGCGCCGGGCGGGCGGATGGCTGAGCAGCGACACGATCAGATCGCGATGGCGGTTGAAGCGCGCCGTCCGCCTGACAATCGGCATGATGCCGTCGGTTCGCGCGAGCTCGAACAGGCTGTCAATCTCATCGTCTGACAGGCGATGCGCGATGCGCCGGAGTTGCATCTGCGCGTCGAGCTCGTCTCCGAGAAGCGCCCGCCAGCGGGCTTCGTAACTGGACATCGCGCGATCGCTGAGATCGTTGGCGGCAAGCGCGTCGCTCAGCGTCTCGGCGGCGATCCGGGCGCTCAGCAGGCTGTAATAGATGCCGCCTCCGGTCGTCGCCTTGACCAGGCCGGCCGCGTCGCCCACCGCGAGAAGGCGCGCCGCATAGCTCCGGCGAATCGGGCCGAGCGGCAGGATCTTGGCGCGCGGGACCATCCCGTTGTCGAAGCCGTCCGACGAGCCGATCTGCCAGCGTGGCGCCACTCTGGCCAGGAACCGCTGAAAGTATTCGCGCGCATCGCGCTCGCACATCAGGCCGATGCGCGCAAAGGCCTGTCCACCGCGCACGACCGGGACCACCCAGCCGAAGCCCTTGGGCGCGGTGTCCGTGCCGAAGTGCACTTCCACGGTCCCGGGATTGCCGGCCGGCAGCTCCATCTGCGCCGACTGCAGGTGGACCTGCGGCATGCCGAGGCCGAGCCGGCGCTGCAGCGCGTAGCTGGCGCCGCAGGCCAGGATGCACGCTCTCGCCTGAACCTGCTCATCGTCGGCAGTGACCACCGTCACGCCGCCGGCCGAGCCGCGCACGTCGATGACCTTCGCGCCGACGTGAATGGTTGCGCCCGCCGCGCGCGCCGCATCGGACAGTGCGTGATCGAAGACGCGGCGATCGATGACCAGCGCTTCGGTGGTCGGCGGCGAGTACGCGATGCTCGCGCCCGACGGGCCGAAGAACCTGGCGGTGTCGAGCGGATTGAGAATGGAATCGCGAGGAGCGTCGAACTCGTCGAACGCCTCGACCGCGAGGACTCCCGTGCAGTGAACCGGATCGCCGGGCGCCAGGTGTTCTTCGAAGATCGACACGCGGAAGCCGCGACGCGCCAGCTGCAGCGCCGCATACAGGCCGCCAGGGCCGCCTCCGACTATTGCCACATCATGCATGGATCGCACGGATTGAAAACAGCGTCAGCAACGCGCCGTTTTCGAACCGTAAGAGTACCAGAAAACTCCGCCCCTATAATGAGCCGCGCATGCGACTGGCTGTCAGCGGAGATCGCGTTTTTCTCGATCGCTATCGTCCGATGCTGCAGGCGCTCGCCGAACATGCGCACATCGACACTGTCTACACCGGGAATCTGTCGGAGTGGCTGCCGGTTCGCATCTACAACCGCCTCACGCGCGGCACGCGCTTTCACGACCGGCTCGTTCACCGTGATCCGCATCCGTCCAATTTCGCGACGCGGTCCCGCCTGGCGGAAAAGCAGATCGCGAAGCTGACGCCGCGTCCCGACGTGCTCATGCACGTGTTCAGTTCGTACGCGCCGCAATGGAAGACTGATGGGCCGCCCTACACCCTGTATCTCGACTACACGATGGCTCAGGCGAAGCGCGAGTATCCGCCGTGGGCCGATTTCCATCCGCCGAGCGGCTACGCGCGCTGGGCCCGCTACGAACGAACGATGTACGAACGGGCGCGGCACATTTTTTCGATGACGCCGGCGACGAAAGCGTTTCTCGAATCTGATTTCGGCATCGACCCGGAACGGATCACGTTTGTCGGCAGCGGCGGCAGCTATCAGGACGACCATCCCGGAACGAAGACCTTCGGCACGCATCGTCTCTTCTTCGACGGCTCCGACTGGTACCGGAAAGGCGGCGACACGCTCGTTGCCGCGTTCCACCTCGTTCGCCGGACCCTTCCCTCCGCGACACTTGTCGTGGTCGGCGGCCCGGCGGGGGAGAACGGCGCGGGCATCGAGAATCCCGGCCTCATCCGCGATCGTGGCGAGATGACCCGATTGTTCCTCGCGTCGGATCTGGTGGTGGCGCCGGCGCGGTGCGACCCGATGCCCGGGTTCGTCATCGAGGCGATGCACTACGGCGTTCCGTGCGTGGTCTCGGCGGAAAACGGGATGGCGTCCGCGGTCCGCGAGTCCGGTTCAGGCGTGGTCGTCGAGGATCGATCGCCGGAAGCGTACGCCGCCGCCATCGAGGCGTTGCTCCGCTCGCCTGATCGACTGCAGGAAATGTCGGCGAACGGCCGCAGGATGACCGCTGAACGATTGAACTGGACGTTTGTGGCGGGTGCGATGCTGCCCGGGTTGAAGAGGGCAGCGGGCGAGGACGGGCGGGACGGAGTCTAGAACTTGCGTCCGCGGTCTTCCCACTTGCCGCGGAACGTGATCCAGAACGACAGCAGAATCAGCCGGACGTCGAACCAGAAACTCTGCCTGGCGATGTAGATCTGGTCGTACTTGAACTTGTAGCGGCGCGGAATATCGCGCGGCGCGAAGATCTGCGCGACGCCGGTCAGGCCGGGCCGCACGCTGTGACGCTCGACGTAGCCGGGGATGTCTTCCATCGCCACCAGGCGGCCGTCTCCGCCGGTCTCGATTTCGCCAGGCCGCAGCGCCCGCGGTCCGACAAAGCTCATGTCGCCGCGGAAGATGTTCCAGAGCTGCGGCAGTTCGTCCATCGCGGTCGCGCGCATGATGCGGCCGATGCGCGTGACGCGCGGGTCGTGCTCGGTGGCCTGCAGCGCACCGACGACCGCCTCGGCGTCGGGAATCATCGAGCGGAATTTCAGCGCGCGAAAGATCCGTCCGCCTTCACCGACGCGGTCCTGTCCGAAGAACACCGGTGCCGCCGTCTTCGAGCTTGATGATGGCGGCCAGGACGCGCCCAGAGCGGCGCCGTGACGGTCAGCATCGCCCCGGACAGCAGCGACATCCAGCGCGCGCTTGGCGATCGGAATGCGGCTTGACCGGAATCGTCATCGACACTCGAGGCTTGCCGACGACCGGCACTCGACGCCGACGACGGCGGAACTCATGTCAGCGACTTCCTCGAGCACGTCGCGATACGCCTCGACGGCTCGTGCGCGGTCGTATATCAGTCCCGCCGCCCGCGCATGTCGGCGCCAGCCGTTCGCGGCCGACGCCGGTCGTCGATACAAGCGCGCGGATCGCATCGGCCATCTGATTCCGATCGCCGGGTTCGACGACCAGTCCGCAGTCGTGTTCGCGAGCAATTTGCGCGGCTTCGGAATCGCTCTCGATCGCCGCGATGAACGGACGGCCGGCGGCGAGGATGCCGTACAGCTTGCTCGGCACGATGAAACCGGCAAGGCCGCGCTTCAGCGACACGATGAAGACATCGGCCGTGGCAAACGACTCCGTCAGCCGCGCCTTCGGCTGATACGGAAAGAACCGAACGTTCGGTCAGCGCCGCGGCGCACCGCTTCCTCCTGCAGAAACGCCTTGCGCGATCCTTCGCCGACGATCGCGACGACGACGTCGGGCAGATTCCGCAGCCGTTCGGCGACGTCGAGCAGCGCGTCGACGTCCTGCGACATGCCGACGTTGCCGGAATGCATGACGACGAACTTGTCGACCAGGCCGTGCTCGCGCGCGAAGGGATTGTCTTTCGGACCCGGCTGAATCGCCTCGGCGTCCGCCCAGTTGTGGATGACGCGGATCTTCGCCGGGTCGGCGCCCTTCGTTTCGACCAGCCGCCGCTTCATCGTGTCGCCGAGCGCGATGATGCGATCGGCCCGTCGCGACGGTGTACGTGCCGATGCGCGTCAGCAGCGCTTCGACACTGCCGGTTCTGAAAGTCCTCGAGCAGCCGCGCGACTTCGGGAAAGACGTCCTGGCAGAGAAACACGAACCTCGCGCCGGTCGCGCGCGCGGCGGCGATGGCCGTCAGCGCCACGATCGGCGGATCGGTCAGCGACGACAATCACGTCGGGCCGGCCGAGCCGGAACGACGCGAGCGACGCCGACGAGAAATAACTCAGATAGTTCGACATCCGTCCGCGTGAACGTCGCGGTTGGGCAGCGACGTGCCCCACGCGCGGAGGATGCGAACGCCGTTGCGTTCCTCGCGGCGCACCGGCGCATACCAGGGGACCGGCTGCAATGCGGTGTTCCGCCGACAGCGGCATGCCGGCGACGACGGTGACGTCGTAGCCGAACCGCGCGACGAGATCCTCGCAGAGCTCGGTCAGCAGCTGACCGGTGGCGCCGAAATCCGGATAGTACGAGCGGTTGAAGAACACCACCCGCAGCTTCCGGCCGTGCTGCGTCAGACGGCGAGCGCTTTGCGCGTGTGGGTCCGCAGGTACCAATCGATCCTGTCCAGCGCTGTCGGTGACCGCGATCCGCTGTGTGTGGAGACTCAGGATGCCCTTCGATCAGGATTTCGTGACGAGAAACGGCCCGAGCGCCAGCACGTCCATGTCGTTTCGCAGGAAGCACGCGATCGCCTTCCTCCGGCGTGTTCACGACCGGCTCGTTCTCGTTGAACGACGTGTTCAGCGACGATCGGCACGCCGGTCTTGCTTCTCGAACGCGTGAATCAGCGCCCAGTACTTCGGGTTGGTCGCCTGGCTGACGGTCTGCTGCCGCGCGGTGCCGTCGACATGCGTGATCGCCGGCACGCGCGCCTGCTGTTCCCGGCGCACCTGACAGGTCATCAGCATGAACGGCGACGGTCGGCCATCTTCGAACCAGTCGCCGGCGCGCTCCTCGAGCACCGACGGCGCGAACGGCCGGAAGCTCTCGCGATGCTTGATGCGGCTGGTTCAGATGATCCTTCATCGACGCGATCGCGCGGGTCGCACACGATGCTGCGATTGCCGAGCGCGCGCGGTCCCCACTCGAACCGCCCCTGGTACCAGCCGACGATGTTGCCGCTTGGCGATGAGCGTCGGCCGCCTCGTCCGCCAGCGCCTCGTCGCGCAGCTCGCGATACGTCAGGCCGCTGCGCGTCGAGCGCGGCGCGGCACGCCTCGCGGCGAGTAGTCGAGGCCCCAGTAGGTGTGATCCATCACGAAGTCGCGCGGCGCGCCGAGCATCTGGTGCTTGACGTAGAGCGCCGCGCCGAGCGACGGTGCCGCCGTCGTAGGCCGCCGGCTGGATGTAGACGCGCTCGAACGGCGTCTCGCGACAGGATCTTGCCGTTCATCGTGCAGTTCAGCGCGACGCCGCCGGCCAGGCAGAGGTCCTTCAGGCCGGTCTTGTCCGCGAGCGTCCGCAGCAGGCCGAGCACGACTTCTTCGAGCAGCGCCTGCAGCGACGCCGCGATGTTGTGGTGGCGCGCTTCGAGCGGCTCGCCGGGCTGGCGCCGCGGCCGAAGTCGCTGTTCGAGCTTCGGCGAGAACACGTCGCCAATCGTCGGCGCGCCGCTGTCCCACGTCATGTTGACGCCTTCGCTGTGGTGGACGAAGTACGAGAGATCGAGCTCGAACGCCGCCGTTGGCGCTTGACGCGCGACGAGCTTGCGAAGCCCGTCGAGATATTCCGGCTCGCCGTACGGCGCGAGCCCCATGACCTTGAACTCGTCGCCGTATTTCGGGAAGCCGAGGTACTGCGTGATCGCGGTGTAGAGCAGTCCCCATCGAGTGCGGGAACTCGACCCAGCCGTCGATCTCGATCTTGTTGCCGCAGCCGCGTGCCCCACATCGTGCTGACGAAATCGCCGAACCCGTCGATCGACAGCAGCGCCGCGCGCTCGAACGGCGAGACGAAGAAGCTGCTCGCCATGTGCGCGTGATGATGCTCGACGCGGTGGACCTGCGCGCGCAATCGCGGACTTCGTCGACCCCAGCGCTTCGGCCAGCGTCGGCTTGACGTCGCGAATCTTCGAGACGTTCGTCAGCCGATCGCGGACAGCCGCGAGGCTCGGGCCCTGCGACAGCGCGAACAGCAGCTTGCGGTGAAGATGCGCGCTCGGATCGCGCGAGATCGCGACGTGCATCGAGATCGCGCGCCGTCGAGGCCGGCGTACTGCGAGGCTGTGGCGCGACGGCCAGCGCCGGAAAGCCCGCCTGGTGCTTCAAGCCGGCTGAACCGCTCTTCTTCCATCGCGCACGCGAGCCGGCCGTCGGTGAAGAGCGCGACGCTGGCGTCGCCGTGATAGGCGTTCAGCCCGAGAATGTTCATGAAGAAGTCGATTCCGGCTCAACGTTCGCGCGGCTTGGTCAGGCGCGGCAGTGCGACGCAGCCCGTGGCGGCGCTGTGCAGCGCGCAGTCCGGCAGCGCAGTTCGTCGCGATTGATGTCGACGAGCAGCC
Source organism: uncultured Acidobacteriota bacterium (assembly GCA_963712355.1). Classification (GTDB taxonomy): domain Bacteria; phylum Acidobacteriota; class Vicinamibacteria; order Vicinamibacterales; family CAVVIG01; genus CAVQHT01. The sequence goes on from CAVQHT010000022.1 coordinate 79,597, forward strand.
GGTACCAGAACGCCTGCAGGAAGTGAAAGATGAAGCCTTCCTTGCCGTCCAGAAAGCCGAGGCGGATCACGTAGCGATAGAAGAAGTAGCCGAACGGCCGCACGTACAGCGGCAAGCCGGTTCCAGAGCCGCTTCTGCCAGAGCGTGCGTTCGTCGGGCGTGCCAAACGGATCGCCGGCGGCGGGCGTCGCTCGCCGCCGTGGTCCAGCGCGCGATTTCTTCCGCGCCTGCAGCACCGCGTAGCGATTGTGCTTGGCGATCCAGACGGCGATGGCGGCTTCGTTCCGGTTGTCCTCGATGAGATCGCCGTCGAGCTTCGCCGTCGGTCCGGCGACGCGGAAGTGATGGTCGACGAGATCGCCTTCGTCGATGGTGACCGCGTCGCGCCGGAACAGCTTGAGCAGGTACTTCGGGTAGTAGCCGCCGTGGCGAATCCAGCGGCCGCGAAAAATCTGCCGCCGATTGAGATAGCCGCCGGCCGGCGCGCCGGCGCCGTTCCAGGTCGGCAGCGACCGCGCGATATCGGCGCGCAGCTCAGGCGTCAGCGACTGGTCGGCGTCGAGCGCGAGCACCCACGTCGCTCGCAGCGGCAGCGTCGCCAGCGCCCAGTGCCACTGCTGCGCGTGGCTTTCGAACGGATGCGTGACGACGGTCGCGCCCAGTTGTTCGGCGATGGCGACCGTTCGATCGGTGCTGCCGGAATCGACGACGAAGACCTGCGGCGACCCAGTCGACCAGGCTTTCGAGGCACGCGGCCAGATTCCGCTCCTCGTTGAACGTCAGGATCACGGCCGGTGACGTCGGCGCGGCTAGTTGACGGCATGCGTCGATCCAGCCAGTCGTCGAGCACGACGAGAATCCAGAGCCGCGACCAGGACACGTCCCGGCCGCCGTCGAGAAACGACTGCCACAACCCGCGGATTTCGCCTGGGCGAAGCAGGCCGCGGCCGGACAGGCCGCGGTCGCCGAGACGCTCTTCGCAGAACGGCCGGAGCGCGCCGCGCATCCACGGCTCGAACGGCAGCGTGAAACCCTGTTTCGGACGCTGCACGATGTCGTCCGGCAGCAGACCGCCGAGCGATTCCACCAGCAGCCGCTTCGGGCACCGCCCCGCCCTGCTTTATCGCTGTCGCGCGAGCGCCGTCACGTAGTCGACGAGGCGATGGTCGAGCAGCGGCACGCGGACTTCGAGGCCGTGCGCCATGCTCATCTGATCGGTGTCGCGCAGCAGCACGTCGTGCATGTAGGTTCGCGCTTCCGCGAACGAGATCCGCGCGAACAGGCTCGATGCCGGCGCGCTGCGCGAAGGCGTCGGCCAGAAAGCGATCGTAGGGATCGGAGCGGTCGGCGATGTCGCGCGAGCAGATGATCGTCAACGAGCGCGAGCCGCTGTTCGAGCGACAGGACCTGCCGCATGAGCGGAAACATGGACGACAAGGAGCCGTCGGACTCGAGCACGGCGGCGGCTTTCGTCGCCTGCACCGAAGACCGCCCGATGGCCCGGACCGCGCTCGCGGCGAAGCTGCGGAGCGCGTCCGGCGATCGGCCCCAGATCCGCGACACGTCGGCGACGCGGGCCAGCCGCGCGAACGACGGATAGCCGCCGAAGATCTCGTCGCCGCCAAGGCCGGACAGCGCGACCGTGATGCCCTGCGGCGCGAACGGCTTGCGAGACGACGTAGCGTGTTGACGCCGTCGCCGGTCGGCTGATCCATCGCCCGCAGCGCGCCCGGCAGATGGTCGAGCAGATCGTGTTCGCCGAGGCGGATGTGCGTGTGATCGGTCGCGAACTGCTTGGCGACGAGCGCGGCGTGAGCGCTCTCGTCGAAGTCTCGCTCGTCAAAGCCGACCGAGAACGTGCGCGGCGTGACGCCGGCTTCGCGCATCAGCGCGACGACGGCGCTCGAATCGATTCCGCCGGAGAGGAACGCGCCGACCGGCACGTCGCTGACCATGATGGCTGGCGACCGCGTCGCGCAGGAGATCGCCAACGCGTCCGCCTGATCTCTTGCGGATCGGCCGATCGGCGCGGGGCCGCCGCGCTGTCCAGCATGTTCCAGTACTGTCCGCTCGACGTGCGGCCGGTCGTCATCGGCCAGTCAGCCAGGAGCCCGCGTCGAGCACGCGGACGCCCTCGACCAGCGTCCGCGGCGCGGGAATCGATTGATAACCGAGGTACTGCCACAAGCGCGGTCGCATCCAGCTTGCGCGGCACCAGCCCGGTCGCGAGCAGCGCCCGAACCTCCGACGCGAACAGCAGGACGCCGTCGGCCTTGAAGTAGTAGAGCGGCTTGATGCCGAGACGATCGCGGGCGAGGAGGAGGCGGCGATTGCGCCTGGTCCCACAGGCCGAACGCGAACATGCCGCGCAGCCGCGGGAGCACGTCGATGCCCCAGGCGTCGTATCCGCGCAGCATCACTTCGGTGTCGGTCCGGCTGGCGAAGCGGTCGCCGCGCGCTTCGAGCTCCTGTTTCAGCGCGAGGAAGTTGTAGGTCTCGCCGTTGTAGGTGATGCACGGCGTACCGTGGTGGCCGCCCATCGGTTGCGCGCCGGCGTCGCTCACGTCCAGGATCGCGAGCCGCGTGTGACCGAGAACCGCAAACGGCTCTCGATCGTCCGGGCGTCCGGGCGACGAAAACACGCCCTGGCCATCCGGTCCACGATGCGCCAGCGCGGCCACCATCGCCGACACCGCGGCTTCCGCATCGCGCCGCGCGATCCGTCCGCCCCAGAACACGCCGCCGGCAATGCCGCACATATCAGGCTCTGGACACGCTCGCCCCGAGCGTCTCGTCTTCCGACCTCAGACGATCCGCGGCGGCGTCAGGCGTTCGTAGAGTGCCGTCAACGATCCGGCGACAATCGGCCACGCAAAGCGCGCCGCCAGACGGCTGGCCGCCTGTCCCTTCTTCGCGCGTTCGTCCGAGTCGGTCATGGCTTCGCGCAGGCCGGCCGCGATCGCGGCGCGGTCGGGTGACACGATCCAGCCGGCGCCGGCGGCGCTGATGTCTTCGGCCAGGTGAACATCGCGGCTGACGAGCGCGGGCACGCCGGCGGCCATCGCTTCGACGAGCGAGACGCCGAAGTTCTCGTGGAAGGACGGCAGCGCGAACACAGACGCCCGATCGAGCAACCGTTGCTTGGCCGATCCGTCCACCCATCCGGCCAGCGTCACGCAGTCACCGAGGTCGCGCCGCTCAACCACCTCGCGCAGCGCTGCCGCGTACTCGTCGTCACCGCTTCCCGCGATCGTCAGCGTCCATCCGGGCGCGGCAGCGTGAACGTCGGCGAACGCCTCGATGAGCACCTCGAGGTTCTTCACCGGATGCAGCCGCGACAACGCCAGCACGTAGCGGTGAGGAACGCGAGCGGCATCAGTCAGTGGCTCGCCGGCGAGGGCGGCCGCGTCAACCCCGAGCGGAATGACGATGCCGCGGGTCAGACCGAGCGTGCGCTCGACCGATCGTTGCTCTTCCGCGGACGTGTAGTGAATCGCGCTTGCCTGGCGAAGGAGCCGCGTCACGCCGGCTCTCATCAGCAGGCGTTTGCGGCCGGCTTTCTGCGCGAGCGACCACGGGTCGAGCGTTCCAAGCGGCCGGACGATGTAAGGGACGTCGTGCTTCACCGCTGCTCGGGCTGCGGCGAGCGACGCGTGAGACAGCACGCCGTGCACGTGAACGACCGAATAGTCGCGGACGTGGCGATCCAGCCACGCGGCCAGCGGCCGCGAATACTTGAACGCCTCGCTGAACTGTCTCGCGAAGAAACGCGCGTTCACGCCCTGCCAGGTCGTCGGTTCGTCGAGCGGCACGTCGAGCCGGCCGGTTCCGTCGGCGTCGGTCGCCACCAGCGTCGGCTCCACGCCGTGTGCCGCCAGCGCCCGGCACATCGACACGATGCTGCTGCTCGGGCCGCCGTAGCGCGGCGCCACCGCGGGAATGACGTGAAGAACCTTCACGATGCGAGCGGCCTCGCGCGGGCTCGACATCAGCGCGTTGAACCTGCGTCATGAAACTGTCGAACGAAAAGTGCTCCTGCAGCCGGCGATAGCCTTCCTCGCCCATCCGCCGCCGTTCGTCCGGATTCTTCAGGAGGCCCACGACGGCTCCGGCGAGGCTGTCCAGATCGTCCTGATCGACGAGCCGTCCGGTCTGACCGTCGACGATCACATCGCGCGCGGCATCGTGAATCGATCCGATGCAGGCGCGGCGATGCGCCATCGCTTCCAGGTAGACGAGTCCGAATCCTTCGCCGCGGCTCGGCAGCGCGAGGCACGCCGCTCGCTCGTACAACTGCGTCCAGCGCCGGGCGCGGGACGAATCCGGTGAAAACGATGGCGTGTCGCGCCGTCGCCTCGTGCCGCTTTGTCGCGCAGCCGCTCCGTGTCGTCGCCGAGGCCGACGAGCACCAGTTGCGCGTCCGGTACGTCGCGCGAGCACTCGAGGCCACGCGTCGATCAGTTCGTCGTGGCCCTTGTAGCGCTCTGAGCCGAGCATCCGGCCGACCACGAGGACCGCGTGCTCTCCGAGCCAGGGGAGCGAGGATCCCGACGGCGCGGGTTCAGCGCGCGCCCGATCTGGCGGCAAGGCGAGCGGGCACGGAACCACGGGTCCGACCTCGGGATGCGCGTCCATCACCCGCCGCGCGGTGTAGGCGCGAATTCGCGATGCGCAATTCAGCGCGCGCGAGCAGCTCGAGATGCTCGGCCGGCAGCGCATTCCACGCCTCGACGCCGTGCACGAACACGCCGTACGGCCGATGCCAGGTGCGCGGCATGCCCTGCAGCGGTTTCGCCAGACCGAGATGCGAAAACAGAATCGAGTCCGTGCTGTGCATCGCCTGCGCACGCGCCAGGCGCAGTGCGTAGCGCGTCTTCTCCGCGAACGAGGGGTGTGTCCGGCCGCTTTCGATCAGCGTCAGCAGCCGGGCGTCGGCGCCCCACTGACGTTCGAAGACGTGCCACAGCAGCCGGGCGACGCCGGCGACGCCGCCGCCGGTCGGCTCGAGCGAAATGGCGGCGAGCGTGGGCGACCGCGCGATCACGATCGAGGGACCCGGCGCGCGTGCGTGGACGGGACGGCGACCAGCCTGGGACCAGGCGTCACCGGGATGGTCGGCCGTCTCAAGCGGGACGGCCGCATGCGTTGAATCAGAAGACCGATACACAGCCCCGCGCCGCGCGCTCGAGACCGCTTCGACGAGCGATCCGCCGACCTGGAGCAGACTGAGCGCCGGGAGGTACCAGAGCGCGAACCCGGTCCAGTAGCCGCGCCGCAGGTGCGACGCGGCGACCGCGTCGATGAACGCGATGAGGACGCCGAAGAACGTCGAACCAATCAGCACGCCGATCGTGCCGAAATTGACATACCACTCCATCACGTGCCCGATGCCGACGCTCGTGCCCTCGGCGAACCTGATGCCGGTGAACCGCGTCACCAGATCGCCGCTGCCGGCGACCATCGGCTTGTCGGGCCAGAGGGCGCGCGGAATGGGCGACAGGATCGCCTCCCAGATCGTCGATCCGCTCGCGAACTCCTCGGGCCGCAGCGCCAGGTACTGCACGGCGGCGCCGACCAGGCTGTCCTGATTCAGCCGGTCGTCGATCCGCTGGAGATGATCGAGGTTCGTGAGATCGAGGAACTCGAAGTTGCTGAACGTGTTCACGACCCCGGCGAGGCGGACGCTGTAGGATTCCTGCCCCCAGATCACCGCGCGCAGCTCCTGGCGGTCGCGCATGTAGGTGACGTACATCGACAGCGCGAGATAGCTGACGATCGCGCCCATCGCCAGCACGCGCCAGCGCGGGCGATAGATGCTCGCCACGAACGCAAAGACCGTCAGCATCGCCGCAAAGCCGTAGCTGAGAAATCCCTGCGTCACGATCGTGACAAACGGCAGCAGCGCCGCGAGCCCGATCCAACGCCAAATCGATCCGCGGCGGTCGTTCAGGCCATTCCAGCACTCCATCGCAAACGCCACGAGCAGCAGGTTCGAGGCGCCGGACATCAGCGCGCCGACGGTCGGGATCGGGCGCACGAACGGCTGGACGATGTAGGCGACGATGCCAATCCACAGATAGGAGCGCATCAGCCACCGATCGGCGAGCTCGTGACTCTCGCCCTCGGTCGGCCGGTGGAGCCTCTCGATGACGAACGGCGCAATGAAGCTGGCGCCGACGCCGAACCCGAGAATCGCGTAGGTGCTCTGTTTCAGGCCGTCGAGCAGGATCGTCGACGGCTGCATGTACCACGGCAGCGCATAGATCGACGGCGCGAGCCAGTGGATCACCCACAACTGCAGCGCGTACGCGAGCACCAGGCCGACGCTCGACGACGCCTTGCGCTGGCTCCAGAGCGTGATGCCCAGGCCCACCAGCCAGATGAACAACCAGAGCGTGAACTGCTGCGTCTCGAGCATCGCTATATGGCCTGAGACATCGCGGCCCGCGTCGATGAAAGAGCCTCGAGCGTGCCGCTCAACGCCGCGCGGACGTCGTAGCGCGCGATTTTGTCCAGAACCGCCGGGGTGAATGCGCTTCGGCTCGCGTTGCAGTCGGGCGCGAACCTGTTTGAGGCGATCGGCCAGCCCGCTCACGTCGCCCAGCTCAAACGTATAACCGGTTTCGTTCTCCTCGATCAGGTCCTGCGCGCAGCCGGCCGCGCGACTGACGATCGCCGGCGTCCCGCATGCCATCGCCTCGTTGACGACGAGACCCCACGTTTCGCCGGCATCCGATGGCAGCACGAGCGCGTCGGCGGCGGCGAAGTACGCCGGCAGCTCGGTCTGGTTACGAAAGCCGGCGAATGTCACCGGCGCGGCCAGATCGCGCGGCCAGCCGCTGAAGCTCGCTGTCGAGCGGTCCCGATCCGACGATCACGCCGCAAACGGCATCCGTCTCTTTCGCAAGTCGCCAGCGCCCGGATGAAGTCGGCGGGACGTTTCCTGTCGACGAGTTTGCCGGCAAAAACGAACAGGCTCGTATCGCCGCTTGCACCGGCATCGCGCCGGACCGTGTCCACGGATCCGTCCGCGCGGGCCGCGGCGGCGCGATCCGCGAAGAACGCGTTGTCGACGAAATGCGGAACGAAGAACAGACGATTCGTCGGGCACGCCGTAGTGACGCAGATACTCGCGGTTCGCCTGTCCGACGTAAAGATGGCCGTCCACGTGACGGAGCAGCCAGCGGTACGGCAGGTACTTCGCGGCGCCGACGAGCGGCGATCGCCGCGTCGCGAGCTGCGAATCGCCGCGAAGGAAAACCGGCACGTGATATTTGCGGCACGCGCGAATGGCCTGCAAATAGCTTTTCAGATACCAGCCCGAGACGATGCACGCGTCGAAATTGCCCGTGCGGATCCGCTGATCGAGCTCCGGCGTATCGCATCCGCTGAAGGTGGAGACGTCCGGGGTCCTCGCGCGATTCTCGAGCCAGTGAAACCGGTAGCCGTCGAGCAGCGGCACATCCCAGTCGAACTCGACGCCGAATCCAGCCGCGGCCTGTCCGGCGGCGTCCTGGCGGTGGCAGAAGAACACCGTGAGATCGGTTTCGCGCGCCAGCGCGCGGAACCAGGGCGCCTGGTACTGAATCGGATGGCTGGCGACGATGGCGAGACGCGTGGTCATGGCTAGGCGGCCAGCGCCGGCCCCGCGACGCGATCGAACAGCTCGCACTGACGCCTGGTCATTTCCCGGGCCGAGCAGGCGCGCTCGACCTCCGGCGACAGTTCGCGCGCGGCCGGCCGCTGCTCCATGAACCGCTGCAGCTTTTCCGTCAACTCGGTCACGGCCGCCGCTTCGTTCGCCGGCGAAAAGGTCACCAGCACGCTGGCGGCGTCGCGGAGGAGCGGCACGAGACCGCTGCGTTCGTGGACGACGGCCACGATCGGTTTTCGCGCCAGGAGATACGGATAGACCTTGGACGCGGTGTATGCCGGATCGTCCGATCCGATCAGCACCAGCACGTCAGCGTCCTTCATCAGTTGAAGCGCCTCGAAATACGGCACGCGCATCGTCTGCTCGGTGACTCGATCGGTGAGCCCGAAGTCGGCCGCAACCGGCGCCACTGTTTTTCGCGCACGATCAGGTGCAGCGTAGTCGGTCCCCACAAAGTAGGTGCGCAGTGGCTCGAACGCCGCCGGCGCCTGTGACAACCCGCTCTTGATCGCCCCGAACAGCACCCGCAATGCCGGCCGCATGTCATCGCCGCCGCGGCCCACGTATAGAGCCTGTACCGCACCGTTGCCGGACTGGAAGAGGCCGTTCGTCTGGGGATGCGCCGCGAGCATGTCGAAGTCTGCGCGTGACGCGGCAAATGGGATCGTGGCGCAGGACGCTTCATCGATCCACGGATAACGCTGCCGCAACGTCGTCAGATAGGCGTCCGACACGGCGATCAATCCCCCGACATCACGCATCGTCCACGGTTCGAGAGTCGCGTGGAGGCGATGCGCGAGCCCGTATTTCGGCGGCGGCGCCGTGTCCGGGTGCGTGGCGTAGTAGTCGCTCAGCCACGGGTCCTGCATGTCGAGGACGTAGGGCGTCCCGAATCGGCGCCGCCACATGCGACCGAGCGGCATCGACAGGAACATCGTCGTCGAAAAGTAGACGAGATCGATGTCGTGGCGAGCGATCGCGCGGGCGCCGGCACGATAGAGCCAGGGCAGCGCTCGCAGCGCGATATTGCCGATCCCCACGGCGCCGGCAACGGAGGTCGGAAGCGATGACACGCGCTCCACTTCGACATCCGCGGGCACGGTCGCAGAGAGCAGCGGATCGACCGGCGTATCACCGGCGTCGCCGACCGTCAGCACGTGAGGATCCCAGCCGAACTCGCGAAAATGCGGGAGGCTCATGCGAACCCGCTGCATGTCTGGAGCGTTCATCGGCGGAAAATGCGGTGAGACGATGAGGACACGACGCCGAGCCGTCATGCGTTCGCCGCTTCCATGTAGAGCGAGTACGGTTCGTGCACCGGGAGATCGGCGGCGCCCAGCTCGTTCAATCGGGACCGGCCGAACGACTGACGCGCGATGTCGCGGAATCCCGCCTGTTCCAGCCGGTGGGTCAGCGTTTCCTCGTCGTACGCCCAGCGGTGCTCCGACCACTGGTGAAACACGTGGTTGACGAGATCCATGCGGGTCGGCAGATCCTCCGGCCACTGATTCACGCCCAGCGTGCGGAAGGCTTCAGTCGTGCCCTCGCAGTAAGCGGCGAGATATCGCGCGGCATCCGGGACGGCCACGCGCAAGACCCCATGTGGTTCAAGCACGCGACGGCACTCGGCCAGAAGTGCCGGCAGTTCCTCGCGCGGATCGAGGTGCTCGAGGAAATGCTCGATCTTGATGGCGCGCGCGCTCGCGTCAGCGAATGGCAGCCGGCGGCGGCAATCGAACCGGACGACTTCGGGGCTGGCGCGGAACAGGTCGATGTTGACGAACCCGGCGATCACCTGCGGACCGCACGCGACGTTGATCATGACGCCGCGCTGCGCCGCAAGCTGCGCGAAGACGCCGCCGCGCGGTTGGCGAGACGAGCGGTTCCACGCGAGAGAACGCGGCGTTGGCTTCGAGGCGGAGTTGATCGAATAGCGCCCGGGTGATCGGCATGCGCGCGATCAGCCATCGGCCGGCCTGCTGCTTGAGCGTCGCCCGTGCGGCCGGCGGCGTGCGATTCGCGGCGTCGACTGTGGCGCTCATGCCTTCGGTGTGCCCAGTGCGGTCTGCACCAGACCGAGAAAGGTCGCCTTCTCTCGATCCCAGTTGAACCGCGACTCCCCGAGACACCATGCCGTCTGCCGCGCGTGCAGCAGTGACTCGCGATCCTCGAGCCACGGCGTCAGGGCGGCGGCGAACGACCAGTGATCCCCGGCCTCGTACGAAAGCGCGGCGGCTCCGAGCTCGCCGACCAGCCCCGCCTGTCCGCGCGTGCGGGTCGCGATGACCGCGGTTCCGCCCAGGATGTAGGTGAAGATCTTGTTGGACAGCAGGATGTCGTTGTTCACGGTGACCGGCGGTTCGAGCGCGAGACCGACGTCGTAGGTGGCGGCGAGGCGGACCATTTCGTCGGCGTCCGCCGGCTCATGACTGATGATCCGTCCCTGCCGGGCGCCGGCCTCGGCGGCGATCGCCCTCAGGCGCTCTTCGTAGCCTGCCTGCCACTTGCCCCGGAGGTGCAGTTCGATGTCGTGGTTCGTGAGCACGCCCATCGCGCGCACGGCGTCTTCCAGTCCGCGATCCGGTCCGATGGTCTGCGAGAACCAGTAAAGCCGCAGCCCCTTGCTGCTGGCCGGCCGGAACGACGGCGGCCGATCGCGCAGCGGAAAGACGTTGAGCACGCAGGTCGGCAGTGGAATGTCGCACAGATCGCGGTAGCTCTCGGCGATGCCGGGCGACGCGGCGCTGACGTACGCGCATTCAGGCAGGAATTGACGCTCGACGGTCCGCGTCATCTCCGCCATCGGGTTGTCTTCAGGATTCGACAGTTGTCCGCTGTGGAAGTCCTCCGCGTCGAATGCCAGCCGCGCGTTGTGCATGCGCGCGGCCGCGGCCGCCGCGGGCAGCGCGCCGAGGTTGTGCGCGATGTAGAGCGCCGCGGGCGTGCGTGACGCCGCCTCGCCGAGTTCAGGGCCGACCCGGCTCAGAACTGCCGCGGCGCCTTTCCAGTCGCTCGTTCTTCCGAGCTTTGCGCGCCGCCCAGTGACGGATCCGCGACTTCGTGAACAACCAGGGCGCGCGATCGCGCCGCCAGTCCACGAACGTGAACGTCCAGGGACGCGACGCGAGCAGACGCTGGTCCGCGGCCGTCGCCCAGTCCGTCCAGTGCGCCCCGACCACGGCCACGTCGAAGCCGCTGTCGGTCAGCGCATCGGCTTCCTTGACCAGTCGCGGATTCGTGGACGGCTGGCCGGTCGTGACGAGGCAGACTCTCACTCGTCGTGCCTCATGCGGTCCGCGCCGCCGGCGTTTGCCCGGCGATGCGGCAGCGCTCGAAGTAGATCGCCTCGTATTGATCGACGATCACGCGATCGCTGAACCGTGCTTCCGCTTCGCGCCGGCAATTCTGTCGATCCAGGCGCTCCAGGGCGGCGACGCCTTCCACGAGCCCTTCAACGTCGTTGGCGACGAACCCGGTCACGCCGTGCCGGACGACCTCGGGCACCGAGCCGCGGCCGAATCCGATGACCGGCGTCCCGCACGCCAGCGCTTCGGCCATGACGATGCCGAACGGTTCTTCCCAGAGGATCGGCATCAGCAGCGCCGCTGCACCGCCAAGAAGCTCGTTCTTCGCGCGGTCGTCAACCGGTCCGATGTAGCGGACGCGGTCGTCGTCGATCAGCGGGCGCACCATTTCTTCGAAATACGCACGCCTGGCTGGAACATTGCCCGCCAGGACGATCCGCCGGCCGGCCCGCTTGGCGATCTCAATCGCCAGGTGCGCGCCTTTTTCCGGATCGAAGCGGCCGAGGAATACCAGCGGCGCATTCGCATCCACCTGCCGCCGGAAGGTGTAGGTGTCGAGCGGCACGCCGTTGTGGACGACCCGCCAGTCGCCGAGCGATTTCACCGGTTCGATCATGCTGCCGGCTGCACGCCGTGAACGTGATCGATGTGCCGAACACGCGATTCGCCTGCGCGATGCTGCGCGGCGTAATCGGCCGCTGATAGCTCATGATCTTCGGGGTCGAGGTGAGCGCCAGCGGCACCAGGTAGTTCAGGCGGCCGAAGCTGTGGACGATGTCGTAGCGCCCGCGCAGGATCGTCGATCCGATCGTCGCCGCGTTGCGCGCGATGTCCACGACCGACTGATTCTGATCGGTCGGATACGGCACGAGGTCGGCCCGCACCTTCGAGTCGCGGTGCGCGAACAGGACCACGCGATGCCCGCGCTCGACCAGGCCGTCCGCGAGAAACTGGATGACGCGCTCGATGCCGCCGTACTGCAGCGGCGGGACCGGCAGAAACGGGTCCGCGGTCATCGCGATCGACAGGCGCGGGTTCACGACTGCCACAACGCCGCCTTCGCGTGCCGCATGCGCATCGCGCGCTTCCATCCGAAGAGGCGCACGATCGCGCGGAAGTACCAGCCGCCGTTGAAACGGTAGGCGCCGCCGCCGAGCTCGCGTTCTCTCCGGGCCGCGACGTCGACGACCTCGGGAAATTGACCGTAGTACGCCGCCTGAATCCGCTGGTAGCCCGTCGCCGCGGCCGTCGCGACGCGCGCGCTCGATTCGAGCGACTGCATCACGCCGACGATGGCGTTCCAGGCACGCAGGTCGGAATCAGCCGCACCGAGCGATCGGCGGCTGCCGTACGACTGCGGATTGCCGCTGCGGTAGTACGTCCGCGCCTCGCGCGCAGAAAGCGATGCCATCGCTCACGGCGAGCACGCGGCTCATATACTCGCCGTCGTCATTCATCGAAATCGTTTCGTCCCAGCCGCCGGCCTGGTCGCAGAGCCGCCGCGGCACGAGCCACGCCGACGGTGGAAACATCAGCTCCTCGAGCGCACACGTGACCAGGAAGTCGATCGGGCGAAGGTCGCGCCAGATTGGCTGTTCGGCGAATTGCGCGTCAGCCGGGTTCGTCCACGAACCGGGCCCACGCGCCAGACGCGACGAGGTCGAAGCCGCGCTGTTCGAGCAGCGCGACTTGTACGCGCGATCTTGTCGGGCGCCAGGAGGTCGTCTGCGTCGAGGAACTGAATGAGCTCGCCGGATGCGTCTGCCAGCGCCCGGTTACGGGCTGCCGAGGCGCCGCGGTTCGCCTGCGTGACGATCGCGCACGCCACGCGCTTCGTAACCGCGCATCCGCGCCAGCGTGCCATCGGTCGAGCCGTCATCCACGACGATGATTTCGCATCGCGGATACGTTTGCGCGAGGGCCGATTCGAGCGTGCGATCGATCCACGCTTCCGAGTTGTAACAGGGGACGAGGATGGAGACGAGCGGTCGCATGGTCAGCCGGCGATCGGATAGTTGCGCCGCAGGCGCGGCTTGAACGCGCGGATGAAGGCCTCGCGCACCGCGATGGCGCCGAACGGGCTGACGTGGGCGGCCAGGCGCACGGCGGGATGCTCGTCGTGCGGATCCGCGTATCCCAGCCGCTGGGCGAGATCGAGACAGCGCCGGACGTGATCCCAGTCCCGAAATCCGGCCAGGATGCCCGCCAGCTGCCAGAGTCGCCCGCCAATCTGCGCGGCGTAACGCGTGCCGGTCGCCGTGGCGGTGTTCGCGAGCACTTGATACTGCGCCCGCGCACACTCGATCGGGTGGCCGGACGACATCGACTGCCCGCGCCGATAGACGACCACGCCGACGTAGTCGTCGGCCCGGAAGCGAAGACCCGCGAGCGCAAGCCGCAGGTGCATCGCCTGGTCTTCGTTGTATTTGGTGTCGTCGTTCGAATCGAAGCCGCCGGCGTCGAGGAACGTGCTGCGCCGGTAGATGCCGCAGTTGGTCACGGTGTTCGCAATGCAGTAGGCGACCGCATCGCGAGCGGCCTCAGCGTCGTCCCACTGCCGCGTCATGCAGGAGTTGCGCCGTCGCATCGTCGCGGTCCTCGGTGCCGAACAGCACGACGTCGGCCTGGTCGCGTGCGATCCACGTCCGGGCACGCGCGACGAATTCCGGCTGGAGCGCCTCGTCCGCGTCGTGGAAATGCACCCAGGCGGCCGTCGTCTTCTGCGCGAGCAGATTCTTGCCGGGCGACGGACCGGTGTTGACGTCGCTGCGCACGACGGTCGCGCCGAATGCGCGGGCAATTGCGCCCGTGTCATCCGTGCTCGCGTCGTCGTACAGCCAGACTTCGTCGAACGGGCGCGTCTGCCGGCGGACCGAATCGAGAAGCCGCGGCAGATGGCGCGCCGCATTGCGCGCCGGGATGCAGAGCGCGAGGGTGCCGGCCGCGTCGATCACGATCCCAGCACCTTGCGCGTGACGCGCTGCTTGAGGTGATCGGCCAGCTCGCGAATGCTCACGTTTTCGAGGTGTCCGTTGTCGATGACGCGGCTGGTTTCCGGCTCGAAGAATTCGCGCAGCCACGGCCCGGGGCCGCTGATCGGCCTGACGCTCGAGACCCTGGACAGGCTCGCCAGCGAGCGCTCGGCGATGAGCGCCGGATTCAGCTCGCGCAGCACCGTTTCACGCGCGGCGGCGCCGAGTTCCTGGCGCCAGCTGGCCGGGGCTTCGTGCGCCGTCATCATTTGTTCGGCAAGGCGAGGTGCGTCAGTGCCGGCGAACCGCAAACCGTTGACGCCGTCGTCGATGAGATATGACGCGCCGGCGCCGGTGGAACCGAGCGTCAGGCATCCCAGGCCCATCGACTCGGCGAGCGCGTAATTGAACGTGTCCCACTTCGACGGCACCAGGACGAATCGCGCGCCGCGCTGGAGCTGCTGCACGTCGGCCGGCGGCAGCTCTCCCAGCGCCACGATGCGATGTCCCCAGATGTCCGGGTAGTGCGTGGTCAACCAGGCGGACATCGATCGGCCATCCGGCGCCGACGTCGTGTCGCGTCCGGCCCAGCCGACCATCAAATCGGCGGGCGCGCGGCTCCCGAGGACCCTGAAGGCTTCGCACAGGAGATCCGGGCCCTTCCAGGATTGAATGCGGCCGGCGACGATCGCCGAGTAGCGGGTGTCGGCCGACTTCACCAGCGTGCCGGTTTTGAAGACCGGCAGCGGCGGAGGAATCGCCTCGACCTCTCGTCCAAGGCGCTGCGCTCCATTCGAGCGCATTCGATGGACTGAGCGCCTGCAGCTCCTCGGCCGACGGCAGGAGCGTCGATTCGGTCAGGCGCGCGAGGGCGTAGTCCAGCTCGGTGCTCGACGTCAGCGGCTCATGTCGCGAGATCTGGCCAAGGCTGCCGTGAAGTTTCACCATCAGCGGCGGCCGGTCGGTCATGCTGACAATCGGCGCGAACAGCAGCCCGAAATCGGTGGTCTCGATGACGTCGAAATCGTCGCGGCGGTCGCGGATCCAGTCGGTGGCGGCGAGACCCGCCGCAATCCAGCGGCGAAACATCGGCGCCGTCGTCAGATGGGTCAGTCGTGACGCGTAGCGTTCGATCGCTGCCGCGCGGACGCCGTACACCGCAATGCCGTCGCGCAGCGTGTGATCGTCGACCTCGAAGTACGGCGACGTCACGAGCACCGACACGCGCGCCCCCGCGGCCTGCCACGCCGCCGTCATGAGCGCGTAGTATTTGAGAATGCCGCCGCCGCTGTGCGGCGGGTACTCAGGTGTGACGACGAGCAGGCGCATGGGAGCGGTCAGCCCGTGCTCGCTATGCCGCCTGGGCGAATCCGAGCAGGCGGTTGACGCGCCTCGCCTCAGGCAGGTATCCGACCAGCTCGTGGAGAAGCGGCGCGAAAAACAGACGGAGCGATCCGAGGTACGTCGCGCCGAAGACGATGCCGTAAATGGCCATCAGCGGGATGGCCGGCATATCCCGCAGCAGCAGCGCCCGCGTCACCTCCGCGGCAATCGTGGACAGGACGGTCGCCGCCGCCGCTGGAACGATCGCCGACACGATCCCTTTCAGATCCACGCCGCCGCTCTGCGCGAGCCAGAACGTGACGAGCCCGAACGCGACGCCGTGCACGATGATCAGCGAGCCGATGTAGGCAGGCAGACCGAACGGCAGCGCGATCAGCAGTCCGGCCGCCATCCCGGCGAGCCGCCACACATCGGCGTACAGGCACTTGCGCGGCTCCTGGTGGGCGAGCAGCAGACTGTAGGCCGCCTGGACCACCGCGAGCAGCGCGCCAACCGCCATGGCCCACGGCACGAGCGGAATGACGCTCATCCAGCGGGTGCCGTACAACGTGCCCACGATGCGATCGGCCAGGAGCGACACGATGGTGGCGATCGGGATCACCATCCACGCGACGACGCGCAGCACCAGCGCGCTGCCGCGCCGGTAGGCTTCACTGCGCGGCGGAATGCGGGCGAGCACCGGGTAGAGCGCGGACATCAACAGTGACGCGATCCGCTGGCAGAACAACGTGGCCATGCCGAACGCGCGGCCGAAGATGCCGAGCATCGCGTAGCCGACCGCCTTGGCGAGGACGCTGCTCTCGAGAAGATTCGATGCGCTCACGAAGCTGACGCTGAGCACGCGCTTGACGCCGAAGGCGCGCGACGCGCTGATAGCGCCCGGCGTGCCAGCCGAACGTCGGCCGCCACCGCGCGATGACGAACAGGTCGAACGCGAAGGCGGCTGGAATCGTGAACGCCGGAATCAGCAAGGCGTAGACGTTCGCGCCGGCCAGCGCCAGGCCGAGAGTCAGCGCCGCCGATCCGACGATGCCGCACGCTTCGATGGTGCGCAGCCGCCGCCAGTCGAGCGATCGCTCCAGCATCTTCGTGCGCAGCTCGGACGGCAGATCCAGCAGGAACGAGATGGACATGACGTGGAGGAGCGGCGCGACCGGCGCGTAGGTGGGGAAGTAGCGCAATACGACCGCCGCGATGTTCGCGGCGATGAACAGCGTCCCCTGGATGAAGCAACCGGCGGTGAACTGTTCCTGGTAGTTCACCTCGCGATCGTCGCGCACGAGCAACGTGTGCGCGATGAACTCGCGGCTGGAGAACACCATCATGAAGCCGATGATGGTGTTGATCAGCCCGAACTGGCCGTACGCCTCGACCGGCAGCAGCCGGACGAGGACCAGCATGAGCCCGAACTGGGTGGCGTCCCGCAGGACGTTCAGTCCGGTGGTCCACGCCACCGAAAGGCGCGCCTTCTGCGCGAGGACCGTCATGCAATCCGGGCGGCGGGTCCGCTAGCTCGCATTCTTCACGTAGTACTTCGCGTACTCCTTGCGGTAGTACGACGAGTAGTAGTACGGATTGCCGCACGAGGTCCACGCGGTTCAGCACCGAGCCGACGATGTGCGCGTTCGCCGCATCGAGCTGCTCGACGGCGTCGCGCGCGGCGTGCCGGCTGGTCTTGTCGGCGCCCACCACGAACACCACGCCGGACGCCTGGTTGGCGACGATCGAGCTGTCGGCGACGACGAGCACCGGCGGCGTGTCGATGATCACCCAGTCGAAGTGCTCGTCGAGCGAGATCATGAAATCCAGCGAAGCGCCGCGAGCCGAGCAGCTCCGCCGGGTTCGGCGGGATGTGACCCGAGCTGAGCAGCCACAGGCCGTGCAATCTGCGAGCTTGCGGATGGCGTCGGCTGGCCTTGGCGTTGCCGGTCAGCACGTTCGACAGGCCCGGCTCCTGATTGCCGCCGAAGATTTCGTGCACGCGCGGACGCCGCATGTCGGCGTCGATCAGCAGCACGCGCTGTCCGGCCTGCGCGAGCGCGATCGCGAGGTTGCTCGACACGATGCTCTTGCCTTCGCCGGGGCCCGCGCTCGTGACCACCAGCGACCGCATGCCCTCGTCGGCCGACGAGAACAGCACGTTGGTGCGGATGCGTCTTGAACGCTTCCGCGAAGTTGGCCGGCACGTCGTCGCGTCGAGCAGCGGGTCGCCGACCGTCCTTGTCGCGCGACCGCCGGCACCATGCCGAGGAACGGCACGCCGAGGTGCGCCTTCAGTTCCTGCGGCGTCTTGATCCGGTTGTCGAGGTACTCGAAGAGGAACGCCAGGCCGACGGCGAAGCAGCAGGCTGCCGCCGAACGAGACCATGAGATCGCGCTGGACGTTCGGCGAGATCGGCGCGCGCGGCACTTCCGCCGCGTCGACCACGCGGACGTTGCGTCGACCGCGCGCTCGCTCGAGATGTCGGTTTCCTTGGTGCGCTGCAGCAGGCTCTCGTAGATCTGGCGGTTGCTCTCCGCCTCGCGCTGCAGGACGCCGAACTCGATGCCCTTGCGGTTCAGGCTGAGCGCTTCGCTCTTCTGCGCGTCGAGCGCGCGCCTGCAGGCTGCGTTCCTCGCTGAGCGCGGCCTGGTACTCGTTCTTGACCGACTCGACGACCTTCGACGATCTCGTTCCGCAGCTTGGCGTCCGCGCCTTCGATCGCGGTGCGGATCTTGATCATCTCCGGCGTGCCGTTCGCCGTAGCGCTCGGCGAGCTGCGCCTGCTGGCGCTGCAGGTCCGCGAGGTCCGTCTTCAGCTTCTGGATGTAGTCGTTGGCGAGCACCGCCGGGAAGCGTGTCGAGTCGCGCCGGTGCCTTCCGCCGACTTCAGCTGGTTGTAGAGCGCTTCCTTGTTGATCCGCTCGGTCTTGGCCTTCGTCAGCGCCGCAGTTCAGATCGGTCAGCCGCTGCGACGACGATGTTCGAGGCGCTGTCGGCGACCGAGACGGCGCCGTTCTTCTCGCTTGTAGTGTCTGCAGCGCCGCTTCGCTGGCCTCGACCGCCTTGCGCTGCTCGGCGAGACGGTCCGCCCAGCCAGTCGGCCGCATCCTTCGAGGTGCTGAACTGGAACTCCATGTTCTGCTGGATGTACGCCTTCGCCAGCGCGTTGGCCGCGGCCGCGGCGAACACCGGATCCGTCGACGTGTAGCGGATTTCGACGATGCGGCTGTTGCGGACCGGCACGATGCTCAGGCCGCCGAGGAACTCGTCGATGCGGTTGGACTGCGCGGCCGATTCGCCCTGCGGCGGCGGCCGCGTCGGTCACCGGCGCGGCCGGCTCCGCGGCGCCTGCGAACGGCTTCTTGCGCCAGCGCGACGACGCTGTCGACGCCGCGACCAGACGAGTCCGGTGAGGCTGATCTGCCCTTTTCGGCTCGGGGCCGTTGCCGAGGCGCGGCGCGTCCCACAGCTTCATCGAGTCGATCGTCCGCTTGGCCAGGCTGCGGCTCTGCAGGATGCGGTACTGCGTCTGATAGAAGTCGTCGTTGAACCAGGCTTCCTGCGACTGGAACATCTGATCGAGCGTCGCCACGTTCGGCGTGTCCTGCTCGATCAGCAGCTGCGCGCGCGCCCTGGTAGATCGGCGTCTGCCTGAGCGCGTTCACCGCGCCGATCGACGAAGACGATGAGGAACACCGGCATGGCGATCCAGCGCCGCTTGTAGAGGACGCGGACGTAGTCGAGCAGGTGTTTCTCTTCAGGCGCCGGGTGCGAAGGCGCGGCCGCCGCGTAGGGACGATCCGGAGTTTTCATAGCTGGTCCTGATGCCGCTTCGATCTAGAAGAACCGATCTTTCACGATGATGGTGTCGCCCGGCTGGACGACATCGGTCAGCTTGGCTTTGATCTCGATGCGTTTGCCGTCGACGGTCCGCTCGATCGTGATCCGGCCGTCGGAGCCGCGGTCGGTCACGCCGCCGGCGAGCGACAGCACCTGCAGGACGGTCGTTCCCGGCTCGACGGCGTAGGCGCCGGGCGCCTTCACCTGGCCGGAGACGAACACCGACTGCGCCTTCGGGACGTTGACCGTGTCGCCGTCCTGCAGCGCGACGTTCAGCGACAATGTTCCGCCTGGAGATCGCGAAGATCGACATGAATGACTTCCGCGGCATCCTCTCCCGCCGCGACGTTGCGCTTCTTTTTGGGTCGGACGATGACGACTTCGCGGCCGGCCGACGGGGTCGTCGATCCGGCGCGCGCGAGCGCCGCGAGGAGCGTCATTTCGCCGGTCAGCTGATACTCGCCCGGCGCCGCGACTTCGCCGATGACCAGGATGCGCTGGCTGCGGTAGGTCTCGATGGCGACCGCCACCTGCGGGTTCTTCAGGAAGCCGTCGGCGAGCTTGGTCTTCAGCTCCTGCTCGAGGGCGCGCAGCGTCATGCCGCCCGCCTTGACCCGGCCGAGCTGCGGGAACGTGAAGGTGCCGTCCTGTTCGACGGTGTACTCGCCCGACAGCTCGGCTTCGCCGAAGACGGTGATCGTCAGGACGTCCTGCGATCCGATGAGGTAGTCGGTCTGCGCCGCGGCCGGCAGCGCCGCCGCGACGAGGAGCATCGAGGGCGATGAGCAGGTTCTTCATTGCGGCAGTCCATAGCTGATCGAGATTCCGCTGCGGACACCGCTGTATTCATGGGTGACGTCGGCCGGAGCCTCGCGACGGGAATAGTTGATGTCCATGCCGAGCCGGAGCATGCGGCCGACGCGGTAGCCGATGCCGCCGCCGAAGGCCAGGGTGTGATCGACCCGCTGGGGCAGTACGACGGTTGTCCAGGTTGCGATAGGCGAGCGACTGGGCCGACAGCCGGCCGACGAGATCCCAGGACACGGTGACGCGCTGGGTGACGGCCAGCGACGGTGTCGGTGAGCGTGTAGTAGGGGCGTTCGATTTCGTACGAGAACGCCACGTCGTGCGCCACGCGCACGTTGAACTGCGTCGCGACGAGCGATGTAGCGGGCATCGACCGACGCGACGAGGCCGTCGTAGTCCGGCGCCGCCTGATCTGAGCATGTCGAAGTGGCGGATGCCCGACCTGCGCCCGCCCGGCAATCAGCGCGAACGGCTTGAACTCGAAACCTGGCAGCACCTGAATGCTGTTGGCATCGCGCTCGGGCTGACGTACAGAAGCGATCCTGCAGGCGCGTCCGTGTCGACGACGAAGGTCGTCAGCGGCGTCAGCGCGTAGCGAAACTGCACCCGCTCGCCGAGCGTCGTCCGGTTCAACGTATCGGCGAGGTTGACGCCGTCGTAGAACTGCGCCCTGGTCGAAGGCCATCCGCAGGTAGTCGGTGCTGAACACGAAGGCGGTCTTGCCCGGTCGCGCGCACTTCCGTCCCAAGCTCGAACATCGTGTCGCGGCGCCGCGCGCGCGAGTCGATTTCATATCCGGGCCGCTCGGCCGTGTCCAGGTAGCCGCGCGCTGACGAACGGCGTGAGGCGCGTCAGCGGGACTCGCGACGGCGAGCTCGTTGCTCGTGTTCCAGGCGCGCTGATTTTCGTATTGGCTTGAAGTAGAGGTACTGACCGGCCGAGCTTGCCGCGTCAATCGCGCGCGGCCCAGCTGCATCCACAGCTGGACGGCCGGGCCGATCGCCGCGGTCGTGTCGCTGCTTCGGATCGTCGGCTTCGTTGAACACGTTGTTGTCCACGCCGAGGTTGCTCACGCGATCGACGGCGTGAATCGCACGGGTCCCCAGTGGAAGCGCGCGCTGTCGGCGGGGTCCGGCTCGGGTGCCTGACGATCCTGTGCACGGACAGTCGTCGCGCACGCCAGCGAGGATGCAGCGCGAGCGCGCGATCGAGCGCTGGAGCAGCGCGGGAAAAAAGAAACGCCGGATCCGATGCGAGCCGGATCCGGCGTGGGAAAGACGAGGAGAAAACGCGCGAACGACGCTTAGCGCGAGGGACTCGCCGGCGGAGCGACCGCGAAGGTGGCCACTGCCGGGGCAGCCTCTGGAACCGGAGCTGGCGCGACGACAGCCGCTGTGATGCCGGCCGCCGCAGCAGCGCCGAGCAGCCACCCGGCCGCGGGAATCTTGTCGCAGTCGATGACCACGTCGTTCTTGATCGCATCTGCTTGCGTCAAGTCGAACGGGCCCTCGGTGCAGACCACCTTGCCGTTCTTGTTGACCAGTTCGACGAGGTACTTCGCGCTCGACAGATCCGGCAGCGAGAAGTTGCCTCTGCTGTCCAGCGGCGATCGACCCGGCGATCTGGCCCTGCCTTCACGTCGCGCGCGCGGACTGTGTAATCCGTGTACGGCTTCTTCGCTTCGTCCTTCGCCGTGCCGGCGATCGTCGCGGGCCCTGCCGCGAGCAGTGCGGTCTGCGCTGCTCCGAGCGCCAGCGCCGAAGCCACTGCGATCGCGACAATCCGATGACTCTTCATAGTTCGATTCCTTCCGCCGCTTGTACATGCCGGTGAAGCGGATCACGCTCAGGGGGAGCTCCCCCGGCTTTCGGCTCATCCATGGTTGCCTGCCCGGCTTCAGGCGTCAAGTCGTCGAATACAGGAACCGGGGCCTGCTCCGTGAGATGTGTATCGAGCGGAATGACGCGTGTATCGATCAGGATACATCACGCTTCCCTGCGTGGACGCTTTTGCCCGCATCAGATTGAGCCGTCGCATCTTACGGTAAAGATTCGTGCGCTGGATGCCGAGGACCCGCGCCGCTTCCGCGATGCGTCCGTGCTGGTGCTGGAGCACGGCCGCGATGTAGTCGCGCTCGAACTTCGGCCCGCGCCTGGCGCAGCGTGGCGTCGAACCCGGTCGGGCTGATGCTGCCTTCGAGCTGGGTATGGGCCAGCACGTCTTCCAGGCGGATAAGTCCCTGCGGAACGAGCAGGATCAGCCGCTCGAGCAGGCCCCGCAGTTCGGGCGCGTTGCCGCGCCAGGGCAGCGCCGACAGCAGCGTCAGCGCCGGCCGCGTAAGCGTCTTGATCGGCGTGCCGTTGGCCTGGCACAGGTCCTTGAGGAAATGCGTGGCCAGGACCGGGATGTCCTCGCGCCGCTGCCGCAGCGCCGGCACGTCGACGCGGATGAGCGACGAGCCGCTCGTAGCAGATCGGCGCGCATCCGTCCCTCGTCGAGCGCCGCCTCGATCGTGCCGTCGACCGAGGCGATCGGCCGGATGTCGAGCGCGCAGCGGATTCGCGGTCGTCGTCGACGAAGACTTCGCGGTCGCGCAGCACGCGCACGAGCCGCGCCTGCACGCGCGCCGGCAGCTCCAGTGGCGTTCTCGAGGAACAGAATGCCCTGCCGCGGCATTCGTAGAGGCTGCTGTGCCGGCCGACGCGTTCGAGGCTGCGCCGCTCCGGTGCGCCGTTCGCCGATCGCTTGTTGATCACGCCGAACAGCTGCAGCTCGATGTCTTCGGGCGTGGGCCCGAGCAGTCGACTTTGACGAACGGCGCATTACGATTCGGCGCCGTGCGCGTGGATCGCGCGCGCGATCATCTCGCGTCCGGTGCCGCGCTCGCCGCAGATCAGGATGCCGCAGCGCCCGCCGGCGGCGCGCTGGACCAGATCCATGACCGATGCGCATCGCCGGCGACGTGCCGACGATGCCGTAGGCGGCGCGCTCGTCCGACGGATTGCGCGGCGCCGCGGCGGCGAGCGCGGCCTGCTCGCGCGCGTTGGCGATCAGCGCTTCGAGATCGCGCGCAGACGGCGGCCGCGGCAGCACGTCGAACACGCCGGCGCGAATCGCGTCGGCGGCCGCCGTCGGCCGGTCGGGTCGGCGATGCCGATGACCACGGCCTGCGGATGCTGGCGCGCACGGCGCGCGCGATGCGCAGCGCATCGCCGTTTTGACGCAGATCGATCAGGCAGAGCGCCACCGGATCGCGCAGCGATTCGATGCCGTCCGCGCCGTCGACTTGCACGGGATGAAAGCCGAGCTCGCGAAGGATCCCGGCGACTCCGGCTTGTTCACTGCGGCCCGCCACGAGGAGGGCGGTCGGCGCCGCGACCTGGATTGTTGTCATTGCGAAAGCGGCCGAAAGTTACCGGTCCCATCCGCATCGGCTTCGATCCGGCTGAGCGAGCCGTCGGCGTTGTAGATGAAGCGGCGGTCCGGGGTGCCGCGCCCCTGCGTGTCGAGCGCCATCATGGCGAGAGCGCCGTTCGCATAGGTTTCCCACTTGTCGATCTTGCCGTCGCCGTCGGTGTCCTCTTCGACTCGCGTCAAGCGCCGGCTTCGAAAAACTCACGCGCGTTCACCCTGCCGTCGAAGTGCGTCGCCCGCTCGATCCGTTCGACCGTCTTGTCGACGCCCACCGCAGCACTGCCCGGCGCCGGCGGGCGCCTCGGTGTGGTACTCCCAGCGTATCCAGCTTGCCGTCGCCGTCCTCGTCGACTTCGACCCGGACGACGCGCGAGCCGTCCATGTATCCCCACGTGTCGACCTTGCCGTCGCCGTTACGGTCGTAGGTCAGGCGGGTGAGCTTGCCGGACTCCGTCGTACTGAGCCTGGATTCGTTCTTTCGCCTCGGCGGCCGGCCCGCTGGCCGAACGGCACGCTGCGGAAAGACCGAGTATCAAAACGGACAGTGCACATCCGGATACAACCGGCTCGAGTGCAAACTTGTACATGAAATTGGTGCAGCTTCGCCCTCTCACTTACATCCGGGGGCGAATCGAACACCTGGAATGCGTCGGGGAGGAGGATCTACAAATATATCGTCGCGGCTGGTCGTGTCAATTAGATCTGCGAAATGAGTCAAAAAAGATACATGAGCTGGTTAAAGTCGCCTTCCGCTCTTGACGACAGAGTGAGCAGACTGGAGCGCTGGTTCGTGCTCCGTCGGGCAAAGGTGCGACCTGAACGTTCCATTTTTCCGGCCTGAAATCGGGCCCGACGAAGAAGCCGAAGTCCTCGAGGTTCTCCGGTCGGGCTGGCTGACGACGGGACCGCGGGTCAAGCGGTTCGAGGAAGCGTTCCAGGCCGCCGTTGGCGCCCCGCACGCCATCGCTCTCAACTCGGCCACGGCCGCTCTTCACCTCGCGCTCGAAGCCCTGGGCCTTGGCCGTAATAGTGACGCGCGCCGCGCCGTCCTTGTTCCCACCATGACGTTCGCGGCGACGGCCGAGGTCGTCCGATATTTCGATGCAGTCCCGATCCTGGTGGACTGCGACCCGGAAACCCTGAACCTCGATATCACCGACGCGGAAACGAAGCTCGAACGGGCGACCCGCGGCGAGCTCCGCGGGATACCGCCGGTTGAAGTGGTGGGGGTGATTCCCGTGCACGTCGGCGGGCTGATGCTCGACCTCGATCGCGTGCGGGCCTTCGCGTCGCGCCATCAGCTGTGGATCGTCGAAGACGCCGCCCACGCCTTTCCCGCGGCATGGCGGCGCAATGCCGGCGATCGCTGGACCCGCTGCGGCGAGAACACCGCCGATGTCACCTGCTTTTCGTTCTACGCCAACAAGACCATGACGACCGGCGAAGGCGGGATGGCGGTCACCGCCGACCCGCAGATCGCCGATCGCATGCGCCTGATGTCACTCCACGGCCTGTCGAAGGACGCGTGGGGCCGCTATGCGGCGGGCGGGAACTGGGACTATCAAATCGTCGCGCCGGGTTTCAAATACAACCTGACCGACATCGCCGCGGCGATCGGGATCCACCAGCTGGCGAGGGCGGAGCGCATGCGCGACGCTCGCGAATCGCTCGCCAACGAGTACGCGGAACAACTGCGCGGCATCGATCAAATCGACGTGCCGCCGTCGCCCTCCGATCGCCGTCACGCGTGGCATCTCTATCCGATTCGCTTGAGGCTCGATCGGTTGACCATCGACCGCCGCCGGTTCATCGACGAACTGCAGCAGGCGGGCGTCGCGTGCTCGGTTCACTGGCGGCCGCTGCACCTCCACCCCTACTACCAGCAGCATTTCTGCTGGGATGCGCGCGACTTCCCGGTCGCCACGCGCGAGTGGGAGCGCCTCGTGTCGTTGCCGCTGTTTCCGACGATGTCTCGCGAGGAACACGCGCACGTCGTGCGCACGGTGGCGGGGCTCTGCGCGCGATTCGCGCGCGGGTAAAACGCGGCGTGATCGAGGTGCCTCGCATCGCGCATGCACGCGCACCGCACGTTGCACCGCGCCGCACCGCACCACGCGCACGCTGCACCCACGCACCTCGCACCGAGTCCCGTGGAACTCCGATTACTGCGGGATGCCGAGGCGATCGAGCCACCGGTACAGCGACCGGCGGCTGATGCCGAGCTGTTTGGCCGCGGCGGCCTTGTTGCCGTTGACCTGTCGCAGGACCCGGGTGATCTGATCGCGCTGCGCCGTGGACATCAGCGCCGGGTCCGGCGCTCGCCGGTCGATTCGAAGCCGGCAGCGCGCGCGCGTCCGGCTCGAGGTTCGACAGCGCCACGGACATCGCGCTCGCGAGCTCGCGCTCGGTGACGATGCGGCTGTCGCTCAGGATGCAGGCGCGCTCGATGACGTTGCGCAGCTCGCGGACATTGCCCGGCCACGGCGCCTGGTGCAGCAGACGCTCGGCGGCCGGCGTGATCCCTTTGATCGGGCGATCGAGCTTCGCGGCAAATTCGCGCACGAACGCCGCCGTCAGGTACGGAATGTCGTCGCGGCGATCGCGCAGCGGCGGGATGTGCAGCTCGATCATGCTGAGCCGGAAATAGAGGTCGCTGCGGAAGCTTGTCCGGCCGCGGATTCGTTCCGCAGGTCGCGATTGGTGGCGGCGATCGCGAAGACATCGGCGCGCCGCGACTCGAGCGATCCGACGCGCTGCACTTCGCCGAGTTCCACCGCGCGCAGCATCTTGGCCTGCAGCGCCATCGGCAGCTCGCCGATCTCGTCGAGAAAGATCGTCCCGTTGTGCGCGTGCTCGAAGAGGCCGACCTTGGTGTCGGTGGCGCCGGTGAACGCGCCGCGCATGTGGCCGAAGAGCTCGCTCTCGAAGAGCGTTTCGACGACCGCCGAGCAGTTGACCGTCACGAGCTTGCGCTCGCGGCGTGGTCCGAGGCGGTGCAGCGCCTTCGCGACCAGTTCCTTGCCGGTGCCGGTTTCGCCGGTGACGAGCACCGTTCGCGCGTACGGCGCGAACCGGCGCACCGAATCGAACAGCTCCTGCATGCCGGGGCTTCGTCCGATCAGCCCGTAGAACTCGAACTGCCGCGCGACGTCCGCGTCGATGCCGCAGCAGCGTCTCGCGGCGCTCGATGCCCTTGCGGACCGTGATCAGCAGCTCGCGCAGCCGATCCAGATCGAACGGCTTGGTGATGTAGTCGAGCGCGCCGGCCTTGATCGCCTCGATCGCCGAGTCGACCGATCGCGGCGCCGGTCATCAGGATCACCTGCGACTGCGGATCGGCGGCCTTGATTTCACGCAGCACTGCCAGGCCGTCGATGTCGGCGATCGCCACGTCGACGATCGCGCCATCGGGCCTGGTCCGCGGCAGCGACCGCGAGCGCGGCGCGGCCGTTGCGTTCCTGGACGACGGTGAACCCGAGTTCGGTGGCGAACCGGTCCATCAACTCCAGGATCGCCGGGTCGTCGTCGACGACCAGCAGCGTCGGCAGTCTCGTGGATTCAACTAGCACGCGGAACGTCCGTCAAAGGTGCGGTCCCTGGTCAATCTTCCCCAGTCTTTAGATCGACCAATCAGTCAGCGGCTTTAGGGCGCGGCGCGGGTGTGGGCGAGGGGTGTCGGGAGGCTTATCGGTACCAGCCGCGCATCCGGTAATAGACCATGCCGGCGATCTCGTGCGCGACCTGCGCGGACTCACGCAATCCGGCTTGCGTCGGCAGAAGACGGAACAGCCACTCGTCGGGCTGCCAATCCCGCGCAACCGCGGGAATGGCCTCGACCCCCGCGGACCGGAACACCGCCAGCGATCGGCGCATGTGCAGCGCGGAGGTGACCAGAACGACGCTCTTGATCTGCAGCGCCGGCAGCATCCCGGCGACGAGGGTGGCTTCTTCCCTGGTCGTCCGCGATCTCGACTCGACGATGATTCGATCCTCGGGGACGCCGAGCGCCACCAGCGCGGTCTTCATCGTCTTGCCGCTCGGCTCGTTCTCGTCATCCTCGGGATCGATCAGCCCGCCGGAACTGATCACCCAGAGCGGGTGGAGCAGGTTGTAGATGCGCGCGGCTTCGAGCGTTCGCTCGGCGCCGATCGAATCGAGGACCGAGATCGGGCGATCCGACCAGTCCGTTCTGGTCATGCTTCCCGAGCCGAGGAGCACGACGGCGGTGTTCCCGGCCGGAACGTCGGACGCGGCGAGCGGATGGAACGGACGGCGGAGGATGTTGCCCACCATCTGCGGCACGACGAAGGTGCTCGCAATCAGATAGAAGATGGCGATGACGGCGACCGCGCGGCGCGCCGCGCGGGAGTCCGGGCGAAACCACAGCCACAGCGCGGCGACGACCAGTACCGAAACGACGCCCCCTGCGGAAAACAAGAACCAGAGAACATCGGCGCCACTCACCGGGGCTTTTTCTTTTTCTTGGCAAAGCGGGCGCGGGGATCCTTGTGCTGGCCGCCCGGGCGCCAGTCGCGGTCGCGTTTTTCCCGCGTCGCCGGCGCCTTGACGTTGCGCGCTCGCCCACTGCGCCTGCTCGGGCGTGTCCCACAGTCGGCCGCGCGCGAAGTAGCGCAGCACGATGTCGGCGTTCTTGCGCGCGAGCTGATTGAAGGTCGGGAGCAGCTCCTCGCGCTCGCGCGCGCGAAACGCCGTCGGCTTGCCGTCGATCAGAATCGTCCAGTAGGCGTAGCGGGGAGGCATGGCAGCGATCGTTGCAATCCGTTTCAGTTTTTCCACCAGCGTCGTGCGTTTCAGGTTGAGCAGGCTCGCGGCCTGACCCTTGTTGCCGCCGGTCCGTTCGAGCGACCGCTGGATCAGCTCGCGCTCGATGCTGGCGACGAAGGCGTCGAGATCCACGCCTTCTTCGGGAAGCGCGAGCGCGGCGCGCGGCCGGCGGTTCCGGCGGCGGCGAGTTCGGGCGGGAGATCGGCGACCTCGATCTGCCCGCGCCCGCCGCCGAAAGCCACCGCCCGCTCGACGGCGTTCTCGAGCTGGCGGACGTTGCCCGGCCAGCCGTACGCCATCAGCCGCCGCATGGCCTCCTGCGAGACCGTCATCGGCCGCTGCGCCGCCGCCGCGGAACTTGTCGAGGAAATGCTGGACGAGCAGCGGGATGTCGTCGCGGCGATCGCGAAGCGGCGGAATCTGCACCGGGATGACGTTCAGCCGGTAGTAGAGATCCTCGCGGAACTGCACCGTCCTCGACCATGCGCAGGAGATCGCTGTTGGTCGCGGCGATCACGCGGACGTCAACCTTGATCGTGTGCGAATCGCCGACGCGCTCGAATTCGCGCTCCTGCAGCACGCGCAGCAGTTTCATCTGCAGCGCCGCGCTCATCGTCCCGACTTCGTCGAGGAACAGCGTGCCCTTGTGCGCCTGTTCGAGGCGTCCCTGCGCGGTTGCCGATCGCGCCGGTGAACGCGCCGCGGACGTGTCCGAAGATTTCGGCTTCGAGCAGCGTCTCGGGAATCGCGCTGCAGTTCAGCGCGACGAAGCGATGCGTGCCGCCGCGGGCTGTTGTGGTGAATCGCGCGCGCGACGACTTCCTTGCCCGTGCCGGTCTCGCCGGTGATCAGGATCGTGCTGTTCGTGGCCGCGACGGTCTCGAGCAGCTGAAACAGCCGCTTCATCGCCGGGCTCTTGCCGATCAGCCCTTCGAAGCGATAGCGCTCATCGAGCTGCGCGCGCAGATACGCGTTCTCCGACTTCAGCCGCCGTTGTTCGAGCGCCGCGTTCGAGCGCGTGGAGCAGTTCGTCGATCTGGAACGGCTTGCTGACGAAATCCCAGGCGCCACGCTTGATCGCTTCGACGGCGTCCTTCACCGTTCCGTAACCGGTGACGACGATGGCGACGATGTCGGGGTAGCGGTCGAGTGCGGCATCGATGACGGCGGATCCGTCGATGCCGGGGAGCCGCAGGTCGGTGATGATGACGTCGAAGGCGAAATCGGCGAGCTTGGCGAGCGCTGTCTTCGCCCGATTCGGCCTGTTCGACCGGATATCCGCGATCGCCGAGCTGCTCGGCGACGGCCTGTCCGCAGAGGCGCTTCGTCTTCGACGAGCAGGACATGTTTCATCGAATCAGCCATTTAGCAGGGCGCCAAGAGTTTGACACAACCCCGTCCCGTCACGAAATCGTCGTCGGCCCCGAGCCTGCTCGTCATGACTTTTGTTCCAAACTCGGGCTACAGCCGTTCGCAGGTCCTACCGATACGCACCTTTGGAGGCAACACCGTGGAACGAAAAACGATTTCGATCATGAAGGCGTGCGAGCTGGTCGGCGTCAGCCGTCGGACCATCTACAATTGGCTGTCGTCGGGCAAGATCGAATACATCCGCACGGCTGGTGGTTCGGTCCGCATCTTCGTGGACACGCTGTGGCGCGATCCGAATCGCACGGACCGCGCGGCCGCCGGCCGATGCGTGGCCAGGAAGAAACGCCACCCAGGCCTGAAGCCTGGGCGGACTCAGTGGCGTCGAAGAGCTGACGCCGATGGTACGATGGGTCCGATGGACGAACCGCCCGATCTGCGCATGCTGTTCCACCGGCTGAATAATCAGCTGGGATCATTCTCGCCAACGCCGAGTTGCTGGAAGCGAAGGCCACGGACGCCACCAGCCGCGCGCGCGCGGCCCAGCTCGTAACGAGCGCGCTCGATGCCATGGGCACGGCCAGGGAGATTCGGCGTCACGCCACGACCCTGGTCCCCGACGATGCCCGACCTCTCAGCTCCCTCCGCCTTTCAGAATCCGTCTTTCACACGCCAACAATCGAGAATTCGCCCTGTCAAAAAATTGACGGACTCGATGCCTGGAAATCCGTCAAAGTCTTGACGAATTTCACGCTTTGGCACGCGCGCGCTTTCACCGGAAATTCAATTCTGAACACACGAGCTAACAGACGCTTTCTCATCAATACCTGCGACAATTCTCGTCTCGGCGTTGCACTGTTTCGGCCACAGGCCCAGCCGTTGGTACCGACGTTGCGATGTTGAGCAGCCAGCGGAAGCGGTACGAACCCTTCCGAATCATCCAGAGGAGAGACCGAAGCATGCGCGCCCAGACCTGCTGCCGCCGCCCAGAATCGCCGAATCGTCGCCGGTCTGCCGTTCGTCGAAGCGCTCGCCCGACGCATGGCCGCCTCGATGCCCAACTCGATCGACATCGGCGATCTGATGCAGGACGGCGTCCTCGGTCTGATCGACGCCGCCCATCGCTTCGATGAGGCGCGCGGGATCAAGTTCGAAACCTTCGCCGAACGCCGCGTTCGCGGCGCGATGATCGACGCGCTGCGCCGCGATGCGTGGCCGCGCGGCGTCCGCCGCCAGCGCCGCGAGCTCGACGCCGCGCGCGAATCGCTGCGTCGCGAGCTGGGACACGAACCGTCGATGGCCGACCTGGCCGCCCGCGTCGGCTCCGACGAGAAGCGTCTGAGCCGCACGATCGTCCGCATCAACACCATCGAGGCCACGTCGCCGCTCGCGACCGGCGAACACTTCGACGAAAGCTGCCTGCCGACCGCCCTCGTGCCGTCCGAGCCCGACGCGCCCGACACCGCCTACGAGAAGAGCGAGACGCGCGACCGCGTGCGCGCGGCGATTGCCGTCGCTGCCGCTGCGCGAGCAGAAAGTGATCGGGCTCTACTACTACGGCGAAGTGACGATGAAGGAGATCGGCGCGGAGATCGGCGTCAACGAATCGCGCGTGTCGCAGCTCCACGCGCGCGCCATCCGCCGCCTGCGCGATTCGCTCGGCGAAATGGGTCCGCAGCAGGTCGCCGAGATGCGCAAGGCGCTCGTCGAATTTGCCGCGAAGAAGCCGGTGATGGCGAAGGCCGCGCTGCCCGCAGCGCAGGACGCACGGACGGCGCAGACGCCGGCGTCGTGCTGCCGTACAAGCCGTCGACGAAGCGCGGCGTGCGCCGCCGCTTCCGGCGCCGGTTCGTGCGACGCGCGACGGGTCGGCTGCCGCGCAGATAGCTCACCGCAGGACGTCCGCGAACGGTTCAGCGTCGCTACGTCAAGACTTCTTTCACGGTCCGCAGCAGATCCGCGAGCCTGAACGGCTTCGCGAGCCAGCGGCAGCCGCTCTCGTCGAGGAACTTCTCGGCGTCGGTGCCGGCCACGTCGCCGGTCACGAAAATGACGCGCTTCGCAAGCTGCGGCGACATCGTCGACAGCTCCCGGAAGAACGCCTTGCCGTCCAGCCGCGGCATCTTCAAGTCGCAGACGACAAGATCGAACGTGCTGCGCGGCAACGCGCGCAAGCGCCTGCTCGCCGTCCGCCGCGTGCTCCACGTTATAGCCGGCGTCGCGCAGCGATTCCGCGACGGCTGCGGCCAGCGCGCTTCGTCTTCCACGACCAGCAGCGATGCCCCAGCGACGACTTCGACGGGCATCTTTCGCCCGAGCGATGGCGGCTCGCTGGCCGTCGCGGTCTTCGCGCCCGCGACCGGCAGCTCGACAAAGAACGACGCGCCAGATCCCGGGCGCGACTCGAGCCGGATCCGGCCGCCGTGTTCCTGGATGATCGCGTAGGCCACCGTCAGTCCAAGCCCCGTGCCTTTGCCGACTTCCTTCGTGGTGAAAAACGGATCGAAGATCTTCGGCTGCACATCATCAGGGATCCCGGGCCCGTCGTCGTTGATTTCGAGCACGACGGCCTCGCGGTCGTTGTCGTGGAAGGTGCGCACGACCAGGATGCCGCGGCCGTTGGCCGACAGCATCGCCTGCTCGGCGTTGATGATCAGATTCAGCAGCACCTGCTGCACCTGATGACCGTCGGCGTACGCCTGCGGCAGGCCGGCGGCGAGCGCATCGATGACGGTGATGTTCGTCACTCGCTGCTCGTATGCGCGCAGCGCCAGCGTTTCGCGCACGATCTGATTCACGTCAACCATCGACCGCGTCGTCTGCCGCTTGCGCGCGAACGTGAGCAGCGTGCGGACGATGCGCGCGGAGCGTTCGGATTCGCCGAGGATGATGTCGAGGCCGCGGCGAACGCGACGGATCGAGCTTGGGCTTCTGCGTGAGCCGCTCGGCCCAGCTGAGGATGGTGGCGAGCGGGTTGTTCAGCTCGTGCGCGACGCCGGAGATCGTCTGGCCGAGCGCCGCCATCTTTTCGGCCTGCAGCAACTGGTGATAGATGTCGCGCGTCTCGTCGTCCAGCTTCTTGCGTTCGCTGACGTCGCGCAGCACGGCTTCGATCCGAAGCTCGCGCCGCGTCTTGTCGGCCTCGGCGCGCCCGGTGATTTCCGACCCAGATGAACGTGTGGTCGGCGCGGCGAAGCCGGAGCAGGTAATTGGCGACGGAGCCGTCGGTCGATCGAGGCGTTCGACGAGCGCGTCGCGCGCCTGTTGATCGACGAACCGATCGCGATCGAACGGACGGACCTCGGCATCGGGCGTCTCGCTGCCGTAGCCGAAAATCAGTTTGAGGTGAGGATTGGCCGCGACGGTCGACGTCGCATCGGGACCGATGATCCCGATGTACACGCCCACCTGAACGCCCTGGAACAGCCGCGCGAACGCCGCGGCTCGTTTGTCCACGAATGTCAGTTGTCGTGCGACGCGGCCGCAGCCGGCGGCTTCGGCGTCGGCGTCATGGTCGGGAAGCTCGGGGCGAATTCCTTCTCGACCGCCGCGCGAATGTCGCGGACCGAGGCGCCGGACGCGTGCATCTGCCGCGACCGCGTGGCGACGTCGATGCAGACGGCGCATTCGAGGCCGTGCTGCTTCCCATTCGATCACGTCGCCGTTCGTTGCGCGCGACCGCACGAAGCAGTCGGTGTTGCCCTTGTGCCCGCCGTGCTGACATCCGCAGAAGCACGGAATGTAGCTCGCGACTTCGGGATGTTCGGCGGCGAATTGGAACGCCGCCGTGACCACTTCGACCGGGCGCGGCGGTGCGTAGCCGGCGAACGGAATCGGCGGCAGATTCGCCTGCTTGTGTGGGCCGAGCGCGGCCTGCGCGTCCGTCGCTGCGATGATTTCCGGCGTCGGCTCATCGGCCTTCGCAGTTTCGGAGCATCGGCCGCCGGCGTGGTCGCGAATCGGCGCCGGCCGGCGTCGCGTCGGGCGTATCGCCGCTGTCGCGCCTGAACGCGAACCCGCCGACGCCGAGGACCGCGACCGCGATCAACGCGAGCAGTAGCGGATTCGGTCCAGACTTGTCTTGGACTGGTCCCGCCGGCGGCGTTGTGTGATTCTGATTCTTGGAGGAAGACTTTCGACCCATAAAGCGCATTCTATACCGTAGATTTCCAGCCACCGCTTGCCAATTCGCCACTCAACCAGCCCCAAATCCGCTTACGTCGCCTGGGTCGCGGTGTGCCTGCTTTGGGGCACCACCTATCTCGCGATTCGGGTCGCGCTCGAGACGATGCCGCCGCTCCTGATGGCGGGCATCCGCTGGTCCGTCGCCGGCGCGATCATCCTCGCGGTGTCTGAAGATCCGGGGCGAGCGCATTCCGCGGCCCTGCCGCATTGGCCGGCGCTGACCGTGCTCGGCATCCTGCTCATCGGCTTCGGCAACGGCTGCGTCGTCTGGGCCGAGCAGACGATTCCGAGCGGACTTGACCGCGGTGCTGGTCGCCGCGATTCCGTTCTGGATGGTCGGTGTCGAGCGGTTCATGACGGCCTCCGATCCGCTCACGACCGCGCCGCATGCTCGGTCTCGTCATCGGTTTCAGCGGCATCGTGCTGCTCGTGTGGCCGGAGCTCGCGTTGGGCAACGGCCGGTCGTTTTCTGCTGGGCGTCGTGTGCGACGCAGCTGGCGTGTCTCGGCTGGGCGATCGGCTCGAGTTATTCGCGACGCCGGCACGCAGACGAGAACGTCCTGGCGGCGGCGGCGCTGCAGATGCTGTTTGGCGGTCTGCGTTCTCGCGCTCGGCGGCGTCATGCGCGGCGAGTGGGCGACGCTCGCGTTCACAACCGCGTACGCTCGACGCGCGCTCGTCTATCTGATCGTCGCCGGGTCGATCGGCGGATTTTCGGCGTACGCCTACGCGCTGAAATATCTGCCGGTCGCGACGGTGTCGCTCTACGCGTACGTCAACCCGATGATTGCCGTGGTCCTGGGCACGCTGATCTCGGCGAGCCGCTGAGTCCGAGGCTCGCGGTCGCCGGCGGCATCGTGCTGGTCGGAATGGCGCTCGTGCAGAGACGAGGCGCGCTCGTTCACAGTCATTCGTCCTACGTGCGGGTCGCCGAGCGCGAACGTCATCGTGCCTTCGACGACGCGCTGTCCGTTGACGCGCGCGACGCCTTTGAGCAGACCCATGCGGCTGCGCAGGCGCAGCGACGACCGCCTCGATCTCGACGACGTCGCCGGGATGACCGGGCGACGGTAGCGGACGCGCTGGATGCCGGCGAAAAACGGAAGACGCTGGCGGTTTTCGGGCTTCGCGAGAATCAGGATGGCGCCGACCTGCGCGACCGCCTCGGTCAGAATCGTCGGCGGCAGCGCCGCGCGACCCGTTCGCGTCGACGCGACAGATAGCGCTCGTTGAGCGACACGTTCTTGATGCCGACGATCCGCTTGTCGAGCTCGAATTCGGTGATCGCGATCGACGAGCAGGAACGGATACCGATGCGGAAGAATGCGTTCGATCGCCTGATAGTCGAGCGGCAGCGTCAGGTCCATGCGGTCGTGAGATTATACTTTGCCCTGAGCGCGTGACATTTCATTGACTGAGCCGACCGCGACACCCGTTGTGCCGACGCACCGGCGCCCGCGAATATTCGCGAGCTTGTCGATCACGCTGTTCGAGCTGGGACGTGAAGTCACGTCGGTGCTCGATCTCGACGAGCTGCTGCAGAAGATTCCGCAGCTGATCGCGCGGCTGACCAAGTTCCACGCGTTTGCGGCGTACCTGCTCGACGACGAAAGGCGAGGAGCTGTCGGTCGCCTATTCGGTCGGCTATCCCGAGGACGCCGCGGCGGCCTCGAGCTGAAGGTCGGACACGGCCTGGTCGGGGCCGCGGTTGCCGAAGGACGCCCGATTCTCGTCAACGATGTCCACGCCGATCCGCGGTACGTCGAGGCCGTGCCCGGATCGCAACGCCGAGCTGGTCGTCCCGCTGCGCCGCAAGGGGCGCGTCATCGGCGCGCTCAATCTACTGAGCGACACGCGCGGCCAGTTCACCGAGACCGACGAACTGATGCTGCGGCAGTTTGGCGCGCACGTCGCGGTCGGCGATCGAGAACGCGCGGCTCTTCGAGCACGAACGCCAGTACACCAGCACGCTCGAAACGCTCGCGGAGATCGGCCGCGAGTTCGCGGCGATCCTCAATCTCGACGAGCTCCTGACGCGTATCGCCAACCTGACGCGCCGCCTCGTCGACTACCGCACGTTCGGCATCCTGCTGCTGAACGAGGAGACGCAGGAGCTCGAGATGAAAGTCGCCGTCCGCTACGGCGACAAGGTCACCGTGCCGCGGATCAAGGCTGGGCACCGGGCTGGTCGGCTACGCCGCGCTTCACAAGGAAGCGGTCGCTCGTGCCGGACGTCTCGCAAGGATCCGCGCTACATCAAGCTGGTCGACGGACGCGCGCTCCGAGCTGGTCATTCCGCTGCTGCTGCAGGATCGCTGCATCGGCGTGTTCGATCTCGAGAGCCCCGAACTCGACGCGTTCAAGAAAAGCGACGCCGAGATCCTGACGCTGCTGGCGAGCCAGGCCGCGGTCGCGATCGAGAACGCCCGCCTGTACCAGACCATCCGCGCCAACGAGGCGCGAATCGAGAAGGAGCTGCGTTTCGCGCAGCAGGTTCAGGAGGCGCTCCTCCCGACGGAGCTGCCCAAACGGCTCAAAGGCGTGGACGTCGCGGCGCGCCTCGCGCCGGCGCGCGAGCTGGGCGGCGATCTCTACGACTTCCTCTCGCCGGAACCGAACAGCCTCGTCGTCGCCGTCGGCGACGTGTCGGGCAAAGGCGTGCCGGCGGCGCTCTACAGCGCGTTTGTCGGCGAGATCGTCCGGTCGCGCACGTTCCGGCGCCGCTATGCGCCCGAGCGGTTCGGCCCGGCGGGCGTCCTCGCGTCGATGAACACGATTCTCTGCGAGCGGCAGCTCGAGGCGTACTACTGCACGCTCTGCTACGCGGTCTTCGATTTGAAACGCCGCAACGTCGTCGCTCGCGAATTCCGGGCTGCCGTATCCGATTCAGGCTCCGCCAGACCGATCGCCCGATGGACGACGGAAGGCCGCGGCCGGCAGATCGAGATGCCGGGCGTCCCGCTCGGCTCGTTTCCGGGAACGACCTACGACGAGGTCACACTCGATCTTGCAGGCCGGCGATCTGTTCGTGTTCTGTTCGGACGGCGTCTTCGAAGCCAACGATCTGCTGCTGCGCGAGTTCGGCGCCGCGCGGCTGATCAAGGTGATCGAGGAATCGCGCGACAAGTCGGCGCGCGAGATCGTGGACGCGATCTTCGCGGCGGTGCAGGACTTCCGCGGCGAAGCGCAGCCGAACGACGACATGACGGCGGTCGCCGTCAAGATCACCGCCTAGCGCTTCACGTAGAGATCTTTTTCGGTGAGGTGGAGGCCGAACGCCTGGCCGCCGAGGACCGCGACGTCGTCCACGCGGCCTTTCACGCGAACGTGCGCGCCGCGCGCCGGTGTCCGGAGTCCCTGAGACAACACCGTCACCTCGCCCGTCCCATCGTCCACTTTGTACATCCGGAACGGCGCCAGCGGAACGCACCACGACG
The DNA here is from genome assembly GCA_963712355.1 of uncultured Acidobacteriota bacterium. Lineage (GTDB taxonomy): Bacteria > Acidobacteriota > Vicinamibacteria > Vicinamibacterales > CAVVIG01 > CAVQHT01. Next base: position 116,691 of record CAVQHT010000022.1, read on the forward strand.
TGGTGACGACGCCGTCGATGCTGACGGTGTGGTTTTGATAGCGGCCGGGGTGTTCGCGAAGATCGGCGACGCGCGGATTCCGAAGCGACGCGGCGCACGCCGACGATGAGCCCACGATCAGAAGCGTCAGTGCGAAACGGGCGAATCGAGACATGGGCGTCCTCGTGAATCCTTGTCAATGAGCTGCGCCGGATCGTGAGTGAAGAAACGGGATACGGCGATGCCAGCGCCTGCCTGATGTTACGTATCCCGGTGATCCGACGCAGCCTGGCAGTCCATCATCAAATCGCGTGCCTGACCGAACCCGCGGGATTTGCTGAGGAAAAAGCGGCGGCTGCGATCGAGCGTCCTGTTCGATAGACGTGAAATGGGGGGCTGCGACCTCCGGCGGCGACAGCGCGAGAGTAGAGGGGAGGGGATCAGGCCGAGGCGGTGCGGCTTTGCGGCGCGGCTGCCGGTGCGCTGATCGAGCCCGAGACGATGCCGGCCAACTGGGCGGCCAGGATCGACACGACCGCCTGGACGGCGGGCGACGATTCGCCGCCACCCTTGATTTCGGCGGTCAGCGAGCCGACGCATCCGTCAGCGGACAGCAGCGGCGCCGCCACCGCGCCAAGCGACGAACCCTGCGCGTCCCGGAACGATCTGAAACATGCCGGACCGGTACGCGTTTGCCGCCGCGTTGTCAGCCGTGCTGGGAACCGACTTCATCATGGCGAGGATCTTGTCGCTGTATCCGTAAGCCAGCACCGGATGGAGATCCGCACCAGCCGATCCTGCGACCCAGACGACCAGGCCGCTCGCGTCGAGGACTCGTGACGCGCGCCCGAGCAGCGCTTCGAGGTCCGAACGGTCGCGCGCCTGGCTGATATCGGTGCAGATCTCGGCGGCGGCGGTCAGCGACGCCGGAGCCGCGGCGGCCGGTGCAGGCGCCTCGACCTGCGTCCGCTGCGGCGTGACTTCGAGCCGCCCGAGTGGCAGTTCGACGGGTGCGGTACATCGATTCCTCTTCGTCCGTGCCGGACTCCTGCCGCGGACCCGCGCCGGCGAACGCAAGAATCGCCATCACGAGCACGGACCATCCGGCCGCGCCGCCAAGCGCATACGCTTCCCATGTGCGGCGCAGGGATTCGAAGTCGTCGAATGCGCTCTGCTCGCCGGCCACGGCCGCTTCCACGCCAGACGCCGCACGGCTGGCCACGTCGTCGGCTTCGTTGAACACGACATCGCTCGCCATCAGGTTTTCGCCGGTGCGCAGGTAATCGCGGACCTGCTTGTCCACGTTCGCGAATTCGGCCAGCGCCTGGGAGCTGTCGAGGAGAGATTTTCCGGCGCTGTCGCTTGCCGCGGTCGCGCGGAGCGAGTCGATGCTGGCCGATGCCTGCTGGGTCAGTTCGGCAACGCGAGGAATCCAGTGACCCGCTTCCTGACCGGCGGCGACGTACGCCTGCTGGCCACCGCGCGCGTCGGCGAGCGCGTCCGTCGCTTTGCGCGCGTCCGCGTCGAAGGCGCGAAGCGCTGCGCGCCGCTCGTGCGAGTTGTTGTTCGGTGTTGACGAGGAAGAAGGCCGCCGCGCCGAGACCAGCCCACGCGGTGATGCTCAAGGTCAGTCGTGCGGCACGTGATCGCATCAGGAAAGGTGCGGCTGCTTATTCACCCTGTTGTGGCAGCCGGTTGAAGATACCACAATTTGTAGGGTTGAGCGGTCACCCTTTCTTTTTCAGGATGACGTACGTCGGCAGTCCTTTCGATCCGAGGTGCTGCATGACGCGCGCGATGCGCGGGTCGTCGGGGTCGTCCGCCTGGAATTTCACTTTCACGTAGCCGGAGAGCGCGGACATCACGGCCGGATCTTCCAGCGTGGTCTTGTCCATCACCAGGCAGTTCTTGCACCACGTCGCCCACATGTCGATCAGGACCGGCTTGTTCTCGCGCTCGGCGGTCGCGAGCCCTTCCTGCAGCGACGCGTGCCAGCCTTGCTTGAGTTTCTCCTGGACGCTCGACGCGACCTCGGTCGCATCGACCCAGCGGTTCGACAGGATGTGGTACGCCTCGTAGCCGTAGTAGGCCGCCGTCGCCGAGGATCGCGACGCCGAAGACCTGCTTGATTCGCACCATCCACGCGCCCGGCTTGGGCAGCGCGGCGATGCCCGCGCCCGCCACCGGCCAGGGAATGGCCATGCCGACGCCGAGCAGGAACGGCAGCGCGAGCGCCGCTTTCGTGCCGGTCGCGTACAGGTCGCTCGAGAACAGCACGACCTGAATCACCACGGGCGCGACGCAGGCGCCGGCGAGCAGCGCCGCGACGGCCCCCATGCCGAATGCCATGACGAAGGAGCCGCTGCCCGACTCGCCGAACTGGACGTTGTTCGAGAATCGCGAGAAGTCGATGACGATGACGTCGAACATCGCCAGCGCGAGGACGACGAACAGCAGGGCGATGGCGGCGTTGAACCACCAGTGACGAGTTGATCGTGCCGAAGGTGCTGGCCGTGAGGACGACAATCAGGCCGAGCACGCCGTAGACCAGCGCCATCGCCGCGCCGTAGGTGCCGCCGAGCAGGAATCCGCGGCTGCGCGAGCCGGCGCGCGTTCCGGCGCCGATGATCGCGAGGTTGATCGGAATCATCGGCAGCACGCAGGGCGTCAGGTTCAGCGCGAGCCCGCCGACCAGCACGAGCAGCAGGATCGCGATTGGTCCGCGTCCTTCGAACAGCCCCTTTTCCCGGATGCCGTTCTCCGCGTTGTGAACGAAGGTGAGGAAGTCGCTGCTGCTCAAGTAGCCGAACGTCTTGCCTGTCTCGTCGAATCTCTGGAGCGCCGCGACGTCGTCGCCGTCGCCTGGCGCGGCGCTCGCGGCCGGAACGACCGGGACCACCGCGGCTGCCTCGGACCCGGCGAGGGTGGGCGCTTCGCCGGTGCCGAACTTGATGCGTCCGAAGACGTCCTGGTGTTGCTTCGGCCCGGCGGGCGCGCCGACGGTCACCGACCCAGTTCGTCGTAATCCGAACCGGGATGAAGCACATCGTCTCGTTGCACGCCTGGTAACGCAGTTCGACCGGGATCGTCTGCTCGCCGGCCGCGGCGTTCGGGGCGAGCTTGAACAACATGCCGATCGCGAACTCGCCGTCGAAGACGCGCAGCGGAAGGCCCGCGTCCTGCTGCACCAGGTCGGTCGACTCCGGAAAGACGACTTCCGCCGCGGAAATCCCCGCCGGCAGCGGCCCGACCTTGACCGTGAGCGGAATCAGGTTCGGTTCGCGCGGCTTGTTGGAGTTGGTGTGAAATCCCTCGGGCAGGTGGACCTGCAGCGCGGCACGAAGATCCGTCGGATGGCGCGGCGGGGGCCTGCTCCACGATCGGCGTGACCTGGGCGCGCGGAGGGCGGCGCCTGCGCCGCGCAGGCGCGGCCGCCGCCAGCACAATCATCGCGCCGAGCGAGAGCGCGCGACCGCCGACCGTGACTCGCTGCCGACATCTCACTTCACTTCCCGCAGCGGAATGACGCCGGGCGGCGGCGGCAGCGCCACGAGATCGACGGTCCCTTTGACCGGCGGCAGATCCTGATACATGAAATCCCACTTCCACCGCTCCGACGGGTTCGACGTCTGCAGCCAGGTGCGGGCCGAGACCGGATGCGCGAACGCCAGATGTCGGCAGTCCCTCGAGCCCGTGCACGCCGGCGAAACGGGTCGCGATGTCCGCGCGGACCTGCGCCTCGCCGGAGTAGGCGATCGGCAGCCCCAGTGTAGCGGCCGAGATCGGCCACGATGCTGCCAGTCTTCGAGCGCTTCGCCGGGCAGCGGCATCGCCCGCGCCGTTCCCTGCAGCCGTCCCTGGTCGTTGGTGTAGGACGCTTCCTTTTCGGCCGAGGATGCACCCGGGAGGACGAAATCCGCCGCACTGCGCGAGCCGGGTCAGCAGCACGCCCTGCACGATGAGCACCGGCAGTTTTCCGCTCTGCCGCGCGTCCACGATCCACTGCGATGTCGCCGAGCGATCCGTCCGGCCCGGGATCGAACACATAGAGCGCGGCGACCTGGCCTGCATCGACGGCGCGCCGCAGCGCGTCGATATCCGGCGCGCCCTGCGGATCGCCGCTCGATCCGCTCGCCAATCCGAACATGCGCGCGCCGTTGACGTTGGGCGCGTCGACCGCCGGCACGCTGAAGGTCGAGCGTTCGGGCTGCACCTTGTCGCTGACGCTCCAGCTGACCGCAATCGCGTTCCGTCCTTCGGCGCCGAGCAGTCCCTCGGCGAACGACCTGAAGAGAAACAGCTCCTCGTGAGACGCGTGCGCGGACAGCAGAAAGCGAACGCCGTCGGGATTCGTCGAGCCGATCGCCGTCGAGCCGGGTCTGCAGCGCCGAGGTCAGCTCGTGCCAGGCGACGGGTGAAAGCCCGCGCGCGTCCCGGACCATCGGCCGGCGCAGGCGATCGTCGCTTTCGATCCAGTGGTAGCCGAAACGTCCGATGTCGCACATCCAGTAGCCGTTGACGTCCGGATTGAAGCGCGGCGTGATGCGAATCAGGCGCGATCCCTTGGCCCATTCCGGCTTGGCTTTCAGCCACGCCGTCGTGTTGCAGCCCTTCGAACAGATCGTGCAAATCGTGTCGGCGGCGTTCGGGTTGTCCCACGGGCGCGACTTGAAGCGGTAGTCGCGCGTCGTGATCGCGCCGACCGGGCAGACGTCCATCAGGTTGCCGGAGATCAGCGAGTGCACGCCCTCTTCCTGGAAGGTCGCGATCTCGCTGCCGTAGCCGCGGTCGATGATGTTGATCTGCGCGTCGCCGTCGATCGTCGCGCATGAACCGCACGCACCGCGTGCAGAGGATGCAGCGCTGCCGGTTGAGCATCAGCGTCGGACCGAAGTCGACGTCGCCGCTCACGCCTTCGCCGTCGAAGACGCGCCGCGGAAATTCCATGCGGCTCTGGTCCGGGCCGAAGGTGTACGAAAAATCCTGCAGCGGACACTCGCCGCCCTTGTCGCAGACCGGGCAGTCGAGCGGATGGTTGACGAGCAGGAACTCGAAGACACCGGCGCGCGCCGCGACGACCTCTTCGGTCTGCGTCTGCACCACCATCCCGTCCGTGCACGATCGTCGAGCACGACGTCTGCAGCTTCGGCATCTTCTCGATCTTGACGATGCAGACGCGGCAGGAACCGTCGATGCTGATGCCGGGGTGATAGCAGTAGTACGGAACGGAAATGCCGCTCTCGATCGCAGCCTGCAGGACGGTCTTGCCCTTCTCGACGGTGACCTGCCGGCCGTCGATCGTCAGCGTGACGGTTTCCATAGTTGACAATGATATTGAGGAATCTGAGGAATGTAAGGAATTGAGGAAGTTCGAGCTCGCTCAGACTCCAGTACTCAATTCCCGATCCGAATTCCTCAATTCCTGCGACGATTTCCGCCAGCGTGCCGTCGTCGCGATTGAGGTCGACGCTGCGAAGCGTGCCTTCGAGCGGCACGCGCCAGTCGACGACTCTTGTCGGTGACGGGCACCACGATGTTCACCGGCTTGCGGTCGGAATAGTCGAGCGTGAGCGATCACCGGCAGATCGAAGATGTCGCCCGTCTGCTCGAAGTGCAGCGCGAGCTGCTGGCCGCTCCGGCCGCCGCCGCCTGATTCGATGCGATAGCTGAACGTGATCCGCGGCAGCGTCGAGCCGTAGATCCAGCGCTCGAAGAAGCGATCGAGCGGCTGCCCGCACTCGGCTTCCATCGCCTGGCGCAGATCGTCGGTGCCGACCTTCGTGAACCGCGACTCGACGTAGAAGCGGCGGAGCCCCTTGAAGAACACCTCGTCGCCGACCAGCCGCCGCAGCATGTGCAGGACGACGGCGCCCTTGTTGTAGATGATCGCGCGAAACGCGCGGCCCTCGTTCTTGATGTGGCCGACGCGGTAGCCGAGGATACACCGGCCCCTGATCGGATTCGTCGATCGCCCACTGCCGCATCTGCCGCATGACGCTCGCGAAGACGTCGTCGCCGCGGAACTTCTGCGCGTAGAGCGCCGCGAAGTACTGCGCGAACCCTTCGCTGAGCCACTGCTCGTGATAGTTGCGCCAGCCGACCGCCTGTCCCCACCACTGGTGCGCGATCTCGTGCGCGAGGAAGAACTCCGGGTAGCTGGCGAACGACGCCGGATCGTTGCGCCACGAGACGCCGGTGCTCGGCAGCGGCTGGTTGAGGACCGCGAAGTATCCCGGGCTGTGGCCGCCGGGCAGCATGCTCTCGATGAGCGCCACGGTGAACGTGGAGTACGGCGAGTCGCCGACGATCGACTCGTAGAACTGCATGATGTCGACCGCGCGTTCGGCGAGCTCCTTGCCGCGGCCGGTCTGCCGCGGATTGGCTTCGACGATCAAATCGAGCTTGTTGTACACGGCGCCGCTCAACGTCGGGCGCGTCCTTGGCGAGGCTCGAGCTCGAGCCCGCCGCCGCATTCGCGTCGAACGCCACCGTCCATCGATCGGCGCGCGCGAACCGGGTGACGAGAACGCGAGGTAGCGCAGCGGCCGTTCCGCGGTGAACGTGTAGATCTTGCGGGTCTGCGCCGCGTCGCGGCCCGGCGCCGCCACCGTCCGCGGCGAGTCGGACGAGGGTTCGCCGCTGGCGACGCAGCCGTAGTACGCACGGCACGCGTGATCTGAATCGTCGCCGTGGCGTAGTCGGTGACAATGCGACTGCGGATACCAGTAGCTGCGGTTGCTGTAGAGGAAGCTCGCCTCCGGCCTCGGGACAAACGGATCGTCGAGGTTCGAGAGGTCGCTCGGATCCTGGGCGCTGCGTTGTCCGAGCGCGATGGTCTCGCGCTCGGGCTCCTGCGGCTCGAGCCGGCCGCCGTATTCGATCGTGACGGTCATCTCCGTGTCCTGCAGCAGCGTCACCGGCAGGTTGACGAGGATCGTGTTCTGGTTCGACACCCGCAGGCTGAACAGCCGTCCGAACTGGTCGCTGACGACCGACCGGACCACCAGCGAATCGGCGAGGCGGATGGTCAGCTGTCCGAGGCTCGGCGCGCGGACGCGCAGCCGCATCGTCGCCTTGCCCTCGATCCACTGACGTTCCGGCGTCGACGTCGACGTCGATGTCGTAGTCGAGGACGTCGAAGGGCGCCAGGTCGTCTTCGTTGTAGAAGCGGCCGCGCGACGGCGAGCTTGTCCTTCGACGCGTAGACCGCGATGTTGCGTTTGCGCCGGCGCTCGAAGAACGAGATGTCCTCGGCTTCCGACGCGGAGCGCGCATAGGTCAGCGTGTCGAAGCGGCGCGTCCGGACTTCGGCCAGGAAATCGTCCGGGCCCGGCAGCAGCGACCAGGTGTCGCGCGTCAGATCCGCGAGATCGACGACGAACGACTTGGCGACTCCTCGCGAAAGACCTGTTCGGCGCGCTTGAGACTCGCGCGGATCGACCGGGCGCGGCTTGAGCACGCGTCGGATCGGCGTGCGCCTCGAACGTGCCGACGCGAATGAACGCCGACGTCGAAGCGCGATTCGAGCGTGTCGCTCCCGGCGAAGATCTTGCACCTGCCCTTTTTCGGTGTCGGGCGCCGGATGAAAATGCATGTCGCCGCGGCCGAGCAGCACCAGGCCGGTGACACCCTGATCGGTTTCGACGACGAACACCGAGCCGTCGGCCAGCGTCAGCTCGAGATCCTCGGCGACGAGCGTGAAGTTGTGCGCGTCGAACTGTTTCTGCGGGTTGAGCGACAGGCGGTAGAGGTTTTCGACCGACGAGATGCGCTCCTGACCGGCGATCCGCCAGTCGTCGTCGACGCGCTTGATGTCGAGCTGCCAGGTGGCGACCCGCGCCCGGTCGCCGTACTCCATGAACGCGTCGACGGTCAGCGAGTAGCCGTTGCCCGGCAGCGTCCCGGCGAGGGCCTGGCGATCGCGCTCCTGAATCACCACGCGGGTGGCGCCGGGCCGGAATTCGTCGGCGAGGAATTCGGTCGCGCTGTTGCGATCGGCCGTTCCGGCGAGGAGCGCGAGATAGGCGGCGGGGTCCGCGCGCAGCGCGGCCTGTTCGACTCGCTGCAGCAGCGCGCGAATGCGCACGTCGTCGCTGTCGGGCTGCTGAGCGGCCGGTTCGGCGGTGAAGACCGGCGATGGCGCGCCGAGCAGCGCGCACAGCGAGCAGGACGGCTGCGCGTCAGCCTCCGCGCAGTCACTTGAGGATCCCGAGCTCGCGCCCGACGCGCGCGAACGCGTCGAGCGCGAACTGCAGTTCGTCGCGCGTGTGCGTGGCGGTGACGATCGTCCGGACGCGCGCCTTGTCGCGCGCCACGGTCGGAAAGCCGATGCCCTGCGCGAAGACGCCCTGCGCGAACAGGCGATCGGACAGCGTCATCGCCAGCGACGCCGTCGCCGACGATGACCGGCGTGATCGGGCTTTCGCTCATGCCGGTGTTGAATCCGAGCGCGCGAAGTCCGGCCTTGAAGAAACGCGTGTTCTCCCAGAGTCGATCGATCAGCTGCGGTTCTTCGAGCAGCACGTCGATGGCGGCGAGGCACGCCGCGGCCACCGCCGGCGGATGCGACGTCGAAAACAGAAACGGCCGGGCGCGATGGTGCAGGAAATCGATGAGCGCGCGCGAGCCGGCGACATAGCCGCCGAGCGCGCCGATCGCCTTCGACAAGCGTGCCGACCTGGACGTCGACGCGGCCGTGCACGTCGAAGTGATCGATGGTGCCGCGGCCGTTTCGCCCGAACACGCCGCTCGCATGCGCGTCGTCCACCATCATGATGCATCCGAACTCTTCGGCGAGCGCGCACAATGCGGGCAGCGGACCGAGGTCGCCGTCCATGCTGAACACGCCGTCGGTGATGAGCAGCTTGCGCGGCGCGGCGGGCAGCGAGCGGAGGATCGGCGCGCGCGGCGTCGACGTCCTTGTGCGGAAACACCTTGATGGTCGCGCGGCTCAGGCGCGCGCCGTCGATGATGCTGGCGTGGTTCAGCTCGTCGGAAATCACGACGTCGTCTTTCGTGAGGATCGACGAGACCGTGCCGGCGTTGGCGGTGAATCCGCTCTGAAAGACGACGACCGCTTCGGTCTGCTTGAACTGCGGCGAGCCGCTCGCTCGAGCTCCATGTGGAGATCCATCGTGCCGGCGATGGTGCGCACCGATCCGGTGCCGACGCCGAGCCGTTCGATCGCCTCGAGCGCACGCGCGCGCAGGCGCGGGTGCGTCGTCAGTCCGAGGTAGTTGTTCGACGAGAGGTTGACGACCTGCCGATGATCGACCGACGTGAGCGGCTTCTGCGCGTCGTCGAGGACGCGGAGCTGGCGGTAGAGGCCCTGCTGCTTCAGCGAGTCGAGTTCGGCGGAAAGATAGGCGAGCGGGTCCGGGCGCACGCCCAGACTATAGCGTCAGACTATTGCGTCAGGAACAACAGCGTCCAGGGAAGAATCGCGACCGCGATATAGAAGCCGGTGAGGAGCGCCACGACCCCGTGCACGCGGCGCAGATGGAGCATCATGCCGAGGCCGACGGCGAAGAGTTTGGTGGCGGCCAGACCGCCGCCGATGCCCGCGACCGCAACGGCCGAGCTGACGAGCGGGTTGGCCTCGATCGAAAGGCCCCACACGTGAACGCCCAGATACGTCAGGCGCCGTCGAGCGCCTGGACGAGCACGAACACGACGACCGCGATGTCGCCGAAACGTCGGTTGGCGGGATCGTGGCGCATCAGCAAGTAATTCATCGAGGTGCTCGTCCGGCCGCTTTTAGTCTGCCCGCTGGATCCTTAAATGTGCGATTCAGCCCCTATTTACGGGCCTGAACTGCAAGTTAGTCAAAATTCGGACCAAGCCCTTGATCAGCCAGGCGATCGCGTTCGTCGAGGAGGTCCTGAACGACCACTTGGAGGATTGCCGCGGTCGGGACGGCCAGGATTGCGCCGAGAATGCCGAGGAGCGAACCGCCGATGAGCAGCGCGGCGATGACCGTCACCGCGCTGACGCCGACCTGCCGTTCCATGACCTTCGGCACGAGGAAGTGGTTTTCGAACTGCTGCTGCGCGACCATGAAAATCGCGGTGAAGATCGCCGTGCGCGGCGAAACCGTAAACGCCACGGCAATCGCGGGCACCGCCGAGAATACCGGGCCGACGACCGGGATCATTTCGCCGAGCGCGGCGAGCAGCGCAAGGACATAGAAGTACGGGCACGCCGAGCAAGTACAGGCCGATCGCCGCCGTCATGCCGATCGTTCCCGCGAGAATGAGCTGTCCGTTGAGCCACGCGCTGACCTTCGTCGAGATCTGGGTGGCGACTTTTTCGACGCGCGGCCGCTCGGCGCGCGGAAACAGACGCGCGAACCCCGCAAACAGCGAATCGCTCTCGACCAGCAGATAGAACGTCAGAATCAGGATCGTGACGAGCGCCACGAGTCCGCCGAACGCGAACGTTCAACGCCGTGGCCACTGTGCCGACGGCGTCGCCCGGGCCCGGCGCGTTGCGCACCGCTTCTTCGAGCGTGATGCGGTGACCGAGCAGCCGGTACCGGATCAGCACATTCTGCGCGTCGTCGAGCAGCGTCGGCAGCTGCGCCCAGAGGTCCTGCGCCTGCTCGATGAGCGGCGGCACGACCAGCAGGCCGACGAGCGTCAGGAGCGCGACGACGCGAGGTAGATGATGAGGATCGCAAACCAGCGCGGAAGATGGCGGCCGCCCGGCAGGACCGCTGCTCGATGCGATGCACGAGCGGCCCGAGCCCGATCGCGAGCAGCACGCTGATGTAGATGAGGAGGAGTGCGTCGCGAGCGAGATACAGCGCCCACGCGAACACGATGCCGAGCGTCGCGACGGCGACCGCCCGCACGATCGCGGAGGTCTTCAACGCAGAAAGTCCGCCGTGAACTCCGCCATCAGCCGATAGATCGTCGTTCAGCTCGTCGGGCGACGCGAGGAAGACGATGCGCAGATAGCCGTCCGCCGGCGGCAGCCCGAATCCCGATCCGTAGACGCACAGCACGCCGGTCGCGCGCAGCAGGCCGAGCACGTAGTCTTCGTCGGTTTTTCCGGGCGGCAGCGTGATCCTTCGGCATCGCGTAGAAGCCGGCCGTCGGCGTCATGCAGGACACGCCGGGCATCGCGCGCAGGCTGTCGCCGGTGATGCGTCGCCCGCTCCTTGAGCGCCGCGCGGAACGACACCTGGTGCGACTTGTCGCCGGTCAGCGCCGCCGTGACGGCGTACTGCATCGGGACGGTGCTGCACAACCGGCCGTCGGCCAGCTTGCGCACCGCCGCGGCGACCTCGTCGAGGCGCGGCGTCTTGCCGATCGACATCCAGCCGGTGCGCCAGCCGGGCGCGAGGTACGCCTTCGACAGGCTCGAGAACGAGATGACCGGCGCGTCGTGATCGAAGCTGCCGAGCGGCGCGACCGGCCCGTCGTATCCGAGATCGCCGTAGACCTCGTCGGCGAGAATCGCGAGCCCGTGGCGGTCGGCGAATTCGAGCAGCGCGCGCCGCACCGGCGTCGGATAGCTGGCGCCGGTCGGGTTGTTCGGATCGATGATCGACGAGCGCGCGCGTCGTTCGGCGTCACGAGCGTCGCGAGGTGATCGAGGTCCGGGGCCCAGCCGTTGCGACGGGTCGGTCCGGTAGTAGAGCGCGCGCGCACCGATCTTCGCGATGATCGCCGTGTAGAGCGGATAGGTCGGCATCGGCACGAGCACTTCGCCGTCCCGATCGAGCAGCGCGGTCAGCGCGAGCTCGATCCCTTCCGACGTGCCGGCCGTAATGAACACGCGGTCGGCGCTGACCGGCCATCCCTTCGCCGTGTTCTTCCGCCGCGACCGCCTCGCGCGCCGACGCGATGCCCGCCGACGGCCCGTAGCCGTTGTGGCCGTCGCGAAGCGCGCGGCTCGACGGCTTCGATCAGGTGCGCCGGCGTCTTGAACCCGAAAGCCACCGGGTCGCCGACGTTCAGGTAGCGCACCTTCGTCCCGGCGGCCTCGACGCGCTGGGCTTCGACGACGATGTTGCGGATCGCGTAGGAAAACCGGCTAATCCAGGGCGAGGTGGGGATGGAGGTGTGCGTCAGGTTCACGCTGAAATCTTACGCGAGAAAATGTGCACGATCGCCCGGACGGACTGCAGTTTTCAGGCGCTCATATTCGGTAGAGCGCTACCCACCGATATGAAATGGCAGGCCTCTCCGCGAGATCGTGTGCACTTGTAGGAACACGTCGATCTCTACAGGCTAAATTATTGTGAACAAATGACTTGATGTACCGATGGTGTAGGTACTACATGGTGGGCGCGTCCATGATCTGCCGAATCGTGTAAGAATTACACGATTTTGACCGGATTCTGGCGTGGCTCAAGAGTGAACACTCTCTGGAAACTATTGATTATGAACAAGTTATTCAGTTGGCATTCCCTTTGGAGTAAGGCTCAGGCGATGAAGTGGCTCTTCGCAGCGGTCGGCGTGATGGCAGCGAGCCTCTGCTCGCCCCAGGTCGCTTCGGCTCAGAAGCCGGTGGAGGGAGCGGTCCCTCCGGTTGCGGCGTTCAAGTCGAGCATCGATCTGGTGCGGGTCAGCGCTGTCGTGCGCGATCGCAAGGGGCGCTTCGTTGCGGATCTGACCGCGCGCGACTTCGAGATCTTCGACGGCGGCTGCAGCCGGCCGATCGCCGATTTCCGTCGCGACGACGCCGGCATCAGCGTGGCGTTGCTGTTCGACGTCAGCGGCAGCATGGAAGCGCGCATGGGTCACGCGCGGGAGGCGGCGACACACCTTCTCAGCTGGCTCGACGCCGAAGACGACGAGTCGGCGGTCTTCACCTTCGACACGCAGCTCGACGAGGTGACGGGGTTTGCGGCGGGCACGCGTGTCCTGCCGGACCAGCTGTCGTCGGTGAAGCCGTTCGGCGCGACGTCGCTGCACGACGCGATCGCGCGCACGGCGGAAAAGGTGGCTCGCGCGACTCGCTGCGCCGCGCGGTCATGGTGTTCACCGACGGCCTCGACACGCGAGCCGGCTGACGGCCAGCGAAGTCTCCGGCATCGCCAGCGCGATCGACGTGCCGGTCTACATCATCGGCATCGTGCCGTCGATCGACAACCCGTCATCGAGCACGTCGCTGACCACCGTCGAGAAGTCGGCGTTCACCGGCGCGCTCAGCAACCTCGCGTACTGGACCGGCGGCGAGACGTTCGTGTGTCAGCACGATCGCTCGAGCGCAGCGAAGATGGCGCGCCAGATCGTGGACGAGCTGCGGCACCAGTATCTCATCGCGTTCGAGTCGAGCACGGCACCGGGCTGGCATCCGCTCGTCGTGCGGATGCGCGACAAGGATCTGACGGTTCGAGCTCGTAGTGGTTATATCGCGGGGCAATCTCGCCCGATTTCTCAGTAGGAGGAGCACCATGTTTCGGAGAATGCTGATGATTGTCCCGATCGCCGCGCTGGCGGTTGGCGGCTCCACCGCTTGCGCGACGAAGAAGTTCGTCCGCACGAGCGTGGGCGAAGTGAACGACAAGGTCGATTCGCTCGGCCGCTCGGTCGAAGAGACGCAGGAGCGGACGCGCGCAGAACGAAGGGCGAGATCGGCGAAGTCGATCAGCGCGCCGCAGGCGGCCAATCAGGCGGCGCAGGCGGCGCAGGGCGCGGCCGACAAGGCGAACGAAGCAGCGGTGGCGGCGAACAACAACGCCACGGCCGTCAACGCCAAGGCCGACGCGATCGACAAGGCGTCCAAGCGCCTCGTCTACGAAGTCGTGCTGAGCGAGGACCAGGGCAACTTCAAGTTCGGCAAGAAGGATCTGCCGGACGAAGCGAAGGCCAAGCTGGACGAGATGATCACGCAGATCAAGGCTGACCCGAAGGGCGCCTACTTCGAGATCGAAGGCTACACCGACAGCATCGGCACGCCGGAAGTGAACGAGAAGCTCGGTCTCGAGCGCGCCGAAGCCGTGAAGCGGTATCTCTACGAGCAGCACCAGATTCCGCTGCACAAGATGAACGTGATCAGCTACGGCGAAGAGCAAGCCGGTCGGCGAGAACAAGACCAAGGCCGGCCGCGCGCAGAACCGCCGCGTCGTGATCAAGGTGCTCGTCTAGACGTCGCGACCACAAATCTGAAGTCTGCACGGCAGCCCGCTGGCTGTCGTGCAGGCTTTCAGGCCTGCCATAATCCCCTGTCCATGGGGATCCGCACCGAACTCACCCTTCGCCTCCCCAACAGTCCCGGCGCTCTCGCCGGCGTCTGTCGTCTGCTCGCCGACGAACGCGTCAACATCGTCGCGCTGTCGCTCGCATGCCGGCGGGCAGTTGCACCTGATCGTCGACAACGCCGGCCGCGCCACGGCGCGCTGCGCGCGCAGCACATCAGGTGGCCGAGCGCGACGTGCTGGTGGTGTCGCCGTCGCACAGCGCGGGCGGCTCGCGCCGCTGCTCGCGCTCGTCGCGCGACGCCGGCATCAACGTGGACTACGTATACGGCGGCGGCGGCGAGGGAAGCGCCTCGGCGGTCGTGGTGATCGGCGTCGACGATCCGCATGCGCGCTGCGGCAGCGACGGGCTATGACAGTCGACGAGTCGCAAGTCGCGAGTCTGTCGAGTCCCGAGCCCCAAGTCCCGAGCCCGAGTCGTGAGCCCGAGTCCCGAGCCTCAGTCCCGAGTTAGAGCCGCCCGTGTTTCTGCGCCCATGCTTTGAGCGTGTCGCGCCGCTCTACGGCCGCCGGCTCGTCGGCGAGGCGGTCTGACGGCCACGGCAGCCTGAACGTCCAGTTGTCCGGTTGACCGTCGCCGGCTCGTTGATGCGATCGCTCCAGCCGAACACGTCCTGCACGGGCAGCAGCAGCAGCGCGGAGCCTGCGGCAAACATGTTTCGAGCAGCGCGTCGCGGACATCCGGCATGAACGGCGCCGCGAGCAAGTCGCGGTCGCCCGCCAGGCGCTGGACGGTCGGAATCGCGGCGACCATCTGCCGTTCTTCGGCGTCCGCATTTTCCCACCAGACGCGCAGCGCTTCGGTATCGTGCGTGCCCGACGCGGCGACCGAGATCTCCGGATAGTCCGCCGGATCGCGGAACGGCTGGCGGCTCCAGATCCCAATGCCGCTCCCAGCGAAACACGCGGCAGCCGGGCACGCCGAGGCGCGCCAGCGACGCGCGCACGAAGTCCGGCACGATGCCGAGATCCTCGGCGACGATTTCCGCGCCGGGCTCGCGAAAGACTCCAGGACTCGCTCGCCGAGCTCCAGCTGTGCGTCTTCGGTGGCCGGCTCGAAGCGCGCCTGGGCCAGTTCACCGCCGCGCGGCCGCGAATAGGTGCGATAGAAGCCGACGAGATGGTCGACGCGGTAGCCGTCGTAGAGCGCCGCGCTGCGCCGCGCGCGTTCGTGCAGCCAGCCGAACCCGCCGGCGGCGATCGCGTCCCAGTCGTAGGCCGGCATGCCCCAGTCCTGCCCGGTCGCGCTGAACGCGTCGGGCGGCACGCCGACCGATGCGTCGAGATGGAAATCACGCTGGCGCGCCCAGACATCGGCGCTGTCGCCATCGACCATGAACGGCAGATCGCCGAAGATCGCCACGCCGTGCGCGTGCGCGGCGGCTCGCGCGCGGCGCCACTGGTCCGCCGCAAGCCACTGCAGGTACTGCCGAAACAGCATGTCCCGCGCACAGCTCGCGGCGCGCGGTCGCCGAGCGCCGCCGGCTCTCGGTCGCGCAGCGCGCGCCGGCCAGTCGGTCCACGGCCGGTGCGCTTCGCGCTCGTGCAGCGCGCGGAACAGCGCGTAGTCGTCGAGCCACCAGGCTTCGGCCGCGACGAACGCGCGCAGCCCGCGGGCGCGCGATGACTGGCGTGCCCAGTCGCACGTCGAGGAAATGATCGAACGCAGCGCTGGAGCGCGCGGTTCTTCAACGCCGGACGCGCGCGTACTCGACGCGCTGCGCGTCTGCACGAGGTTCTCGAGCTCCCGTCGCTCGTCGCGATCGAGCAGCTCGCCGCCGAGCACCTGCGCATCGGGGATGTCGGTCACGCGAATGTAGATCGGATCGATCGCCATCGCGCTCAGCGCTGAATAGGGCGACTGCTCGCCCGGCGGCCATCTCGTTGATCGGCAGCAGCTGCAGCACGCGCTGCCCGGCGGCGGCGAGCCACGCGGCGACCGGCGCGACGTCGCCGATGTCGCCGATGCCCCAGCTGCGCGTCGATGGGCAGGAAAACAGCGGGATGAGCAGTCCCGCGCGACGTCGCGGCGACAGTCATCGCGGGTCGCGGACCGATGCGAAGCGGCTCAGGATGCGCGAGGTGCCCTCGGCGAAATACGTCCGCGGGCGGCAGCAGGCTGACGATCAGAAACGACTCGTGCGGAAAGTCGAAGAAGTATCCGGGATGCACGAGCACGCGATCCTCCGAGAGCAACGACAGCACGAGATCTTCCTCGGACATGAGCGATGGCACCCTGCAGAACAGCGTACCAGCCGCCGTCGGCTTGAAGGAGGTCGCACGCCGGCACCGATCGGCTGGCGGATTGCAGCGCGCGATGATTGGCGGTGATCCGCGCGACTGAATCTGCTCGCGAACCGCCCGTCCGCGCTCGAGCAGATCGCCGAGCGCGTCCTGCAGCGGCGTCGAAACCGACAAATATGTGTCGCACGATCAGTTCGAGCCGCGATCGCGCCTCGCGCACCGACGGCGTCAGGACCGCTGATCGCGATCCAGGCCAGCTTGGCCTGCGGCAGGCCGATGGACTTCGACAGGCCGCCAAGCGTGAAGCCCAGCACATCGTGCCGGTCGGTGAGGCGTCCCGCCTGCTCGGCGGCGTCCGGCGCGAGCGGATAGTCGGCGAACACCTCGTCGGAAATGATCGCGATGTTGCGGCGGCGCAGAGATCCGCGAGGCGCGCGAGCTCGGCCGGCGAGATGAAGTTGCCCGTGGGATTGTTCGGGCTGACGACGAGCACGGCCCGCGTCCGTGGCGTCAATGCGCGCTTCGAGCGACGCGACGATCGATGGCCCAGCCCGCGTGGTATTCGAGATCGTACGGCACGGCGGTCACAGCGTCGAGCCGCGTCAGGTGATCGAACAGCGGATAGCTCGGACGAGGAATCAGCACCTCGTCGCCGGCGTCGCAGAGCAGTTTGAACAGCAGCGAATACGCTTCGCTGGTGCTGGCGGTCAGCGCGATGGCGTCCGGCGTCGACGTGCCGTCCGCGCCGCGCGAAATCGGCGACGACCGCCTGTCGCGCGTGGAGCAGGCCGAGCGGCTCCGGCGAATAGACGAGCCCGCGCGGGTCCGCGAGCGGCGCCAGCAGATCGGGTGGATAGTCGAAGCCGGCCCGCGTCGGATTCGACGCGGTGAGATCGAGGATCGCCTCGCCGCGCTCCCGGATCGCTTCAGCGCGACCGTGAGCGCGGTTCGGCGTGAGGTCGGCCGGGACGCGTGACGAAAACATTTACGGGACGATGACGATCGACTCGATCACGTCGCCTTCGAGGATGCGAGTCCACGAGCTCGGCGCCGTTGAGCACCTGCGCGAAGACCGTGTAGTGATGATCGAAGCGCGGGTTGTCGACCAGATCGATGAAGAACTGCGCGTCGTCGGTATCCGGCGTCGAGATGCCGACCGCGCCGCGGACGTGCGGCCACGTGCCGACTTCGGGATTCGGATACGGCGTGTTGCCGTCCGGCCGGCGGCCCGCCTGCACGACGACGTTGGGCGCGACGCGATCGAAGGTGAGCCCGTTGTAGTAGCCCGACTCCGCCAGGCGCGCGAAGCGCAGCACGGTGGCCGGCGCTTCGTTGGTGAAGAGCGCGAATTCGATCCGTCCGACGTCGCGGATCGTGACAATCGCCCGCGGCGACGCGAGCCGCCGCAGATCGGCGGCGGTCGGCTCGGGCAGGATCTCTTCTTTCGCGCTGGGCACCGGCCGCAGCGGCCGCTGAAGTCCGGCGAGCGCCACGTTGGCCACGCGATCGTCCGGATCGGCGGCGAGCGTCTCCAGCCTGGTCTGATCGCCGGCGATGGCCGCGGCGCGCGCGGCGTACATGCGCAGCTGCCACGTGCCGGACGTCGCGCGACAGATTCAACGCGTCGCCGATGCGCTCCGGCGCCGCGCCGGCCAGCGCCACCAGCGCGTGGGCGTTGCGATGCCAGCCGCGCGTGGCGTCGGGCTCGGAGCGATCGGCGACGGCGCGCTCGAGTGCCGCGACCGCTTCCGGCGACCGTCCGCAGGCGCTCGAGCTGGTCGATCGCGACCAGCGCGACCGCCATGTCCGAATCGGTCAGCGACTTGAGCGCGGCTTCGCACGCCCAGTTCGCGCCGCGCGAGCGGAACGCGCGCAGCGCCTCGAGGCGCACGATCGGCGGCGATGTCGAGCAGCCCGTTGGGAACGCTGCCCATGCCGGCCTCGCTCGATCCGACCGCCGCATCGCCAGCCGCCGCACCTGCGCGTCGGGATCGTGAATGGCCGCCGCGATCAGATCCTCGTCGAGCGCGTGCGCGCCGTCAGCGCTTCGAGCGCGAGGCGGCGGATGCGCTCGTCATGCGGTGAGTTCCAGTCCGGGCCGCGCGGTCGTTGCGACGATCGACTTCGGAGCCATGCGATGGCGCGGCTGCTCGGCGGCCGCAACTCGCTGTGCAGGCGAACCAGCGCTTCGAGGCCGCGCGCGACGCCCAGGCGATCGGTGACGTTCGCGCCGTGCGCCGACGAGACATCGAGGATCGTCGTCTCTGCGCGCTCGACGTCGGCCGGCGCTCTTGTAGGGCAGCCGCGCGACGGCTTCGCACAGCGCAGCGCGAACGCTCGGTTCGTCCTCGACTGTCAGCCGCGCGATGAGCGCCGCCTGCAGCTCTGAACCGAGACGCCCACCGGCGCGTTCTTGGCGGTCTTGAAGCCTTGTGCGCTCTGCGCCGCGGCGTTGGCGGCTTCGGCCCGGACTTCCGGCAGCGAGTGTCTGCAGCTGAAGCAGGATGTCCGGAAGCGCGGAGGGCCGTTCGATGCGGCCGAGCGCGCGGACCGCCATGCGCACGGTTTCGCTGTCGCTGCTGTGCGTCGCGCTTCGCAGGATCAGGAGGTCGCGGCTCGAGGCCGCGCCGTGCGCTTCGGCCTCGACGATGTCGAGACGCGTCGCGACCTGCGCCGCGGCGGGCGCGGCGAGCCAGGCAGGAATGCCGGCCTGCAGGAACACACAAATGCGGAGCAGCCTCGCGCGATCCGCCGCCGCGCGTCTCACGCGCGCGCTCCGCGTGCCTGCCGGCCGGTCATCCGGTTGGTCAGCATGTCACGTTACCGCCGAAGCGCCCTCGTCGCGGCCGAGTATTCGAGCATCTGTGTGGTCAGGTCGCTGCGGATACGAGATCGTCACGTCGGTGATCTCGCCGGTGGCGCCCGTCGACCGCCTCCAGCCTGCGGCATCACGAAGCCGGTGTACGACGGCAGGTTCAGGTGATCGACGCGCGCCACGATTTCGTCGCGCAGCTTCGGGTCGAAGTGGATGCCGTAGGTTTCGAACAGCTGCCTTGGCCGCCGGATAGTCGCCTTCCGACTTGATGCGCTGGACTTCGGCGAGCAGCGTCCCGACGCCGTCGCGAAACGCCTTGGCGTCGACGACAACGTAGTAGGTCTTGCCGTCGCGCTGCCGCGCGCTCGATCGCCTTGGTGTTCTTCATCAGCCAGAGGACGATCATCTGGCGGTTGCGCATGTGATCTTCTTCGATCTGCGTGCCGGTGCGGACACGGCGCAACTGCACGAGCGCGTTGCGCGTCTGCGCCTCGTACTCGGCGCAGGACGATGTCCGTGCTGGTCGGCTGCCGAGACCAGGCCGAGTTCCACCAGCTTCGGATCGGGCAGGAAATACAGCGCGACCAGATCGGCGCGCGCTTCTTCGAGCGCCGAGTACTGCTCCTTGAGCGCGTTCTGCGGCTTGCCGTTCAGGCGATCGGCGATCTTGCCCGACGCGTGGCCGATCACCTCGTGCATGTTGGTGAGCAGGTCGCTCGCCGAGCGCGCTCCACTTCACCGCGCGCGCGGTCTCTTCGGGCGTCCACGAGAACTCGCTGCGGAATCGCGGGCAGCGTCGACTTGTCGTACGCTTCGCTGACGTTCGAGAGCGACACCGACTTGCTGCCGTACTGCTCGCGCACGTGCTGATCGTTCGGCAGGTTGATGCCGACCGGCGTGACCGGTCCGGAGTCGCCGGTTTCGATCACGACGTCGATGGCGTTGGCGGTGATGCCCTGCACGTCCGCCTTGCGGTACTTCGGATCCCACGGCATGTGGTCTTCGAACCACTGCGCGTCGCGCGGCGAGCTTCTGGATCTCGGACGTCTTCTCGCGATTGACGTAGAACACCAGCGCTTCCCACGCGCCTTTCATGCCGCGCGCGTCCAGGTAGACCTCGATGAAGCCGTTGATCGTGTCGACCGGCGACGCTTTGTCCTTGCACCCAGGCGATGTCGTACGCCTCGCGGTCGCTGGTTTCGCCGGTCTGGTAGAACGTGATCAGCGCCTTGAGCGCATCGGCCATCGGCGCGGTCGCGAACGGAATCGCCGCCTGGAGATGACCGACGATCGCCGGCGATCTGGCCGCTGTAGCGCCCGCCGACCTGGTAGACCTCTTCGATCGAGCTTGCCGTTCTCGTTTCACGAGCCGCGAGTTGAGCGGGTGCTGCTCGTGGAATCCGTCGAGGTCCTTCATCGTGACGCCCGCGTAGAGGTTGTTGGCGCTCGCGGTGAGGATGTCCTTGCCGGGCGGCGGCGTCTTCGCCGTCACCATCGGATCCACGTTCGGGATCGAAGAACTGCGGCTGCAGGCGCGCGAGCAGCTGGTCGAGCGTTTCGCTCGTTCTGCGCGCGGAAATGTCGCGCCGGCTTTTTCCGCCGCGTGCGCCGCGGCGGCAAACGCCTCCGGCGAGCAGGTCAGCACGAACTTGCGCGCGGTGAGGTTGTTGTACGGTCCGGTGTTGATCCAGAACAGTTTCGTGTAGCGCTGGATGTCGCTGCAGCGTCGCCGGATCGACGCCGGCCGCGATGCGTGACGATCGCTTCGAGCACGTCGCGCATCTCGAGATTGTGGGCGTAGCGCTGGTCGTAGAAGATGTCGCGCCCGGCGATCGCCGCCTGATAGAGATGCCAGATCAGCGTCTTTTCCTTCAGCGGCAGCTCGTTGAATCCGTCCGCATAGAGCTGCACGACCGCGGCATCGTCGACGCGCTCGAGCAGATACGGGCCGCTCAGTCGCCGGCGGCTGTCGCGGCGGCGGCGGCCGGCGCGTCGTTGGCTGCAGGCGCGAGTGCCGCCGCAGCCCGTCGCGATGATCAGTGCCATGACTAGAGCGAGCCTTCGCATAAGTCTCATCAATTGCATTAGAATCGCATTGAGATCCTCAAAATCCGAAATCCTGAATCCTCAATCCTGAATTCCTTAATTCTGCAATTCCTGATTTCGTCTCAGATTTCGACCCGTCTCCCGATACCCCGCAATGTGCGCCGGCCACTGTTTGTCCTGCGTCGACGCGTCGCGTGCAGCGCGTCGAGCGCGACCGGCTCGCCGTGCACCAGATACGTCATGCGCTGGCGGCTGCCGACGAAGCCTGAGAGCCAGCGCATGATTTCGCCGGCATCGGCGTGCGCCGACATCGAGTCGATCGTGTTCGATCGTCGCCGCGACCGGGATGTCGCGCCCCTTGATCCGCACGGTCTTTGCGCCGTCGACGCAGCGACCGTCCGCGCGTGCCGGCGGCCTGATAGCCGACAAACAGCACCGTGTTCTTCGGGTTCGGCAGCGCCGCGGCCAGATGGTAGAGCACGCGGCCGCCGGTGGCCATGCCGCTCGACGCGATCACGATCGCCGGCTGGCGCGAGGCCACCAGATCAATCGACTGCTGCACCGAGCGAAACAGTCGTCATTCGCGTCGTGCAGAACACGCAGACGCCGCGCTCCCGCTGCTGCATGTCCGGGTCGAGCTCATCGGCGCGCTGCGCGTAGAACTGCAGCGCCTGCGCCGCCATCGGGCTGTCGACGAAGACAGGCAGGACCGGAATCGCGCTTTTCGTCTTCGAGACGCTTCAGCCAGTAGATCGACTTCTTCGACGCGGCCGATCGCGAACGCCGGGATGATCAGCTTTCCGCCGCGCTGCGACGGCGGCATTGACGATCGCCGCGAGGCGATCGCCGCGATCGTCGGGTTCGTGCAGCCGATCGCCGTAGGTCGATTCGACGAGCAGGACGTCCGCGCGGTCGATCGGCACGGGATCGGGCAGCACCGGGCGGCCGTAACGTCCGAGGTCGCCGCCGAACAGGATCGTCTTGCCGCCGAACGTGACGCGCGCGTACGCCGAGCCGAGCAGGTGTCCGGCGTTGATGAACTCGACGTCGAGTCCCGGCACGACCGGCACCGGGCGGTTGTAGCCGACCGGCTGCAGCAGCGTGAGCGCGCGCTGCGGCGTCGTTCGCGCGTGTAGAGCGGCAGCGCCGGATGATGTTTCGAGTAGCCGTGACGATTCGCGTCGCGCGCGTCCTCTTCCTGGATGTGCGCCGAGTCGGGCAGGACCAGCGAACAGAGGTCGCGCGTGCCTGGCGTACAAAACACGCGACCCTTGAAACCCTGCGCGACCAGCCGCGGCAGGTAGCCGCAGTGGTCGAGATGCGCGTGCGTCAGGATGACGGCATCGATGGACGCTCGCGGCAATCGGCAGAGGCTGCCAGTTGCGTTCGCGCAGCTCCTTGAGGCCCTGAAACAGGCCGCAGTCGACGAGGACGCGGTGCGTGCCGGTGTCGAGAAGGTGCTTGGAGCCGGTGACCGTGCCGGCGGCCCCGAGGAATGTCAGTGACGGCATCGTGTGCGACTTTACCTCAGGCAATGAAGCTTTTCAGGCGTAAATCCTGTGTGTGCTATAGTTTGGCTCGTATTTTCGGGGTCCTCTATTACTGGCCTTTCGGAGCATCCGCGACCGTCCGATCTATGCTTGCGTTATTGAACGATCGACGCGATTCAGACTATCTTTTCGCGTCGCTACTGCTTCTGTTCTGTCAGGCGCGCGCGGATTTCGACAGCCCTGAGAGGTGATCCTGCAATGGAAGACATCAAGATGACGGAAGAGACGCCCAACAATCGTCACGCGCCGGAATTTCATCAAAGGTGTGATTGCCGCCGGCGCCGCGGTCTCGTCGGCGAGCTATCTGTTCCGGACGAACGCGCTCGGCCAGGCAGGCGTCGGCGCCGGGCAGCGTCGAACGGCTGGTGACGCTGACGGTCAACGGCCAGGAGCGCCGCGTCGACGTGATGAAGCAGGAGACGCTGGCGCAGACGCTGCGCTACAAGCTGGGACTGACCGGCACCAAGATCGGCTGCGACCGCGCGGAGTGCGGCGCGTGCACGGTGCTGGTGGACGATGTGCCGCACTATTCGTGCTCGGTGCTGACGCACACGGTGCGCGGCAAGAAGATCACGACGATCGAAGGGCTGGCGAGCGCCGACGGGACGCTGTCGCCGGTGCAGCAGGGCGTGGTCGACGAGCAGGGCTTCCAGTGCGCGTTCTGCATGCCGGGCTTCGTGATGGCGGCGACCGGCTATCTGAAGACGAATCCGAATCCGACGCGGCAGGAACTGGCGCACGGCGTGTCGGGCAATCTGTGCCGCTGCCAGGACTACGACAAGATTCTCACCGCGCTGATGCGCGGCGCTGAGCACATGCGGGGAGCCTAGCCATGGCTGAAACAACAACCGACCGAACAAGCTGTTCGGCAGAACTACACGACGCCCGATCTCGTCGCGAAGGTCACGGGCAAGGCGAGGTACGCGGAGGACTGGAAAGCCGACGGCATGCTCTTCGACGAAGCTGCTGCTCAGCCCGATGCCGCACGCGACGCGTCACGCGCCTCGACACCAGCGCGGCGCTGGCGATGCCGGGCGTCAAGGCGATCCTCACCGCCGACGATCTGCCCGGCGCGCAGGCCGGCGCGACGCTCGGCGAGAACGTCGTCTCCACCGCGCAGGGCGAACGTCCGCTGACGATGGAGCCGGTGTACGAAGGCGAGCCGATTCTCGCCGTCGCCGCCGTCGACGAACTGACCGCCGCCGAAGCGATCGAAAAGATCGTCATCGAGTTCGAGCCGCTGCCGTTCAACGTCGACGTCGTCGAACGGTCTCCGGCCGGGCAGCCCGAACGCGCGACTGCAGGGCAACACGTGGATGCGTCCGGCGGCACCGCCGGCCGGCGCGCCGCGGACGCGCGGGCGCTGCGCCCGCTGCGGCCGCTGGCGCCGCCGCAGGTGCGGCAGCCGCAGCTCCGGCTGCCGCTGCGGCACCTGCCGCCGGCTGCTGCCGCTGCCGCTCCGGCCCGCGGCGAAGGCGCGCGACGCCCGGCGCAGGACGCGATCCGCAGAACGCGGCCGCGAATGCGACGGCTGGCGCGAGCGCGGCGGGTCCGGCCGCCGCCGCGGCTGGCCAGGCGCCGGTCGCGGGTCAGCCGCCGGCACGCGGCGCGGCGCCGGCCGGACGCGGTGGCGGCCCCGCTGCGCCCGCCGCAGCCGCAGATCACCGAGCTGAAGTGGACCGAGGCAGACTTCGCCGCGGCAAAAGACGGCCAGATGCCGATGGGCAAGGCGACCGACGAGTGGACGTTCGGCGACGTCGACGCGGTGATGAAGACCGCCGATCTCGTGCTCGACGAAACCTTCGTCACGCAGTCGACCGGCCACCAGCCGCTCGAAACGCGGACGGCGATGGCCTACTGGCAGAACGGCAAGCTGTTCATCCACTGCTCGACGCAGAGCACGGTGCAGACGGTTGCGGCCGTCGCGCGCGGCGTCGGCATTCCGCCGGCCGAAGCGCAAGACAAGATCGTGCTGATCAGCGAGTACACGGGCGGCGGCTTCGGCAGCAAGATTCCCGGGCTCCTATCAACATGGCGATCCCGGCGCTGCTGTCGAAGAAGGCCAACGCGCCGGTGCAGCTGCGCATCAGCCGCGAGGAAGAGCACTACATCGGCCGCGCGCGCCCGGGCGTGCACGCGCGCGTGAAGATCGGCTTCCGCAAGGACGGCAAGATCCTCGCGATCGACGGCTACGCGCTCGGCGACAACGGTCCGTACGATTCGCAGGGCGACTGCCGGCTCCGCCGGCCGCACGATCTCGCTCTGCTATCAGCCGACGGCCATGCGGTGGCGCTCGCATGAACGTGCTGACGAACACGCCGCCGCAAGGTCTCGCAGCGCGCGCCGGGCGGCATGCAGGGCAACGGCCTCTTCGAGCCGATGCTCACCAAGGCCGCGCGAACAGCTCGGCATCGACCAGGTCGAGATTCGCAAGATCAACGCGCCGGCCGGCAAGGCGAAGTTCGGTCCCGGCGGCCGCCGCGCAACCAGCAGGCGTACGTCACGAGCTGCGTTCGTGAAGCGAAGCGCTCGACAAGGGCGCCGAACTCTTCAACTGGGAAGAGAAGAAGGCGCGCAGCGGCAAGCGCGTCGGCAACGAAGGTGCGCGGCTCGGGCGTGGCGATCAGCGCGTTCTCCGGCGGTTCGACCGGCTTCGACGGCCTGTTCATCATCCGGCCGGACGGCAAGGTGCAGTTCCAGTCCGGCATCGGCAACCACGGCACGCACTCGGTCATCGACGTGCACCGCGTCGCCGCCGACATGATCGGCGTGCCGTGGGAGCAGTGCGAAGTCGTCTGGGGCAACACCAGCAAGAACCTGCCGTGGACCTGCATTTCGGCCGGCAGCCAGACGACGCACGCGATGACGCGCGCGGCGCACGCCGCGGCGACCGACGCGATCAAGAAGCTGCAGGAGATCGCCGCGAAGACGCTCGGCGGCAGCCCGGAGAGCTACAAGGTCGCGAACGGCAAGCGTCATCGGACGGCGGCGGCAGCATGACGCTCGCGCAGGCCGGCGCAGAAGGCGATCGAGCTCGGCGGCAAGTACGACGGCCACGAAGCTGCCGGCCGACATCAACGACTTCACGAAGAAGTCGGCGGCGGCGCTGGCCGGCCAGGGACTGATGGCGGTCGCGAAGGACGCGTATCCGCGCGACGGCCAGACGCAGTCGTACTTCGCCGGCTTCGCCGAAGTCGAAGTGGACCTCGAGACCGGCAAGTTCCAGATCCTCGAGTTCACGGCGATCGCCGACGTCGGCACCGTGATCAATCCGCGCAGCCTGCAGGGGCAGTCGTTCGGCGGATCGATGCTCGGCATCGGCCACGCGATCTCGCAGAAGTGGGTCTACGACCAGCACTACGGCGTGCCGCTCGCCAAGCGGTTCCACTACAACAAGCCGCCGACGATTCTCGACGCGCCGCCGACTTCAAGTTTGCGGCGCTCGATCTCCCCGATCCGGAAACGCCGGTCGGCGCGCGCGGCGTCGGCGAGCCGCCGGTCGGCGCGGGCTACGGCGCGGTGATGAACGCGATCGCCGCGGCGGTCGGCGACGAAGTGTTCCGCCGCTCGCCGGTGACGCCGGACATGATTCTGAACGGCGCTCGAAAACGGCGGGAAGCGCACGCACGAGCCGCTGACGGCACATATCTAGACGCGTGAATCTGGCTAGTCTGGGCATCTGGTCGCTGCGGCGCTGGCGTCACCGACCACGACCCGATGACCAGATAACCAGATGACCAAATTCAAGGAGCACTATATGGCAGTAATTCGCGACATGATGCCGGCGTTCGAGCTGTTCCAGCCGGCGAGCGATCGACGAAGCGGTGGCGCTGCTGGACGCAGCACGGGTCGGAAGCCTGGGTGATGGCGCGGCGGGCTCGATACGTTCGACTGGTTGAAGGACCGCACCAAGCGCCCGAGCGTGGTGGTCGACCTGAGCCAGGTCGCCGAGCTGCGCGGGATCAAGGAGGTGAACGGCGGCCTCGAGATCGGCGCGACGACGCCGCTGACCGAGGTGGTGAACCACCCGGTGGTGAAGGAGAAGTTCGGGCTGCTGATGGAAGCGGCCGAACTGGTGGCCTCGCCGCAGATCCGCAACCAGGGGACGCTCGGCGGCAACATCTCGCAGGACACGCGCTGCTGGTATTACCGCAGCGGCTGGTCGTGCTACCGGGCGGGCGGCAACATCTGCTACGCGGACACGCCGACGGCGATCAACCGCGAGCACGCGATCCTCGAGCAGGACCGCTGCGTGGCGGTGAATCCGTCGGACACGGCGCCGGCGCTGATTGCGCTCGACGCGGAGCTGGTGATCCGGAGCGCGCGCGGCGAGCGGGTGGTGAAGGCGGAGGACTACTTCGTCGGGCCCGGCGATCGACATCACGCGGATGACGGTGCTGCGGCCGGGCGAACTGCTGACGGCGATCCGGATTCCGGCGACGTGGGCGGGGGCGCAGTTCTACTTCGAGAAGGTGCGCGACCGCAACGTGTGGGACTTCCCGCTGGTGAACGTGGCGTCGGCGATCAAGTTCTCGGGCGCGAACGATCCAGCAGGCGCGGATCGCGGTGGGCGCGGTGGCGGCGCGGCCGCTGCGGCTGGCGGCGGTGGAAGCGGCGATTGCCGGCAAGCCGCGCAACGAAGAGACGGCGACGATGGCCGGCAAGCTGGCGATCGACGGGGCGACGGCGCTGCGCTACAACGGCTACAAGATTCCGCTGATGCGCAACCTCGTGAAGCGCGCCATCCGCGGCACCGGCGCGACCGCGACGACGTAGTAGCTTCGACTCTCGGGCTTCAGGCTTCAGGCATTTCGGGCACGTGCAACCAATCACGCTGAGGTCCGGACCCGGCATAGGCCTCGAAGCCTGGAGCCCGAAGCCTTTCGCGCTTCTTTAGGGGGCAGACATGAAATTCCTGACGTGGGGACGCAACCCCTGGGGCCAGCAGGTCCTCACGCACATCTCCTGGGACCTGCTGTGGGCATCGCTGTTCGCCGGCCTGATGTTCCTCGTCGCGCACGCGAGCTACATGATTCTCTCGGCGCACCGGAAGCGCAGCGCGGCCGAGACCGATGCGCTCGAGGCCGCGAACAAGCGATCTGCCGCGCGAAGATCGAGCGGCACTCGTTCATGGCGCGCATGTTCCACTGGGTGATGGCGGCGTCGATGTTCACGCTGCTCTTCACCGCGTTCCTGCCGATCGTCGGCGTGAGGTTCGCCTGGGTGCAGTGGCACTGGATCGCCGGCCTCGTGCTGACCGGCGCGATCATCTACCACATCATTCACGCCACGTTCTTCCTGGACTTCTGGTCGATCTGGATCGGTCCGAAGGACATCCCGGAATTCAAGGCCGAGATGATGCGCGAGCTGGGCCAGGACGTCGCCGGGCCCAAGTCCGGCAAGTACCCGCTCGGCAACCGCCTCTATCACCTCGCGATCCTGGTCGTCGGCCTGACCGCGTCGATCACCGGCATGTTCATGATGTCGCGCGTCCGGCAGCCGCTCTTCACGCGCAATCCCTACCTGCTCGCGGACAGCACCTGGGGCTTCACCTACGTCGCGCACGGTGTCGCCGGCGTCGCGCTGGTCGGCCTCGTCATCGCCCACGTCTACTTCGCGATCCGTCCCGAGAAGTGGTGGATCACGAAGAGCATGATCTTCGGCTGGATCACGCGCCGCGATTACCTCGAGCACCACGATCCGACGCGCTGGAAGGTTCGTTCGGGCGGCAAAGCGTGACGACCGGATCTGCCGATCTCGCAGAAGCGCGCGCCGAGCTGAACGGCGCTGCGACGCGATCGAAGAGTGCTACGAGTTCATGCTCGCGTACGCGGGGCAGGGGCTCGACAGCGACCAGGGCTCCGGCAAGGGCGCCCAGATCCGCGAGTACCTGACGAAATGCGACGCGGCGCTCACCGGGCTGGCCGAGTTCCTCACCGGCTTCGTGAAACGGCTGAACGTGCCGGACGACGGCGCCGTACGCGGCGTTCATGGGCGTGATCGATCGCGACGCCCGCGATGCGCAGGCGGCCGTGCAGCTGGTGCTCGCCCAGCCGTCGATCAGCTCGCAGCTCGTCGACAACCTGAACGCGTCGATCCACCTGCGCGCGCTGCTCACGGATCTGTTCCTCATCGACGAAGTGTTCAAGTCCCACAGACGAACGTTAAGGGCAGGTAGGCCAGGTAGGGGAGCTGGGGCTGGTAGGTAACCTTCGTTACCTGGCCTACCCGCCCTACCTGCCCGACCCGCCCCACCTGCCCATGTCGTCAGTTCCCGATCTCCTCACCGCACTCCGCGCCGGAGGCTCCGTCTTCGCCGCGGAACTGCGTCCGCCGCGCGCCGAGCTCGCCGCGCGCGAAGGCATGGACGCGTGGATCGACACGTACCACGCGGTCCAGCGCCTCACGCGCAACGGGACCTACGTCTTCCTCACCGACAGCGCCGTGGGCGACGGAAGAGGAAGACAACCTGCGCCATCTCGTCACGAATCTCGGTCGCGACGTGCCGCGCGAGCGCATCGTCCCGTTCCTGACGTCGAAGCACACGCTCGACTACTGCCTGTCGTACGCCGATCGCGCGCATCAGCACGGGTTTCCGGCGCTGGTCGTTCTCGGCGGCGACAAGTCGGTGGGGATGCCGCGCTCGGTGGAGCACGCGTGGCAGCTGCGCGAGCTGCTGCGCGCGCGCGATCACGACGCTGGCGCTCGGCGGCTGGGCCAACCCGCACGCCGACGCGGCACAGCAGGTCGACTTTCTCGCCGCGGCCAATTTCCACGCGGAGTTCTATCTCACGCAGATCGTCAGCCATCACGACGCCGATCGCGGTTCGGCGGCTTTCTGGAAGCGGCCGATCGCCGCGGTGTCACGCTGCCCGGCGTGTTCGGCGTGTTCTACTACCGCAGCGCCAACCTCAAGACGCTGCAGGCGCTGCGGAGTTTCCTGCCGGTGCCGGTCGAGGGGCTGACGCGCGAGTTCGCCGCGGGCGCCACGCCTGAAGACGTCTGCGCGCGGACGATCCGCACGCTGCTCGACGCCGGCGCGCGGCACTTCTACATCAGCAATCTGCCGCTCGGCCGCGCGCCCGCCGTCCTCGCGTCGATCCTCGCCCGCGCCGGCGCAATCCGTACGTAGTGTCCGGCTTTAGCCGGACATTCACGGACTCCGCCTGAAAGCGCCTACTCGCTCTCGACCGGTATCCACCATTCGACGTTCCCTGGTTGATCGGGCCTGAATCCGGGCGGGTAGACCTCGAGATCCGGCGTCTGCGCGAGGCGATGGCCCGATCGCGGCAGCCGCTCGCCCCAGATTTCGCGCGCCGCGGCCTGCATCTGCTGGTGGATGTCGCCGCCGTTCAGCAGCTGGCGGAATATCAGATACGACTGCGGCGCGATCTCCACGACTTCGAGACCTTTCGGCGCGGGCGCATCGCTCGCCAGGCCGATGCCCGCGAGGTAGCGCATCGAGCCCGGTTCGCCGCCTGGAATGCCTGAGCACACGCCATACGTCTGCGCGCCGGCAAACATGTCTGGTGGAACGGCAGCAACCAGCCGCTGCCACAGCGCGGGAATCCCGGCTTTCGTCGTGTCATCGAACTCGGCGGAAATTCCGGCAATGCGAAGCGCGCCTTTTTGAACCGGCGCAGGCGACTGCGTAAGAACCGCACGGGAGACTGTGGGCTGCATGAGTGAATCCTCCAGGGGAGCAGGATGCGCGCCTGACCGGCGATAGTGGCCAGGCGGAATGCCGAATGTACGTTTGAACGCGCGGGAGAACGCTTCCTGGCTGTCGAACCCGCAGTCGAAGGCGAGCTCGATCAGTGCAGGCGCGGGCGTGGACAGCAGGCGGCCGGCCGCGGCCATGAGCCGGTGGGCGCGCACGTACGCCATCGGGCTGATGCCGAATCGCGCCGCGAACTGCCGCGAGAAGTGGTACGCGGACAGGCCTGCTTGAGAGGCCAGCCGATCGAGCGTGAGCGGTTCGAACAGATGCGCCTCGACGTGCCGCCGCGCACGCTCGAGCGGGTCGTCAGCGATTCGATCCGTCATGGCCGCGCCACTCATGCATCAAGCATGGCGCAAAGATGAAGCCACGTCTTGACCGCGATTGCTCAGCGGTGGAAGTTCGGTTGCGGAATAGATCGGGACTATTTGATGTGCCGGCCGCCGTCCACGCGAATCGTCTCGCCGGTGATGAAGTCGCTGTCGAGCAGCGCCAGCACGGCTTTCGCGATCTCGATTTCGCCGCCCCAGCGCCCAAGCGGAGTGGCGCGTTCAACCGATCCGCTTTCTTCGTCGGTGGTCTCCGGCGGCGCCAGGATCGGTCCCGGCGCGATCGCGTTCACCAGGATGTTGTCGGCCGCCAGTTCCAGCGCGAGCGCTTCGGTCAGCGCTTTCACGCCGGCCTTGGCGACGTAGTACGACACGAATCCCTTGTAGCGCGGGCGCTCGCTCTTCGCGAGCCAGTCGCTGAAGTTGACGATGCGTCCGCCGCCCTGACGGCGCAGATGCGGCGCCGCGGCTTTCGAGCAGAAAAACGTCGCGCCGAGGTCGACGTCCACCGAGGCGTGCCAGTCTGCGGCCGTCATCTCGTCGAACGGCCGCTCTTTATAGACCGAGGCCATGTTGATCAGGATGTCGAGACGTCCGAAGGTCGTCGCGACCTGATCGACGAGCGCGGCGCACGCCGCCGGGTCGGACAGGTCGGCGCGAAAGGCCGCCGCGCGCGGACCGATGGACTGCACGCGCTTCGCCGCCGCCTCCGCTTCGTCCTGCGAGCGCGCGTATGCGAGACCGACGTTCACGCCACGCTTTGCGAGTTCTTCGGCGACGACGGCGCCGATTCGCTTGGCGCCGGTGATCAGCGCGACGGTGTGCTCGAGTTGCATGCAGGGTCAGTTACGCGAGGCGCAACGAAAGAACTCGAGCGAGCACCGGCTGCCGGCAGTATTCGCTCCATAATCAGCCGTCGCCGGTGACATCGGCGGACCTGACGTTCGGGACAAATCCCAGGTCGATTCTCAAAAAAGTATAGCGGATCCAGGAGGGCGGGCAATGGATGAAACCGTTGGGTTCATTGGACTTGGGGTGATGGGCCGGCCCATGGCCAAGCACATCCTGGCCAAGGGGTACCGGCTCGTGGTGCACAACCGGAGCCGCGGCGCCGTCGACGAGCTCGTCCAGGCCGGCGCGACGGCAGCCGACAGCCCCGCACAGGTGGCGCAGAAGGCGAGCGTCGTGATCACGATGGTTCCGGACACCCCCGACGTCGAACGCGTCCTGACGGCGCCTGACGGCGTCCTGAGCGCACTCCAGGCGAACGCCATCGTCATCGACATGAGCAGCATCTCGCCGGTGGCGACGCGGGCGCTGGCCGCGCAGGTTGCGGCCAAAGGCGGCGCGATGCTCGATGCGCCGGTCAGCGGCGGCGAAATCGGGGCGATCAACGCGACGTTGTCGATCATGGTCGGCGGCAGTGCGCAGGCGCTCGCGCGAGTGAAGCCCATCCTCGAGTGCATGGGCAATCCGGAGCGGATCATTCATGTCGGCGAGGCGCCCGGGTCCGGGCAGATCTGCAAGGTCTGCAACCAGATCGCGATCGGCGGCGCGCTCGCGGGCGTCAGCGAAGCGTTTGCGATTGCGCGCAAGGCCGGCGTCGATACCGCGCGCGTCCGCGAGGCGCTGCTTGGCGGGTTCGCCTCGAGCCGCGTGCTGGAAGTCCACGGCGAGCGCATGATCAAGAGCAACTACGTGCCCGGGTTCCGGACGCGGCTGTATCAGAAGGATCTTCGCCTCGCGAACGAAGTCGCCGCCGCGCACGCGGTCGCCGTTCCCGGGACCGCGGTCGTCACGCAGCTGGTGAACGCGCTCGTCGCCTCCGGCGGCGGCGATCTGGATTACTCGGCGTTGGGAACGGTGCTGTTCGAGCTGGCGGGGCTGACGTAGGTCGCAGGCACGATGACCCGGAGCGGGCTACTTGGCCCGATCCGGGGGGCCTTCGAGGATTTCGAGGAGCTCGTTCAGCGCCTCGCGCTCCTCGCGAGCCGCGTAAATGATGGCGCGGCGCTCCTGGAGGGTCGGGGTGGACCAGTCTTCGCCGTCCAGCCGCACCGAGCCATCCTCCCGGATTTCGACCACAAACGCCTCCATCGTAGGGACATACAGCTTCATGGGGCGCATCGTGACATAATTTCATGTTCGGGGTCAGATGGGTGTCAGACACCCATCTGACACCCATCTGACACCGGGCATCCACGCCAGGCACTTCAACGGGGAAGACACTTCTCGCACATGGCAATCGTTCATCCTTTTCGAGCCCTGCGGCCGAGGCCTGCGGACGCGGCGCGCATTGCGGCTGTTCCGTACGACGTCGTGAGCACCGACGAGGCGCGCGCTCTCGCGGACGGCAACGCGCTCAGCTTTCTGCACGCGTCCCGCGCCGAGATCGACATGCCGGCCGGCCAGGATCCTCACGCGGCCGCGGTGTACGACAAGGCCGCCGCGAATTTCTCGCAGTTGAAGAATCAGGCGCTGGTGCTCGAAGACGAACCGAGCCTGTACTTCTATCGCCTTCGCATGGGCGAGCACGAGCAACTCGGCCTGGCCGCCTGCTATTCGCTCGACGAGTACGACCGCGACGTGATCAAGAAGCACGAGCGAACGCGGCGCGACAAGGAAGACGATCGCACGCACCACATGCTCGCGCTCGGCGCGCAGACCGGACCGGTGTTCCTCACGTATCGCGCGTCGGCTGATGTGACCGACATCGCCCGCCGCGTCGTGACCGGTGATCCGCTGTTCGATTTCACCGCGCCCGACGGCGTCCAGCACACGCTCTGGCACGTGCCCGGCCACGACAACCGTTCACTCGTCACCGCCTTCTCGCGTGTTCCGGCGCTCTACATCGCCGACGGCCATCACCGCGCCGCGAGCGCGGCGCGCGCCCGCGACGACATCCGGCAGAAGGGCGGCGCGCATCCGCTCGGCGACGGCGCCGATTTCAACACGGTTCTTGGCGTCGCGTTCCCGCACGATCAGGTCCAGATCCTCGCCTACAACCGGATCGTCAAGGATCTGGCCGGACTGTCGGAGGAGGCGTTCCTCGCGGCGGTCGGCGAGCGCTTCGCCGTGTCCCCGGGCCCCGCGATGCCCGCGCGTCGCGGCGACATCGCGATGTTCTTCCGCGATCGATGGCAGACGCTGCGGCCGCACGTCGCGCCGGATCCCGCGGATGCGATCGCGTCGCTCGATGTGACCGTGCTCCAGGACGGCCTGCTCGCGCCGATCCTCAAGATTGCCGACGTCCGCACCGACAAGCGCATCGATTTCGTCGGCGGCGCGCGCGGCACGAGCGCGCTCGAAGCGCACGTGCGCGCCGGCAATGCGCCGTCGCGTTTTCGCTCTACCCGGTCGGCGTCGACGAACTGATGGCGGTGTCCGACGCCGGCGACATCATGCCGCCCAAATCGACCTGGTTCGAGCCGAAGCTGCGCGACGGCTTGCTCTCGCACGTAATCTAAGCGCCACACACTCAGAGGACATGGCAATGACGACGGTTCATCGTGTGTACAACTTTTCTTCGGGGCCCGCGGTGCTGCCGCTGTCGGTGCTCGAGGAAATTCAGCGCGATCTCCTCGCGCTCCCCGGCGCCGGCATGTCGGTGCTGGAAATGAGCCACCGGTCGAAAGCGTTCGAATCGATCCTCGCCGACGCAGAGGCCGACATCCGCGTCCTCGCGTCGGTTCCCGCGAACTACAAGGTGCTGTTTCTCCAGGGCGGCGCGAGCCTCCAGTTTTCGATGGTGCCGATGAACCTGCTCGGCGCCGGCCAGACCGCCGACTACATCGACTCGGGATCCTGGGGCGAGAAGGCGATCAAGGAAGCGAAGCGGGTCGGCTCGGTCAACGTGGCGGCCTCGACGAAGTCGGAAAACTACTCGCGCATCCCCGATCAGTCCGAGCTGAAGCTGACGCCGGGCGCCGCGTACGTGCACATGACGTCGAACAACACGATCGAGGGCACCGAGTTCAAGGCGCTGCCGGACACGCAGGGCGCGCCGCTCGTCAGCGACACTTCGTCGGACATGTTCAGCAGGCCGATCGACGTGGCGCGTCACGCGCTGATTTACGCCGGCGCGCAGAAAAATCTCGGACCCGCCGGCGTCACCATCGTGATCATCCGCGAAGATCTCCTGGCGCGGTCGGTCGAGAAGAAGGCCACGCTGCCGACGATGCTGAACTACGCGGTGCATGCGGAGAACGCGTCGCTCTACAACACGCCGCCGGCGTTTGCCGTCTACACGCTCGGCCTGGTGATGAAGTGGCTGCTGCGGCTGGGCGGTCTGCAAACCATTGCCGTGGCCAACGAACGTAAAGCGGGACAGTTGTACGCGGCGATCGATCGAACCGGAGTTCTACCGCGGGACCGCGGACAAGGGCAGCCGTTCGCTGATGAACGTCACGTTCCGGCTGCCGAACGAGGAGCTCGAGAAGCGGTTCGTCAAGGAGTCCACGGCAGCGGGGCTCGACGGGCTGAAGGGCCATCGCTCGGTCGGCGGCATGCGCGCGTCGATCTACAACGCGTTTCCACAGGAAGGCGTCGATACGCTCGTCTCGTTCATGGAGGAGTTCGCGCGTCGGAACGGGTAGGCGCTATGTTAGAATTTCGCGTTTTTTCTCACCGAAACCCCGTCATTTTTTAGGAGCAGTCTTTTGGTTCTATCGCTCATTCTGTCCCTGGTCGTTGCGCTCGTGCTCATTCAGGTCGCGGTGTTCAGCACGACGATTTTTCTTCACCGCTGCGCCACGCATCGCGCGCTGCTGCTGCATCCGGCGGTCTCCTGGTGCTTCCGCCTGGCGCTGTGGCTGACGACCGGCATTTCGACCAAGGAGTGGGTGGCCGTTCATCGGAAGCATCACGCCTTTACCGATCAGGAAGGCGACCCGCATAGTCCCGCGATCATGGGCTTCTGGTCGGTCCAGCTCGGGAACGTCTTTCACTACGTGAAGGAAGCGAAGAACCCGGCGGTCGTCGAGCGCTACGCGCGCGACATCGAAGAGGACTGGTGGGATCGGACGTTCTTCAATCGCGGACTGCTGGGGCTGGCGGTCGGAATCGTGCTGCTGTGCGCGGTCCTCGGCATCGGCTGGGGGCTGCTCGCCGCGAGCATCCACGCCGTCATCTACGTGTTCGTGCTGTCATCGTCGATCAACGGGCTGTGCCACGCCGTGGGATACAAGAACTTCGACAACACCGCGACGAACCTGCGGTTCCTGGCGCTGCTGACCGGCGGCGAGGGCCTGCACAACAATCACCACGGATATCCGCGCAGTCCGAAGTTCAGTTTCCGCACGAGTGAAATCGATCCGGCCTGGCCGCTGATTCGCCTGCTCATCTCGCTCAAGCTCGCCAAACCCTACAAGACGATCGAAGAAGTCGCCGCCTAGCGTTATTGGGCGGGCCGCGGCCTGCGTCGCCGGCGCCTGCGACGGCGCCGGCGGTCTGGCGACGTCGGTGCGGACTGCGCGATCGGCGCCTTCCTGTCCTGGCGCCATGACCGGTTCTTCGGCGCCGCGCTCGGCGAGCACGGTGATCCAGTGCTCGACCGTTTCCGGCGTTCCGCCGTGGATTTCCATCCAGGTCAACGCCTCGCGGAAAATGCCGCGATGCGTCAGCGCGCGCTGCGCCCTCACGCTTGCGCCGAAGTCGCGCAGCCGGCGCTGCAGTCCGAGGATTTGCCGTAACCGCTCGACGTCGCGCCGCGCCAGCGGCAGCTCGCCGAGGCGCGGGCCGATCGGACGTGGACGCCTGCCCTCCGTGGGTTCGACCACCGGCCGCCCTGACTGCGGCGAGAGACCGAGCGGCATCAGCAGGCTGCCCAGCAGGATCGCGTTGGTGAGCGTGTCCGGCGTGGCCGTGAACTGGCGGCGATAGCCATCGACGCTGGCCAGCGATCGCCACAGCGCCGCTCCGGCGCCGCGGTGCAGCTCCTGTGAAATCGGTTCGAGCAGCCCGACGTCCGCCAGCATGCGGAACGTTTTCTCGGCCGAGCCCGCGCGCAGGATCTTGTAGTACTCCTCGAGCAGACGGGGCGGCGAGCTGCGCGCGATTTCGTGGCGCAGCGCCGCGATCGCGTCGAGGATCCGCGGCTCGATCGTGAAGTCGAGGCGCGCCGCGAGCGCGACGGCCCGCAGCATCCGGACCGGATCTTCGCGGAAGCGGACCTCGGGATCGCCGATCGATCGCACCAGCCCCGCGCGCAGATCTTCGAGCCCGTCGACGTAGTCGATGACCGAGAACGTCGCGATGTCGTAGAAGAGCGCGTTGATCGTGAAGTCGCGGCGGAACGCGTCTTCTTCCGGCGTGCCGAACGTGTTGTCGTGATGCAGCAGCGCTTCCGCGTCGCCGGCGGGCGGCGTGGCCGCGTCGGCGGCCGGCCCGTTCGGTGTGACGACGATTTCCTGCGTGACCTCTTCGCCGGACTGCACCTGGCGGCGGAAGGTGGCCACTTCGATCACCTTGTTGCCGAACTTGACGTGCGCGAGACGGAACCGGCGGCCGATGATCCAGCAGTTGCGAAAGAGTTTCTTGACCTGGTAGGGATGCGCCGACGTGCCGATGTCGAAATCCTTGGGCCGGCGTCCGAGCAGCAGGTCGCGGACGCTGCCTCCGACCAGGTAAGCGATGTGCTCACCCTGCCGGAGCCGGTACAGCACCTTCAACGCGTCCGGGTCGATGTCCCGGCGCGAGAGGGTGTGGGCATCGCGGGGAATGACCCGCGGTTCGACCATGGCGCGGCATTGTACCAAACGCCTCGAAGATCGGGATTAACCGGTTGTTTCCCAATATCTTAGAGAGATTTTGCAGCTGTGCTACCATCCGGGGATGCGGCGCGTCGGTTCGTGGCTCGCAGTGTGTGTGCTGGCGGCTTCGACGGCTCGTGCTGCCGATTCGAAGGATCCGCTGGAACGGGCCCGGCAACTCTACAACCAGGGGCAGTTCGAGGCGGCGTTGGTCGCAGCGGATGAGGCGCGTCGATCGCCCGATCGCGCGGACGCCGCCGATCTCATCGCGGCCCGCGCCCATCTCGAGCGCTATCGCGCGAGCCTGTCGGCTGACGATCTGACCAGCGCACGCGACTGCCTCCGCCGGCTCAATCCCGAAAAATTCAGCCCACGCGATCGGATCGAACTGCTCGTCGGTCTCGGCGAGACGCTGTACTTCGACGAAGAGACCGGCGCGGCCGCCGCGATCTTCGAATCGGTGCTGGCGACGCACGGCGAATTGCCGGTCGAAGGACGCGAGCGCGTGCTCGACTGGTGGGCGAGCGCGCTCGATGCGGACGCCCGGCCGCGCGCGGAGATCGAACGGCGCATGGTCTACCAGCGCGTTCGCGACCGGATGAGCGAAGAGATCGCCGCGAACCCCGCCAGCGCAACGGCATCGTACTGGTCCGCTGCAGCGGCCCGCGGCCAGGGCGACCTGCAGGCCGCGTGGGATGCCGCGCAGGCCGGCTGGGTCCGCTCGACGCTGGCGACCGATCGCGGCTCGACACTCCGCGACGATCTGGATCGCCTGGTCCAGCGCGCCATCGTGCCCGAACGCGCGCGCGTCCTCGGTCAGCCGCCGGAGACGCTGCTCGCCGACTGGGAACGATTCAAGGAGAAGTGGGCGAAGTAAATATCCACCACGGAGGACACTGAGGACACAGAGCGCAAATCCTGGATGTCTTCAGGTTTTAGCCTCCGTGTTCTCTGTGTCCTCGGTGGTGAATCTCTTGGCTTAGTGTTTGGCGTCCTTCCAGTTGTCGCCGATGCCGAGGTCGACGATGAGCGGCACGTTCAGGACGGCAGCTGACTGCATCGCGCCGCGGACGATTTCGCCGACTTCCTCGGCTCGCTCCCGCCGGCACTTCGAACAGCAGTTCATCGTGGACCGTCAGGATCATCCGCGCCTCCGGGATCGGCGCGAGCGCGGCGGCGGTGTCGATCATCGCGCGTTTCATGATGTCGGCCGCCGTGCCTTGAATCGGCATGTTCACGGCTTCGCGCTCGGCGGCCGTGCGGCGCTGGAAGTCGCGGCTGTTCAACTCGGGCACCAGGCGCCGGCGGCCGTAGAGGGTCTTGACGACCCCCGACACCCGGGCCTCGGCGAGCGTGCGATCGATGAACGCGCGGACCAGCGGGAAGCCGGAGAAGTAGGCGTCGATGAACTCCTGCGCCGCCACCTGCGTCACGCCGATGTCCTTGGCGAGCGTGAACGCGGTTTTGCCGTAGAGCACCGCGTAGTTCACCATCTTCGCCGTGGCGCGCAGGTCGTGCGGGTCGCGGCCGCTGTCCTCGCCAAAAATACGCAGCGCGGTTTCGGCGTGGAAATCGCGGCCCTGCTGGAAAGCGTCTACCAGCGCCGGTTCGAGCGCCATGTGCGCCAGCACCCGGAACTCGATCTGCGAGTAATCGGCCGAGATGAGCACGTGGCCGGGTTCGGCGATGAACGCGCGGCGAATCTCTCGGCCGATCGGCGTGCGAATGGGAATGTTCTGCAGGTTCGGATCGCTGCTGCTCAGGCGCCCGGTCGCTGCGACCGCCTGGTTGAACGAGGTGTGGACCCGCCCGGTGCGCGGGTGCACCAGCTGCGGCAGCGCGTCGAGATAGGTCCCCTTCAGTTTCATCAGCTGGCGCCACTCGAGGATCTGACGCGGGATCTCGTGGCTGAGCGCCAGTTCCTCGAGCACCTCGACCGCGGTTGACGGTGCCTTCGACGCGCCGGTGCGCTTGGACACCGGCAGTTGCAGCTTGCCGAACAGCACGTCGGCCAGCTGCTTCGGCGAGTTGATGTTGAACTCGCCGCCGGCGATGGCAAAGATCGCCGCCGAGCGCTGCGCCAGCTCCTGCTCGATCTTCTGCGACTGTCCGGCGAGTGCCGCCGTGTCGATGCGCACGCCGGCGCGCTCGATAGCGATCAGCACCGGCACGAGCGGCAGCTCGATCGACCGGTAGACGTCAGTCAGCTGTGCCTTGTCGAGTGCCTGGCTCAGGATCGGCGCGAGCTGCCCAATCAGGTCCGCACGCTCGCCGGCGTAGACCAGCGCGGCGTCGACCGGTACATCGGCCAGCGACGTCGCCTTGACGCCTTTGCCGCACAGGTCCTCGATCGAGAGCGCTTTGTAGCTGGTGTGCTCCAGCGCCAGATCCTCGAGCGGATGCGCCGAGGTCGCGTCAATCAGGTAACTGGCGAGCATGGAGTCGAGACCGAAGCCGCGCAGCGTCACGCCGTGCTGCGCCAGTGCGATGGCGTCGAACTTCAGATCGTGGCCGTCCTTGACGATCGCCTCGTCCTCGAGCACCGGGCGCAGGGCTTCGAGCGCCGCGTCGACCCGCATGCACTCGACGCTGTCGAGGGCGCGGTGGCCGATCGGCACGTAGTCGGCCTCGTGCGCCGCGGTCGAGAACGACAAGCCGACGATCGGCTCTTGCATCGCGCTGGTGCCCCCGACCACGACCCGCATCGCGAATCGGCCGGCACCGCGCAGCCGTTCGGCCAGCGCCTCGATGCCGTCGGCGGTGTTGACGATGCGATAGTGCCGGTTCACCGTGTCGGCGGTCGGAGCGTATTCCTTCGCCAGCGCCCGGAAGCCGAGCTCGTTGAAGATTTCGAAGCACGCCTGCCGCGATGCGCCGCGGTACTGCAGCTGCGACGGCTCGAACGCCACCGGTACGTCGACCCGAATCCTTGCCAGCTCGCGGCTTTGCCGCGCGGCATCGGCGTGCCCGAGCAGCCCCTCGCGATAGCGCTTGTTCTTCACCTCGGCGGCGTGCGCCAGCAGCTCGTCGAGTGTGCCGTATTGCACGATGAGATCGCGTGCGCCCTTCTCGCCGACGCCAGGAACGCCCTTGATGTTGTCGATCGTGTCGCCCATCAGCGCGAGGACATCGACCACCTGATCGGGGCGAACGCCGAACTTCTCGACCACGCCGGCGGCGTCGTACCACGTCCCTTCGTCTCGAGGGTTGTAGACGCGGATGCCGTCGCCGACCAGCTGGTAGAAATCCTTGTCCATCGTCACGATGACGACGTCGAAGTCGGCGGCCGCCGCCTTGATGGTCAGCGTCCCGATGACATCGTCGGCCTCGTAGCGTTCCGAGGTGAGGATCGGCACGCCAAGCGCCTCGCAGGCGGCGTGGACCATGGTGATCTGCTGCGCCAGTTCGTCGGGCATCGGCGCGCGATGCGCTTTGTAGTCGTCGACGAGATCGTCGCGGAACGTTCGCCCCGGCAGATCGAACGATGCGGCGATGAACTGCGGCTGATGATCGTTCATCAGCTTGCGGAGCATGTTGACGAAGATGTAGACGGCGTTGGTCGGGGCGCCCTGCGAATTTCGGAGGAGCCCGCCTTCCGCCGTGCGAACCGGCGCGAAGAAGGCGCGGTACATCTGCGAGCTGCCGTCGATCAGATAGACAACCGGTTTGGCGGACATCGGGAAGGACAAATTTTTACTATATCATTGGCCATCATGCGGATCGGCGCAGCAATGGCGCTCGTCGCCGTGCTGGCTGCGGCGACCGTGGTCGGCGGGTTGCAGCCGCGGAGAGCGGTTCCGACAGTTCGAGTACGAAGAAGAGATGTTTCTCGCACTCGACGGCAGCGCGACGGTCTACGTGAACACCTCGGTCGCCGCGCTCGATGCCTTGCGCGGCGCCTCCTTTTCGACCACGCCTTCGGCGCTCATCGACCGCGAGGCGGTGCGGACCTGGTTCACGACGCCGGTGACGCGCGTCATCGGCACGCCCAGTTTGTCGCGGCGCAGCGGCCGTCGATTCGTCCACGTGCGGGTGGACGTCGACGATGTGGCGAAGCTGACGCAGGCGGCGCCGTTTGCGTGGTCCACGTATCGGCTGACGCACGAAGGCGAGATGTACGCCTACAAGCAAACCGTCGGCGATTCCGCGCACAAGGACGTCGGCGATGTCGGCTGGGACGGACAGGAGGGCGTCTCGTTCCGCATGCACCTGCCCAGCACGGTCGTCTATCACAACGCCGGCCCGAAAAATCTTAAGCGGGGCAACGTCATCGTCTGGGAACAGGCGCTGACCGACCGGCTGCACGGCGAACCGCTCGTGCTCGACGTGCGGATGGAATCGCAGACGATCCTGTCCCGGACGCTGCTGCTGTTCGGCGCGACGCTGGCGGCGGTGGCCGCGATGTTCGCCCTCGTGCTCTGGTGGATCCTTCGCCAGGGACGCAAACCCGCGCTATAACAGTCGTCTCACAATGCCGGAACGCTCTCGGCCGTCGATCGTATCGCCGCCGGCCCTGGCGTTTGCGTGGATCGTCGTGTGTCTCGCGCTGATCTACGTCCCCGATCTCGGGCGGGGTTTCGTCAAGGACGACTTTCGGTGGATCGTCACGAGCCGGCTGCAGGGCCTCGCGGATCTCCAGCGCGTGTTCGTCGAGACGCCGATGGGCTTCTACCGCCCGCTCGTCGCCATTTCGTTCGGCGTCAGCCATTCCTGGTTTGGCCTGAACCCGTTCCCCTACGGCCTGACGAATCTGCTGCTGGTCATCGCAATCGCAGCGTCAATCGTGATGCTGGTCCGCGCGCTCGGGCTGAGCGCCGGCGTCGGCGTGTTTGCGGCTGCCCTGTGGGCATTCAATTTTCACGGCATCAACATGGCGATCCTGTGGATCAGCGGCCGGACGTCGCTGCTGGCGACGCTCTTTGCCGTGTGGGCCGCCTGCGCGTTTGCCACGTCACGATTCCTGCTGACCGGCGTCTTCGTCCTGCTGTCACTGCTCAGCAAGGAAGAGCCGATCATGCTGCCGGTCGTCCTCGCCGGTTGGGCGGCGATTGACGGCCTGACCGGAGGCCGGCCGCGCGCCGCTGTGTTCAAGTCCGTGGTTCGTTCGACCTGGCCGTCGTTCGTTGCGGTGGCGGCGTATGTTCTGCTCCGTGCACAATCGCCGGCGTTTACACCGGGCACCGCGCCGGACGTCTATCGACTGATGCCGACGGTCATCGGCGCGAACGCCATTCAATACCTCGATCGCTCGCTGACCTTTTCGGCAGGCATTCTCCTCCTGGCCGGCCTGCTGCTCGTGCGGCGGCGGTTTCCAGTCGACGATGTCGAGCGGCGAACGATTCTCAAAGGATGCCTCTGGCTGACGCTCGGTTTCACGCTCACGATCATGTTGCCGGTTCGCTCGAGCCTGTATGTGTGTTTCCCTTCGATCGGGACCGCA
Organism: uncultured Acidobacteriota bacterium; assembly: GCA_963712355.1. Classification (GTDB taxonomy): domain Bacteria; phylum Acidobacteriota; class Vicinamibacteria; order Vicinamibacterales; family CAVVIG01; genus CAVQHT01. The sequence goes on from CAVQHT010000022.1 coordinate 159,772, forward strand.
TTGATCGGCGCGGCGATCGCGTCGGCTGAGTGGCGGGCGATTCCGCGCCAGCGGCAGGCGATCGCCATCGCACTGGTGATACCGCTCCTGCTGCTGCCGGTGTACCGCGCCCGCAACACGCGGCTGAAAAACGAGGCGCTGCTGTCCGCGCGCGTCCTTCAGCAACTGCTCGACGTCGATTTCCGCAGGCGAAGTGGATCGTGTCGTCGTGTACGACCACGCGAGCGAGCGGCCGTCGCTCGCGGATGCATTTGCCGACGCGTTGCCGATTGCGTTCGAACTGTTTCTCGATCGGCAGCCTGCGCCGTCGATCGCGCTCGAACCGGCGGCGCCGGATCACCCCGAACACGCGGCGATGCCGATCGCACGATCGACATGGCGCTCAGTCGCGGCACGCTCGTGAGATTTTGAGTCCCATTCTCATTTTCGTCTTTGCGAACTTTCTGTCACGACAACGCGTTTGTTGCTTGCGAGCGCATGAGATCTGCCGATAGCATTCCATCGACGTCGCGCCTGTTCGTCACACGCGCGAATCCAACGCTCCTCTCGACAATGTTTCGATCGAATATCGTGGTGCTCGTGTCGATGTGCGTGTGGTGTGCGGCAGTCGCGTCGCCAGCGAGCGCACAGCCGCCTGCGCCTGAACGCAGCGGCTCGGAGATTTATCAGGCGGCGTGCAGCACGTGCCACGGCGCCGATGGCAAGGGCGCGCCCAAGAGTCAGATCGGTTTCACCGATGTCGCGCCGCGACGAGGTGCAGATCTACGAATCGGTGATGGTCGACGCCGGCGGGATTCCGACGACCGGACTACTGAGCGCGGTCCGCTTCGGAAAAGACAACCGGCTGCTGCCGCGCGGCTTCGACAAGGGTTCGGCGGTACCTGATATCGCCGTCGTCGGAGAGGCCGGTGCCGACGCTGACTTCGTGGGCGGCGGCGACCACGTCCGCTATCTCGTGGACGTGGCGCCCGGGGGAGCGTACGACGTGGACGTCGAGCTGCGTTTTCAGCCGATCGCGTATCGCTGGGCGCAGAATCTCAAGCCGTACGACTCTTCGGAGTCGCGCCGCTTCGTGAGCTACTACGACTCGATGGCTCCCGCTTCGTCTGAGGTTCTTGCGCGCTCGACTGCACGGGCTTCTTCTTCGAACCGCTGATCGAGTCGAGGCTCTTTCTGAGCGCTTCCATCAGGTTCACGACCTTGGGCGGCTCTTCGACTTCCTGCGCGACCACCTCGCGGCCCTCGATCTTCGCGTCGATGATCTCGCGCAGCCCCTGCTGATACTCGTCGCGATACTCGGCGAAATCCAGTTCGCCTTCGAACGTTCCCATCACCTGCTGCGCCAGCTTCACTTCCGCGGGCTTCACCTGCTCGGGCATGTCCGAGAGCTCGTCGATCGAGTCCATGCTCCGGATCTCGTTGGCGTGGCGCAGCGTGTACATGACCATGCCGCGCTCGCGCGGCTGCACTTTGATCAGGTACTCGCGCCCGTAGAGGGCGACTTTGCCGATGCCGGCCTTCCCCTGCATGCCTTCGCGAATGACCGCAAACGCTTCCTTGGCGACCGGTCCATCGGGCGCAAGGTAGTAGGGGCGTTCGAGGTAGATGTCGTCGATCGCGTCCGCGTCCGTGAATTTCTCGAGATTGATGACGCGGGTCGATTCGACGCGGACCTTCTCGACGTCCTCCTCATCCATCACGACGTAGCGCCCTTTTTCGAACTCGTATCCCTTGACGATGTCGGTGTTGGGCACTTCGCGTTCGCAGTGGGGGCACCAGCGCTTCTGCTGGATGCGGGTCTGGCACTCGGCGTGAAGCTGGTTGAAGCTAATCGTCGCTCCCGAGTCGGTCGCGGGAAAGACTTTCACCGGGATGTTGACGAGGCTGATCTTGAGATAGCCTCTCCACGTAGGACGTGCGGCCATAGATCGCCACTCTAAATGGCCCTCCGCTCCAAAAAGCAAACCCGCCGGCACAGCAGAAAAACTGCGCCCGGGCGCGTGGAAATGCTGGAGAATGACGCCATGAAAATCCATCTGTCGCCGCGGGGGCTCGTTGTCGCGGGATGCCTGGCACTCTGGTTCGTCGGGGTCCACGCCGCCGACCGCTCGCCGGCGGCCATGGCCACCGCCGCCGACGCGTTCCTCAAGAGCCTGTCGGCCGAACAGCGGCAGCAGGCCTCGTTTCCGTTCGACGGGGACGAGCGGGTGCACTGGCACTTCATTCCCACGGACATGTTCCCGCGCAACGGCCTGACGCTGAAGGCGATGACCGAGCCGCAGCGTGCCCTGGCGCGCAAGCTGCTCGAGTCCGGGCTCAGCCAGCGCGGCTACACGACCGCGACGTCGATCATGGACCTCGAGAACATCCTGGGCGCGCTCGAGGGATCCGGCGCGTCGGTCGAAACGCGCGGCGCGCGCATGGTTCGCGATCCGGAGCGCTACTTCTTCTCCGTGTTCGGCGTGCCGTCGGCCAAGGGTAGCTGGGCGTGGCGCGTCGAAGGGCACCACGTCTCGTTGCACTTCACGGTCGTGAACGGCACGTACGTCGCCAGCTCGCCGACCTTTTTCGGTACCAACCCGGCACAAGTGCCCGACGGACCGAAGAAGGGCATGCGGATCCTCTCGGCCCAGGAGGACTCGGCGCGCACGCTGCTGATGGCGTTGAATGCCCAGCAGAAAACGCAGGCGGTCATCAATCCGGCCGCGCCGAACGACATCGTGACGATGAACAACCTGACGATCGATCCGCTCAAGCCGACCGGGATCGCCGCCACGGCGCTCGACGCAAAACAGCGCGAACTGCTCATGCAGGTCGTGGACAGCTACGTCGGCCTGATGGCGAGCGACATGGCCGCCGACCGCACCGCCAAGCTGCGCAGCGCCGGCGTGGACAAGATCACGTTTGCGTGGGCGGGCGACGCCGAGCGCGGCAAGCGCCACTACTACCGCGTCCAGGGACCGACGTTCCTGATCGAGTACGACAATACGCAGAACGACGCCAACCACATTCACTCGGTGTGGCGCGATTTCAACGGCGACTTCGGCCGGGATCTACTGCGGGAACACCTGAAGACGTCGGCGCACTGATCGCGGACGCGCTCAGCGCGGCGGCGACGCCGGCGGCACGATATCTTCGTTGATCTTGACGTTGAACTTGCGGAAGTTCGCGTAGGTCGCCGCGCCCTCGACCTTGTTGCCGTTCAACTTGTTCTCGTAGAGTTCGTGCATCTCCACGGGGACCGGGACGTCGATGCCGTCCCGCAGCTGATAGGCGACGTGAATCGCCGCTCCCAGCGTGAAGTCCTCGACGCGCAGCTCCGTCATCAGCACTTCGGACCTGGGCAGCGCAAACCAGATGCGGCCCCGCGCCCGCAGGTTCTTGCCTTGCGGGGTCGCGATCATCGTGCGCACCCCGATCTCCTCGAACGACACCATCACCGCATCCTGCGGCATGACGAACACCGGCGAAGCGGGCAGAGATGGCGGCAGATCGCCGGGCGCCGCGCCCAGGTGAAACTGGAAGTTGGGCTGCATGCGGCGATCGAGAACCGTGAGACCGAGCACCGGCAGATTGACGGTCCGCTCGATATCGCCGATGTTGTAGCGCGCGCTCTCCCTGACGATCTTGTCTGCCTGCGCCGCGGTGGATTTCGACTGCTGAAGAAACAGTTTTTCCAGCCGGTCGTTGCGATCGCGCACCGCCCGGCCGTCAACCTCGAAGACGTCGCGAAACTGCATCCAGACGTCGCCTTCGAGCCGGACCAGCAGCAGGTCCGACTTCAGCGTCCGATGCACCGGTCCGCCCCGGATGGTCTGGCGAAACCCGAAGCGGTTCGCCAGCCGCACGTCCTGCACGTACGATTCTTCGACGACGATGCCCGAAAAGCGGGAGGCGTAGGTCTCGATGTAAGTGGCCGCGCGCGACATGATGATCTCGAGCGGCAGGACCGATGGCGGCTCCTGGCCGTGCGGCGCTGCGACCAGCAACAGCGCCGCGATGAGACCCACGCCGAAACGCAGGCGTGACATCGGCCCCTCAGATCTCTCCGACGATGGCCTTGGACAGTTCCGCGGTCGTTGCCGTGCCGCCGAGGTCCGGCGTGCGGTTCTTCCCTGACGCGATGACCCGTTCGACGGCGCCGATGATCCGATCGTGCACGTCGCGATGGCCGAGGTGATCCATCATCATCGCCCCCGCCCAGATCGCGCCGATCGGGTTCGCGATGCCCTTGCCGGCGATGTCCGGCGCCGATCCGTGAATCGGTTCGAACATGGACGGATGGGTCCGTTCCGGATTGATGTTCGCGCCCGGCGCGATGCCGAGGCTGCCGGAGATCGCGGAGCCGATGTCGGTCAGGATGTCGCCGAAAAGATTCGAGCAGACGATGACGTCGAGCGAGGCGGGATGCGTCACCATCCGCGCGGCGATCGCGTCCACGTGGTATTTCCGGTATTCGACCTGCGGATAATCCTTGCGGACGATTTCCGCGATCTCGTCCCACATCACCATCGAGTGCCGGAGCGCGTTCGATTTGGTCGCGCTGGCGATCAGCTTGCGCGGCCGCCGCGACGCGACCTCGAAACCGTAGCGGAGGATGCGCTCGATCCCGTGACGGGTGAACAGCCCGGTCTGCTCGGCCGCCTCATACGGCGTGCCGATGTGAATGCGCCCGCCGAGTCCCGAATATTCGCCCTCGGAGTTTTCGCGCACGCACACCATGTCGATGTCGGCCGACGTGCGGTTCGCGAGCGGCGAGACCAGGCCCGGCAGCAGCCGCATCGGCCGCAGGTTGACGTACTGCTGGAATCGCTGGCGAAGGGGCAGCAGCAGATCCCACACGGCGATGTGATCCGGGACCGCCGGCGATCCGATCGCGCCGAGATAAATGGCATCGAACGACGCCGCCCGCTCGAACCCGTCGGCGTCCATCATGCGGCCGTGACTCAGGTAGTAGTCGCAGCCCCAGGGAAGATCGGTGAATTGAATCGAAATGCCCGAATTGCGGGTCGCGGCTTCGATGGCGGCGAGCCCCGCCGGAATGACTTCCTTGCCGATGCCGTCGCCGGCGATGATGGCAATCTTGTGCGCGCGTGAACTGGTCATGACTCTCTTCGCTGAAGTTGTGAACGCTACAGGTTATCTCAGATCGCGCGCCGCCGGCAGACCGGGCAGGCGCGTTCGCCTCGGTGGCCGCTCGCACGACGGCGGTCGCCATCACGTCGCCCGCGAGCGCGCCAAGCGCGATCAGATCAGGCTCGGCCGATCCGGTCCCTGTCGCAATCGCAAACACGACGTCGCCATCGACGATCGTGTGGATCGGCCAGATCGCGCGCGTATAGCCATCGTCGGCCAGCTGGGCGAGATAGTGGGCCTGTGCTTTCGAGAGGCGCGCGTTGGTCGCGATCACGCCGATCGTCGAGTTGCCGCCGCCGGACGCGCGTGGGACGCCGCTGCGCATCAGGGTCCTGACGTCGCTGAATCCGCCGCCGGATTCGTTCCGGACACCGGCGACGGTTCGACCGGTGGCCGCGTCGATGATGTCGCCGAAAGGATTGGCGACGACAAGTGCCGCGACGATCGTCCCGTCGGGCAGGGTGCGGGCGGCGCTGCCCACGCCGGTTTTCATCGCGCGGCCCATCCCGAAGTACTTGCCGGCGGTTGCGCCGGCGCCGGCGCCCACGCTGCCTTCAGTAACCGTTCCGGTCGTCGCATTCGCCGCCGCTCGATAACCGCAATCGGCCGCCGGTCGAATGCGTCCGTCGCCGACCGGCAGATCGAAGATCGATGCCGCCGGAACGATCGGGATCCGCAGGCCGCCGTAGGCGACGCCGATCTTCTTCTCTTCCAGAAATTTTACGGCGCCGGCGCGGGCATCGAGGCCGAAGGTGCTTCCGCCCGACAGCACGATGCCGTAGATCTGCTGCACCATTTTTTCCGGCGCGAGCAGATCCGTTTCGCTGGTGGCGGGCGCCGCCCCGCGCACCTCCACGCCGGCTACCGCGCCGCCTTCGATCAGCACGACGGTGCAGCCGGTGGGCCGCTCGGCCAGCGTGAAGTGACCCACTTTGATTCCCGGCACTGCCGTCAGCGTGGCATTGGCGATGGCGGGTGGTTGCTGCGCGGCGACGACGATCGTGCCCGCGCAGAGAACGAGCGGAAGACCGAACCAGCGTGGCATCGCTTCGACCTCTCGAACACGAGGCTCGCAGCCTCGAAGTGGTTGCAATTATTCCAGAACGACAGCAAGAATGCTGGCATGTCCAAGCGAACGGCCGTCGTCCTTCTTGCGCTGGCGGTCGTCGGCGTGCTCGACGCCCCGATCCAAACCAGCCAGTGATTCGGCGCCGGGACCGACGCCCACGATTCAGCGGACGAGCATCGGCGAGTTGCCCGACGTCGATGTCGCCGCGGTGCTCGCGCACACCAAGACGCTGTCGTCTGACGAGTACGGCGGCCGCGGCCCCGGTTCGAAAGGCGAAGAGCTGACGGTCGCGTACCTGGTCGATCAGTTCAAGAAGATCGGCTTGAAGCCCGGCAACACCGACGGAACGTTCATTCAGAAAGTGCCGCTCGTCGGCATCACGCCGGAGCCCGCGCCGCTCGTCTTCAAGAAAGGCAGCGAAGAACTGACGCTCAAGTGGAAAGACGATGTGGTCGCGTGGACCAAGCATGTCGCCGACTCGGCGAAGCTCGAAGACTCCGAGCTGGTGTTCGTCGGCTACGGTGTGGTCGCACCCGAATATTCCTGGGACGACTACAAGGACGTCGACGTCAAGGGCAAGACGCTCGTCATGCTGGTCAACGATCCGCCCGTGCCGGATCCGGCCAATGCGTCCGAGCTCGATCCCAAGACATTCGGCGGCCGGGCGATGACGTACTACGGACGCTGGACCTACAAGTACGAAATCGGGATGGAGAAGGGCGCGGCCGGCGTGCTGCTCATTCACGAAACCGGTCCGGCCGGCTACCCGTTCGATGTCGTGCAGTCCAAGGCGGCCGAGCAGTTCGATCTCGTCACGCCGGACAAGAACATGAACCGCGTGGCGATCGAAGGCTGGATCACGCTCGATCAGGGCAAGAACCTGCTCAAGATGGCCGGCCAGGACTTCGACGAGCTGAAGAAGCAGGCGGCGACGCGCGACTTCAAGCCGGTGCCGCTGGGCGTGCACGCCTCGATGACGATCAAGAACAAGCTGCGGACCATCGACTCCAAGAATGTGGTCGCGCGCTTCGAGGGGCGCGATCCGGAGCTGAAGGACGAATACGTCGATCTACACCGCGCACTGGGATCACCTGGGCATCGGTCCCGCGGTCAACGGCGACACCATCTACAACGGCGCCAAGGACAATGCGGTCGGAACCGCCGGGCTGCTGGAGATCGCGCGCGCGTTCACCAAGCTGCCGGCGCCGCCCAAACGCTCGATCCTGTTTCTTGCCGTGACGGCTGAAGAGCAGGGACTGCTCGGATCGCGAGTACTACTCGGTGCAGCCGATCTACCCGCTCGCGAAGACCGCGGCCAACATCAACATGGACGGCCTGAACGTCAACGGCCGCACGCAGGATCTGACGTTGATCGGACTCGGCGCCTCCGAGCTCGACGACTACGCGCGCGACGCGGCCGGCGAACAGGGGCGCATCATTCGCGGCGATGCGGAGCCCGAGAAGGGTTTCTACTACCGCTCCGATCATTTCAACTTCGCCAAGCAGGGCGTGCCGGCGCTCGATCCCGATGAAGGCGTCGAGTACATCGGCAAGCCGGCCGACTACGGCGAGAAAGTCCGGAACGACTACACCGAGCACGATTACCACCAGCCGAGCGACGTCGTGAAGCCGAACTGGGACCTGAGCGGCGCCGCGGAAGATCTGAAGGTGTTCCTGGCGGTCGGCTACCGCGTGGCCGAAGCCGACGCGCTCCCGCGGTGGAAGCCGGGCAGCGAGTTCAAGGCGAAGCGTGAGCAGATGCTCCAGGGCGTGAAGTGACCGGGGACGAGATGGTCGCGCTGACGAAGAGGCACACCCTGTTCGAATGGTCGGCGCAGGCGAAGGTCGATCCGATTCCGGTTGCGCGTGCCAAGGGGATCTACTTCTGGACGCCGGAGGGCAAGCGCTACATCGACTTCAACAGCCAGTTGATGTGCGTCAACATCGGGCACGGCGACGAGCGCGTGGCGCGCGCCATCAGCGAGCAGGCGGCGACCCTGCCTTACGCCAACCCGTTCATGGCGACCGAAGCGCGGGCCCGGCTGGGCGCGAAGCTGGCCGAAATCGCGCCGGGCGACATCGACGTCTTCTTCTTCACCAACGGCGGATCGGAGGCCAACGAGAACGCCATCAAGGTGGCGAGGCTGGCGACCGGGCGCCACAAGATCCTCGCGCGCTATCGCTCGTACCACGGCGCGACGGCAGGCGCATGACGCTGACCGGCGATCCCCGCCGCTGGGCGAACGAACCGGGCATCTCCGGGGTGGTGCATGTGCTCGATCCGTATCACGGCATCGAGCGCGGCTGGGATTCTGCGGCCGACGCGCTGGCGACGCTCGAGGAAGTGATCCAGCTCGAAGGGCCGCAGACCATCGCCGCCTTCATCCTGGAAACCGTCACCGGCACGAACGGCATCCTCGTGCCGCCCGACGGCTACCTGCAGGGCGTCCGCGATCTCTGCACGCGCTACGGCATCCTGATGATCTGCGACGAGGTCATGTCCGGCTTCGGCCGCACCGGCGAGTGGTTCGCCGTCAACCACTGGAACGTCGTGCCCGACATCATGACGATGGCCAAGGGGCTGACCAGCGCCTACGTGCCGCTCGGCGCCGTCGGGATTCGCCGGCCGCTGGCCGAGCACTTCCAGACGAATGTCTTCTACGGCGGCCTGACCTACAGCAGCCATCCGCTGGCGTGTGCCGCGGCGCTGGCGACGATCGACGTGTACGAAAGCGATCGGCTGATCGAGAATGCGCGGCGGATGGGCGGCGGTCATGCGCGCGCTGATGGACGATCTCCAGGCACGGCATCCCTCGGTCGGCGCCGCCCGCTCCATTGGTCTCTTCGGCATCGTCGAACTGGTGCGCGACCGTCGCACCCGGCAGCCGATGGCGCCGTTCAACGGATCGTCAGATGAAATGGTGGCGCTCGGCCGGTTCTTTCGCGAGCACGGCCTCTACACGTTCGTTCGCTGGCACACCTTCTTCACCAACCCGCCGCTCTGCATCACCGAGGCGGAGCTGCGCGAAGCGTTCGCGATCATCGACAAAGGGCTGGAAATGACCGACCGCGCGGTCAGCTAGTCGCCGAACATCTCCCTCACGCGCCTCGATCGATAGAGGTAGGCGATCCACACCGTGTGGTACGCGAGTGACGCGGCGACATAGATAGGCGTGTCGCCGGGCATGCGGTTGCTGGGAAGGAACGAGGTCGTGTAGACGATCAGATCGACCCCGGCAGACAGGAAGAGCGCGGTCTTGGCCATGGCGACCGCCGCCCCGAGCCCGCGCATCAGGCCGTATCCGGCGGCAAGACCGAATGCGGTCACCGCGATCCGGACGACGAACATCGCGAACGCCGGAACGCCTCGAATCGAAAGCGCCGACAGCCCATTGGACACGACCAGGCCGAGGCTGATCGGTTCCCACACGACGAGCAGAAAGCACAGGACCGCCAGCCAGCCGCCGACGCGCACCGTTCGCGGCGCGTTGATCTCGAGCATCGCTGGCACTAATCTTAAATCCCGGGCATTCACACGTGCGCTTGTATCTCGTCCATCATGGCGAGGCCGTCGGGCCGGATGTCGACCCGCGCCGGCCGCTGTCGAATGTCGGTCGCGCGGCCGTCGATTTTGCGGCCGCCAAAACCGCAGAGCGGGGTGCACGGCCGGCCATCGTGTGGCACAGCGGAAAGCTGCGCGCGCGGCAGACGGCGGAAGCGTTCTGGCGGGCGTGCAACGCGCTCGCGGATCTGTCGGCCACGAAGGATTTGCAGCCGGACGATCCCGCGATCTGGATGCGCGATCGGCTGCGCGCCGAATCGCGCGACATTCTCATCGCCGGTCATTTCCCTCATCTGCCCCGGCTGCTGGCGCTGCTCATGGGCGATTCGAGCGGCGCACACGCCGACTTTCCCCTTCACGGCGTGGTCGCGCTCACGACCGACGATGACGGGGAAACGTGGCGTGAGGACTGGCGTCTCAGCTGACGCGTTGGTCAGTGCAGGACGACGCCGAAGGCGGCCCGCCAGAAGTGAAGGTTGCCGACATCCACGTTCAGGTTGTTGGCCGCGCTCTCGCTATTGAACGATCGGAGGTAGCGCAGGTCGGCGCGAATCGCCATGTGGTCCATGAGCTCGTGGGTGACGCCGCCGCCGATCGCCATGCCGAGATCCGAGCGCGCGAACAGGCCGCCGCTGACCGGTGAACCGATATGCGTGCGAATCATGCCGAAGTTGACGATCCCATACGGGCGCGTCCGCTTGGCCTGAACATTCAGCGTCGGACCGACGCTGAAGCCCACCATGAAGTCGAGTTCGTAGTTGTCGTCGCCGTCAAAGAACCCCGGCGTGTATCCGAGGTTCGTTTCGATTCCCCACAGTGCACCGCCCGCGTTGCCGATTGCCGCGCCAAAGCTGCGCAGTCCGGATTGCGCCTCGTCGTTGCCGAAATGCACGCCGGCCCAGGGATTGACATACACTTCCGCGCGCGCCCGCGCGGGCATGCCCAGAACGCCGGCTGCCGTCAGCCACACACACAACTGCATCACACGTCGTCGCATCTTCGATCTACTCCGCAAGGAAGGGGTTTGTTCCGGGTTTCGCGCGCTTTAGTCTATCGGGCGTTCTGACAGCAGCGTCCACACCCGGCGGACGTGCTCGGCCTGGGTCCGTTCGTGGCCGATGGCAATCCGCAGCGCAAAGTGACCGTTCACGCGCGTGTGCGACAGGAATGCCTGACCTGTCCGGTTGACACGATTCATCAGTCGTTCGTTGGCCAGATCGATCTCCTCGTCAGGCAGCTGGCGTTCGGCCGGCCGCCAGCGGAAGCACACCACGCTGAACGGGACCGGCGCAAGGCGCTCGAAGTCCGGATCGGCGTCGATCCACGACGCGAGCTCCTGCGCGAGCGCGATGTGACGCGCCAGATGTTCGCGGACGCCGCTCACGCCGTAGGTGCGCAGGATGAACCAGAGCTTGAGCGCGCGAAATCGCCGCCCGAGCTGGATGCCGGTGTCCATCAGGTTTCCGGCCACGCCGCTCTCGGCCGTTTTCAGGTATTCCGGCGTCACCGCGAACGCCGTGCTTGAGGACGTCCATGTGCCGGCAGAAGAACGCGCTCAGATCGAACGGCGTGAACAGCCACTTGTGCGGGTTGACGACCAGCGAATCGGCGCGCCCGGCGCCGGCCAGCACGTGCGCGTGGGATGGCAGGATCGCCGCGACGCCGCCGTACGCGGCATCGACGTGCAGCCAGAGGTGCTCGCGCTCGCAGATGTCGGCGATCGCCGGAACCGGATCGATGCTCGTCGTCGACGTCGTGCCGACGGTCGCGACGACGGCGAGCGGCCGGCGTCCGTTGCGCCGGTCTTCGTCGATGGCGCGCTCCAGCGAGTCGGCGCGCATCCGAAAGTCGGCGTCCACCGCGATCTTGCGAACGGCGTCGTGGCCGAGGCCGATCGCGATGGCGGATTTGTCGACGGAGGAATGCGCTTCCTGAGACGCGTAAATCCGGACCGGCGGCAGTTCGGCGCGCCCGACCAGGCCCCTCGCGCGCACGTCATGAATCGCTTCGCGCGCGGCCGCGAGCGCGTGCATCGTGGAAATGGACGCCGTGTCGTAGATGACGCCTTCGAACGATTCCGGCAGCCCGATCATCTGCCGCAGCCAGCCGAGCGTGACGGCTTCGAGCTCGGTGGCCGCCGGCGACGTGCGCCACAGCATCGCCTGTTGATTGAGGGCGGCGGACAAAAAATCAGCAAGGATGCCGGGGGCGCTCGCCGGTGATCGCGAAGTAGGCGAAGAACGACGGGTGATTCCAGTGCGTGAGTCCCGGGACGATCACGCGTTCGAAGTCCGCCATGATGCGGTCGAACGGTTCCGGATCGTCGGGTGCGGCCGACGGCAGCGCGGCGGCCACGTCGCCGGGCGCGACCTGCGACAGGACCGGATATTTTTCCGGATGCTCGAGGTACTCGGCAATCCAGTCCACGAGCGCGTGGCCGTGTTGCCGGAACGCGGCAGGGTCCACGTTCAGTGCTTGTGCGAGTGAATGTAGTTCAGCGCGAACGGCTTCAGCCGCTCGTTCAACCCGAGCGCGGTGGCCTCTTCGAGCGCGCGCGCCTCGTCCCAGCCGTCGACCTGGACGCGTTTGATCATCCACAGGCTCGCGGCGCGGCCGCCGGCGGCGCAGTGAATGTACGCGGGGTTGTTCTCGGGCTTCGTGACGGCGGCGATGAACTTGTCGACGAGGTCAGGCGCGGGCGCCGCGATATTGAAGGGCACGTTGACGAAGTGAAGTCCAACCGCCTTGGCCGCCGCCTCTTCCTGATCGATGTCCGCCCCCGGTTCGTTGGCTTCGCGAACGTTGATGATCGAGGCGAACCCCAGCTTCTTGATAGCCGGAACGGCCTCCGCCTTCGTCGCTCCGCCGCAGGCGACCGTCGTTTCGAGGCGCGCGAAATTGCTGATGCCGGGAATGACGTCACGCGTGACGTTGGGCGCCTGGGCGAACGCGGGGCTGGCCAGGCTGCCGATGGAGAGAAGGACGAGCGCGACGCGCTGGAACATGCTGAAAACCTCCGCGGGAGATGATACCCCGCGGAGGCCGTCAGGCTACTCGCGCTCGATGGTGACGGTGACCGGCGCGAGCACGCGCGCGGTGACCTCGACGCCGGCCGGGAAGGTGGCCTCTCTGCGGTCGCTGGTCATGACCGATGCGGTTCCGGCGCCCGCGCCGGTGGTGGCGCCAATCGCCGCGCCCTTGCCGCCGCCGATGATGCCGCCGATGATCGCGCCGACCACTGCGCCGCCGCCGACACGGGCGGCGCTGCCGTTGGTCGGGTCGTCGCCCATCCGGTAGATCGTCTCGGTATTGATCGGCAGCCGCGTGCCGTCGGCCATCACCAGCGTGTTGAACCGGATCCCGAGGCGTGCGCGCTCCTTGAATCGTCCGCCGCGCTCGACGACCACGACGCTGCCGAGCGCGCGAGTGCCTGCCGGGATGGCGACCTCGCCATTCACGCGCACGTCGCGGACGACATGCGCCTCGACGCGATCTTCGACCTTCGCGTGCTCGGTGCTGATCGACGTATCGCTCTGGAACCCGATGACCGAGTCGGCGGAGACGACGCGCTCTTCGAAGCGCTTGCCAGCCGGATCGGGCGCGTGCGCCGGTTCCGCGGAATGGTCGTCGACGGCCGGAGCCGGCGGCGGGGCGTCAACCGGGGGAGCCGATGGCGCTGGCGCCTGCGGCGCGGCGGCCGGGGAGTACGAAACCGTGTGATCGGCTGGAGCCGGCGGATCCGCGTGCCGCGCGGGAGTCGGTTCGACCGGAGCGCTGCTGCGCGCATGCTCGGTTGCGGGCGCGGCGTGCTTACCGGCTGACGCCGGCGCCGGGGTTGCGCTTGCCGGCGCCAGCGGTGCGGCGACGGGCGCGGATGTGGGCATGACCGCTTCGGTTTCGCGGACCGGCTGCGACGGTATGGACGCAGGCCCAGGTCCGGTCGATGCTGCGGTCGGAACCGGCACGACGTTCTGTCTCATCGCGACGTAGCCGCCACCGGCCGCTGCCGCGAGGCAGCCAAGGCCGAGGACCGCGATTGCCATTCGATTGGGAAGCATGAAAACCGTTCCTCCGAAACGCCTCATCCTAACGCAAGGTGTGTACCCACTGGCACCGGCGCGAATGGCGGTAAACACGCGTAAATTGGCCGTTTAGTGCCCGGAATCTGAGCCACGATTGTCCCCTCCCGGAGAAAATGTCCTCGTTTGGGCGCGCCAGCCTACAATCCCGCCATGCGGTCGATATCGAAACGGCCGGGCATCTGGCCCGCCATGCTCGTGCTTGGCCTCGTCTGCATCGCGGGGCTCAGGGCCCAGCAGCCCACCGGCCAGGCGACGCCTGCCGCCCAGAAGATGGACGAGCAGTACGGCGCGCTGATCAAGCAGAACCTGCAGGATCCGCGGATCAGCACCGAGCTCGTCGATCACCTGCCCGCGTCCGACACGGTGCCGTCGCCGCTGAAATTCTTCGGCCGCGCGGTGGGCACGCCCGGCGAGCTGACGTACGCGAAAGACATCCATCGCTACTACGAGGCGCTGGCCCAGGCGTCGCCTCGCGCGAGGTTCTGGAAGATCGGCACCACCGAGGAAGGCCGGGACATCGTCGCGCTGGCGGTCGCGGATGAAGCCACGATCGCCGCGCTCGATCGCTACAAGGACATGCTGACGCGCTGACCGATCCGCGCCGGACGACCGACGCGCAGGCGGCGCAGCTGATCGCTCAGGGCAAACCGATCTACTACCTCGTGTCCGGCATGCACTCGCCGGAAACCGGCGGCCCGGAGATGCTGATCGAGCTGGCCTACCGGCTGATCGTCGAAGAAACGCCGTTCATTCAGAACATCCGCAACAACGTCATCACGCTCATCACGCCGGTCATCGAAGTCGACGGCCGCGAGAAGGAGGTCGACACCTACTACTTCAACAAGAAGCGCGCGCCCGGCGACGCGCGCCTGCCGTTGATGTACTGGGGCAAGTACGTTCAGCACGACAACAACCGCGACGGCATCGGTCAATACCTGAAGCTGACGCAGGCGGTCACGGAGCTGACGCTCGAGTGGCACCCGACGATTACGCACGATCTGCACGAGGCGCAGACCTATCTCTACGCGTCAACCGGCACGGGCCCGTACAACGATGCGCTCGATCCGATCACGATCAGCGAGTGGTGGACGCTCGCCCAGAACGACATCCTGGAGATGACCAAGCGCGGCGTCCCCGGCGTGTGGACCTACGGGTTCTACGACGGCTGGGTGCCGAACTACATGATCTTCATCGCGCACAGTCACAACGCGGTCGGCCGTTTCTACGAAGTCCAGAGCTACGGGCCCGACGTCGCCGATGTGCGGCCGGGCGCGAACGGCGCTGAGCAAGGAGTGGTTCCGGCCCAATCCGCCGCTGCCGTTCATCAAGTGGGGACCGCGCAACAACACCAACATCCAGGAGTCGGCGGTGCTGTTCTCGCTGAGCCACGTGGCGAAGAATCGCGAGATGTATCTCGAGAACTACTGGCTGAAGAACAAGCGGTCGGTGGACAAGGGCAGGAACGGACCAACATTCGCGTGGGTGATTCCGGCGAATCAGCGCCGCAAGGCGGACACGGCGAGCGCGGTCAACGATCTCCGGCGCCAGGGGCTGGAGATCTCGCGTGCGACCGCGGCGTTCAAGGTCGGAACGCTGAGCGTGGCCGCCGGCGACTACATCGTGCGCGGCGATCAGCCGTTCCGGACGCTGGCCGACATGTACTTCTCGATCCAGAACTACCCGCCGCAGAATCCGTCGCCGTACGACGACACCGGCTGGACGTTTCAGCTGATGCGCGACATCCGCGTCGTGGCCGGTGCCGGACAAGACGCTGCTCGATCAGAAGATGACGGCGGTCACGTCGGACGTGCAGGCGCCCGGCGGCGGCATCGACGGGAACGGGCCGCGTGCTGGTCGTCGAACACACGGCCGACAACAATCTGGCGGCGTTCCGGTTCAGGAATCCGCAGGTGGCGATGAAGGCGGCGGAGGCCGACTTCGAGATCGCAGCGGGCGGCAGCACGCGCCAGCTGCGCGCCGGCGCGATCGTCATCGAGAACGCGGATCGTGGCGCTGCTCGGTCCGCGAGTTGCGCGAGCTCGGGCTCTCGGCCTGGGCGGTGGCGGCGCCGCCGGCGGTGGCGACGCACGATCTCGATATTCCGCGCATCGGATACGTCCACAGCTGGACGCGCACGCAGGACGAGGGGTGGTGGCGTGCCGCGCTCGATACGTACGGGATCCCGTATACGTATTTCGCCGATCAGAAGCTGCGCGACGGCAACCTGCGCGCGAAGTACGACGTGCTGCTGATGCCGCACATCGGCGGATCGGCCGTGGCGCAGGTCAACGGCATGGCGCGGACCGGCAACGCGCCGCTGCCGTACAAGAAGACCGACGCGACGCCGAATCTGGCCTATCTCGATTCGAGCGACGACATTCGCGGCGGCATGGGCATCGAAGGGCTGGCGGAGCTCGTGAAGTTCGTCCAGCAGGGCGGGCTGCTGGTCACCGAAGGATCGACGGCGACGATCCTGCCCGAGTACGGGTTGACCAGCGGCATCACCGTCGAGGAGCCGGGGCAGTTGTTCGTGCGCGGGTCGATCGTGCGCGCGAAGATCACCGATGCGAAGAGCCCGATTGTCTACGGCTATGCCGGGAGCGATCTGCCGGTCTACTTCAATCAGTCGCCGGTCCTGAACGCCGGCAGTGGCGGTGGCGGTGGCGGCCGGGGCGCGCCGCCTGCCGGCGCCGGCGTCCGCGACGAATGGCGGGTTCGGTCAGAACATCACGCCGAACGCCGCGCCGCTGCGCATCCCGGCGTTCGAGCACGAGGACGCCGGGAGCGGCGATCAGGCGGTGAACCGTCCGCGCACGACATCGACCGAGCGGCCGCGCCAGGAGGACGTCGCGCAGGTCGCGCAGCAGGTCGGCGCGGTCGGCGAAGCGCGTCCGCGCGTCGTCATGCAGTTTGCGCCGCGATGCCGAGCGAGCTGCTGCTGTCAGGAACGCTGGCGGGCGGTCAGGCGCTGGCCGGGCGCGCGGCGGCGGTGGACGCGCGGCTCGGCAGGGTCACGTCGTTCTGTTCGCGATCCGTCCGTTCTGGCGCTGGCAGACGCAGGGCACCTACAGTCTGGGGTTCAACGCCATCATGAATTGGAACGATCTCGACGCCGGCCGCTAGGCCAGCGGGTGCTTTGGGGTCAGATGGGTGTCAGATAGGTGTCAGACACCCATCTGACACCGACTTCCGGCGCCAACGATTGTCACTATCGCACGAGCAGCGCGTCGTTTTTGTCCACTGACTGCCCGCAGAGTACGCGATATGCGTGCTGACGTTCTGCATCCTGCGCTCCGAGACCCTGGTAGAGGAAGTGCGGCGTCAGCCACGTCGGCCATTTGCCGAACCCGTGCGCCGCGTAGCTTGACCACAGGTAGTCATTTGGCGCCGTGGCCATGCCTGCTCGGACCGGATTCTGCTCGATGTAGCGCAGACAGGTGAGCCAGTAGCGCTCGTCGGTGATCGACAACCCGCGATATCTGCCACTCCACAGTGTCCCGACGCGCTCGTGCCGCTGGTTGTAATACCGCACATAGCCGCCGTCGAGCGATTTCATCATCTTCGGCAGCCCGGTATCCGAGGTCGGCGTCACGAGGAGATGAAAGTGATTGGTCATCAGGACGTACGCGTGGACGGCGACGGACCATCGGCGCGCTGAACTTCTCAGCAGCTCGAGGAAATGCTCGTAGTCATCGCGAATGCCGAAGATCTTGACGCGGTTGTTTCCGCGTTGGATCACGTGGACGCTAGTCCCTGGTGCAAAGAACCTTCGCAGGCGAGGCATCGCGCTGCCTTCCTGCAAGTCTCGATCTCACGTAAAAAGCAGGGATTCTCGCGATGTGGGTGTTGGGAGATGAAGATTTCGCCTAAGCGCGCCAGTGGGTGTACTGCAAATTCCGCTACGGTGTCAGACACCCATCTGACACCTCATCTGACCCCAAAAACGGGACGCTCAGTCCTTCAGCACCAGCAGCAGATCGCGCGCTTCGACGACCGTCCCGGCGTCGACGTGGACCTCGCCGACGGTGGCGTCGCGCGGACTGTAGACGGCCGTCTCCATCTTCATCGCCTCGATCGACAGCAGCCGCTCGCCGGCCTTGACCTGCTGCCCGGCTCGCACCGCGACCGACGAGACCTTGCCCGGCATCGGCGCGGCGACGTGATTCGGCGTTGTCGGGCTCCGCCTTCGGATGGCGCTTGAGCGTCGCCTTCGACCGACCGATCGGCGACGCTGACCGTCGCGCGGCTGGCCGTTCAGCTCGAAGAACACCGTGCGCGTGCCGTCCTCGCGCACCTCGCCGGTCGTCAGGTAACTTGACGATCAGCGTCTTGCCGCGCTCGATCTCGATCGACGATCTCCTCGCCGGGCTGCAGGCCGTAGAAGAAATTCGCGCGTCGGAATCGTCGACGTGTCGCCGTACTGCTGCCAGTGCTTCTGGAAGTCGAGGAACACCTGCGGATAGAGCAGGTACGACAGCACGTCCTCTTCGCGTCGGCTCGCGCTGCGTCTTCGCGCTGCATCTCCTGCGCCGCCGCGGCGAAATCCGCCGGCGGCAGCGACGCGCCCGGCCGGCCGACGATCGGCTTCGCGTGCGCCGAGTCGCAGCACGATCTGCTGGAACGCCTTCGGCCAGCCGCCCTCGGGCTCGCCGAGCATCCCCTGCATCATCTCGACGACGCTGCGCGGAAAGCTGAGCGGCGTCCGTCGCGTTCAGCACGTCGTCGGCCGTCAGGTCGTTGGTGACCAGGAACAGCGCGAGGTCGCCGACGACCTTGCTCGACGGCGTGACCTTGACGATGTCGCCGACCAGCTGATTGGCCGTCGGCGTAGGCGTCGGCAGATCTCCGGCCAGCGATCCTCGAGGCCGAGGCTCTTGCGCCTGCTGCCGCAGGTTCGTGTACTGCCCGCCCGGCATCTCGTGCTGATAGACGTCGGGCGCCGGGCGCCTTCAGCCCTTCTTCGAACGGGTAGTACAGCTCGCGGACCGCCGCCCAGTAGCGGCTCAGCTCGTCGAGCGCGTCCTGATCGAGCCCGGTGTCGCGCTCGGTGTGCCGCAGCGCCGCGACGATGCCGTTCAGGCACGGCTGGCTGGTCATGCCGCTCATCGACGCGAGCGCGGCGTCGGCGATGTCCACGCCGGCATCGGCGGCGCGCAGGATGCTGCCGGCGTTGATGCCGCTGGTGTCGTGCGTGTGGAAGTGGATCGGCACGCCGACTTCGTCGCGCAGCGCCTTGACCAGCGCGTACGCCGCGTACGGCTTGCACAGGCCGGCCATGTCCTTGATGCCGAGGATGTGCGTGCCCATCTCGACCAGTTCCTTCGCCAGCCGCACGTAGTACTCGAGCGAGTACTTCGTGCGCGCCGGATCGAGGATGTCGCCGGTGTAGCAGATCGCCGCTTCGCAGATCGACGTCGGTGTCGGTCGCGCACCGCCTCGATCGCGAGCTGCATGTTCGTCGGTCGAGTTCAGCGAGTCGAAGATGCGGAAGACGTCGATGCCGGCCTGCGGCGCTGCGCTTGATGAACGCGCGCACGACGTTGTCGGGATAGGTCGTGTAGCCGACGGCGTTGCTGGCGCGCAGCAGCATCTGGAACAGGATGTTCGGAATCCGCTGCGCGCAGCTCGACGAGCCGCTCCCACGGGTCTTCCTGCAGGAAGCGCATCGACGTGTCGAACGTCGCGCCGCCCCACATCTCGAGGCTGAACAGATTCGGCGTCAGCCGCGCGATCGCGTCGGCGATCGCCAGCATGTCGTAGGTGCGGACGCGCGTCGCCAGCAGCGACTGATGCGCATCGCGCAGCGTCGTGTCGGTGATGAGCAGCCGCCGCTCGCTCGCGGATCCACTCGGCGAACTGCTCCGGGCCCGAGCTCCTGCAGCTTCTGCCGCGTGCCCGGCGGCGGCGGCGTCGCAGCGTCGACACGGCCGGCGCGACCGGCAGTCGGCAGCTTGCGCTGCGGATCGAACGTGCCCTTCACGTCGGGCCGGCCGTTGACGATGACGTCGCCGAGGTACGAGAGCATCTTGGTCGCGCGATCGCGCGGCGCGCGGAAGCGGAACAGCTCCGGCGTGTCGTCGATGAACGTCGTCGTCGCCTCGCCCGACTTGAACGTCGGATGGCCGATCAGGTTCAGCAGGAACGCGATGTTGGTCTTGACGCCGCGGATGCGGAACTCGCGCAGCGCGCGGTCGGCGCGCTGCACCGCTTCCTCGAGCGTGCGCGCCCCAGGTCGTGACCTTGACCAGCAGCGAGTCGAAGTACGGCGTGATGACCGACGCCGCCGAAGCCGTTGCCGCCGTCGAGGCGGACCGCGAAGCCGCCGGCCGAGCGGTAGGTCGTGATCCGGCCGTAGTCGGGGATGAAATGGCGATCCGGATCCTCGGTCGTGATGCGGCACTGCATCGCGACGCCGCGGCGCTCGATCTTGTCCTGCGGCGGAATGTTGAGCGGCGCCTCGTGCAGCTTGTGGCCCGCGCGCGATCAGGATCTGGCTGCGCACGAGGTCGATGCCGGTGACCATCTCGGTGACCGTGTGCTCGACCTGGATGCGCGGGTTGACCTCGATGAAGAAGAACTCGTCGCGGTCGACGTCGAGCAGGAACTCGACGGTGCCGGCGCTGCGGTAGCCGACCGATCGGCACAGCGCGACCGCCGCGTCGCAGATCGCGCTGCGCAGATCGTCGCGGCAGGTTGATGCTCGGCGCGACCTCGACGACCTTCTGGTGGCGGCGCTGCACCGAGCAGTCGCGCTCCCAGAGGTGCACGAGGTTGCCGTGCGCGTCGCCGAGGATCTGCACTTCGATGTGCTTGGCGCGCGCGGATGTAGCGCTCGAGGAACACGTCGCGGCCGGCCGAACGCCGCGCCCGCTTCGCGCTGCGCTTCGTCGAGCTTGCGCTCGAGCTCGTCGGCGCTGCTGCACGACGCGCATGCCGCGGCCGCCGCCGCCGAAGCTCGCCTTGATCATCAGCGGGATAGCCGATGCGCTCGGCTTCGGCGGCGACCTCGGCCGGATCGGTCGAGCGCGTGCTCGGTGCCGGGAATCGTCGGCACGCCGGCCGCGTCTGCGCCAGGCGCTTGGCGGCGGTCTTGTCGCCGAACGTGTCGAGCTGCTCCGGCGTCGGGCCGACGAACTGGATGCCGGCCGCCTCGCAGGCGCGCGCGAACGCGGCGTTCTCGGCGAGGAATCCGTAGCCGGGATGGATCGCGTCGACGCCCTGCTGCCTGCGCGACCGCGATGATCGCGTCGATGTTCAGGTACGAGCGGACCGGCTCGCCGCCCTGCGGCCGGGCCGATCAGGAACGCTTCGTCGGCCTTGAACCGATGCAGCGAGAAGCGATCTTCGTAGCTGTAGACCGCGACGGTGCGCAGGCCGAGCTCGGTGGCGGCCCGGAAGCAGCGGATGGCGATCTCCGAGCGGTTGGCGACGAGCAGTTTCCGCATGGCTGACAGGGAGTGGAGCGCCCGCGGAGCTGCGCGAGGCAGGCGCCGATCGATCTTAACGTAAGATTCCGCCGTGGCGTCTCCGAGCGACATCGTGGTCGTCGGCGCCGGCATCGTCGGCTGCGCGGTGGCGTACGAGCTGGCGCGGCGCGGCGCGTCGGTCGAGATCGTCGACGATCGGCCGGCCGGGCATGGGCGCGACGCAGGCGTCGGCCGGCATGCTGGCGCCGTACATCGAGGCGCGCGACGGCGGGCCGCTGCTCGAGCTCGACGGCGCGCAGCCTCGAGCTCTTCGACGAGTTTGTCGCTCGCGTCGCCGCCGACAGCGGCGTCGACGATCGACTACCAGCGCACCGGCACGCTCGACGTCGCGCTGCGACGCCGAGTCGCTGCGCGCGCTTGACGCAGCCGCGCACGCGCTGCTCGCGGAGCGCGGCGTCGGCGCGCGAGCTGCTCGACGCGCCGGCGCGTGCGCGCCACGAGCCGCAGCTTGTCCGCCGACGTCGCTCGGCGGCCTGCTGATTCCCGGCGCACGGCTTTGTCGCGGCGGCCGAGCTGACGCGCGCGCTGGTCGCCGCGGCGCGGCGCCACGGCGCGCAGCTTGATCGAGCACGGCCGCGTGCACCGCATCGCCGCGCGCCGGCGACGAGCTCGTCGTCGAGACCGATCGCGGCGTCGCTGCACGGCGACGCCGTCGTGCTCGCCGCCGGCAGCTGGAGCGGGCAGATCGAGATCGACGGCGCGACGGCGCCGCGTGCCGGTGACGCCGGTGCGCGGACAGCTGCTGCAGCTCGCGTGGACGGCGCCGCCGCTCGGCGCGTCATCTGGGGCGAGCGCTGCTATCTCGTGCCGTGGGACGACGGCACCGTGCTGGTCGGCGCGACGGTCGAGGACGCCGGCTTCGACGAGCGGACGACGGTCGCGGGCGTGCGCGACCTGCTCGAGGCGGCGTGCGAGCTCGTGCCGCACGCGTGGACGCCGCGTTCACGGCGCACGCGTCGGCCTGCGGCCGGCACGCCCGATCAGCTGCCGATCATCGGCCCGTCGCCGCGTGCCCGACTGATGTACGCGACCGGCCACTATCGCAACGGCGTGCTGCTGGCGCCGCTGACCGCGCAGCTCGTGGCCGACGCGATGCTCGACGGCCAGCCGATCCGATGCTGGCGTGACGCGCCTGCACCGTTTGGACGGCTGTAGCGATGCTCGATCGCGTGACGCGGCGTGCTGGATCGGCGTGTCCGATCGCGCGGTCACGTGGACGCGATCGCACGAGCGACCGGCGAGCGGTTCGGCGTCGAGTGTGCAGCGACGGAAGCCGAAGCGATGCGACGGCTGCGCGCTGGCTGAGTGGCAGCACGAGCACGCCGAGGCGCTCGAGCGCGCTGCAGGAGGCCGAGCGCGCGTATCATCGGACGCATCGCCGGCAGCGCGTTTGCCAGCCCGACCGAAGGGCCATCGCCGATCGAGCTGCAGAACGAGTCGCTCGATGCGGTCGAAGCGGCCCGCGCGCAGCTCGACGAGGTGCGCGCCCGGCAGCCGAAGTGATCGCCTCGATCGAGGAGGTGACGTCATGGCGACGCTGTCGCACGACGAGATCGACCGTCGTCTCGAAGTCGCTCAACGGCTGGACGCTCGACGGCGACGCCATCCGGAAGCAGTTCACGTTTCGCGGATTTCCCGAAGCGGTGCAGTTCGTCGACCGGCTGGTGCCCGAGCGCCGAGGCCGCCGATCATCATCCCGACATCCTCGATCAACTACAAGCGCGTGACGCTGACCTACTCGACGCACAGCGAAGGCGGCCTGACCGAGAAGGATTCGACGGCGCGGCCGATGGCCGATCGACTCGTCTAGATGCGGCTGAAGCAGACCTACAGCTCGCGCGAGGTGGCGGCGCTCACCGGCCTCAGCGCGCGGCAGCTGCAGATCTGGGACGCCGGCGGGCTGCTGTCGCCGGCGATTCCGTCGCACCGGACCGCGGCCGGCGGCTACACCGAGCGGCGCTACACGCCGATCGAGCTCTTCGAGCTGCTGGTGCTCGCCGATCTGCGGCGCCGCGGGCTTTTCGGTCCACCAGCTGCACGACGATCGTCGACGTGCTCGACGACCGCAGTTCGACACGCGCCTGTTCGAGGCGACCGGCGGCGGCGGCGCACGTGCAGCTGCTGACCGACGGCGAGCGCGATCTACGCGCGCACCGGCGCGCGGCGAGTTCTACAACCTGCTGGAGTCGCCCGCGCAGCCGCTGCTGGTGGTCGGCAACGAAGGGCTGTTGAAGGAGTTGAGCGGAAAGGTGAGACGGAAGAAAGCGAAAGAAGACCGCTAGCGAATCGGGAAGATCTTCTCGAGGTCGTCGGCCGGCCGCGGAATGACGTGAACGCCGACCAGCTCGCCGACGCGCCGCGCGGCGGCGGCGCCGGCGTCGGTCGCGGCCTTCACCGAGCCGACATCGCCGCGCACGATCGCGGTGACCAGCCCGCATCGACCTTCTGCCAGCCGACGAACACGACGTTCGCGGTCTTGACCATCGCGTCGGCCGCTTCGATCATGCCCGACGAGCCCGCGCGTTTCGACCATGCCGAGCGCGTCGCCGATTTCGCGCTTCTCTTTGTCAGCCATTCCGCCGTGACTGTATCACGACGTTCAACCGCAGAGATCGCAAAGCTCGCAGAGACACGAACCTAAGGCTCTGCGTCTCTGCGAACTCTGCGTTGATCGTCGTGTCAGCGCGAAGAGCCCGGGAAACTTCGCCGGCCTGCGACGGCGTAGCCCGGGAAGATCGGCTGCGGGTCGGCGACGCCCAGGTGGCGCACGACGATCTCGCCGAAGACGTCGCGGAAGTCGGTCGTGACCGCGAGGTCGCGTCCTTCGTAGCGCTTGCTCGCGCGCCAGCCCGGGCCACGTGCCGTAGACCTGGCCGCCGCGCACGCCGCCGCCGATGACCATCATCGCGTTGCCGTGGCCGTGATCGGTGCCGCGATTGCCGTTCTCGCTCACCGCCCGGCCGAACTCCGACATCGTCAGCACGACGGTGTCGGCCATGCGCTCGCCGAGGTCGGTGACGAGCGCGGCGATGCTGCGCGAGAAGTCGTCGAGCCGCGTGGCGAGCTGGCCCTGCGCCGAGCCCTGGTTGACGTGCGTGTCCCAGCCGCCGACGTCGGCGAACGCGACCTCGAGGCCGACGTCCGCTTTCGTGAGCTGCGCGATCTGCCGCAGCGCCTGGCCGAACGGCGCTGCGCGGATAGTCGGCGCCGTGTTCCGGCTGGTAGCGCGACGGGTCGGCGACCTTCAGCGTCTTCATCGCGTCGAACGCTTCGCGTCCGGTGCCGTTCAGGACGCGATCGGCCGCGGCCTGCATACTGCGCTTCGAACGACGCGTTCATGCTCTCGGCGCGGATGCCGAACTGCGCGATCTGGTTCATCGCCAGCGCCGGCGCCGTGCCCTGCAGCATGCGCGGCAGCTGTTGCGTCAGCGCGACGGCGCGGAACGGCGTCTCGCGCCTCCGCGTGGCGCGCCTGCAGGTAGCGATTCAGCCAGCCGTCGCCGGTGCTCTTCACGCCGGGCGTCGCCGTTTCCATGTAGTCCTGCGCGTCGAAGTGCGACCGCGTGGCGTCGGGCGAGCCGCAGGCATGGACGATCGCGAGATCGCTGCGATCCCAGAGCGGCTTCGAGCGGCTGCCAGACGCGGGTTGAAGCCGAAGAAGCCGTCGAGGTCGAGCGCGGCGGCGTCGCCGGTGCCCGGCCGGCGCGATCGCGATGCTCGGCCGCGCGCGGTAGTAGTCGCTCTCGCCGTACGGCACGATGACGCTCAGGCCGTCGACGGCGCCGCGCTGGAAGATCGCGATGAGCTGCTTGGATCGCCGCGTCGGGCCCGGCCGCGAACGCGGTCCGCGCGAGGAACGACGGCGCGAAGCCGAGGCTGACGAGCGCGAACGATCCGCCGTTCTTCGAGAAAGACGCGTCTCGAGATCATCGCATGGCTCAGCGCCTCTGAAATTCCGGCGAGCCAAGCGCGAGCGCCAGCGCCTGCGGCGCGCGTCGGTCGCCTTCGCGATCGTGGCGCGCGTCGTGTCGGACATGTCGCCGGCGACGACCGACTCGGCGCCGGCGTCGATTCTCGGCACGCGACGCCCGGCGTGCCGCCCGCTCGCGAGCGCCAGCGCGACGTTCATCCGGTTGACGAGCGCGCCGGTGTTGACCCACGCGTCGGCGGTGTCCTTGTAGCCGGTCGGCGGCTGGCACTGATAGAGCGGCATGCCGAGCTGCTGCATCGCCGCGGACGAGCGGCCGCGCGTCGTCGACCTCGGCGCCGGTCGCCCGCACCGCGCTGACGACGAATTCGAACGGCGTCTTGACCTTCGCGCGCTGCGACGTCCGGCGACGAGGAATTCGGGCGAGGTCAGGAGCACCGTCATCACCGCGCGCAGATCGCCGTCGGTCTTGCGTGAACGTGGCGGCCGAGGCGGTCGACCAGCGCCGGTGGCGGCGTGTCGCTGACGAAGCGGCGCGCGAGCTTCGTCGCGATGAACGCGCCGTCGACGGATGCGTCGCCAGGATGTCGAGCACCTGCTTCGCCGTCGCGTTCGCCGCCGCCGGCCTTGATCCGATGTCCCAGCACCACCTTCTCGCCGTCGTCATGCAGCGCGGCGCGAAGCGGAAGCCGCCGCCGCTGTCGCGGGTTGTCGATCGTCCAGCCGGTGAACGCGCGCGCGACTTCGGTGACGTCCTTCTGCGTGTAGCCGCCGTCGACGCCGAGCGTGTGCAGCTCGAGCAGCTCGCGCCCGTAGTTCTCGTTCAGCCCCTTCGGCATGTTGGCGCGCTGTTGCGCCTGCGCGCCTGGTTCGGCGCCGGCGGCGGCACGGCCGCTCTGTCCAGGCCGAGGCCGGCGCCGGAAACGCCGCGGCGCCGGTTGGCGCGCCGCGTCGTGTCCATGTGCGGACCGTTCGGGATCGGCGCTCATCCAGTTATCGAGATAGAAGAGCATCGCCGGGCTCTTCGCCGTGGCGCCGAGCAGATCGCGGAAGCGTGCCGAGCACGTGCGGACGGATCGCGTCGCGCTCGTACTCGGTCAGCAGAAACGCGCTCGGTCCCTTGCGCGCGTCGACGTTGAAGTGGTTGAACCAGAAGTCGGTCAGCACTTCCTCGAGCTGGCGCTCGCTGTAGACCGCGCGAAGGATCTTCTGCTGCGAGAGCTCCATGGAGCGGCATTGCCGCTTGCTGCCGCTCGCCGTCCATGCGGCGCTGCTCGGTCTTGTCGGTCTTGTCAGCGTCCGGCGTGCTCGCCGCGTCCTTCTTCTGTTCGCGCTTCGCCTGCTGCGCCGGGATCTCGTAGCGCTGCGCGATCTCGCGCGAGCTGAGCGTCAGCGTCGTCATCGCTGCAAGGCGCGCATTGACCGCGGCATCGGCGATCCGCTCCGGGTGCAGCTGCTGGTCGATGTAACGCGTCAGGCCGAGCTGCGCGGACTCTTTCGATGTCGCCAGGACGCGGCGCCGAACCCGATGCGATTCAGCACGTGAACGATCGGCCGCGTCGTCGGCTGCCGGCGGCGCGGCGGCGACCCCGGCCGAGAGGACTGCGGCCAACGCAGAGGTGCAGCAGGAGGGCAGCAGGCTGAGCGGTTCATACAGGATCCCTTTATTTACGTAATTAGACCGGTCGGCCGCTCGGACCGATGGTTAGAAGCGTCTGTCCCATAAAATCTGGCGCCATGCAGGACTTCGAAAAACTCGGCGTGTTCTATCTCGGCCGTCATTACGACCCCGCCACGAAGAAGACCACCGACGACCTGGTGCTGTACGACTCCAAGGATCTGGTGACCCACGCGCTGTGCGTCGGCATGACGGGCAGCGGCAAGACCGGGCTGGGCATCGCCGTCATCGAAGAGGCGGCCATCGACGGCGTGCCGGTCATCGTCATCGATCCCAAGGGCGATCTCACCAACCTGCTGCTGACGTTTCCCGACCTTCGCCCCGACGACTTCGCGCCGTGGGTGAACGAAGACGACGCGCGGCGGGCGGGAAAGACGACGGCGGAGTTTGCCGCCGAGCAGGCGGAGCGGTGGA
The DNA here is from genome assembly GCA_963712355.1 of uncultured Acidobacteriota bacterium. GTDB lineage: Bacteria > Acidobacteriota > Vicinamibacteria > Vicinamibacterales > CAVVIG01 > CAVQHT01. Next base: position 187,128 of record CAVQHT010000022.1, read on the forward strand.
AGAAGGGGCTGGCCGAGTGGGGCGAGGACGGCGCGCGCATCCAGCGGCTGCGCGACGCGGCGGAGTTCGCGCTCTACACGCCGGGCAGCACCGCCGGCGTGCCCGTTTCGGTGCTGACCTCGTTCGCGCGTCCGACGATCGACGATCCCGAACTGCTGCGCGAGCGCGTGCAGACGACGGTCTCGAGCCTGCTGGCGCTGGCCGGCATCGACGCCGAGCCGCTGAAGAGCCGCGAGCACATTCTGCTGTCGACGATCCTGCTGGCGGCGTGGCAGGCCGGCGAGAGTCCGGATCTGGCGACGCTGATCCAGCGCGTGCAGCAGCCGCCGATGACGCGGATCGGCGTGATGGACGTCGAATCGTTCTTCCCGTCGAAGGATCGCTTCGCGTTCGCGATGTCGATCAACGCGCTGATCGCGTCGCCCGGATTCGAAGTCTGGAGCCAGGGCGAGCCGCTCGACGTCGCGGCGTTTCTCCGCAGCCAATCGGGCAAGCCGCGCGTGTCGATCTTCTCGATCGCGCATCTCGACGACAGCCAGCGGATGTTCTTCGTGGCGCTGCTGCTGAACGCGGTGGCCGGCTGGATGCGCGGGCAGACGCGGCACGTCGAGCCTGCGCGCGATGGTCTACATGGACGAGATCTTCGGCTTCTTCCCGCCGGTCGCGAACCCGCCGTCGAAGGGGCCGCTGCTCACGCTGCTGAAGCAGGGCCGCGCCGCCGGCGTCGGCGTCGTGCTGGCGACGCAGAACCCGGTCGATCTCGATTACAAGGGGCTGTCGAACATCGGCACGTGGTGGCTGGGCCGCCTGCAGACCGATCGCGACAAGGCGCGCGTGCTCGACGGACTCGAGAGCGCGAGCGATTCACGGCGGCTTCGATCGCGCGGAGGTCGATCGGCTGCTGTCGGCGCTGACCAGCCGCGTGTTCCTGATGCGCAACGTGCACGAGGATCGCGCTGACGCTGTTTCAGTCGCGCTGGGCGCTCTCGTATCTGCGCGGTCCGCTCGGCCGCGACGAGATCAAGAAGCTGACCGCCGGCGCGAAGAGCGCGGCCGCGGCGGCTCCGTCGAGCAGCCGGCCCGCGCCGGCAGCGGCGAGTCCGGCAGCCGCGCCGGCGTCCGCTCAGCGGCCGCGACGGCGCGACCGATCGTTCCGCCGGACGTCCCGCAGTACTTCTCGCCGGAGGCGGCCGCGGCGGTCTCATCGCCGCTCCGCCCGGTCGTCTACGGCGCGGTCAACGTGCGGTTCGTCGATCCGAAACTGAAGGTCGACACGACGAAGCTGGTCACCTGCACCACGCCGATCTGGCGACGGCGCGGTTGCGGTGGACTGGGACGCAGGCGGAGCGCGTCGAGTGGGCGCCGGAGATGCTCGAGCGCGACGCGCCCGACGGCGCGACGTTCGCGCCGTTGCCCGCGCCGGCGCTCAAGGCGAAGAACTACGATGCCTGGTCGAAGCAGCTCGCGGCGTCGCATCGCCGCCGGCGAGGCGCTCGAGCTGTTCCGGAGCCCGTCCACCGGCGAGCTGTCCCGGCCCGGACGAGTCCGAGCGCGAGTTCCGCGCGCGCATCCAGCAGGCCGTCGCGCGAGTCGCGCGATCGCGCGCTCGAGCCGCTCCGCAAGAAGTACGCGCCGCGGCAGGCGGCGCTCGACGAGAAGCTGCGGCGCGCGCAGCAGACGGTCGGCGCGCGAGTCCGAGCAGGCGACCGGCCAGAAGCTGCAGACGGCGATCTCGGTCGGCGCGACGCTCGTCGGCGCGCTGTTCGGCACGCAAGAGCGATCAGCGCCGGCACGATCGGCCGGGCGACGACCGCGGCGCGCGGCTTCGGCCGATCGATGAAGGAATCGCGAGGACGTCGGCCGCGCGCAGGACACGGTCGCGGCCGATCGACGAGCAGCGCAAGGCAGCTCGAGGACGAGATTCAGGCAGAGACCGCGAAGCTCGACGCGGCGAGCGACGTCGGCCACCGAGACGCTCGAGAAGGTCAGCGTGAAGCCGAAGAAGACGAACCTGACGGTGAAGCTCGTCGCGCTGGTCTGGACGAAATGAACGACGGGACGCAGACTTCAGAGTTCAGACTTCAGAGTTCAAGACTTCCAGATTGCTCTGAAGTCCTGAATCCGAAATCTGCAATCTGCAATCTGATGCTGTAAAAGGTCCGCTATTCCGCGTCCATGAATGGATAGCGGTGGCTCTGCGGCGGGTTGAAATTCTCCTTGATGGTCCGGGCGCTCACCCAGCGGACCAGGTTCAATTTCGATCCGGCCTTGTCGTTCGTGCCCGACGCACGCGCGCCGCCGAATGGCTGCAGGCCGACGACCGCACCGGTCGGCTTGTCGTTGATGTAGAAGTTCCCGGCCGCGTAGCGCAGCGCCGACGCGGCTTCCCGGATCGGCCTGGCGGTCCTGCGAGAACACCGCGCCGGTCAACGCATACGGAGAAGTCGCGTCCACCAGCTCCAGCGTCTCGTGCCACTTTGCATCGTCATAGACGTGGACGGTGACGACGGGGCCGAAAATTTCCTCGCGAAGCGTTTTGAAGTTCGGGTCGGCGGTCTCGACGACAGTCGGCTTGATGAAATAGCCGTGCGTCGCATCGCATCCGCCGCCGGCGACGATCGTCGCGTGCTGGCGCGCGTAGTCGATGTAGCCCTTGATGCGGTCGAACGCGCGTTGATCGATCACGGCGCCCATGAAGTTGCGGAAATCGCAGATGTCGCCCATCCCGATCTCGTCGATCATCGCGACGATCCGGTCCCGAACATCGCTCCACATCGACTTCGGCACGTAGATGCGGCTCGGCGCGGAACATTTCTGTCCCTGGAACTCGAAGCCGCCGCGGACGATGGCCGTCGCCAGCGCGGCACGATCCGCCGAGGCGTGCGCCACGATGAAATCCTTGCCGCCGGTTTCGCCGACGACGCGCGGGTAGGAGCGGTAGCGGCCGACGTTCTCGCCGATCGTCTTCCACATCGAGTTGAAGACTTCGGTGCTGCCGGTGAAGTGGACGCCGACGAGATCGGCGATGCGACAGGACCGCGCTCGAGATCATCGCCGCATCGCCGGGCACGAAGTTGATCACGCCGGGCGGCATGCCGGCCGCTTCGAACATCTTCATCAGGTAGTACGCGGAGAACATCGCGCTCGACGCCGGCTTCCAGACGACGGTGTTGCCCATCAGCGCGGGCGCCGTCGGCAGGTTCGCGGCGATCGACGTGAAGTTGAACGGCGTGACGGCGTAGACGAACCCTTCGAGGCCGCGATATTCGACCTGATTCCACGGCGGTGTGATCGCTCAGCGGCTGCTCGGCGAGCAGTTCCTGGCCGTAGTGCACGTTGAAGCGGAAGAAGTCGACGATCTCGCAGGCCGAATCGATCTCGGCCTGAAAAACCGTCTTCGACTGGCCGAGCATCGTGGCGGCGTTGATCGTGTCGCGCCACGTGGTGGTCAGGAGCTCGGCGGCCTTGAGCAGGACCGCCGCGCGATCGTCGAACGACCAGGCGGCCCACTCCTTGCGCGCCTTCAGCGCGGCCGTCGATCGCGTCCTGCACGACCTCCGGCGTCGCCTGCCGATACGTGCCGAGCACGTGACGATGATCGTGCGGCATGACGACGTTCGCCGAGGCGCCTTGCCCGATGGCCTTGCCGCCGACGATGACGGGAATGTTCACCGTCTCGCCGGCCATGGCCGCCAGACGCGCCTTGAGCGATGCGCGCTCGGGCGTCCCCGGCGCATAAGAGCGGACCGGATCGTTGACCGGGGGCGGAACGCGCCGATGGCCGTTGAACGCTGCGGGAGAGGACATACTGTTTTTAGACTCCTGGTGGCGGCTTCGGGCTCCGGGCTCCGGGAAATCAGGCTGCGGGCTTCAGGCGCTCCAGGCAACTCAGTTTATAGCAGCCGCTCGAGCTCTTCGGGATGGTGCGCGCGGGTGATCGCCTCCGCGCGCTCGATGAGTCCGCGGCGGACGAGCTCCGCCAGCGACTCCTCGAACGTGAACGACCCGTGTTTGCGCGTGATGGTGATTTCCTGGTGCAGATGCTGGAGCGCGTTGCGCCGGATGTGCTGGCGCGCGCCATAGCCGACCATCAGCAGCTCGGACGCGGGAACGCGGCCGCCGCCGATTTTCGGCATCAGCGTCTGCGTCATCACCGCGGCCAGCGCCATCGCGAGCTCCTGGCGGATCGTGTTCTGACGCTCCGCCGGAAACGAGTCGGCAAGGCGCGCAATCGTTGACGCCACGTCGGTGGTGTGAAGGCTGGACAGCACAAGGTGACCGGTTTCGCCGGCGGCCAGCGCAATGCGAATCGTCTCGGGATCGCGCATTTCACCGACCACGATCACGTCGGGCGCCTGGCGGAGCGCCGCCCGCAGCGAGGTCGGAAAATCGGGCGCGTCGACGCCGATCTCGACCTGCTCCACGACGCTGCGCAGGTGCCGGTGCTCGTACTCGATCGGATCTTCGATGGTGACGATGTGGCGCTCGTCGCGGACGATTGATCTCGTTGACGAGAGCCGCAAGCGTCGTGGTTTTGCCCGAGCCGGTCGGTCCACCGATCACAACGAGGCCGCGCGGCAGGCGGCTGAGCGCTTCGATGGTCGGCGGCAGGCCGAGCGTCGACAGCGCCGGCACGACGGCGGGCAGGCGCCGAATCGCCGCGGCGGGCCTGCCGCGCTCACGATGCAGATTGATGCGGAACCGCGCGCCGTCCTGGCCGCGAAACGACGAATCCGCGATGCCGTGATCCTGAAACATGCCGCCGCGCGTGCGGCGGAAGCGCCGGGACGACGGCGTCGGCGATTTCGTCGCCGCCGAGTGGCCCTTCGGCGAGCGGCACCAGCCGGCCGTCGACGCGAATCGACGCCGGTGCGCCTCCGACCAGCAGCAGATCGCTCGCATTGCGGCGACCATCTGCTCCAGCCACGCCGACAGCCGCCCGGTGTCATCGTCGGCCGCGCGCTTCTGGCCCGCGGCCGAGTTGAGCTCCGTGACCAGCGCGTCCAGATCGTCGGTGCCGCTCACGATGGCCCTTTCAGCAGCGGCTCGTTGAGGAACCTGACGAGCGGCGCGATCTGCTTGAAGACGCTCAGCACCGCGCGATAGAAACCCGGGCTGCACGCGAACGTCCCAGGGTGTTCCTGCCCCGCCAGAAACTGGCGGTACTTGAGAAATTCGGCCGCCGGATGATCCTTGTCGAAGCCGCGGGGCACGCGCTGCAGTTTTTCGCCCTCGAGGTCGCCGACGGCGCGGCGGAAACCGGGAGACTCGACGATGGCGCGCAGCCGCTTGACGTTCTTCGACGATGTGCTCGCGTTCGGCGTGCAATTGCGACGTGTCCGGCGCGTACATCCCGCCGCCGATCCACACCTCCTCGGGCGAGATGTGAAAGTACAGGCCGGCGCCCTGGTGCTTTTCGAGGCCGCGGCACGGAAACATCGCCGCGACGTGCGTCTTGAGCGGCGCCTTGTTCTCGGAGAATCGCGTGTCGCGGTAGATCCGGTAGAGCGACGTCTTCGGGTTGGCGATGAGATCGGGCGCGAACTTGGGAAATTCGGCGGCCAGCTGTTCGATGATGGCGATCATCGGCGCGCGCAGGAGCGTGTCGTACTGCTCCTTGCGCGCCTTGAACCACTCCCGGTCGTTATTCCGCTTCAGCGCGCGGAGGAAGCTCAGCGCCTTCGGACTGAAGCCGGACGTCACCGCCGCGCCATTTGCGCCATGCGCTCCTGCATCTGACGCGTGAGATGCGGCGTCAAACCAATGAGGCGCTGCATGAGCATGAGCTGACCGCGGTGATGCATTTCGTGCTCTTTGGGGGACAGGAGCATTTCGAAGCGGCTCTTGGTCGCCGGCGTGGCGCCCGGCGGCATCGTGACCTGCTCGGCCAGAAATGACTCGTCGAGCCCTTCGAGAAAGCTGGCATACTCGTCGCCGTTCTTCTGGAGCAGGGCGATGATTTCGGCCTTGGTTCGCGGCCTGGCTTCCTCGGCGCCGAGTTTCTGCATCAATTCGGGAAAATTCAGTTTCTTGAGATCGTCGATGCCGTTCTTATGCGTGTGGAGCGCGATTTCATGCACCAGGGCGATGTGGGCCAGCGTCTGACCCACTGTGCGCGAATGCTCGGACACTTTGTAGTGATAGCTGTCTTCCGGAATCTCTTCGGCGATCTGAATGGTGTTCTTTCGCACTGTCCTGAAGCTCGCGGCGAGCTCCCGGCCCCCGTAGTACGTCATGCGGCTGCCTCCCAAGGTGGATAAGCTGATAGAGAACCCTGATTGAAACCCGATTGCGATATGGTTGTAAAGTTTTTCGTCTGACAAGGAGCGCGCGATATGTCCGAAGTTCTGGTCTCGACAGAGTGGGTGGCCGCACATGCACAGGACGCCAGCGTGCGTGTCGTGGAAGTGGACGTGGACACGACGGCCTACGACCAGGGGCACGTGCCCGGCGCCGCTGGCTGGAATTGGACCACTGAGCTGTGCGACACGCTGGTCCGCGACATCGTGCCGCTCAAGAAGCTCGAAGAGCTGCTCGGCAAGTCCGGCATCGACAACAACACGACCATCGTGCTGTATGGCGACAACAACAACTGGTTTGCGGCGTGGGCCTTCTGGCAGCTCAAGATCTACGGACATCAGGACGTCCGCATCATGGACGGCGGCCGCAAGAAGTGGCTGGCGGAAGGGCGCGAGCTGAGCACCGAGAAGCCGGCGTTCGCGGCGAAGACCTACAAAGCCAAGGCAGCGGACAACTCGCTGCGCGCGTTCCTCCCGGAAGTGCAGAAAGCCGTGTCGTCGAAGAGCCACGCGCTCGTCGACGTTCGCAGCCCGCAGGAATTCACCGGCGAGATCCTCGCGCCGCCCGGATTGCCTGAAACCTGCCAGCGCGGCGGCCACATCCCCGGCGCCAAGAGCATCCCGTGGGCGAAGGCGTGCAACGACGATGGCACGTTCAAGAGCGCGGCGGACTTGAAGAGCCTCTACGGCGCGCAGGGCGTGACCGGAGACAAGCCGGTCATCGCGTATTGCCGAATCGGCGAGCGCTCGAGCCACACGTGGTTCGTGCTCGAAGTACCTGCTCGGATTCAAGGACGTCCAGAACTACGACGGCTCGTGGACCGAGTGGGGCAATCTGGTCGGCGCAGCGGTGGAGAAGCCGTAATCATGAAGGCCGAAGACTACTCGCGGCGGCAGATCGAAGTATCGGGGTGGCCGATCAGCGTCGAGACCTACCGGCTCGACACGGTCTATCACTGCACGATCTACAGCGTGGATCCCGGCGCGCGTTTCGCGCGCGCCGACGGTCCGACGAAAGAAGCGGCCGAAGAGCTCGCGCTGGAAAAAGCGGCGCGCTACCTGGCGCAGACGCGGCGATTCACCACGGCGTAATCGTCCGCCGCTGAAACACGCGCATCGCGTCATCCCGATCGTCGCGGGGAACGAGGGGGAACGAGCTCAGGACGTGAGCGAATTGCTCCTCGTTCAAGTCGTACAGCTCCGCCACCCGGGCATTCAGGGCGGACCACAGCGCCCGGTCGTCGCGCCGGCTGAGGGCGTGCGCCCACCTGGCGATCTCGCGAAAGCTCTGGCCCGCCTGATCTTCCGTGGGAATCGGCAATCGTTCGACGATCGACGTCGTGACGTGCGTCGTGACCCAGATCCGCACGAGGTAATTCACGACCAGGCTGTTGAACAGGCCGCAGAGAAACCACTGCGCGGTCTGGCGGAGCGGCGTTTTCAAGCAGAACACCGTGTGCGTTGACACGCATCTCGCCGGCAGCATCGCCGCGATGAGCGTCAGCCGGTTCGTCGCGCTCGCGACATCGCGATAGGCCAGCCGCGGCCGGCGGTGGCGCGTGCCAAGCCGGCGGTCGGCCTCGCGCATCTCCATCCGGAAACGCGCCGCGTCCAGGCGCACGCGAAACGGATCGAGCATTTTCCCCTCGACCACCGGGCAGCCGCCGCGCCGCCGGCCTGAATGCGCCGCGATCCTCGGTCGCGTTCAGCTCGCGCCCGAATCCGGCGTGCCAGCCCTGATGACTGCCGAGCGCCGCAAAGCGCGACACCGCGCGTTCGACAATGGCGAGGTCCAGAGGCGTTCGCAGATCGGGGATCGTCAGATCGCTCCCCGAGAGCGTTTCGAGCATCTCGCGGGTGAGGCGCAGTGTGTAGAACGCGCGAGGACTCGCGACGCGCCCGTGCTCGGAGTCCGCGAGATCGCTCCTGTCGAGAATCGCCGGGTCGGTCTCGCCGAGCCGGCAGGGGATCGACGCCGTCGCCGGGCCCTTCGCCGCGGACAACAGGAGGAATCGCGTACTGCGGTGGATCGGAAAGATCGCGCGGCGATTGTCGAAGCCGATCAGGCTGTCGATCGCGCACTGCGACAGGAGCTGGCGCCGAAGCGCCGCGCTGCCGTGATCGCACGCCAGGCCCCACGGGAGGACGAGCCCGATGCGGCCCATCGGCCGGGCGAGCGCCATCGAGCGCTCGACGAACAACTGGTACTGATTCGCATGGCCGTTCGATTGCGCCGCATACACACCGGCATCACGCGTGAACCTGACCACCGACCGCGCGCCTTCTTTCGAGCGGCCCGTCGTGTCGCCAGGCCCGGCGTCCGCGCGAATCATCTCCCATGGGGGATTGCCAATCACCGCGTCGAACCCGGCATCCGGCCGCCGTTCGCCGGCTGGCGTCGAAAAAGACCTCGGGAAATTCCAGCTCCCAGTGAAAGAAACGACGGGAGTCCGCGGTGCGAGCGCTGACCTCGAGCAGCGCATGTGCGGTCGATCGCGGCAGCGCTCCGGGTTCGCCGAGGATCGCGTCACTCAGCGCGGCAAACAGTGCCGGCGGCTCCAGTTCCGCCGCGAACCAGCGCGCGCACCACAAGTCGGCGATCCGCTTCCATTTCGAGAGCGCCGTGTCGGGCCGCGCGAGCGCCGCCAGCGCGCGTTCTTTCGCATGGACCTGATCCGGCGTGTCGTTCGGCGTATTCGCGAGCGTGAAGCGAACGGGCAGCGACATCCCGCACGGTATCTGAGATGTCGTGCTCCTTCGAAGAGCGGCAAGCTCCGCGTGCTTCTGCCGCCGCGCCGGCGCGTGACGAAGGCACGACAGCCAGGCGCCGAGGACGCTGTCGCCGACCTGCAGATGATGATCGAGAAAACTCAGCGGCCGGTTCTCGGCCAGCGTGGCCAGCCACAGCGACAGCCGCGCCAGTTGCACCGCCATCGGATTGAGATCGACGCCGTAAAGGCATCGTTCGGCGATCGTGCGGCGGATGGTGGCGCGCTCGCGCGGACCCAGATCGCCCGGCAGGCAGGCGCCGCTACTCACAAGCGCCGTCTCGTACGCGTCGCCGAGGTAGGCGCACGCGCCGACCAGGAACGCGCCGCTGCCCATCGCCGGATCGACGATCCGCAGGCCCAGGATGCGCTCGGGCGAGGCGTCACGAACCAGCGGCCCGAGCGTTTCCCGGATCAAATAGGTCGCGATCGACTGCGGCGTGTAGAACGTCCCCGTCGCCTTGCGAACACCTGATCCAGGGACGAGCGCAACCGTCGGTTTGGTGCGGCGCGTGGCCGACGGCTCGACGCGCGGCCGGTAGTCGAGAAGCGTCTCGTAGACGCTCCCGAGTTGTTCGACGCCGAGATCGCGATAGGCGATCGGCTCGCGCCCCTCACCATCCGGCGCGACTCGAGTGGACAGCGCCACCAGCGATCGCCGCGCGGCCTCATCGTCCAGATCGCCGCGGTCGATGAGCGGCGTTCCGGCTGGCGCAAACAGGCGGCCGTTGAACGGCGTGACGTTCAGCGTGCCTGCCGAACAGCCGCGATGCGCGAGTCGCGCGATGGCGCGAAGCGCCTCCCAGAGTCCCGCCGGCGAACCCGATAGCGCCTCGGCCCGAAGCGTCTCGATGCTGTAGCTGCTTCGATAGACCGGATGCCATGCCGGCACGAGCGACCGGGCTTCGGCAAAGAGAAGGAACAGGATCCGGTAGATGACCGTCAGCGATTGTTCGAAGGCCGCGTCCACGCGATCGGCCGACGTCCTGGCGGCGAACACTCGCAACACTTCACCCGAGGCTTCGAGCACCCCGTCGCAGAGCGATCGGCAGACCGCCGCGGCATGACGTTCGGATGCGTCAATCAGAAGACCGATCGGCGTCACCGCCTTACCGCTGAACGCCTCGGCGCCGAGTACCGTCCAAAACGCGCTGGTCGCGCGCTCGTCGTCCGACATCTGATCGAGATCGAATTCGACAAAGCGGCGCGAGTACACGCGCGTGCCCTGGATCAGTCGCACGTGTGTGCCGTTGAACAGCAGGCACCATGAGGCGCCTCGCGCGACCGCTTCGGCGAGCCCGTGCCGCCACATCGGATCCAGCCGCTCGCCCCATCGGACCACAACCAGCGCGACCGGCGCGAGGTGGAGTGATGTTTCGGTGCGCAGCGTTGCGGACGCCACGTCCCCGTTGACGCTGCAGATCGCTGAGCGAGGCAAATCCGAGGAGGCCGACCAACGGCGCGGCGGCTGCCTCCACAACGGAGCGCAGGCTCGATGCGGGTCCGAGCATGTAGCGGCTCTCTCGCCACTGCTCGAGGAGCGAGTGAAGCTGGACGACCTCGGGGCGCGGCGGCCCGCCGGTGAGGTGCTGCTCGAGGAAGTTCTCCGACAGGAGATGGCCGGCGAATCCGCTCAGCATGCGCGCCGTGGCAGGAGAAGGAGCGCGAGCCGTGGACCGGTGAGATGCAATGTTTCGGCTCGCGTCGCCGATTCGATTCGCGCGACACTCTCCGCGCGCGCTTTTTCGAATTCTTCGACATCGTGCTGGTGGACGTGGTCGGCGCGCCGATCGAACAGTCCTGGCTGGAGTTCGCGCGGCGTGGCCGGCGAGAGCGCGTTCAGAATGGACAGTTCGCGCTGACGTCTGGCGTGCCAGAACGATCGATGGGTCGAGCGGACTGCCTCCTGCCACTGTGGCCTGCGCGGATCCTGCCACGCGAGCGCCGATCGCATCCCAGGAGTCGATCGATGGCCGGATGTCGCGTTCGGAAATCGATCAACGCCGCCGTCAGATGCGCCGCCACGATTCGGCCGGCTTCGTCAGCGAGCGTCGAGCGAAAGATCGCCAGCGTTCGACCTGCGAGCAGCATTCGAACGCGCCGCCGCCTGGCGATCGTCACCAGCGGGCACTCATCCGCTGCATCCGTCGGTCGTGCGGGCAATCGTGACAGCGTGGAGAACCTGCGCGCCAGGCTCAGGCGCGCGTGTTCGACGTTCGCCTCGGCCTGGAGGCGAAGGAATACCGGGGCGACGCTGGCCGGTGGATCCAGGGAGCCGAGCGGATCGCTCGCGCCGACATCCGTTTGCGCGCGGGCGACTTTGGCCGCGAGGCGCTGCAGGATCCGGACTTCCGACGTGTGCGCGGCGAGCAAGTGGAAGACATGCACTCGACGGGTCTGGCCGATGCGATCGACCCGGCCGATGCGCTGTTCGAGCCGCATCGGGTTCCACGGCAATTCCAGGTTGACGATGGTGCGGCAGTGCTGCTGGAGGTTGAGTCCCTCGCCGGCGGCGTCGGTCGCGAGGAGGACGCGTCCGTTGGCGAACGCGGCAAGCGCCGCGCGGCGTTCGTCTCGAGTCAACCCTCCGTGAATGACGGGTGCGTCGGGCGCGACGCTGTTCCGCAGATGCAGCAGCGTGTCGCGATACTCGGTGAAGATCAACACCGGCTCGCGCACCCGCCGCAGCAGTCTGGTCAGCGCCGAAAACTTCGACTCGCGCGCGGAGGCGGTCGTCGCCGCGTCCGCCAGCGCCGCGAGGAGCGTGCGTTCTTCGCGCTGATCGTTGAGCGCCGGTATCGTCCACGCAGGCGCGGCGTCTGCTCCGTCGAATTCGCCGCCGAGGTCTTCGAGCGGCAGGGTCAGCTGGTGCGGTTCACCGGCGCTGCCGATCGCCAGGCCGTCGAGGCGGCGGCGTACCGATCGCTCCAGCGCGAACGCGCTCGAGAGCGCGCGCTTGCGGAGGGTGGCGATCGCCAGCGACACATGTTGATCGTGGCGTCCACGGTCGCGTTCGACCGCGCGCACGAAGGCGGCGAGGCACGCGTGCATGTGGCGTTCGGCCCGATTCGGCTGGACGTGGACCTGATGGATGCGCCGGGGCCGGTCCTGTCCGATGTCGTGTCGGGTGCGCCGGAATGACAGAAGCGTGTCGTCGTGCCGGCCGATCGCGCAGAGGGCCGCGAATGCGCGCGGATCGCCGTTGTGAGGCGTTGCGGTCAACAGCACGACGTATGCGGCGGCGCTGCACAGTGACGCGACGGCGGTGTGGCGATCCGATCCGGTCGCGGCGACATGGTGCGCTTCGTCCACGATCACGAGGTCCCAGCGTGCTTCGCGGACCGCGGGCAGGACTTCCGGTCGCTTGACGAAATCGACGGACGAGACGACCAGCGGCTCGACGATCCACGGGTTGACCCCGACGGGCAGCTGGGCGCGGCGGCGAGCGATTTCGCGCATGTCGAGCAGTGCGGGGGCGAGGTCGAAACGCGATCGCAGCTCGTTCACCCACTGCTCGCGCAGGCCGGCCGGCGCGAGGATCAGCACGCGCGCCGCGGCGCCGCGGGACTTGAGCTCGGTCGCGATCAGCGCGGCCTGAATGGTCTTGCCGAGGCCGACTTCGTCGGCGATCAGCACACGCGATCCGTCGCCGCGAACGACGGCGAGCACCGGCTCGAGCTGGTGCGGCATCAGATCGATGCGCGCGGTCGTGGCGGTCCCGAGCATCGTCGCCGGTCCGTCGCCGGCGATGAGTTCGCGGCAGGCGCGGCGCCACGCCGTTGGGCGCACGGTCCGCGGACGCCGCCGGACCGAGACCGGGTGGATGCGCTCGAAGGGCGCGAGGACCTGGCGCTCGGTGCGCAGGTTCCCCTCATCCACGCCGGCGAGGGTCAGCAGTTCGCAGTGTTCGTAGGCGACGACATTGGTGACGAGCCAGCGTTGGCGTCGTACGAGTACGCGGGCGCCGATGCGCGCGCGAGGTTCATCGGATTCGCGAGATTTGCACGTCACCGCTCCGGCTCGCGCGCAGAATCTGCCAGTCGCGAAGTGCGCCGGCGTCAATTGCTGAGGAATTCGTCCGAGCGCGCGAGTTGGGACGGTTGAACTGGCAACCGCGATGCCACGTCCCCCACTCGTCAATCTCTTGACAGGTGTCAGACACCCATCTGACACCGAGAGTTTTGAAAATCGTTGGGGATTCGCGATCCGATGACCGCTAAGTGATGCACGCGCGGGGTCAGATAGGTGTCAGACACCCATCTGACACCCATCTGACCCCTGTAACTGGAGTTGTCGATCTCTTATCAGGCCGGGTTGGTCACCGGATCGGCGCAACTCGACCCTGGGGCGTTCGTCACACGAATCCCGCGATTCGCCCCTCGAATATGGCGGTTGCACCCATACGCCTAGCCGCCGGCACCAGACGTCGCTGACCATCGGTTTACAACACCAGCCGAACGATGATTCGGCGAGGAGAACCTATGCTCCTTACGACGTCTCGTGTGCGCGATCGGTCTGCTGCTGTGGAGCGTCAATCTCGGCGCGCAGGTCCCGACGGCCACGGTGTCCGGTCGAGTGGTATCTGCAGACGGTCTATCTCTTCCCGGCGTGACGGTCACCGTCACGTCGGCGAACCTGCTGGGCGAACGCGTCCTCGTCACCAGCGAGAACGGCGACTACATCGTTCCGCTGCTGCCGCCCGGCGACTACACCATCACCTTCGAGCTCGCTGGATTTCAGTCGCTCTCGAAGTCGGTCGCGCTCGCCGGCACGCAGTCCGTTCCGCTCAACATCACCATGTCAGTGGCCGGCCTCAACGAAAGCGTCCAGGTGACCGGCTCGTCGACGCCCTTTGTCGAGACCGCGACGGTGGCGACGAAATTCCGCCAGGATCTGATGACCACGCTGCCGTCGAACCGCACGCTCGACGCGACGATCCTGATGGCGCCGGCGCTCCACGCGACCGGACCCGCCGGCGGCTACTCGTTTTCCGGCGCCATGTCGTTCGAAAGCCTGTTCACCGTGGACGGCGTCGTCTCGACCGAAAATCTCCGCGGCCAGCCCTACACGCTGTATATCGAAGATGCGCTGCAGGAAACGACGATCGCGACGTCGGGCGTTTCGGCTGAGTACGGACGGTTCGGCGGCGGCCTCGTCGCGGCGGTGACCAAGTCGGGCGGCGACAGGTTCAGCGGCTCCTACCGGCAGTCGTTCAACAACGACGACTGGCGCTCCGTGTCGCCCTTCGGCGAAGCGAAGCTCGACAAGATCGTTCCCACCTACGAGTACACATTCGGCGGTCCAGTCGTGAAACAGCGCCTCTGGTTCTTCAACGCCGGACGCTTCCAGGATCAGCAGTCGTCGCGCTCGACGACCGGCACCAACATCCCGTTCGTGCGAGCGAACGACGAGAAGCGCTACGAGATCAAAGGCACCTACTCGCCGTCCGCCGGCCAGACGGCGAAGGTCTCGTACACGAAGATCGACCAGACCATCGAGAACTTCCAGTTCCAGAACGTGCTCGACCTGCGGAGCCTGTATAACCAGAAACAGCCGCAGGACCTGCTGTCGCTGCACTACACGGCGGTGCTCCGCAACAATCTCGCGGTCGAAGCGCAGTGGGCCCAGCGCAAGTTCACGTTCGTCGGCGCAGGCGCCACTTCCACCGACCTCATCGACGGCACGCTGCTCATCGACCGCTCGCGCGGCGGCACGGCGTTCCGCTACTGGGCGGCGACCTTCTGCGGCGTCTGCGATCCCGAGGAGCGCAGCAACACCGACCTGATCCTCAAGGGCACGTATTTCCTGTCCACGCCGCACTACGGCTCACACAACGTCGTGTTCGGCTACGACACGTACAACGACCACCGGTTCGCCAACAACCATCAGTCGGGCAGCGACTATCGAATCCTCGGCACGTCGACCATCGTCCAGGGGAGCGACGTCATCCCGGTCTTCCTGCCCGGGTCGACCATCATTCAGTGGAACCCGATCGATCTGAGCAGCCAGGGGACCGACCTCCGGACCAACTCGCTGTTCGTCAACGATCAGTGGCGCTACACGACGAAGCTGACCGTTCGGTCTGGGCTTGCGATGGGACGGCAACAACGGCACGGACGCGGCCGGCAACAAGATCTCGGACAGCAGCAAGTTCAGTCCGCGCTTGTCTGCTGTCTACGATCTCTTCGGCGACGGCCGCTGGTCCGCGTCGGGCAGCTATGCGCGCTACGTCTCGGCGCTGAACACCGGCATTGCAGACGTGTCCGCCGGCGGCAATCCCGCGACCTATCAGTGGCCGTATCAGGGACCGGCCATCAATGGGAGCCCGACCGGTTCGCTGGCGACCACGCCGCAGGCGATTCAGCAGCTGTTCAACTGGTTCTTCGCCAACGGCGGCACAGGCCGGCCGTACAGCCTGGTTGACATCCCCGGTGTGTCCACCGTGATCGGCGGATCGCTGAAGTCGCCGAACGTCAACGAATGGGCCGTCGGGCTGTCGAAGCTGTTCGATCGCGGATCGGTCCGCGCCGACTACGTGTATCGCAAGTACGCCGACTTCTACGCGACCCGCGCCGACACGTCGACCGGCAAGACGCAGGACAAGCTCGGGAACGAGTTCGACCTCAGCCTGATCGAGAACACGGACGTCGTGAATCGCAACTACAAGGGCGTCACGTTCCAGGCGAGCTACCGGCCGATGACCCGCACGGAGATCGGCGGCAACTACACCATCTCCGAAGCGGCGGGTAATTTCGACGGCGAGGACTCGGCGAACGGACCATCGACGAGCCTTCTGCTTCAGTTCCCCGAGTTCGTGCAGGCCAGCTGGAACAGCCCGCAGGGCGATCTGAGCGTTGACCAGCGTCAGCGCGCCCGCCTCTGGGCCACCTACAGCATTCCGGTGCACACGCGCCGGAACGGTCTCGCTCGGCGTCATCCAAACCCTCGAATCCGGCGTGCCTTACGGCGCGGTTGGCGCCGTCGACACGACGCCCTACGCCAACAATCCGGGCTACCTGAATCCGAGCGGCGACCGCGCGGACGGCTTCTGGAACTACTACTTCACGTCGCGGGACGCGTACCGCACGCAGGGCCAGAAGCGCACCGACTTGTCCGTGAACTACGCGTACAAGATCCCGGGCGCGAAGGGGGTTGAAGCGTTCTTCCGCGGCGAGCTGCTGAACGTGTTCAATCAGTTCCAGCTGTGCGGCTGCGGCGGCAACGTCTTCCAGAACGGCGGCGGGACGGACCTGGCGAAGATCAATCGCGGCGTCCTGACCAACGCCAACTCCGCCGCGCTGGCGGCGTTCAATCCGTTCACGACGGCGCCGGTCGAGGGGACGAACTGGGCGCTGCGCCCGAACTTCGGCACGCAGGTCGATCAGTTCTCGTGGACCACGCCGCGGACGTTCCGTTTCAGCCTGGGCGTGCGGTTCTAGAGCGTTTCACAAATACGGGACCACGGAATCACGAAGGCACGAAGACACGAAGGATCTCTTGGCTCAGAAGAACCTTCGTGCGCTTCGTGACTTCGTGAGAGGGTTTTCGCGAGGCGAGTAGGGACTGACTTGGAGAGACGCCGTTCGCGTGACTACCGCGCTATGAAGATGGCGTTGAACAACAGGCGGAAGGTCGCCAGCGTCTGACCCCGGTGCTGCACGGGAAATCCGAACAGCACCACGTGACCGGCTCCAACGCGCGCGTCCACGACCGCCGCGCGGCCGGCGATGACGTCCTCTCCCTCGAGCCAGCCGCTCAACAGCAGATCCTTCGCGCCGTAGCGCGCCACCGTCTCCACATTCGCGCTGAAGCCCGCGTCACCGCCGTGCCCCGCCGTCGCGCTCCGGGGCTGCATGATCTCGAACGCTGAACTGAACGTGAAGAACGCCGCCGTCTGCGGGAGCATGCCGTAGCCCAGCGGACGCGCCGTATCGAGCTCGAGCCGCAGGATCGATCCCGGCACGAACAGTCGATCCTCCGATTCGCTGGCCACGTCACGGATCGGCAGATTGAACGCCGCAATGCCCAGCTGACTCGATTGCGCGAGGCAAATCAGCGTGCCTCCGCCGCGGACGAACGCGCGCAGCGCGTCCACGCCAGCCGGCGTCATGCCGCCGGCGTACTCGGCGGGAATCGCGTCCGCAGGATAGCCGGCGACCAGGCGGTCCACCGAGGCGTTGGGCAGGATGACGACGTCGTATTTCTGCCGGAGATCGCCTGCGCGCACGTCCTGGTCCGTAATGCTCGCGAACTTGAACTCGTGCTGCTCGAGGACCCAGCGTGTCCAGCCCTCGTCGATGTTTTCCGTCCACGGCTTGTAGAGCGCCACGCGCGCCCGTCCGATCGGCCGCAGCCCCGACGGAACGCGGCCCTTCATGCCGTCGACGCGCAGACCCAGGTCGCGGGCGATCCCGCTGACCGCGTCCTCCGCCTTTTTCACGTACGGGACGACCATCGAACCGGGCGGATACCGGAAGCCGTCGGCTTCGATGGCGGTTGGCGTCCACGACGGCGTCGCACCGGCCGCGACCATGCGATTGACGGCGATCGCGCCGCCGTTGCCGCGCGTGTCGATCAGCCAGTAACCGGGCTTCCGTTCTCCCCAGACCGATTCCGAAACAATCGTCGCGCCGCTGATTCCTGTCGTCGCCGGCACATCGAATGACCGATCGACGGTGACGACCTTGACCCCCATCTGCTGTGAGAGCGTCCAGCCGGCCACGTCGTAGGGCCGTTCGGTCGGCCCGGCAGCCGATGTCCGCCGTGCCGGATAGTTCTGCCGTTCGAGCAGCGTCTTCACGTAGGCGCGATACGGCTGCGCGAGCAGGATGATGTCCGTGCCGGCCGGATAGGCCTGGCCGTCAGCGCGGAATGGCTCGGCCGCGCGCTGGATTTCGACCGCGCCCTGCAGCAGCAGCTCCTCGAGTTTTCTCGACGAATACGGATCGTGTTGTTCGGGAGGAATGAGGAACGCGAACGGTCCGCCCTGCCGGCCGAGATCCACCGCGCGCCGCCCCATCTCGTAGAAGTTCTCGACGATCTGCGAGCGATACGCCGAGGCCGCGAACAACAGGCCGCGCACCGCGGTCATGTCGTATTCGACGATGTCGCGCAGGGTCCAGCGTCCGCCGGGCCAGGGTTCCGGAAAATTGATCTGCGCTTTGTAGTCGGGCAGCCCCTTGAAGCCCGCCTTCAGATCGTTGGGCGAGACGGTGATCGGCGACGCGACGTTCGCGCTCGCGACCTCGGTCAGCAGGCACACCGTGTTGTGTCCGAGCGGCGCGGAGTCCTCGAAGCCCGGCCAGTAGTAGTCGTACTTCGCGTTCGACACGACGCCGGTTCGATGGTCGCGCTGCAGCTCGAGCGCCATCGCGTCTCCGAGAAGCGCCGCCGACCGCCAGATGAGCGGGTCGTAGTTCAGGTCGATCGGATCGGTGTTGGGCGGCACGAAGAAGCGCGGCCCGTTTTCCTCCATCTGGTGCATGGTCAGGAACACGTGCGGATGCCACTCCGAATAGAAGAACCGCGCGAGATTGCGATTCTCCGGGAGATTCATCATGAAGGCGTCGCGATTGATGTCGTGGCCCGCGTACTTGTGATACAGCCACGGCATCGGGCCGCCTTCGAGCGGCGTGCCCCTGGTTTTCGCGTACCAGTCGGTCACCAGCCGATGCCCGTCAGGATTCAGCATCGGGATCAGGATGAGCACGACGTTCTGCAGAATCTGCTCGGTCGCCGGATCGTTTGCGGACGCCAGCGTGTAGAGCAGCTCGTTGGCGGCCTGGGTCGCGCCGATCTCCGACGCGTGGATGCTGGCGCCGACTGCGAGGATCGTCTTCTGTCCGGCCGCCAGCCGGAGCGCGTCTTCGCGGGAGAGCGTTCGCGGGTCGGCCAGCCGCTGGTTGGCGAGCCGGATCTGATCGAGGTTGCGGATGTTGTCCGGCGACGTGACGATCGCGGCCAGCGTGCGATGGCCCTCGGTGGTCGGCCCGATGTCCACCACCTTCACGCGGTCGGACCGCGCGGCCACGCGCTCGAAGTACTGTTCGATCTGCTCCGCGGTCGCCAGCTCGCGGTCCGTGCCCATGCGGAACCCGAAGTGCGATTCAGGCGACGGAATCTGTGCGGCCGCGTCCCGCGGACCCGACGCGATCGACACGAGCGCCAAGACGAGAGCGGCGCCTGCCCGGCGGAGCGTCACGAGGCCGATCATACCTTGCCGATTCGCGCGAACGTCGCCCCGAGGTGGGCGTCGGTGTCGTCCCAGAATTCGCGGACCAGGGGGTGGCGTTCGAGCGCGGCCTGGACGATTCCCCGCTGGATTCCGCGGCCGCGGCCGTGCACGAGCCGCACCTGGTCCAGGCCGGCCGCCACTGCAGCCGTCACATATTCGTCAACGACGGAGGGAATGTCGCGCGGCGCGAAGGCGTGGAGGTCGATTTCGCGCTCGATGGGAACATGGTGCATTCACGGCCGTCCCGGACTCGCCGCTCGCCTAAGGCTTCGAATAAGTCGCGGTAACCGCGGTCTTGATGCCGCCCCGGGCCGAGAAGTCGCCGACCACGGTCATGCGCCGCGGTTCGAGCAGGGCCACGAGATCGTCGAGAATCTGGTTCGTGACCGCCTCGTAAAAGATTCCGCGGTTACGAAACTCCACCATGTAGTACTTGAGCGACTTGAGCTCGACGCAGCGCGCGTCGGGCACATAAGTGATGCGAATCTCGCCGAAGTCGGGGAGCCCGGTCATCGGGCACACGGACGTGAATTCCGGGCAGCTGATGCGGATCTCATAGTCGCGCTCGGGCCTGGGGTTGGGGAAGGTCTGCAGCGTCGGACTTGACATGCTTCGAAAGTCTAGCATTCTGGCCGGAAAACGCGGATTCCGGCGTCACGCGACGTTGACACTTGCGAGACCGGCGCGCTAGCATATCGCCTCTTTTCGAGCGACACCGCGATCCACGCCGCGCGCGCGCCGATCGCCGGGAAAATTGACGCGCGTTACGTAGCAAGGGGGATCACCGATGTCAGACGCCCGCAGGATGGGCAAATCCGAACTCTTTTCCCATTTCGCCGAGCGCTTCGAAGTGAAGCGGACCCAGTCGCGCGAGTTCTTCGACGAACTCACGGCTCTGGCGGAAAAGGAACTGAAGCGGTCGGGCGAGTTCGTGTTGCCCGGAATGGTCAAGCTGGTGGTTCAGAAGCGCAAGGCGCGGATGGGACGGAATCCGGCGACGGGCGAGGCCATCAAGATTCCCGCGAAGACCGTGGTGAAGGCGCGCATCGCCAAGCAGCTCAAGGACGCGGTCCTTCCGCGCAAGTAAGCGCGCTCCCCACACTCGATCGTCGTGCACTCGGGTGGAGCAGCGTGGCGGCCCAGTCGCTCAGTCGGCGGCCGCTGCGCTCCCTCGCCTCACGCAATCCTGCTCAGCATTCGACTGTAGAGCGTCGCCGGCACCAGCCGGTTGGCGCGCGCCTCGAGGTTCGTCACCGAGTCATCGTCGAGAATAATCCGGTCGCCCGGCCCCAGCATGATTTCCGCGCTGTACCGCCGCAGCCCGCGCGGCGTCCGCACCTCGAAATAGCGGACGGCATACGTCTGGTTGTCCACGTCAACGGTTTCTGTTTTCACAAACGTTCGAAACATGGTGAGTGTCCTTGGTTGTTAGCTGGCCGCAGCGGTCGCCTGATCGGCGGCCGCCGGAAAGCGCAAGGTAAAGGTCGTTCCGCGTCCTACTTCGCTGTCGACGCTGATGCTGCCGCCGAGTTGCTCGACAATGCGGCGTGACGTGGCGAGGCCCAGTCCGAGGCCGCGCCGCTTGGTGGTGACAAAGTCGTCGAAGATCGCCGACAGACGATCGGCCGGAATGCCCGACCCGTTGTCGGTGATGTGCACTTCGATGGTGTTGCCGACCCGCGCCGTCGTGGCGGTGACCCGTCCGCCAGGCGGCGTCGCCTGGATCGCGTTGGTAATCAGGTTCCGATACACCCGGCCGAGCGCAAAGCGGTCGCCTTCAATCGTCAGCGGTCCATCGGCGTAAGTGCCCGCGACCGTGATGTGGGTCCGTTCGCCCTCGGCTCTCATCGCCTCCACGATTTCCAGCACGCCGGCGTTGACGTCCATCGCGAAGCGCTCGAGCGGCCGCGGCTTGGCGATGTTCAGGACATCGTCCATGAACCGTTTCAGCGTGCCGAGCTCGCGCTCGATGATCCGCTGCGACATGACGCGGCCTTCCGCGTCGATGTCCTCGCGCAGCAGCAGCCGCGCGTTGTTGCCGATGTTCTGTATCGGATGATTCAGGTCGTGGAACAGGCCGGCGACGACGCGGCCGAACATCGCCTGCCGCTCCTGGCGCTTGACGTTCTCCTGTAGTTCGACCAGCCGATCCGCCATCGAGTTGAACGACGCGCCCAGCTGGCCGAATTCGTCCGCGCTGTCGATCTCGACGCGCGTTTCGAGCTTGCCTTCCGAAATCGCCTGCGTGCCGCGCTGCAGCGCAAAAATCGGCGCGATGAACCGGCGCCCGAAAATCAGGCCGACGCCGACCATCAGCAGCAGCGCCCCGGCCGCCGCTACCGCGAGCTGGCGCGACAGCCGCGCGCCGTTGGCGTACGCCTCGTCGGTCGGCTGTTCGACGATGACCGTCCAGCGCAGGGGATCGATGTGCGCTGCCACCGCGAGTTGATGGCGGCCGTTGGCGTCGACGTAATCGCGCCACGGCGGCGCCGAGCTGTCGC
This sequence comes from uncultured Acidobacteriota bacterium, assembly GCA_963712355.1. Classification (GTDB taxonomy): domain Bacteria; phylum Acidobacteriota; class Vicinamibacteria; order Vicinamibacterales; family CAVVIG01; genus CAVQHT01. Next base: position 208,930 of record CAVQHT010000022.1, read on the forward strand.
GCTCGGCCACCAGCGGGTGGCTGCTCATGTTCCGGGACTGCGCCACCAGCGCCTTTTGATCCGGATCGCCGTGGGCGATCAGCGTGCCGTCCGGCGCGACGACCAGCGCGAACCCGTGCTCGCCGAGGCGGATCTGATCCACCATCCGCCACATCTCTTCGAGGCTGAATTCGCCGACCAGCCAGCCGGCCGGCTGATTCAGCCGCGTCAGATGAATGGCAAACACTGTCGTCGGCAGCACGTCGTCGTCCACGCGGATCGGCGCCATGCCGACGCCGTCGATGATCGGCGGCAGCGCCGACGGGATGGCCACACGCGTCGGACCCACGCGGCTCGTGGCCACGACCGCGCCCGATTCGTCGAACAGCGTGATCTCGCGAAACTCGCGGAACTGCAGGACGTGGTTTTTCAGGATGCGGTCCTGCTGCCAGGCCTGGAGATTCGTGTCCTGGAGGTTCGCGCCGAGCGCCTTCAGGATCTCGGCGTTGCCGACGATGTAGCGGCGGATTTCGTCGGAGGCGCGGCTGGCGACGTTCAGGTTGCCGGCGACGATCGACTCGCGCGTGCCGCGCTGAAGGGTGAAGAGCGACCATGCGCCGTAACCGATCAAGGGCAGGACGGCCGCCAGGGCGAGGATGAGCGCAAACCGGGTCGCGATGTGCCGGATCTTCACGGTCTAGTTCCGCGTGGCCACGCGCGTCTCCCCGACGGGACGCCACTGCCACATGCTCTTGAGGATGTCACGCCCCGGTTCGACCGGCACATCGAACCGCTTGCTCACCGCGCGGGCGCGCTCGCTCCAGGAAATGAAAATCGCAGGCGGATCGTCGAGGATCGCCTTGTGGTACTCGGCAACCGCGGCCTTGTAGGCGGTATCGTTGGCCGCCGTGCGGACCGCGTCGAGCGCGCCATCGACCTTCGCGCTGCTGTACTGGCCCCAGTTGTACGGGCCGCCGGAATGCCAGAAGAGATACGGGCGAACCAGCGTCGGCCCGCTGATGAAGTCGCCAAACGCCGTGTCGAAATCCCCGTTCTTGGACGCGCTCGGTACCAAGTCGCGGGACACGAGCTCGAGCTTCAGATCGACGCCGACCGCGAGCAGTTGGCGCTGCAGCGCCAGCGCCATGCGTTCGAGCGCCGAATCTCGCGAACACGCAGCGCAGCACCAGCGGCCTGGCCAGCGGCACCGGCTGATAAGGTGAGCTTGGGAAGGCTTTCATCGAAGGCCCAATGGCCGGGCCATACCGGACCGGTCGCCGGACGCGCGTGGCCGTTGACCGCCTGCGCGATCAGTTCGTTGCGATCGATCGCGGCGTTCAATTGACGGCGAATCTCCGGCGGTTTGAGCGCGGGACTTCGAGGTTGAAGATGACGATGTTCGCGTAGTTGCGCTGATAGAGGTAGACGTTGACGCTCGTCGCAGACTCCAGTGAATCCAGCGCATCGATGCCGACCTCGTACAGCATGTCGACTTGTCCGCGGAGCATGTCGGCCCAGGCCGATCGCACCGACGAGTACCGGCTTCATGACGATGCGCTCGATGGTCGGCTTGCCGCCGTAGTAGTCCTGGTTCGCGAGCGAGCTCCGTGGAATCGGCGGCGGCCGGCTCCTTGAAGGGACCGGTGCCTGACCCGGACCCGGGTTCGGCGACAGCGCGTCGAGCCCTTCGAGCAGAAACGTCGGAGCGACGCTTCAGCACGAATCTCCAGCTCGAGATCGGACACGGCGCGGATCTCCTGGACCGCGTCGACCTCTTTTCCGAGGGTGACCGCCAACTCTTTGGGAAGGGCGCGCGCGATCGCGTCAGCGGTCACGGCGTGCCCGTTGTGGAACGTGACATGAGGTTTCAGCTGCACGCGCAGACGAAGCCCGTCGTCGCTGTATGCTCCAGCTCGAGGCGAGCCACGGCTGCGGACGTGCGTCGCGAGCGAACGCAACGAGTCCTTCGCGCGACAGCAGACTCAATTGCTGGCCGAGACCCGACTGGCTGCCGGAACCCGTTGCCGATCCGAACCCCACGCGCAGGACGCTCGGTTCGGCCGACGGCGCCGCGGCCGGCGACGACGTGCAGCCAGCCATGCCGACGAGGAAGGCAACGGCGAGCGCGCATCGATCGCACTCGCTGCACCAAGGCACCTGCCTCGTCGGTCCCGTCGCTCACGAAGGACAGATTACTTCTGATTGACCGGGTAGTCCTCGATATAAACCGGGCAGTAGCCCTGGGGTTTCGCGGTCTTCGTGGCCTTCTTGATGACAGTGATCTTCATGGGGAGTCTCCTATGCGCTGGCGAACTGATGCGCCAGCGATACAACCGCCGCTTCGTAACTCCGCTTGTGACATGCCGGCGTATTCATGTCACCAAGGGTCGCGTGCGAGGCTGCAATGCAGCCCCCGGCACACACGGGGATGAAGGCGCAGTCGCCGCATTCGTTCCAGGGACTGAGCCGATCGAACTGTTCCAGCGCGCGCTCGCGCCAGGGATCGCGCCGGTCGTCGATGTGACCGGTGGACATGCCCTTCTCGCCGGTGAACCCGGGACACGCGTAGAGCGATCCGTCGGGCCCGACCGTGTGGGCGTGCTTGATGTGAACGTGACAGGGACCGTTGTGGACGCCGTCCGGCGTGTTGAAGCCGGCGCGCCGCACTTCGTCACGGAGAAACGTCATCTGATCGTCGAGCGTGTGGCACGAATCGCAGGTCGAGGCGGTGCCGGCGCCGGCCGACGTCATGCACGTCCCGCCCAGCGGCTTGAGCGGCGCGCCGTTCGCGCTGACCGGAATGAGCGGGAGGATGCCCTTGAGCGCCGGCTTCGACTTCGCGACCGCGCCGGCGTCTTCCGCCGAACGGACCACCGGCTTGAACGCGACCTTGGCGAACCGATCCGAAAACTCCAGCTCCTTCAGGAACTCCAGCAGCGCCGGGAAGCTCTCGACCGAGCTGGCGTCGAAATTCCCGCCGATCGCAATCTTGCACTTGCCGGCGATCTTCCGCATGTTCTCGACGATGCGGTCGAAGGTGCCCTGGCCGCCGCGCAGCGGCCGCATCCGGTTGTGGGTGTCCCGGTCGCCGTCGAGCGTGATCTTCACGCCCTTGAACCCGTACGGCAGCATCCGGTCGACGATGTCCTCGGTCAGCAGCAGGCCGTTGGTGATGATCGACACGAGCTGCTGGACGCCGCGTTCAGCGGTCGCCTGCCAGAGGCGCTCCGCCAGGTAGTACATGACCGGCAGGTTCAGCAGCGGCTCGCCGCCGAAGAAGGTCAGGACGAGCTTCTCGGGGCGCACACTGTCGAGCTCTCGCTCAATCCAGTCGCCGACCCGGACCGCCGTCTCCATCGACATCTTCTCGGCGAACTTGTTGTAGTCGCCGTGGTCGCCCTGGAAGCAGTAATCGCAGGCGAAGTTACATTGAAGCGTCGTCAGGACCGTGATGTTCAGTTCCGACGTGTCGTTCGTTACTTGATCGAGATAGTTGTTCAGCGACTGGCGGTCGTACTCACGCCCGGGGGTGATGAATCCGTTGTCCACCAGCAGGTCGAATGCTTCGCGAGCCTCGTGGTCGAGCGCCGAGACGTTGACCGCGCCGTCGAGCAGCGCCGCCGCGTCCGCGGAAACAATGACCTGCGCATCCGTCAATGTATTCATCAAGAACACATCGTCGTTGGCGAGAGGCACACGAAGATTGAAGATGGACGCTGGCATGCGGACTCCACCACCAAAAACCGCAGGTATTGCTGCGGTAGAAACTGAAAAATTCGAGTTGAGTAACGGAACGGCCTGACGCCGTTGAAAATAAACATTGCAACGCGTATTCCACTGCACGTGTCCGGCACGCCGGTTGATTGTTTGTCGAGGAAACTCGTGACAACTCGCGGGTATGTGAAGGTGCACGCGGATCGATCCCACGAGCGATCGAGGCAAGGAACTGACCGCGCACCGCGCCGGCGATCCGATCGCGGCGGGATACGCGCTAACTGCTCAGTGAATTGCGGCGGGAGGACGAACCGTTGGCCGCACCGGCTAGATTCTTGGTCGTTAGGCCTAGCCCAAAGCGGCTATGCCTGAGGTGGCGCCTTAGGCGCCGCGGATTCGGCGGGCGATCTGGCGGACTTCGAGCTTGTCCATCTTGTATTTGAGCGTGCTCAGCGGGATCCCGAGGTATTCAGCGGTCGCCGTCACGTTCCAGCCGCACTTCTCGAGCGCCCGCAAGATGAAATTGCGCTCGAACGCGTTGGTGGCATCCTCGAACAGGTTCTCGATCTTCCCGTTCTTCGGCTCCAGCTGGGCAAAATGAAATTCCAGCGGCAGGTCTTCTTCTGAAATGAACTCCTTGTCGCTCACCGCCACGAGCCGCTCGATGAGGTTCTCGAGCTCGCGAATGTTGCCCGGCCACCAGTACTTCCGCAGCATCGCCATCGTCGTGTCGGTGATGCCGTTGATCCGCTTCCGGAACCGTCCCGTATAGCGTTTCAGGAAGAACTCGGCCAGCTGGGGGATGTCTTCCGTCCGCTCGCGCAGCGGCGGCATCTTGATCGGGATGACGTTGATCCGGTAGTAGAGGTCCTCGCGGAACCGACCCTCCTTGACCGCCTTATCCAGATCGATGTTCGTGGCGGCGATGAGGCGGAACTCGGTCTTGATGGGTTTGGTGCCGCCGACCCGTTCGATTTCTCCCTCCTGAATGGCCCGCAGCAGCTTGGCCTGGAGGTCCATCCGGAGATCGCCGATCTCGTCGAGGAACAGCGTGCCGTTCGACGCGAGCTCGAACTTGCCCAACTGCTGGCGATGCGCGCCGGTGAACGCGCCGCGTTCGTGCCCGAAGAGGGTGCTCTCGGCCAGTTCGCGGGGAATCGCCGCGAGGTTGACGGCAATGAACGGGGCGTCCGGGTCGCCGGCTTCGCGGTGCACCAGCCGCGCGAGCAGCTCCTTGCCGGTGCCGCTCTCGCCGAGAATCAGGACCGTCGCCGACAGCTTGGCGATCTTGTGCACCAGGTCCACGATGTCGCGCGTCATCCGGCTCGGTCCGACGATGAACTCGCGCTCGGTCTGGTCGGCGACCTGCGCCGACAGCGTCATCACCTGGCGGTTGAGATCCTGGCGCTCGCTCGCGTTGCGCACCAGCGACCGCAACTGGTCGTAATCGAAGTCCTTGGTGATGTAGTGATACGCGCCGTGCTTCATCGCCTGGACGGCGGTTTCGATCTCGTTGATCGCCGAGATCATGATCACTTCGACCAGGCTGTAGTTTTCCTTGACGATCCGCAGGACTTCGAAGCCGCTGATGCCGGGCAGGCGTACATCGAGCAGAACGAGGTCCACATCCTCTCGGTTGAGGACCGGCAGCGCGGCCTCTCCGCTGGCGACCCTCAGGACGCGGTGCTCCCGCTTGAGGATTGCGGTCAGCGTGTCCCGCATGCTCTCGTCGTCATCGACGATGAGAACGGTTTTCGGTTTGTGACTCATCAGGCTGGAGACGAGTGGCGGGTATTCTGGCAGGCGGTTGACACCGTTGCAAGCCGTTCGCTAACGTACCGCTTTTGCTGACCCCTCCTTTCATTATTGCTGTTCTGGCCATCCTGGTGGCGCTTGTCGCGCTGGTCAAGGCACGGTCTGCCGGGAAGCGACTGGAGCGGATGTCGGAGTCGTACTGGGAGCTCCGGTACGAGAGCGGGCAGCTCCGCTCGCGGGTCACCCGGCTCGAGGTCCAGACCGGACTCCGGGAGGCCGAGCCGTCGGCCGAAGCGCCGCAGGCCCCCAGCAAGACCACATTCGTCCCTCTCTCGTCCCTGAAAAAATGACACGCGAATACGACGTCGTGGTGATTGGCGCGGGCACCGGCGGATACGTGGCCGCCATTCGCGCCGCCCAGCTCGGATTGAAGGTCGCCGTTGTCGAGAAGCAGAAGGCGCTCGGCGGGACGTGCCTGCTCTGGGGCTGCATCCCCACCAAGGCGCTGCTCGAGCACGCCCACGCGCTGAAGATCGTCCAGGGCGCGAAGGAATGGGGCATCAGCGTCGGTCCCGGATCGGTCGCGCCGCAGATGGACATGACCCAGGTCCACGCCCGCAAGGATCGCATCGTCAACCAGCTGACCAAGGGCGTCGAGTTCCTGTTCAAGAAGAACAAGATCGACTGGATCAAGGGCACGGCGCGCCTGACGGGGAACGGCGGCGTCGAGGTCTACGAAGGCGAGACGCAGACGCTTCGCGCGACGCGCGACATCATTGTCGCCACGGGTTCAGCGCCGCGCAGCGTGCCGGGCGTCGAGATCGATCGCAAGCGGATCATCACCAGCGACGAGGCGATCCACCTCAAACAGATTCCCAAGTCGCTGGCGATCATGGGCAGCGGCGCGGTCGGCGTCGAATTCGCGTCGATCTTCAACCGGTTCGGCAGCGACGTCACGATTCTCGAACTGCTGCCGAGACTGGTGCCGGTCGAGGACGAGGCGATTTCGGCGGAGCTCGAGAAGTCGTTCCGCAAGCAGGGCATCACCGCGCATACCGGCGCCAAGGTGACGCGCGCGCAGGCCTCGGCGGACGGCGTCGAGATCGAGGCGGCGCTCGCGGACGGCTCGACCCAGAAAATCCGCGCGGACTACCTGCTGGTGGCGACCGGTCGCGGGCCGGTGACGACCGGGCTCGACGCCGAGAAGGTCGGTCTCGAGATGGAGAAGGGCTACATTCGCGTCGATGCGCAGTATCGAACGAATGTGAAGGGGATTTCGGCCATCGGCGACGTGATTACGCTCGGCAAGCCAGGCCATCCGCAGCTCGCGCACGTGTCGTCCGCCGAAGGCATCCGGACCGCTGAGCGCATCGCCGGTCAGGACGTCCCGCCCATCAACTACGACCACGTGCCTGGCTGCACGTACTGCGACCCGGAGATCGGCAGCGTCGGGCTGACCGAACGCGAAGCGAAGGAGCGCGGATACGACGTGCGCATCGGCACGTTCCCGTTCGGCGTGCTCGCCCGCGCCAAGATGGCCGGCGAGACCGAAGGGTTCGTCAAGATCGTCGCCGACAAGAAGTACGACGAATTGCTCGGCGTGCACATGATCGGTCCGCGGTCCACCGAGCTCGTGTCCGAAGCGGCGGCGGCGCTCGGTCTCGAAGCGACGGTCGAGTCCTTGATCCGCACGATCCACGCGCACCCGACGATGGCCGAAGCGGTTGGCGAGGCGGCGCACGCGGTCCACGGCGCGGCGATACATGTGTAGGGAATTAGTCATCAGTCATCGAGTCATCTGTCGATCATCGATGACCATTCGATGACCAGATGACCCGATGACCAAATGACCAAATTCAAGGATCGAGTGATTATGTCCACTGAAGTCGTGATGCCGCAGATGGGCGAGTCGGTTGCCGAGGGCACGATCGTCCGCTGGATCAAGAAAGTGGGCGACACGATCGAGCGCGACGAACCGCTCTTCGAGATCTCCACCGACAAGGTCGATGCCGAGATCCCCTCGCCGGCGGCCGGCGTGATCACCGAGATCCGCGCCAAGGAAGGCGAAACGGTCGAAGTGAACAGCGTCGTCGCGGTCATCGGCGAGGCCGGATCGAAGCCCGCTGCTCCCGTTTCCGCGCCCGCGCCCGCGCCTGCGCGCTGCGCCGGCTCCCGCGCCGCCCGCGGCCGTTCAACCCGCGGCGTCACAGCCCGCGCCGGCGCGTCCTTCAGAGCCGAAGCCATCCGAGATCGACGCGCAGGCGGAAACGTCATCCGACGCGACTGACGATGACGTCCGGCAGCGATCCTCGCCGCTCGTGAGGAAGATCGCGAAGGAACACAACGTCGACATCAGCCGCATCCAGGGGACCGGCATCTCGGGTCGCGTCACGAAAAACGACATTCTCTCGTTCATCGGCGCGCCGGGTGAGAAGCTGCTGCGCCGGCGGCTCCGGCGAGCAGAACACCGGCGCCGGCGAGCACTCCGGCTCCTGCGGCGGCAAAAGCGCCCGCGGGCGCCGCGAGCGGGACCGGCCTCGCGGGTCAGGTCGTGCCGATGTCGGTGATGCGCCGCAAGATCGCCGAGCACATGGTGCAGAGCCGCCGGACTTCGGCGCACGTGCACTCGGTGTTCGAGGTCAACTTCGGCCAGGTCGAAAAAGTCCGCCAGGCGAAGAAGGCGGAGTACGAACGCGCCGGGGCGAAGCTGACCTATCTGTCGTTCATCCTCAAGGCCGTCGTCGATGCGCTGCGCACCGTGCCGGTCATGAACGCCAGCGTGGACGGCGACAACATCGTCTATCACAAGCAGGTGAATATCGGCATCGCCGTCGCGCTCGACTGGGGGCTGATCGTTCCGGTGATCAAGGGCGCGGACGAGAAGAATCTGCTCGGGCTGAGCCGTGCGGTCGTCGATCTGGCGAACCGCGCGCGCGCCAAGCAGCTCAAGCCCGACGAAGTGTCGGGCGGCACGTTCACCATCACGAATCCGGGCGTGTTCGGCGCGCTGTTCGGCATGCCGATCATCAATCAGCCGCAGGTCGGGATTCTCGGCGTCGGCGCGATCGAGAAACGGCCGGTCATCATCGACGACGCCATCGCGATCCGGCACATGGCGTACCTGGCGATCGGTTACGACCATCGCATCATCGACGGCGCGGTCGCCGACGAATTCATGTCCCAGGTGAAGCACACCATCGAACACTGGGAGCTGTCGGAAGCCTGAGGCGGGTGCAGGCCCATCGGCCTGCGGATTCATGAACCATCTCGAAGTCCGTCGGCTTGGCCTCGTGGCGTACGCCGACGCGCTCTCGCTGCAGCGCGCGCTCGTGGAAGAGCGCCGCGCGGGCGCGATCCCGGACCTGCTGCTGCTGGTCGAGCATCCGCCGGTGCTGACGCTCGGGGTTCGCGGCGACGGCGGCCGATCGCACATCCTGGCGACGCCCGAGACGCTCGACGAGCGGGGCATTGGCGTTTTCGAAACCGGTCGTGGCGGCGACGTGACCTACCACGGTCCCGGCCAGATCGTCGGCTATCCCATCCTCGACCTGAAACCTGATCGCTGCGATGTGCACCGCTACGTGCGCGATCTCGAGGAAGTGATCATCCGGACCGCGCGCGACTATGGCATCGAGACCGGCCGAATCCAGGGTCTCACCGGCGTGTGGGCGGGAAACGCCAAGCTCGCGGCGATCGGCGTGCGTATTTCGCGCTGGATTACGAGCCACGGCTTCGCGTTGAACCTGACGACCGACCTCAACGATTTCGACCTCATCGTTCCGTGCGGGATCGCCGACCGGGCGGTCACGTCGCTGGCCCAGCTGGGTTGCCGGGCCAGCCGTGAAGAGGTCGAAAACCAGCTCATCAGTCATTTTCTCGACGTCTTCGACCGCCAGCCTGCTTCTGTAAGTAGTTCATTTCAATAGGTTTAAAAATTTAGTTCACGTGTGGAATAATTTCGCCGCGTGAGGTGTTTTATCCCTCACAACGAGGCGCTATATGACCAATACCCCCAGCAAAGATCAGGAACTGCTGACCAGGCTCAAGGCGGGGGACGAGACCGCCATTCGGGACGTGGCCGAGGCTTACGGGTCGAAGATTTACCAGCTCGCGTTCAGGTATCTCCGCAACAAGGAAGACGCGGAGGAAGTGACGCAGGACGTGCTGTTCAAGGTCTACCGCAAGGTCGACGCGTTCCGCGGAGACGCGCAGCTGTCGTCCTGGATCTACCGGATCACGTTCAACGCGGCGATGTCGCGGCTGCGGACGGCGAAGTATCAGCGGGCGCAGGCCGAAGACGCGCAGGTCGCGTCGCTCGAGACCGAGGACGCCGTGAAGCCGGTGCTCCCGGAAGTCGCCGACTGGTCGAGCATGGCGGACGAGCATGTCTTCCGCTCGCAGCTGCGGCGGCGGGTGTTCAGCGCCATCCTCGCGCTGCCCGCGATCTACCGCGCGCCGGTCGTGCTGCGCGACCTGCAGGGCATGTCGACGGAAGAGGCGAGCGCGATGCTCCGCGTCAAGGACCAGACGCTCAAGTCGCGTCTCCACCGCGGCCGCTTGATCCTCCGGAAACAGCTCGCGGACTTCGCCGGCGGCCTGTCGCTGCATCACGCGACGGCGTAAGACACATCGCGGATTTCAGACTGCAGATTGCAGAGTTCAGATTTAGTTCAGATTTGGAACTAGAAAAGCTGGACTCTCAATCTGCAGCGTCGTTCCAGCCTTCGAGTTTTCCTCAAATCTAAATTCTGCAATCTGAACTCTGAAATTTCCAATTTCAGAGTTGCATCGCGTTGTCCAGGACGACGCGCGCGCTGGCGTTGAGCACGGGTGTTTCCACTTTCAGGATGCCGCCCGGTCCAAGCCGCACCGGCAGCGCTGCGGCCCGCGCGTTCTGCCCGCCGTCATTTCCGCCCGCCACGAAGCAACTGAGCGTGCGGCGGGATCGTCCAGCGATCGCGGCGATCGCTTCGCCGGCGGCTGTCGCCAGCGCGTACGGACCCGGCGGCCACAACGGCGCGACCCTTGCCGCGATTCGCCGCCGCGCCGGCTCGTCGAGGACTCGTGCGGCCGCGAAGCCGCCGATCGCGGCGTCTTCCCACGGCACCACCACCTGCGCCGGCGGGATGCCGAGCACCGTGAGCGCAACATCCGCGGCGGATCCGTTGGTTTCGAGCGCCACGATCGCGCGGATCGCCGATGCCAGCGCTTCGGGCGCGGACCCGAACAATCGCTCCCGCGAAAACTTCAGCTCGCGCACGCCGCGTTCGACGACAGCGCGCGCCTGCGCGCCTGCGCAGACGTAGACGCTGCGCGGCGCGATGCCGGCGATCTGTCTCAACAGCAACAGCGCTTCGTCTTCCGGCCATTCGCCGGCCGAGGCGCGATCGGCGATCACGACGATGTCGCGCGCCGCCGATCGACAGCAGATCGTTTGCGCCCGAGACGCGAGTGGCAAAGCCCTCGATCGGCGCCGCCTGCATGATGTCGAGCGCCTTGCCGGCGGCGATCTGCCCGCTCGTATCGAACAGGCGGATCGATGCCGCGACGTCTCGCCGCGCGAGCACGTGCGCGAGCGCGCCGCCGAGTTCGCCGGCGCCGACGATGGCGACGTCATGCATGCGTGGGTTATTGTAATGGCAGCCATGGACAACCCTCTTCGCAACCAGGTCGCCATCATCACCGGCGGATCACGCGGTATCGGACTCGCGATCGCCCGCGCCCTCGTCGCCGAAGGCGCCAACGTGGCGATCACCGGCCGGACCGAGGCAGACCTTTCGGAGGCGCGCCGCCACATCGAGGCGGCGGGGCCGGGCAAGGTCGAAACGTTCCACGCGGACGTTCGCCAGTACGCGGACATGGACCACGTCGTGTCCGCGACCGTCGCGCGCTTTGGCGGCCTCGACATCCTCGTCAACAACGCCGGCGCCTGGCGATCCGCCAGCGTGGCCGACATGACGCCGGAGCAGTGGTCCGAGGTCATCGACACCAATCTCACCGGTGCCTACAACGCCTGCCACGCGGCGCTGCCGCAACTGAAGCAGCGCGGCGGCGGCTACATCATCAACATCAGCAGCCTGGCCGGGAAGAACGCGTTTCCGAATGCGGCGGCGTACTGCGCGTCGAAGTCAGGGCTGAACGCGTTCAGCGAAGTGCTGATGCAGGAAGTGCGTCACGACAATATCCGGGTGACCTACGTGATGCCGGGATCGGTGGCCACCGGTTTCTCCGGCGGCGATCCGGCGCAGGGCGCCGACTGGAAGATCGTCGGCGGACGACGTGGCCGGCGTGGTGCTCGATCTGCTGCGTTCGAATCCGCGCAGCCTGCAGAGCCGCGTCGAACTGCGTCCGTCGAAGCCGCCGAAGAAATAACGCGCATCCATGTCTGTCTTCGACAAGCACCACGACACGCTCGAACACCACGAAACCATGATGGGCACGCCGCGCGGCCGGCTCGCCGTGGCGCTCGACCTGCTGACCGATTCGCTGGCGCTGGTCGGCCAGCACGGCGTCTACTGCCGCAGCGAACGCTTTCCCGGCAAGCCGAAGATGGATATCGCGCTGGTGCTCGAGCAGCTCGAAGACGCCAAGCAGCTGATACAGAGCGCGATGCAGGAACTCAAACGAAAATGAGATTGCAGATTTCAGATTGATGATTTCAGATTGAATTCAAATTCACGCAGTCAATCTGAACTCTGAAATCTGAACTCTGCAATTGAGATTTCCTGGCTATCCGACCCGTCCCTCGAGCACTTCTTCTTCGCCCGACTGGCTGGCGCTCGGCGGTTCTGACGGCGCGTCGGCCTGCTGCCAGCGCGACAGCATCAGCAGCCACAACAGGCCCGGAATACAGAACATCGCGCCGAGCGAGAACGCCAGCGGTCCGCGGCGACATGCCGCGCTGGTCGAGGGCATACGCGGTCAGGTAGCTCGAGATCGACGAGGTCAGCGTCACCAGCGCCAGTTCCGCGGCGAAGACGCGGCCGCGGAAGCGATCGGGCACTTCCATCTGCAGCAGGACCGTGCTGAACACCCAGAGAATCGAACCGCCGAAATGCGCGCACAGCACGCACAGCGCCGCGAGCGGCAGCGTCGGCGCGCCGGCCAGCGCCACGTAGAATCCGCCGACGATGAAGTAGGCGGGACCGATGGTGCGCCGCAGCGTCTTCGGCTGCTGACCGAGAATCCACCGCAGCGCAATCGGTCCGAGGCCCGCGCCGATGCCGCGCGCGCCGTAGAGGATGCCGATGCCTGCCGGCGCTCGTCGCGCCGATCGGAAAGATGCGCTGGCCGAAGATCGTGAGCAGCAGCAGGACGCCGCCGGCGAGCCCCCAGCCGGCCTTGACGAACATCAGCGCCGCGACGTGCGCATGCTGCCGCACGTAGCGCAGCCCCTCCAGCAAGTCGGGAATCCCCGTCAGCGCCAGCCATCCCGCGACGCGCGTCGATGCGTGCGGCGTCGAGTCGTAGCGCGTCCGGCTGATGAACAGCGCCGACACGAAGAACGACGCCGCGTTGAGGACGAACGCGACGTTGCGGCCCGACAGCGCCGTCACCAGACCGCCAACCGACGCGCCGAGCGCCAGCATCGCCGACCACGTCGCGCTCGACAGCGCGTTGGCCGGCATCAGCTCGTCGGCCGACGTGATGTTGGGAATCGTCGCCGTGCGCGCCGGCTCGAAGAAGGCCTGCGCCGAGACCGCCAGCGCCATCACGACGTACGCGATCCACACCTGCTCGCGGCGATGAACCAGCAGCAGCCCGAGGATCAGCGTCCCGCGCAGCAGGTCCATCGCGATCATCAGGCGCCGGCGATCCACGCGATCGACGACGACGCCGGCAACCGGACCGACGATGGCAATCGGCAGGAACTGCACGATCATCATCCACGCGACGGCGGTCGCCGAATCGCGTCAGATCGAGCAGCAGCGCGTACACGGCGACCGAGTTGAACCAGTCGCCAAGCTGCGAGATCGCCTGGCCGATGTAGAGAAGGCGGAAGTTCCGGTTTCTGCGAAGGACCGCGGAAGGCCCGGTCACGGGCGTGTCAGAAACTCCGGCAGGCGCTCGAAGAAGGCGCCGCGCGCCAGCACTTCGTCCACGCCCGCCTGCTGGGCCGCTCGATGGCGTCGGTTTGCGTGTGGTGCGAAAACCCGACCGTCCGGATCGACGCCAGCGCCGGGTCCGCCTTCATCGCGCCGACGATGCCGATCGGATCGGTGCGCGGATTGTTGAGATCCAGGATCACCAGCGACGGGGCTTCGGTGCGCATGTCCGAGAGCGCGCCGTCGCGCGATCGCGCGACCGCCAGCGGGACGCCGAGCTGCTTGGCCGCCGTCTTGATCTTGGACGTGAACATCAGATCGTCGAGGATTGCTAGAATCACACCGTGATCATAATCGAGACGCAGGCCGTCGGTCCGTTCTTCAAGAACGGCTTCGTCGTCGCGTGCCCGCGCACCCGCGAAGGCGTGCTGATCGATCCGGGCGACGAAGTCGAGACGCTGCTGGATTTTGCGAAGGAAGAACAGATCAGGCTGAACCGCATCCTGCTGACCCACGCGCACGTGGATCACATCACCGGCGTCGGCCGCGCCAAAGACGCGCTCGGCGTCCCGATCCACCTGCACCGGGACGATCTCTTTCTGTACGACAAGCGCCGTGCAGCACGGGGCGATGTTCGGCCTGCGCGTCGAGCAGCCGCCGCCACCGGTCGATCACTTCTACGAACCAGGCGATGTGATTCACGTTTGGCGACTTCGATGTGAGGCCGCACCACACGCCGGGGCATTGTCCGGGCGGCGTATGCCTGACGGTGACCGCGCGGAACGGCGGCAACGAGCCGCCGGACCTGTTCGTCGGCGACACGCTGTTTGCCGGCTCAATCGGGCGCACGGACCTGCCGCGTGGCGACTACGACACGCTGCTGCGGTCCATCCGCGACGGTGCTGTTCGCGTTTGGCGACGAGGCGCGCGTCTATCCCGGCCACGGACCGATGACGACGATCGGCCAGGAACGGCGGACCAATCCGTTTCTGGCGAACTAGAGAAGCGCGGGATTGTCCGGCTTGTTCCTTCAGTCCTGCGCGATGGTCAGCTCGACACGGCCGACTCGAACGCGGTCGCCGATGACGGCCTTGGCGCGCTCAATCCGCTTGTCGTTGACGAAGGTGCCGTTCGTGCTCGAGAGGTCCACGACCTGGATGTCCGCGTCGCCGGCTTCGAGCCGGCAGTGCACGCGCGACACGAGGGCGGCGTCGAGGACGAAGTCCACGCCCTGGGCTCGCCCGATCGTCTTGATCGCGCCGGCAGCCATGCGAAAAGTCAGGGGGTCCGGTTCAGATTCCAGCGTCCGAAGGATCCACATGAGCCCGGTATCTTAACCTGTTCGATTCCCGTCTAAGTGACGGGGCGGACGGGGCACAGTGTGAACTTCGCGCCTGCGCCGTTCGTAGAGAGTTGAGGTATGGCCACACGTCGTACATTCCGCACGCGTCTGTTTTTCGTTGCCGCCGTGGCGATTCTCGCCGCCGCGGGCGCGGCCGGCTACGTGAGCCTCGCCAGGGCCGCCGCGGACATCGACCCGGCCAAACTCGCGACCGTGGAACGCGGCACGATGGTCCGCTCCGTCGTCGCCACCGGCAAGGTCGAGCCGATTACCAAAATCGAGGTCAAGAGCAAGGCGAACGGCATCATCAAGGCGCTCCGCGTCAACGTGGACAGCGTCGTGGCCGAAGGCGACGTGCTCGTCGAACTCGACAAGGATCAACTGCTCGCGCAGGTGCGAGGCGCCGAGGCGAATCTGCTCGCCGCCCAGGCCGCGCTCGAAGGCGCCCAGGCCCAGCTCTTGAAGAACGAGGTGGAAGCCGAAGGTCCCGACGCGGAGTTTGCGCGCCGCGCCTACGAGCGCGCCACGACGCTCTTCGAGCAGCGGCTGATCTCTCAGTCCACGCTGGACGATGCGCACAGCGCGGTTGACGTGGCGGAGAACCGCAAGCGGGCGGCGCAGTCGCAGCTGGCCGTCAGCAAGGCCAAGGTGGCGGAGGCACGCGCGCAGGTCGCCCAGTCCAAGGCGGCCGCCGACCGCGCCAACGAGGATCTGGCGAACGCCACGCTGCGCGCGCCCATCCGCGCGCACCGTGCTCACGCGCGACGTCGAGATCGGCAGCCCGGTGTCGTCGATTCTCAATCTGGGCGCGAACGCGACGCTGGTGATGACGCTGGGGAACATCGAGCAGGTCTTCGTGCGCGGCAAGGTCGACGAGGCGGACATCGGCCGCGTGCGGCTCGGCCAGGACGCGCGCATCCGGGTCGAGACGTTCAAGGACAAGACCTTCATCGGCAAGGTCACCCAGATCTCCCCGATGGGCGTGGAGAAGGACAACGTCACCAACTTCGAAGTCCGCGTCTCCATCGACAATCCCGGCCAGGAGCTCAAGGCCAACATGACGGCGAACGCGGAGATCGTGCTCGAGGAGCATCCGCAGTCGCTGATTCTCCCGGAAGCCGCGGTCATCTACGACGCCCAGAAGAATCCGTTCGTCGATCTGCTGGACCGGACGTCAAAGTCCGGGCGAACACGCCGGCCGATCAAGATCGGCGTCGGCAACGGCACGAAGATCCAGGTCCTCGACGGTCTCAAAGAGGGCGACAAGGTCGTCCTGCCCTCGTAGACCCGGCGCCGAGTCGCATCGCCGCGGCCGGTTGCGAATTTCATGCGAGAAGCGATCGTCCAGTCGTTCGAAAACCTGCGGGCCAACAAGCTGCGCAGCCTGCTGACGATGTTCGGGATCCTCTGGGGCATGATCTCGATCGTCCTGCTGTCGGCGATGGGCGAGGGCTTTCAGCGCGGCAACCAGAAGGTGCTCCTCGAGCTCGGCAAGAACATCGGCATCATCTGGGGCGGCCGGACCAGCCTGCAGGCCGGCGGCATTCGGGCGGGACGCCAGATCTTCCTGACGATCGACGACGCGCGGGCCATCGCCGCCGAATCCTCGCTCGTGGCGGTCGTCAGCCCCGAGCTCGAGCGGGCCGGCATCCGCGTCAAGAGCGCCTACAACTCCGCCAGCGCGCGCATCAGTGGAATGGAACCGCCGTATCAGGATATCCGGACGATCGAAGTCGAGTCCGGGCGGCTGTTGTCCTGGAACGACGAACAACAGGCGGCGCGCGTCGCGATCGTCGGCTACGACATGGCCGACCAGCTGTTCGGCAAGCGCAACATCGTCGGCGAGACGCTGTCGCTGAACGGGCTGACCTTCACGGTCGTCGGCAAGATCCGGAAGAAGGAACAGGACAGCAACTACAGCGGTCCCGACAACAACAAGATCTTCGTCCCGTTCGCGACCATCGTGCGCGACCTGCCGCGGCCGGACGTGCGCGCCGGCACGATTTCCGACATCGTGATCGCGCCGAATCCGTTTGTCGTCGATCAGCTGCCCGGCGTGCTCGATCGCCGGACCGGGCGGATCGAGGACATCGAGTGGCCGCTGGTGCGCAACGTCCGCACGATCCTGGCGCGCCGCCACGACTTCGATCCCACCGACAAGCAGGCGATCTCGATGTGGGATACCTCGCTCCAGACGCTGATGTTCGACCGGATGATCGGGCGGATGAAGGATTTCTTCACCATCGTCGGGCTCGTCACGCTGGCGCTCGGCGGCATCGGCGTGATGAACATCATGCTGGTGGCGGTCAAGGAGCGGACGCGGGAGATCGGCATTCGGAAAGCGCTGGGCGCGACCACGCGCAGCATTCAGCAGCAGTTTTTCATGGAAGGTTTCTTCCTCACGCTGCTGAGCGGCGGCGCCGGCATGATCGTCGCGCTCGGCCTGTGCTGGCTCGTGAACCTGGCGCCGATGCCGCAGCGCTTCGCCGGAATGATCCTGTCCTGGCCGTCGGCGCTGCTGGCGTTGCTGGCGCTGGTGGTGCTCGGCGTCGCCACATCAACCTATCCCGCGCGGCGCGCGGCGGAATTGCCGCCGGTCGACGCCCTGCGGTTCGAGATGTAGCGATGCGCGTCTTCCGCGATGTCGTCGTGCAGTCGTTCGTCGGCCTGTATCACCACTGGTTCCGGGCCGCGCTCTCGATGCTCGGCATCTCGTGGGGCATCGTCTCGGTCGTCGTCCTGCTCGCGTACGGCGACGGGTTCCGCATGGCGCTCGACGCGGGATTCAAGGGCGCGTTTTCCGACGGCACCGTGATCACGATGCTCGGGCAGACCAGCCTGCAGGCCGGCGGCGAGCGTGCCGGCAAGCGCGTTCGCGTGTCGATCGCCGACGTGCAGGCGGTCGGCGAGCTGCCGCTCGTCAAGAACAGCAGCCCGGAATTCATCCAGCAGTTCCCGGTCACCTACGGCAACAAGCAGTCGAATCAGACGGTCCGCGCCGTCGCGGCGAGCTACGGCGACATGCGCACCGAGACGCCGCAGCCGGGCGGGCGATTCCTCAACGACGAGGACGTGCGGCTCCATCGCCGGGTCGCGTTCATCGGATCGGAAGTCCAGCGGACGCTGTTCGGCGGCGTCCCGCCGATGGGCGAAACGATTCGCATCGGCGGACAGCCGTTCGAGGTGATCGGCGTCCTGGTCGAGAAAGTGCAGCTGTCGAACTACAACACGCCCGACAAGTACTGCATCTTCATTCCGTGGACGACCATGAGCGGGCTGGTGGACACGCAGCAGGTCGGGATGTTCGTCTGGCAGGCGGTGTCGCCGACGCTCGAGCCGAAAGCGGAGCGGCAGGTCCGCGAGTACCTCGCGGCCCGCTATCGCTACGATCCGAAGGACGAACGCGCCGCGAACATGTTCGGCTCGGAGCAGGCGAAGCAGATCACCGGCGGCATCGTCAACGGACTGCGGATCGTCCTCACGTTCATCGGCGTCGTCACGCTCGCGATCGGCGGCATCGGCATCATGAACATCATGTTCGTCAACGTGCAGGAGCGCACGCGCGAGATCGGCGTCCGCAAGGCGATGGGCGCGACCCGGCGCAGATTCTGGTGCAGTTCCTGCTCGAAGGCCTGGTGACGACGTTCGCCGGCGGCGTCGATTGGCATCGCGATCTCGAACCTGCTCGTCTGGGCGATCAGTCCGCGGCCGTTCCTCGCCGAACTGCTCGACGATGCGAGCCGGGTCACGGACATCCACCTGGTGCTGTCGCCGCAGCTGGTGGGGGTCTGCGCCTCGATCCTGATGCTGGTGGGGCTCATCGCCGGCCTGCTGCCGGCGATCAAGGCGTCGCGGCTCGATCCCATCGAAGCGCTGCGCTACGAGTGAAGCGGCGCGTGACGCTCAGCGCCACTCGGGCGCGTACGCCTGCCGGCGGATCCGATCGTCGACGCGCAGGCTCACCATGAAGAGCGCGAATACCTCCGCGAGGCCGATGAACGCGTAGATCGCGAAACGCGTGAAGGCGCTCGGGTCCGGCCAGCAGGTGTAGCCCGCGGTCAGGCAGGCCTGGGTCGCGCGGTCCAGTTGCGCATGCTCACGCGCGATGAGGACGACCGCCATCCCGAAGATGACGCCGGTGCCGGCAAGCGAGCCGAGAATGCTCTGCCGGCTGCGCCAGAAGGGAAACGCGACCAGCACGCCGACCGGCAACGGCGCGACCGCCATCACCGCGATCCACTGCCAGTTGAGTTCAGTCACCCACGATCCTCAGCCGCGCGGTCTTTGACGTGTGCGGCGATCGGCGATCACTTGCAGACGAAGTTCGCCGCATCGTCGGTGCTGCCGCTGCCTTTGTACTGCGCGGTCTGCGGATACATGCAGAGCGGACGCGTCCGATCGACCTTGCCGGCCGTCATGTGCGAGGCGGCGATCGCATTCGGGCGCCTGGCCTTTTTCGACCCAGTTCTCGAGCGCCGTCAGCATGTCGAACCGATCGGTGCCCGGTCCGCCGGAGCAGTGCTGCATGCCCGGCACGAGAAACATCCGGTAGAAGGCCTGCGTCCGCTCGAGCGCCGCGTCGTGATTGGCGCCGCCAAGCGCCGACACCACGCTTTCGTAGTAGTTGATGCTGTTCTGCGCGGGAATGCTCGGATCGTTCCAGCCGTGATAGACGATCAGTTTCGCGCCGTGGCTCTGCAGCGGCTGCAGGTTGGGATCGACGGCATCGATCAGCGGCGCGACCTTCTTCAGCGCGATCGGCAGATCGCGATCGTAGTTGAACGTGCGGAAGTCGTACGACGGATCGTCGAAGACCACGAATTTCAGGAATCCGTCCGCCAGCTGGAAATGCCGTCCGCGCTGCGGACCCTCGCCGGTCACATAGCGCTCCCACGCACCCGCGCCGGTTTCGCCGCCTTTCGCGATGCCCGGATAGATCGGACCCTTCGAATCGTGCGCGCCGGCCCAGATGTCCTTGATCGCCTTGATCTGTTTCGTCGCTGAAGCAGGTTGCCGGATCCTGGCCCGCGCGGCAGGCAAGCGTCTCCGCGTCGAACGTGCATTTGCGCGGATCGGCGATGACGCCGTCCGTGACGCCGTCGAGGCCGTCACATGCCGCCGTGACGGCGCGGGTGAGCATCGGAACTTTCGCCGCCGGAATGTAGCTCTCCGGATCCTTGAGAGTCGCGAGCGCCGGCCACAGATGACCGCCGAGATACGAGCGCGTGGCGTTGTTGGCGGGCGCGCCGGCGACCAGGCCGTCGTAGTCGTTCGGATAGCGCTGCGCCTCCATCAGGCCCTGCTGGCCGCCTTTCGAGCAGCCTACGTAGTACGACAGCTTCGGCGGCGCCTCATAGAACGACGAGGTGACCTTCTTCCCGTTCTCGGTCATGACGTGGAGCCCGCGATGACCGAAGTCGGCGACGAGGTCCGGACGCTTGAGCGCCCATTCCGAATCCGCCGAGTCGCGGCTCACGTGACCCGTGTCGGTGCTCGCGGTCGCATATCCCCGGCGAATGCCGGCAGCCAGCGCGCTGTAGCTGATGACGCCGGCCGTCCCGCCATTGCCCACGCCCTGGAACTTGCCATTCCAGGTCGTCGTCGGCAGCCAGACTTCGAAGCGGATGGCCGGCTTCGCTCACGCCGACGACGCGGCAGAAGCCGGGCAGGTTGGCGAGCGCGCCGGTCGCGTCCGGCGGCGTAAACGATGGCCCCGCGACTTCGGTGGCTGATTCAATTTTCGTGTCCGGCAGTTGCAGCGACTGCAGCGCAGTGCACGAAATCGGGGCTGCGGGTGTCGCGAACAGGGCCGCTCCAGCCAGGACCACAGCCGACAGCGCGCCGCCGACAACGGTTGCTCGTCTCATCATGTCGATCTCCTAGCGCGAAGGCTGGCCCGTGCGCCGCAGCCATTCGATCAGAGCCGTGGTGACCGCCGGGCTGACCTGTCGATCCGCCAGCCGTCCGTACTCTTCGACTTCGCCGGTCGTGGCCGGCACCAGCAGGTGGTTGATGCCGGGCACCTTGATCTTGTCGACCGGGACGTTCTTCTTGCGCGACTTGGCGAGCGTCTCGAGTTGATCGGCGTTCGACGGCGGCACCTGCATGTCGCGCTCGCCCTGGACGATCAGCAGCGGCTGTTCGACATCCTTCATGTGCTTCGCCGGATCGAACGTGAGAAAGCTCTGGAAGTACAGGCGTGTCGGCCTGCCGCTTGACAGAATCGGCGACGTTGATCGCTTCCCATCCCTTGCCGGTCACGACCGCCTGTTGAATCTGTTTCTGAAGGTCGATGGTGCTCTGCTGTTCGTTCTCCGGCCGTCCGGATCGTTCGAGCCCGTGAACGACCTGATAGAGATTCAGTTCCTGCCCGGTCACGCCGACCGTCGCGATCAAACCGACCGCGCTGACCCGGTCGTTCTTCGACGACGCCAGCATGGCAATCCAGCCGCCCTCACTATGGCCGACCACGGCAATGCGCTTGCGATCCACGTCCTTGCGATCGCTCATCGCTTTGATGGCGGCCTTCGCGTCTTCGGCGTAATCGGCGAGGCGTGCGGACTCGGTTCGCCCGCCGCTCTGGCCAACCCCGCGTTTGTCGTAGCGCAGGACGATGAATCCCGCGTCGGCGAGTGCGTTGGCGACCTGTCCAAAGATGGGAATGCCGAACGCCGTTTCATCGCGATCGGTCGGTCCCGAGCCGCCAAGAAGAATCACGGCCGGCAGGCGGCCGGTAGCGTTGGCGGGCTTGGAGATGGTGCCGGCGAGCGAGAACCCGTTGGCCGGAATACGCATCTCCTCGTCGTTCGGCCGCGACATCGTGACGATCCGCGCGCCGACCGATGCGATGTCCTCGCGCGCGAACTCCAGGCCCTGCGCCGGAACGCTGACGCGAAGCAGGCGGCCGTTGTCGTCGCCCCAGACTTCGATGTCGAGCGGCGGCGCGCCGACCGGCGTCAGCGTCAGGTGGGTCCGGTGCGCGGTCACCGTGCGATCGACGGTCTTGATCTGCTCGACCGTCGTCGGTCCGACCGTGATCGGGAACGATCCCTGCGCCGGCTGGTAGATCGAGATCATCTCGCCCGGCGTTGCCGTGCGGAGCCGGGCGGATACGGCTTCCCACGGCGCCACGAAGGGGTTCGGAAGAAAGATCGCGCGCGGGTCGATGATGTGCGAGCGAATCATCGCCGCGCCGCCGAGCGGTGTCACTTCGCTGCGGGCGTCGGTGCCGGTCACCTCCGCCTGGAGAGTCGTTGACTGCCCGCCGCAGCGTCTGATCGAACTGCAGGTGCAGCGGCTTCCAGTCGGCGTCATACCGCGCCTCGAACGAGCGCAGGATGAGATCGACCGGCGGCCCGACCCTGCCGCTGCTCGTGATCGTCCATCCGGTGGCGGTGCGCTCGACTGCGACCTGCTCGCTGCCGATTGGCGTCGACCGGACGAACACGGTAAAGGTCGATGGGGTTTGCGCATGCGCTGCGCCTGCGGCGGCCGCCGTCAAGGCGACTGCGATCGCCACGAGGCGCGCTGCACCCCGGATAGAATGAGAGAGGCGCATAAACCTCAGCATAGTATCCATGATTCCCGCGGTCTCTCCAGGCTCTGCTTCCAGCTACGCCGTTGCTCGTCGCCACGCCGGCCTCGTCGAACGATCCGGCGATGCGCGGGTGGTCGTGTCGGGAGCGGACCGCCGATCATATCTTCATGGCCTGCTGACGAACGACATCGCGTCGCTCACGGCGGGTCATGGCTGCTATGCGGCCTATCTCACCCCGCAAGGCCGGATGATCGCGGATTTGCGCGTGTACGAGCTCGGCGACGTGATCCTGCTCGTGCTGGGACGAGACGTGAAGGACACGGTCGTAACCAAACTGGACCAGTTCGTCTTCACCGAGGACGTGCAGCTGGGCGACGTCACGGATACCTTCGGCGCCGTCGCGATCGTCGGTCCCGAGGCGGCGGCCGTGGTGGCTGCGGCCGTCGGTCTCCCGGCCGACGTCGTCGCCGCCCTGCCCGAGCACGGCAACCTGCGAGCGACGTTCAACGGCCAACCGGCGATCGTCCTGCGGGTCACCGATCTTGGTGAGCCGGGATACGACGTGCTCGTCGAAGCGTCGGCGCTGCCGCTCCTGCGCGACGCCGCTCACCGCTCCGGCGCGGTAGATGTGGACGAGGCGACCGCCGAAGCGCTGCGTATCGAAGGCGGTGTGCCGCGGTTTCACCGCGACATGGACGAGGAGACGATTCCGCTCGAAGCCGGGATCGAATCGCGCGCGATCAGCCTGACCAAAGGCTGCTACGTCGGCCAGGAAGTGATCATCCGCGTGCTGCACCGCGGCCACGGGCGCGTCGCGCGCAAACTCGTGGGACTCAGCCTGATCGACGGGGCCGTGCCGGAGTCCGGCGCGAAGGTGCAGCATGACGGCGCGCGATGTTGGAGAAGTGACCAGTGCGACGTTTTCGCCCGCGCTGCAGCGGCCGATCGCGCTGGCGTACTTGCAGCGCGATTTCGTCGAACCAGGTACCGAGGTGACGGTCGGCGACCGTCCGGCGACCGTTGCGGCGCTGCCCTTTGTCGCGGCGGGTTCCTAAGCCGGCCGATCGTTCCCGCGCACCAGAACGTCGATCAACTCGGCATCGGCCGGTGGAAATTCCAGTCCGGCGAGCTGCTCGCGCGCAACCCAGCGCATGTCCTGTCCGAGCACGGCCACCGGTTCGTCAGGCGACTCACACCGCAGGAAATGGAGTTCGACGCGACGGTCCGGATAGTCGTGGCTGGTGGCGAACACTTCCTCGCCGACGCGTGCGTCGATCGCCAGTTCTTCGCGCAGCTCACGCGCCATGCACGCCGACAGTGACTCGCCCGGATCGCATTTCCCGCCGGGAAATTCCCAGACACCCGCGAGGTGCGTGCCGGGCTGGCGGCGCGTGATGAGCAGCCGTCCGTCGCGTTCGAGGATGGCGGCCGTCACGACGATGGTTTTCACTCGGTCCGTCCCGGCGTAAACGGATAGGACCGGCAGTTCTTCGCCATCGGGCAGACGAGGCATTTGGGATTTCGCGCGACGCAGACCATCGCGCCGAAATCCATCAGCGCCTGGTTGAAGTCGAAGACCTCGCGCGTATCGGGACCAGCGCTTCTGAAATCGCCCAGAGATGGCGCTTCGTGGCGTGGCCTTTCGGATCGCCTTTGCCGACGAACACGCGGAAGAGCACGCGCGCCACGTTGGTATCGAGAATCGCCGCGCGCTGCCGGAACGCAAAGCTGCGGATGGCGCCGGCCGTGTAGGCGCCGATCCCCTTGAATGACAGGAGCGTTTCCTCGTCGGACGGCAGGCGGCCGTCGTATTTCGTCCACCGCCTCGCGCGCGATCGTCTGCAGCCGCTTCGGGCGGATGTTGTAGCCGAGCGGGTACCACGCCGCGGTGACATCGCGCTCGGGCGCAGCGGCCAGCGCGTGCAGGCTCGGATACTTCTCGAGCCACTCGGCGTACTTGGGCAGCACGCGATCGACCTGCGTCTGCTGCAGCATGATCTCGGAAACCAGGATGTGGTACGGGTCGTCGGTCCGCCGCCACGGCAGGTCGCGCCCGTGCCGGCCGTACCACGTGAGCAGCCGCTGGCGAAACCTCCGGCGATCCGGCGGGGCGGGCACAACCGGCGCGTGTCGTGCGCGGACGCTTCGCCGTCCGCTTACGCTTTACAGGCATCTCATATAATCGCGATCCAGACGTCCGTGAAAATCTACACGCGAACCGGCGACACCGGCCAGACTTCGCTCTTCGGCAAGGATCGCATCAGCAAAGCCGATCCGCGGGTCGACGCGTACGGCGACGTCGACGAGCTCAACGCGTGGCTTGGCTACGTCCGCAGCTTCACGGTCGATCCCGACATCGACGCAGGCGCTCCTCCAGATTCAACGCGATCTGTTCGCGGTCGGCGCTCAGCTCGCCGACCCGGCCGAACGGCTGTCGGATCGCCATGACCAAGGCGTTCATCTCCGAAGCCGACGTCACGCGGCTCGAATCGCTGATGGATCATCTGGACAGCGAGCTGCCGCCGTTGAACTTCTTTATTCTGTCGGGCGGATCGCCGCCCGGCGCGGCGCTCCACGTGGCGCGAACGGTCTGCCGTCGCGCGGAGCGGCAGATGGTGGCGCTGGCGCCGGCCGTTGACGCCGTCCTTCTTCAGTACATCAACCGGCTGTCGGACCTGCTGTTCGTGCTCGCGCGCGCCGCGAATCACCGCGCCGGCCTGCCGGAAACGCGCTGGTAACCGCGCAGGAGCCCGGAGCGCTCCGACGACAAAGTCGGCGTTCTCGGCGGTCTCTGCGTTGATCGTCGTGTCGGTCGTGCCGGGCGCGTCACACGTTCCGCCGCTCGACATCCCGCTTGATCGCATCGAAGATCGCGCGCGCCAGCTCTTGAGACACGCGTTCGCGGATGGCGCCGCACTCGATGAGCACCGTCCCCTGCGTCATTTCCACGGCGACATCCCACCGATCGCGCGCAATGCCTTCCGGCCGGTCCTCGAAGGTCGTCGGATGCAGCGCCGCGGCGTCGGGATAGCGGTTCGACACGACCGCGGCGATTGGCGATCCGTTGATCAGCACGCGCGCGGCGACAATCGATTCCTTGAGAATCAGCGTGTCACCGTAGTGAAACGCGTCGGCGTCTTCCGAAACCAGCAGGAGGTCTTCGGCGGCGGGGATTTCGGCGATCACCGTCCGGCCGCGCGCGTATTCCGCGGCGCGGGCCTGCAGGCGGCGGCGCCGGAAGAACGTCAACGCGGTGGCGAGGCTGGCGGCGAGCAGCAGCAAACCGACCGCGATGATGCCGGCGACGAGATCACGCATTAAGATTTGTCAGTGTCTTCCCGATTGGGCTCGTTCGCGCCGGCCTACGACGCCTGCCTGGCCCTGGCGCACACCCACTACGAGAATTTCCCGGTGGCGTCGCGTCTGCTGCCGGCCTTCATGCGGCCGCATGTCGCCGCGGTCTACGCGTTCGCGCGCGTGGCCGACGACATCGCCGACGAGGGAACCGATCCGCCCGCCGCGCGCCGCACGCGTCTCGCGGCGTGGCAGGCGCGCCTGCACGAAGCGGTCGGCGACGCCTCGATCGATCGCGCGCTCGGCAGCCGCGACGCGCTGATCATCGCGGCGACGGGGCAGTCCATCCGCACGCTCGACCTGCCGCTGTCGCTCTTCGACGACCTGGTCAGCGCGTTCGGTCAGGATATCACGACGACTCGCTACGCCTCGTGGGCCGACGTTCACGACTACTGCCGCCGCTCCGCCGATCCGGTCGGTCGGCTCGTCCTGCGCATCGCCGGCTATCGCGACGAGGCGCTCGATCGATCGTCGGATGCCTTGTGCACCGCACTGCAGCTGACGAATTTCTGGCAGGACTTCGGCCGGGACTTGCGCGCCGGCCGCCTCTACGTGCCGCAGGACGTCGCCGCCCGCGCCGGCGCATCGGAAGACGATCTCGTCGCCGGCCGCTGGTCGACCGCGTGGACGCAGGCGATGGAGGAGTGCATCGCGACGACGCGCGCGGGGTTCGAGCGCGGCCGTCACGTCTGCAACGGCGTCCGCGGCCGCCTGCGCTTCGAGCTCCGCCTGACATGGCTCGGCGGCGCGCGCATTCTCGATCGCGTCGAACACGCGCGGACCGAGCTCCTGCATCACCGGCCGACACTCGGTCGCGCCGACGTGCCGGCGCTGCTCTGGCACGCCGCGCGCTGGGGGAGCGTCGCCGCCTGATGGCGCGCAAAACCAGCTTCTACTATTCGTTTTTCGTCCTGCCGCGCGGACGAGCGGCGCGCGATCATCGCGGTCTGGGATTTCTGCCGCGCGGTGGACGATGCGGTGGATGAAGAGGTCGAGGGCGGGACGATGCCGGCGCGCGAGGCGGTGGTGTTCTGGCGCGACGAGCTGGCGCGCTGCTATAGCGGCGCGGCGCCGGAAACGCCGCAGGGCCGCCGCCTCCAGCCCTGCATCGCCGAATTCGATCTGCCGCGGCAGGCGTTCGAAGATGTCATCGACGGGGTGTCGATGGATCTCGATCAGACGCGCTACGAGACGTTCGACGATCTGTTCGGCTACTGCCGGCGCGTCGCGTCGGCGGTCGGCATGATTTGCATCCGCATTTTTCGCTGTCAGAGTCCGCGCGCCGCGGACTACGCGCTGCACCTCGGCGTCGCGCTGCAGTTGACGAACATCCTGCGCGACGTCAAAGGCGATCTCGAGCAGGGGCGCGTCTATCTGCCGCAGGAAGACATGCGCGCCTTCGGCTGCACCGAAGACGAGCTCGCGCGCGGGCTGGTCTCGGATCCGGTCCGCCAGCTGATCGCGTTCGAGTGCCGGCGCGCCCACGAGTTTTACCGCCGCGCCGTCGCGGCGCGTCCGCCGGAAGACCGGCGCCGGCTGGTCGCGGCCGAGATCATGCGCGCGGTCTACTTCGAGACGCTGCAGCGCATCGAGCAGAACGGCTACGACGTCTTCTCGAAACCGACGCGCGTGCCGAAGCCGGTGCAGGCGGCGATCGCGCTGCGGGAATGGTTGTTTCCGTCATGAGCCAGAGCAGCTACGACGTCATCGTCGTCGGCGCGGGTTTCGCCGGACTGAGCGCGGCGGTCCGGCTGACGCGCCGCGGCGCGCGCGTGCGCGTGGTCGAAGCGCGGAACCGGCTGGGCGGCCGCGCCACCGCGTTTCGCGATCGGGAGACCGGCGAGCTGGTGGACAACGGCCAGCACATCCTGATGGGCTGCTATCGCGAAACGCTGGCGTTCCTCGGCGACATCGGCGCCGAGCGATCGCGTGCGCTTTCAGCCGCAGCTCGCCGTGACGATGATCGATCGCGACGGCGTGAAGTCGCGCCTGGATTGCTCCGGGCTGCCGGCGCCGCTGCATCTGTTGTCCGGCGTGTTCGACTGGACGGCGCTGTCGTGGGCGGATCGTTTTTCGATCCTGCGGATGGCGGGGCCGATCAAGACCGCGCAGCGGCAGATGGCCGGGCGCAGCGATCGCCTCGCGGCATCGCCGGGCGAGACCGTGCGCCAGTGGCTGATCCACAACGGCCAGACGCCGCGCGTCTGCGAAATGCTCTGGGAGCCGCTGGCGCTCGCGGCCCTCAACCAGCCGGCCGAGATCGCCGCCGCGCCGCGCGTTCGCGCGCGTGCTCGCCGAGATGTTCACCAACGACCCGCGCGCCGCGGCCATCGTCCTGCCCACCCGTCCGCTGGATCAGATGTACGCCGAACCGGCGCGGGCGTTCATCGAGCAGCGCGGCGGGCTGGTCACGACCGGCGACCGCGCAGATCGTGATCAAAGCGGACCGCGTGGCGGCCGTCGTGTGCGGCGGCCGAGACGTGGACGGCGGGCGCGGTGGTCAGCGCGGTGCCCTGGTTCGCGCTGCGCGACCGCGTTCGAGGGCGACGTCGCGCCGCTCGAGCCGATCTTTCAGGCCGCGCGATGCGACGGATGCGTCGCCGATCGTGACCGTCAATCTCTGGTTCGATCGCCCGGTCCTCGACGAGGCGTTCGTCGGCCTGCCCGGCCGCGTGATGCAGTGGGTCTTCGACAAGCGGCTCATTCTCGGCGGCGAGACGTCGCACCTCACGCTCGTGTCCAGCGGCGCCGCCGACGTCGTGCGCCGGACGAACGACGAGCTGATTGCCGCTGGCCTGCGACGAGCTGCGCGAGGCGCTGCCGTCGCGTCCGCGCCGCGACGCATGGTCAAGCGGCACGGTGATCCGCGAGCCGCGCGCGACGTTCTCGCTGGCGCCGGGCCAGCCGGCGCGCCCCGCGCACCACGACGGCCGTCAAGGGACTGGTCGCTGGCCGGCGACTGGATCGACACCGGGCTGCCCGCGACCATCGAAGGCGCCGTGCGGAGCGGCCATCTCGCGGCGCACGCGGCTCCTGCCATGAATTCCATCGTCGTCCACTACAAGGAGCTGGCGCTCAAGGGAAAGAACCGCCCGTGGTTCGTGCAGGTGCTGGTCCGGAACCTGCGCCAGGCGTTGAAGGGCATCGACGTCCGCAGCATCCGCTCCGTCATGGGGCGGATCGAGATCGAGCTGGGCGACGACGGCGCCGTGGCCGGATGTTCGCGAGCGGATCAGCCGCGTCTTCGGCATCGCGAACTTCTCCAAGGCCGGGCGCGGGCCGCACGATTTTCAGCAGCTCGCCGACGCGATCCTCGCGGATCTGGGCGATCGGCAGACGCCGTCGTTTCGCGTCAGCGTCCGGCGCGCCGACAAGCGGTTTCCGCTCACCTCGCCGCAGATCGAGCGCGAAGTCGGCGGGCTGATCAAGCAGGCGACGGGCTGGCACGTCGATCTCAGCAAGCCGGCGCTGACGATCCACATCGAGATGCTGCCGACGTACGCGTTCTACTTCTTCGGCAAGGAGCCGGGCGCCGGCGGATTGCCGACCGGGACCGGCGGCCGGCTCGCGTGCCTGCTGTCGGGCGGCATCGACTCGCCGGTGGCCGCGTATCGCATGATGCGGCGCGGCTGCGCGGTGCTGTTCGTCCACTTTCACAGCTATCCGATCCTGTCGCGCGCCTCGCAGGAGAAGGTGCGCGAGATCGCGACGCTGCTGACCGGCTATCAGCAGCGATCGCGCCTGGTGCTGGTGCCGTTCGGCGAGCTGCAGCAGCAGGTCGTGCTTGTCGGTCACGCCGGAGCTGCGCGTGGTGATCTACCGCCGGCTGATGCTGCGCATCGCCGAGCGGCTGGCGCGGAAGTGGCACGCGCGGGCGCTGGTGACCGGCGAAGTGATCGGGCAGGTGGCGTCGCAGACACTGGAAAATCTGACAGTCATCGCCGAAGCGACGACCTGCAGATGTCTGCGGCCGCTGGTCGGGATGGACAAGGATGAGATCGCCGCTGAGGCGGCGCGATTGGGCACGCTGCCGATTTCGAACATTCCGGATCAGGACTGCTGCACGCTGTTCACGCCGCGCCATCCGGCGACGCGTGCCACGCGCGGTGCAGGTCCTCGCCGGCGAGGCCGCGCTGCCGATCGACGAGATGGTGGCCGCGGCGATTGCCGCGTCCGAGGTGGAGGACTTCCACCTACCCGTGTTAGAATCGCAAGCTTGTCGTTGAGCGGATCCGCTGCCGGGGCCGCGCCAGGAAGGTGAACGTCATGTTCGAGTCCGTCAAGCAGATGTCCGATGCCATCAAGCCGGTGGCGACGATCCTGACCGATCGCGTCAGCGTCACGAATATCGGGGCCATGACCGGCGATCTGGTCGACAAGCTCGCGTGGACGGCGGCGTTCGGCGCCGACGCCGACATTCGCGGCACGGCGAGATGGCTGATTCGTTCGCTCGCCGCGGCGCACGGCGTCCGGCCCGCGTCGATCCACGACCTGTACATGGCGATGGGCCACGGCGAGGCGACCGGCTTCACGGTCCCGGCCATCAACGTGCGCGCCATGGCCTACGACACCGCCCGCGCGGTCGTGCGGTCGGCGAAGAAGCTGAACGCCGGCGCCTTCATCTTCGAAATCGCCCGTTCTGAAATCGGCTACACCGAGCAGCGGCCGCACGAATACGCGGCCATCGTGCTGGCGGCGGCCCTGCGGGAAGGCTTCAAGGGCCCGATCTTCATCCAGGGCGACCACGTTCAGACCAACGCCAAGAAGTACAACAGCCCGGAGCGCGACAAGGAGCTCGATATCCTGCGCGCGCTGATCAAGGAAGAAATCGCCGCGGGCTTCTACAACATCGACATCGACACCTCGACGCTGGTCGACCTCGAGAAGCCGACGCTCGACGAGCAGCAGGAAGTCAACGTCACGCTGGCCGCGGACTTCGCGGCGTTCATCCGCAAGGTCGAACCGAGCGGCGTCACGGTGTCGGTCGGCGGGGAGATCGGCGAGGTCGGCGGCAAGAACTCGGACGTCCATGAACTGCACGCGTACATGAAGGGGTTCAACCGCAAGCTCGCGGAGCGCGGCGCCAACCTCGTCGGCCTGAGCAAGATCAGCGTCCAGACCGGGACGGCGCACGGCGGGTTCATCAATTCGGACGGCAGCGTTCGCACCGACGTGAAGATCGATCTGAAGACGCTCGACGAGCTGTCGCGTGCCGCGCGCAAGGACTACGGCCTGGCCGGCGCCGTCCAGCACGGCGCATCGACGTTGCCGCTCGAAGCGTTCGAAGCCTTCCCGCGCGTGGGCGCGTGCGAGATTCATCTCGCCACCGATTTTCAGAACATGGTGTACGAGCATCCCGACTTTCCCGCGGACCTCAAGGCGGAGATGTACGCCTGGATCCGGGAGCACGCGCTCGAGGAGCGCAAGCCGAAGGACACCGAGGAGATGTTCATCTACAAGGCGCGCAAGAAGGCCATCGGGCCGTTCAAGAAGCGCATGTGGAGCATCGAAGCCGATCGCCGGCGCGCCATCGGCCAGTCGCTCGAGGAACGCTTCACGTTCCTCATGAAGCAGCTGAAGATCGGCGACACCGCTGGTGCGGTCGCGCGGTTCGTCACGGTGCCGCAGGTGCCGCTCGACCGCGAAGCCGAGATCGTGGCCGCGGGCGGAACGATCACCGCGGCCGAGAAGAAAGCCGAAGGTCTCGCCGACTAGTCCGGAATGCCTCCGTCGGCGACCCTACTGAGCGGAGAGCGGATGCAGGAGTCCGGCCAGATAGTCGCGGAGCGCCTCGTGCGTGCTGCGGAAGGCGAGCTCGTCCCACGGGATCGCCGCCGGTTCCACTTCCGCGGCCTCCAGCCCCTCATCGTCGGTCTGCAGGACGCCGCCGAGCGCGGTCGCCGCGTAGGCGACGATGACCGGGGCGCGGCCGGCGTATGAGTAGACGTTGATCAACCCGTCGAGGCGCACGTCGAGGCCGCATTCTTCGCGTGCTTCGCGAATCGCGGCGGCGTGCAGCGCCTCTCCCCGGTCGACGTAGCCGCCGGGGAAGACCCACTTGCCATACCCCGGCTCGATGGCGCGGCGCACCAGCACGATGCGCCCGCTCGTCGCGCGGATGATCGTCCCGACGGCGATTTTCGGATCGAGATAGAAGACGAAATCGCAGGCGGTGCACACCAGCCGCGGCGGCTCGCCGGCTTTGAGGACGCGCTCCTCGAGCGCGTGACCGCAGCGCGGGCAGAACCGGAACGCGTGCGTTTCATCGAGCGGGTGGAGATGGGCCATGCAGGGGCTGCTGTCCTGCCAAGTATAATTCGCAGGACATGTCCATCCTGAAAGTGGCGCGCATGGGGCATCCCGGTGCTCCGCGCCAAAGCCCGCCCCATCGAGCGCGCCGAGATCAAGACGCCGGTCATCCAGAAGCTGATCGACGACATGGTGCAGACGATGGTCGAGTACCACGGCGTCGGGCTCGCTGCGCCGCAAATCCATGAGTCGCTGCGCGTGTTCGTGGCGGTGCTCGACGTCGGCGACGAGGACGAGCCGCCCCCGCCGCCGATTGCGATCATCAACCCGGAAATCACCCCGGTCGGTCCCGAGGTCGTCGAGGACTGGGAGGGCTGCCTGAGCATTCCGGACATCCGCGGCCGGGTGCCGCGCGCGAAGGACATCCGCGTGCGCGCCTACGATCGCAATGGCGAGCGGATTGAAATCAAGGCGTCGAATTTCTCAGCCCGCGTGATTCAGCACGAGACCGATCACCTCGACGGGATCCTCTTTTTCGACCGGATGAAGGCGTTCGACTCGCTCACCTTCCTCGACGAGTACTCGCGCTATTGGCTCAAGGACGACGAGGACGACTAACCTGAGTCACGAAGGCACGAAAACACGAAGACGCACAACATTCCGGGAGAGAATGAGTTTTCTTCGTGCCTTCGTGTCTTCGTGACTCTGATGTTTACGAAGCCGATGCGCGTTTCTTTTCCAGCGCGCGCTCGGACTGCAGCCGCTCCAGCTCCACTTCCGAATGGTCGGCGAACTGCATCGCCTCGGCGATCGCGCGGTGACCGGCGACGTCCGCGATCGCCCGGTGCATCGCCTGGCAGATGCGGCGGTAGGACGGATGTCCCTGCGGCGCCGTGCGCAGCTCGATGACGTGCATCGCCTCGCGCGCGTTCATGTCCATGTAGAACCTGACGCGATAGGCCATGACGACCGCGTACGCGGCGGCCTCGGGCGGACCCTGGGCTGACAGCGCGGCATGCAGTGCCGCCGAGCGTTCCATCACCGCGCGCCAGTCCGCGAGCGCGCCGGCTTCCTCGATGGCCGCCGGCTCGACATATCCATGCTGCGGCGCGAGCGGCTGCCACTCGAGCGTCAGCAACCGATGGCGCTGCAGATCGCGGAAGGCGCCGTAATCGGCGAGCACATCGAACCGATAGTGGGTGCGCTCGAACGCCCGGGCCGGCTTGTGCCGGCGGTTCGCGCGGTCCCCGATATACGCGCGCAAGCACCGCCGCGCGTTCGCCGGCGGGCATCGCCCGGGCGATCTGCATCAACTGGTCGTCCGGCAGGTGCGACGCCGCATAGAGCGCCGCCGCGACCACCTTGACCTCGCCGTCCGGATCGAAGTCGGTCAGCGTCACTTCATCGCGCGGCTCCGCTTCGACGTTGCTCACGACGTGCGCCGCCAGGTCTTCGACCGCGCGTCGCGTCTCGGCGAGATACTGAATCCAGCGGCCGCCGCGGGTCGGCTGATCCAGCCGCGCGAGGAACGCGGGAATCACGTGGCGCAATTCCTCGAGCATCGCCTGCCCGTGCGCCCGCACTTCCTCGAGCGGATGCGCGAACATCCGCAGGAGCAGCGCTTCGAACGCCTGTCCCGTTCCGAACAAACCGACGTTGGAGGTGG
This sequence comes from uncultured Acidobacteriota bacterium, assembly GCA_963712355.1. GTDB lineage: Bacteria > Acidobacteriota > Vicinamibacteria > Vicinamibacterales > CAVVIG01 > CAVQHT01. Next base: position 242,571 of record CAVQHT010000022.1, read on the forward strand.
TCGCCGCCGGGAGCAGTCCGCGCAGCGTGTCGAGCGCCTTGGCGCGAATCACCGATCGGTAGACGCCATCGGAATCTTCGGGCGCCTTGGGATACTTCGCCCGGAAGTGCGATTCCATCGCCGGAATCCAGCGGGCGTAGGTCTCGAACGCGAAATCCATCGTGCGCGCGTATTCGCCGGCCAGCGGCGCCGCGCGCGATCTCGGCGGGCACGTGATATTTCCAGCGGCCGTTCGGCTTGTCCGTGTACGGCACGTAGCGCGTCGACTGCTCGAGATACGCCATCAGCCGGCCCCACTCGAGCACCTTGGTGAGGATGTTCGAGACACCCTCGCACGCGATGTGCGCGCTGCCCAGCTGCGCGACCGAGTCGTCGCCGTACTCGTTCAGGACGCGCGCGTACAACTTGTCGGCGCGCGCGGTACCCACTGCCGGTCTCGACCGGCGCATCGGAGACGTGGACGTCGCCGCGGAACTCGTCGAGGAACAGCCGCCGCAGCGACTTGGCCGATCGTGAATAGCGGGCGAACAGCGCGCCCTTCACGGTTTCCGGCAGGTTCGTCAGCGCGAAGACGGGCCGATCGGTGTTCGTAAAATACGGCGCCAGCGCGCGCGCTTCGTCTGCGCTGAACGTGTCCTGGGTTTCGGTCGGGAGCAACACGGCGGTCAGGTATTCTACTCCCCATGACTGATGGCTCGTCCACGTTCACGCACCGCCTGACGGTCCGCTTCAGCGACTGCGACGCGATGGGGCACGTGAACCACGCGGTGTACTTCACCTATTTCGAACAGTGCCGCTTTGCGTGGTGGCGTCATCTCGGCGGCGCCGCCGGCATTCCCGGCGCGACGACCATCATCGTGCACGCCGACTGCGACTATCGCGCGCCCGCGCACGTGCATGACGAGCTCGAAATCCGCCTGACCCTGACCGGCATCGGACGGACGAGCATTTCGATCGCCTATCAGATCGCCAATCTCACCACCGGCCAGCAGCTGGCCGACGGCCACACGGTGAACGTGACGGTCGACCCGGTGACGCGCGTCCCCGTGCCGGTGCCCGAGTTCACCCGGGCGCAGCTGACCGGCCGGAATGCTTGAGATACGGCAGAAATGCCAGTAATTTGACAACTTTGTGAAACAGTTCACATAATCGAACCATGATCGACCTGGACCGCGTGACCAAGCAGTTCGCCGGCAAACGTCAGGTGACGGCGCTCGATCAGGTCACGCTGGCCATTCCGCGCGGACAGATGGTGTCGATCATCGGCCCGTCCGGCTCGGGCAAGTCCACGCTCCTCAATCTCATCGGCGGTCTCGATCGCGCCTCGTCGGGTGACGTCCGCGTGGACGGCGAATCGCTCGGCGGTCTGTCCGACGATGCGCTGACCAGAGTGCGGCGCGACAAGATCGGCTTCATCTTCCAGTTCTTCAACCTGCTGCCGACGCTGTCCTGTGTCGAGAACGTCGCGCTGCCGCTGCATCTGCGCGGATGGCCGCGCGCGAAAGTGCAGGCGCGTGCCACGGAACTCCTCAACCTCGTGCAGCTCGGTCATCGCCTGACCCATCTTCCCGACGAACTGTCAGGCGGCGAACGCCAGCGCGTGGCGATCGCGCGGGCGCTCTCGATCTATCCGCCGATCCTGCTCGCCGACGAACCGACCGGCAATCTCGACACGCACACCGGCGTCGAGATCCTCGGCCTGATCAAGGATCTGCACGTCCGCCTCGGCTCCACGGTCGTCATCGTGACGCACGACATGAACGTCGCCGAGAGCTGCGCGCGGACGATTGTGCTGCGCGATGGCCGCGTCATCGAAGACATCCAGCGTGAAAAGGCCGGCGCCGCATGATCCTGTTGCGCCTGATCAGCTGGCCGTACTTCCGCAAGCACATCCTGCGGACGCTGCTCACGATGGCGGGCATCGTGCTCGGCGTCGCGGTGTTCGTCGGCATGCACACCGCCAATCAGAGCGTGCTCTACGCGTTCAATCACACGGTGGATCGCATCGCCGGCAAGACCGAGCTGCAGGTCACATCGGGCGAAACCGGCTTCAACGAGGAGGTGCTGGACTCGGTCCAGGCGTCGCCGTCGATTCGCGTCGCCGTCCCGGCGATCGAAGCCATCGTCGACTCGCGCATCGCCGGACAGGGCAGCCTGCTGGTCCTCGGCGTGGACATGACCGGCGATCGCAGCCTGCGCGACTACGACCTCGAATCGGGCGACGATGCGGTGATCGAGGATCCGCTGGTGTTCCTCGCGCAGCCCGATTCGATCATCCTGACGAAGGAGTTCGCCGACAAGAATCACCTCGCGGTCAACGGCAGGATCACGCTGGGCACGATCCTCGGCGACCGGGCGTTCACGGTCCGCGGCATCATGAAATCGTCGGGCCTGTCGAGCGCCTTCGGCGGCAACCTCGCGATCATGGACATCTACGCGGCGCAGAAGATGTTCGGGCGCGGGCCGCACGTTCGATCGGATCGACATCGGCGTCAAGGAAGGCGTGACGATTGCGCAGGCCCAGGCGGAGCTGCGCGAGCGGCTCGGTCCGGGATTTCAAATCGATCCGCCGTCCGGACGAGGCCAGCAGTTCGAGGCGATGACCGCCGCCTACTCGATGATGGTCAACATCTCGAGCCTGTTCGCGCTGTTCATCGGCATGTTCATCATCTACAACTCGTTCGCCATCGCGGTGACGCAGCGGCGGTCCGAGATCGGCATCCTGCGGGCGCTCGGCGCCACGCGGCAGCAGATCCGCTGGCTGTTTCTCGGCGAGAGCGCCGTGACCGGCCTGATCGGCTCGATTGGCGGCCTGGCGTTCGGCCTGCGTCATCGCCCGCGGCATCGCCGCGTCGATTGGCGATCTCATCAGCGACGTCTACGGCGTGGCGCAGCATGCCGACGAAGTGGCGACCAGTCCGACCGTGCTGCTCACGGCGCTGGTCATCGGGATCACCACCAGCATCATCGCCGCGCTCATTCCGGCACGGCAGGCCGCGCGGGTGGATCCGGTGCAGGCGCTGCAGAAGGGCAAGTATCAGGTGCTGTCGGCCGGCGAGAGCCGTGTGCGCACGCTGCTGGCCGCGGCGCTTGGCCTGGTGTCGATCGGATGCCTCATCGCGGGAAGCTCGCGCATCGTGTTCTACGCCGGTTACGCGCTGGCGATCGGCGTCGCGCTGCTGCTGGGGCCGCTGATGTCGCTCGCGCTCTCGCGCGCCCTCCGGCCGATCCTGAAATGGATTCGACCGGTCGAAGGCGCGCTGGCCGCCGACAGCCTGATCCAGGCGCCGCGCCGGACGTCGGCGAGCGTCGCGGCCGTGATGCTCTCGCTGGCGCTGGTCGTCGCGTTCGCCGGCATGGCGCGCGCGAGCTACGAGTCGATCATCGACTGGATGCAGACGGCGCTCAATCCGGATCTGTTCGTCATGCCGTCGCAGGACATCGTGGTCCGTACCCTGCGATTTCCTGCCGAGATGAACCAGGAACTCGAAGCGGTCCCGGGCATCGCGCGCGTGCAGGGCGTGCGGTCGGCGCGGGTCGTGTTCCGGCAGACACCGGTGATGGTCGTGGCCGGCGACGTCAAGAGCCTGTCGGAAACGGCCAAGCGTGAACCGGTCGCCGGCGAGGCCGTGACGATGTATCGCGAGGCGGGCGCGGGCCGTGGCGTGATGGTCTCGGATACGCTCGCGCAGCTGAAGCATCTGTCGCTCGGCGAAGTCCTCGAGATCCCCGCGCCGGGCGGCGTCATTCGACTGCCGATCGTCGGGATTCTGGTCGACTACTCCGATCAGCAGGGCACGATCCTGATGGATCGGACGCTGTTCCAGAAGTACTGGCGCGACGATTCCGTCAACGTGTTTCGCGTGTATCTGCAGCCCGGCGCCTCGGTTCCCGATGTGAAGCAGCGCATCCTCGCGCGATACGCGGGGCAGCGGCAGGTGTTCGTGCTCACCAACGGCGAGCTGAAGGGCTACATCCTGCGAGTGACCGACCAGTGGTTCGCGCTCGCGTCGGTCCAGATTGCCGTGGCGGTGCTCGTCGCCATCCTCGGCATCGTCAACACGCTGACCGTGTCGATTACCGACCGCCGGCGCGAGCTTGGCGTGCTGCAGGCGGTGGGCGGCCTTCGCGGACAGATCCGCCGGACGATCTGGATGGAAGCGCTCAGCATCGGCACGCTCGGGCTGACGCTGGGGGCGCTGCTCGGCGCGGTCAATCTGTACTACATCCTGCAGATCGTCCATCACGACATCGCCGGGATGCGACTCAGTTACGAGTTCCCGATCACGGTGATGCTCGGTCTGATCCCGACGATCCTCGGCGCGGCGTTCATCGCGGCGATCTGGCCCGCGGAGTCGGCGGTACGCGGTTCTCTCGTGGAAGCACTTGAATATGAGTAACGAGACAAAGACAACCACGAAGGCACAGCGCCTGCGGCCATGCCGAGCTGAGGACGGGCAAATCCGAGGCGAGGCATCAGCGTCAGTTCGCCGCGGGGGTGGGGCCCCGCGGCCAGTGAGAAGAAGTGGTCGCCAACGCCTCACGCTCGGTGCGGCGATAGCTTTCTCTTTGGTCGTGCCTTCGTGGTTATCGTCTGTGCAAGCCGCCGACGATGCCCGGCAGGTCATCGAGGAAGCGCAGCGCCGAACGAATTCAACCTCGCAGCGCTACGAGGGCATCCTGCAGGTATTCGACGCGAAGGGAAAGATTTCAGACAAGCGCTGGATTCTGGAGCGCCTTGGCGCACACGGCGACAGCAAGATGGTCCTGCGCTTCACGCAGCCGGCCGAGGTCAAGGGCGTCGCGCTGCTGGTCGTCAACCATCCGGATCGAGCGTCCGACCAGTGGATGTACACGCCGGCGATCGAGCGCGAACGGCGGATCGCGCTGCAGGATCGCTCGACGCGTTTCTTCGGCACTGATTTCAGCTTCGAGGACATGGAGGAGCGCGACGTCAACCAGTACGACTACTCGTTGATCGGCGACGACACGCTCGACGGCGTCGCCACCTGGAAGATTCAATCCGTGGCGAAACAGACGAAGTCGTCGCAGTACAGCCGCGGCATTCTCTGGGTGCGCAAGGACACCTACGCCTTCGTGCGCATCGAGAACTACGTCAAGGACAAGGTCGCGCGGCGGCTGGTCTACAGCGACTTTCAGAACGTCCAGGGGATCTGGACGGCGCGGCAGCTCGAGATGCTCGACGTCGCGCGGGGCAGCCGGACGCGCCTGACGCTCGACAAGCTCCAGTACAACGTGCCGATGCAGGACGAGGACTTCACCATCCAGGCGCTGCGCCGGCAGTGATCGCGACCGGCGCCAGAAACCTCCGGCGCGGTTTTATCGTTCGCGCATTGACGACGGCGTTCGCGGCGGCCCTTCCCGCCGCGGCGCACGGACAATCGCTGTCCCAGCGCGGCTTCGTCGACGCACGTGGATTCCTCTATCCGCAGGACGCGCCGAACGACTCGCAGAACACGGTTGGCGATCTGTGGGGCCGCGAAGAAGTCTTTGCCAAGCCCAGGCCCTGGATCCAGTTTGCCGCCGGACTGGACGCGCGCGCGAACACGGACGATCAGGTGGACGCGTCCTGGCACGTGGATTTCAGGGATCGCACGGTTCAAAGACCGGCGTTGTCGATCCGCCGGCTGGCCGCGACGATCGCGCGCGGCCGTCTCACACTCGACGCCGGCAAGCAGTTCATCCGCTGGGGCAAGACCGACATCGTCACGCCGACCGATCGTTTTGCGCCGCGCGACTTCATGAACGTCGTCGACGCCGAGTATCTCGCCGTCACGGGCGTGCGCGCCGTCGTGGCCACCGACGCCAATACCTTCGAAGGCGTGTGGGTGCCGTGGTTCACGCCGAGCCGGGCGCCGCTGCTCGATCAGCGGTGGACCGCCGTGCCGGCGACGGTGCCGCCGTTGACGCTCGAGGATGGCGGCCGCCATCTTCCTGAAGGGTCGCAGGCCGGGGTGCGCTGGGGCCACACGACCGCCGCGGGCCTCGAATATTCGGCCTCGTACTTCAACGGATTCAATCACCTGCCGGACGTCAGCCATCGTGCCCGGAACTGCGCCAGCGTCGCTTGCCGTCGTACAGACGTATCCGGCTATCCGCTCGTACGGCGGCGATCTGGCCGCGCCGACGCGCTGGTTCACCGTCAAAGCCGAAGGCGCGTACACGACGTCGGACACGCCCGGGACGGACGATTTCATCGTCTACGTCATTCAACTCGAACGGCAGACCGGCGAGTGGGTGCTGGTCGGCGGCTACGCCGGCGAAGTGGTCACCGTTCGTCGCGCCGCGTTCGTCTTTGCGCCCGATCGAGGTCTCACGAAAGCGCTGCTCGCACGTGCCGCCTACACGATCGACACCAACCGGAGCGTGGCGCTCGAAACCGCGATCCGCCAGAACGGCGCCGGCGTGGACGTCCGGGGCGAATACTCGCAGGCGCGCGGCGCGCACTGGCGGGCGACTGTGACAGGAGCGTTTCTCGCAGGACACCAGAACGATTTTCTCGGCCAGTACCGCGACAATTCTCATCTGTCCGCGGCGCTTCGCTATAGTTTCTGACGTGTTCGCCCCTCTTCGGCTCGACGCGCACAACCCCAGCCCGATGACCGGCGCCGGCAACAACACGTACCTGCTGGTCGACGGAGACTCGGCGACGCTCATCGACGCCGGCGTGGCGGAGCCGCGGCATCTCGCCGCCATCGCCGACGCGCTCGATCGTCAGGGCGCGCGCCTCGATCGCGTGCTGGTCACGCACGCGCACGCGGACCACGCGAGCGGTGCGGTGGCGCTTGCGGCGGCGCATCCATCCGCCGACGTTTTTCAAGCGTCCCTGGCCCGAACAGGACGGGCGATTCGACGTGCCATGGCACCCGATCGGCGACGGCGACCGGATTCCGCTGGGAAGTGAAGACCTCGTGGCGCTTCACACTCCGGGACATTCCCCGGATCACCTCGTCTTCTGGCACGAAGCGACGGGCACCATGTTTACCGGCGATCTCGTGGTGCTGGGCGGCAGCGTGATGATCGACGCGAGCCACGGGGGCGACCTCGCCGAGTACATGCAGTCGCTCCAGCGGCTGCTGGCGCTGGCACCCGTGCGGCTGCTTCCGGCGCACGGCGCCGAGGTGGCCGAGCCGGCGCCGCTCCTGCGCGGCTACATCGGCCATCGACGCCTGCGCGAGCAGCAGGTGGTGACGGCGCTCGCGGCGGGCCGCGACACGGTGCCGTCGATCGCCGAATCCATCTATGATGGACTGGCGGCCGCGCTCGTTCCGGCCGCGCGCGAAAATGTGCTCGCGCACCTCATCAAACTGCAGCGCGAAGGGCGCGTCGTCGAAGAGGACGGACGCTGGAGGCCAACGGCGACATGAACAACGTCATCGATTTCATCAACGTCAACCGGGATCGATATCTCGAGGAATTGAAAGCGCTGCTCGCCATTCCGAGCATCAGCGCCCTGCCCGAGCATGCCGGCGATGTGCGGCGCTGCGCGGAGTGGTGCGGCGACGAGATGCGGCGCGTCGGCCTGCAGAACGTCAAGCTGATCGAGACGCCCGGCAATCCGGTCGTCTATGGCGACTGGCTGGGCGCTCCGGGCGCGCCGACCATCCTCTTCTACGGGCACTACGACGTGCAGCCGGTCGATCCGCTGAACCTGTGGGAATCGCCGCCGTTCGAGGCGACGATTCGCGACGGCGAGATCTACGCGCGCGGCTCCGCCGACGACAAGGGACAGGTGTTCATGCACCTGAAGGCGGTCGAAGCGCACCTGACGCAGAACCAGCGCCTGCCGGTGAACATGAAATTCATCCTCGAAGGCGAGGAAGAGGTCGGCAGCGAACATCTCGACGACTTCATCCGCGCGCACAAGACCGAGCTCAAGGCCGACGTGGTCGTCATTTCCGACTCGGCGATGTTCGCGCGCGGTGTCCCGTCGATCTGCTACGGGCTTCGCGGCCTGGTGTACTTCCAGATCGATCTCCGCGGCAGTTCGACCGATCTGCACTCGGGATCGTTTGGCGGCGCCGTCGCCAATCCCGCCTTCGTGCTCGCGCAGGTGCTGTCGCAGATGAAGGACCGCGGCGGCCACATCAAGATTCCGGGCTTCTACGACGACGTGCGGGTATTGCAGGAGGACGAGCGGAAGGCGTGGGCGACGCTGCCGTTCAACGAAAAAACCTACCGGAAGGATTTCGGCATTCCGAAGGTATTCGGCGAATCCGACTACACGACCCTCGAGCGCACGTGGGCCAGGCCGACGTTCGAAGTGAACGGGCTGCTCTCCGGCTTCACCGGAGAGGGTGCGAAGACCGTGCTGCCGGCCGTCTCGATGGCCAAGGTCAGCATGCGCCTCGTTCCCGATCAGGATCCCAACAAGATCGCCACGCTCTTCGAGGACCACATCCGCAAGATCGTGCCGAAGACGATGGAGTTGAAGATCACGCGGATGCACGGCGGCAAGCCGTGGATGACATCGTACGACCATCCCTTCATGCAGGCGGCAGGACGCGCCATCGAGAAAGGGCTTCGGGCGGCCGCCGGTGTTCACGCGCGAAGGCGGATCGATTCCGGTGGTGTCGACGTTTCAGGAAGAGCTCGGGATTCCGGCGGTGCTGTTCGGCGTCGGGCTGCCCGACGAGAATGCGCACGCGCCGAACGAGAAGCTCGACGTCGCGAATTTCCACAACGGGATCATCGCGTCGGCGATTCTCTACGACGAGATACGCCAGCAGTGAGCGGCGCGCTCAGTTGAGCGACGCCACTCGCCGCCGCAGCGACTTGACGTGCTCCCAGATCTGGGCGCGCTCGTCGCGTTCTTCCTGATCGAGCTCGCTCTTGGTCGCCAGGCTGAGATAGTTCTGCAGGTCGCGCAGCGCCGACGAGAAATCATTCAGGTGGTAGGCCAGCAGGCCGCGATCGCGCAGCTCGTTCAGCGCTGACGGATCCAGCGCGAGCAGCAGCTCGGTGATGTCGCGCGCCTGCGGGAACGAGTACATCCGCACGTACGACCGCTTCAGATTCAGCAGCATCCGCACCAGGATCTGCAGCTTCGTCGCGTGCCCGAGCAGGTGCTGATCCCACACGCGTGCCGTCGGCATGCTTGTGCAGCAGCTCGCGGCACATCGCTTCGGTCAGCAGCGCGCCGCCGTGGTGCGCATCGATGATCAGATCGCGCGAGTACGGCGAATCCGGGCGCATGCGGCATCTGAGCAGGAAGTGGCCGGGAAAGTTCACGCCTTCGACATCCACCCCGGCGCGCCGCGCCACTTCGATGTAGACCAGCCCGAGCGTGATCGGAATGCCGGTGCGCCGATCGAGGACGTCGTTCAGGAAGCTGTTGCGCGGGTCCTCGTACTGGACGTCGTTGCCCACGAAGCGCTGATCGTTGAACAGATACTCGTTGAGCGCCGAGATCCGCGCGTAGGCCACCGGATCGACTCGCGCCGGAACATCAGCGTCCTCGACGCGCGCCGCGGCCACGCGTGCGGCGGCTTCGCGCCCGAGTCGATCGAGCTGGTCGAGATACGGACCGGCGTCGAGCTTCGGATACGCGACGCGCGCCATGAGCAGCGCGGCAGTGGCGAGCTCGGGATCGGGGCTCAGCGCGGTCGCTGAAAATCTGCGCAGGAATTCTTCGGAGACCACGAGGGAAGGATAACGCAAGACGTCAGTGGCCCGGACCTTCCCGACGTCATCCCCGAAAATCCGTCAGAAGCGGACGCCGAACGACACGCGGATCGTACGCGGCGTGGTGTAGGCCATGCGGTTCACGGCGGTGCCGAACGCCGGGCCGAAATTCCAATTGACGCCCTGCTGCGGCGTCGTCGTAAACGGATTGAACGAGTTGGGCTGGAACGTGACCGTCTGATCGAGGCGCGCGGCCGTGACGGCGCCGCCGTTCTGGAACACCGTCGCCGCACCGCATCCGCACAGCTGGTAGTGGTTGAAGACGTTGAGCACCTGCCACTGCCCGAAGAGTTCGACGCGCGAGGCGCCGACATGGTGCGAGTAGTTGAGCGCGGCGTCGGTGCGCTGCTGCCCCGCGGTCCGGAATGCGTCGCGCGCGGTGTAGTAGTAGGTGATCGACGTTGCCTGCGGCGGGGTCAGGTAGCCCGGATTGGCGACCACCAGCGGCGAGTTCACGTAGCCGACCGCTCCGTAGGGCACGCCGCTTTCGACGATCTGCAGCACGCCCAGCGAGAGGCCGGTGACCCGCGGAATGCCGTAGGTGCCCCAGAACCGTGCCCGGTGCCGCTGATCGGCCGACAGATCGCCTTCGGGCGTGTTCCACGACGCCTGCTTGTATTCCGGATACTGCAGGATGTCGCTCGCGGTCGGCCCGCTGTTGACCGTCTCTCCGTCCACATTGCCCCACAGGCGCGACAGCGTGTACGCCGCGCCAAGGTTGAAATCGACCGAGACGCGATACTGCCCCTGCGTCGTCAGGCCGGCGTAGCGGCGTTTCAGCGCGTCGGTGTTCTGAACCAGCGTCAGGTCGTAGGTCGGGTTCATCGACGTCGGCTTGTCGGGACGCGTGTCCGTGACCCGTCCGGTCGTGAGATCGGTGCGCTGCGCGTAGAAGTCGTGATAGCTGCGGTAGGTGCCGTCCGCGCGAATGTTGGCGCGCGATCCGAACTGCCGGCCGACGCCGGTCGAATACTCCCAGGCGTGCGGCGACTTGAGCGAACCCTGAATCTGCGGCGTCACGCCGCGCACGGTGGGCGGCGCCGCCGGCGGAAGACCGGCCACGCCGCCGTTGGCATTCAGCCAGGAGAACAGCTGCTGCAGGGCATCGTGGGTGCTCACGAGATTTGGTCCATCGACCGGGTTGATGGCCGGCCCGCCGTAGACGACGGCGTACGAGTCGAAGTTGCCGCCCGGCGACGAACTGTCCGCAATGGTGTTCGCGATGCCGGCGACGTACTTGGCGACGCTCCCGGTGACGGTCCATTTCTGATCGTTGAACGGATCGACGACCACGCCGACGCGGGGGCTCAGCGACGAGTCGCGGCTCACGACATCGCTGACGCTGTTGGCGCCGTGGTTGCGGTCGTAGCGGAGGCCGACGTTGGCGGTCACACGATTCGAGATCCGCCAGTTGTCGTTGTAGAACAGCGAGTGCGTCCGGAAGTTCGATCCGTCGGACTCCACCACGATCGGCTGCCAGGCGATGAGCGTGCTGCCGTCGGACAGGAACTGCGGATAGATGACGCTCGAGTGCAGGAACGTGTTGATGTTGAAGACCCGGTAGTCGCTGCCTTCCTGATGGTTGTTCGCCAGCCGCTGATCGTTGTAGCTGTCGTAGCCGACGACCATGTCGTGCGAGCCCAGGTCGCGCGTCGACAGGAAGTAGGACCCCTTCACGAACACGTCCTTGCCGTCCCGCTCTTCCGCGCCGCAGACGCCGCAGAAGGTCGGCGACCAGAATCGGCGTGCGGACCGGTCCTGCAGCAGCGTGCCGTCGATCAAATCCCGGCTCTGTCCGCCGACGTTCTTCAGCGTCTCGTTACGAGCCGAGACGCGGGCTTCGACGAAGAAATTCTTCCGCACCACGCCGCTGTAGTTGATCGTGAACAGGTTCAGCAGCCGATCCGCGTCGTAGAGGCTGTTCAGATCCATCGACGTGTTGACGTTCTGCGTCGCGTTCTTCTGCGTGCCGTTGCTGTCGATGAACACCGCCTGCACGCGGTGATTGGGGTTCAGCGAGTAGGTGCCGTTGAATTCGAACCGCTTGGACTGGTCGGTGAACACATAGGGAATGTTGGTGACGACCAGCGTGCGCGCCGACTCGCTCGACTGCACGCGGCCCGAGGTGAAGAACCAGAGGCGATCCTTGTAGGCCGGTCCGCCGAACGTGTACTCGTAGGTCGGGATGGTGCTGTCCACCCGCGTATCAGCATGGGCGGCGTCCTTGGCGATGGCGGCCTGGTCGAACGGCGTATACGCGCGCCATTTGTCGTTCTGCAGCGTATCGCGCAGCGAGCCGCTGAACTGGTTGCCGCCCGACTTGGTGACGACGTTGACGACGCCGCCGGTGAAGCGGCCGTACTCGGCGGAGATCCCGGAGCTGGCCACGGACGTTTCCTGGATCGCGTCCTCGACGTACAGGTCGTACGGCTGACCGCGCAGGTTGTCCACGACGGACACGCCGTTGATCATGAACTGATTTTCAAAGGAGAACGATCCGGCGATCGAGTACGCGCCGTTCGGGCCGGTCTGGTGCACGGCGGGCGCGAGCAGCAGCGACGAGCTCAGATCGCGATTGGTCGGCAGCGCGGAGATGAGCGTCTGCGGAAAACTGGTGGCGACTTGCGCCGTGCGCGACAGCATGTTGGCGGTCGTGCCGACGACGTTGACGGTTTCTTCGACCTGCTCGGGACTGAACGTGATGTCGATCGGCAGCACCTGCGTCGGCGCCAGCACCGCTTCGCGTTCCACGCGTTGAAATCCGCTCAGCTGAAATATCGCTTTGTAGGTTCCCGGAGGCAGCAGCGTCAGGATGTAGTCGCCGTTGCTGGACGTGACGGTCACGCGCTCGCCCTGAAGGTTCGGGGAGACGACGGTCACGGTGGCACCGGGCACGGCGAGTCCGCCGCCGTCGGTGACATGTCCCCGAATCGTTCCGCCCGTGCTCTGTGCCGCGGCAAATGTCGCTGCGCCGAGCATCACGATCGCCAGCAGCAGGCCGGCGCGCGTCAATCGCATTCCCTGAGTTCCTCCGCAAGTCCTCATCGGTCGCAAAAGTCTGATCCAGTAGGCTTTGCCGGGATTCGTCCGGGGCTGAGCTTCAGCATCTTGTCCCACTTTCCGGGCGTCTCGCGCAACCCAAAATCGCGCCCGGCGGAAGATCAGCCGGCGAGGCCCTTCAAGCGGTCGTCGGTCAGCTGATCGAGGTGGTCGATGATGCCGTCGGCCTCCGTCAGCTCCGTCGCCTGGTAGCTGTGGGTGATGGCAAGAGTGCGCAAGCCCTGCGTCACGAGCTGACACGAGCCCCCACCGCGAGTCTTCGACGGCCACGCAGTCGGCGGGGTTCAATGCGACCCCGTAGGCCGTCTGCAGGAGGCGGACGGCGTAGCGATACGGCGCGGGATCGGGCTTGCTGGCCGGGGTGTCTTCGGCCGCCACGAGGACCGGGAAGTGGTCGCGCAGCCCCTCGTGATCGAGGACCCGGACGATTTCCGCGCGGCGGGCGCCCGAGGCGATGGCGATCGGCCCGCGGCGCGCCATTCTGAGCACCGCCTCGCGCGCTCCGGGAAAGAGCACCGACGCGCCGCGTTCGAGCGCTTCGAGCTGGATCGCCTTTTCGTCCGACCAGCGCCGCGACCTGGGCGTCGCTCATGTCGGCGCCGCGGTCGCGCGCAATCGCCCGGAACGCGCCGACGTCGTCATACCCGAGATACTCCGCGTAGTACTCGGCTTCGGTGAGGCGCAGGCCGTGCGCGGCCAGCACGTCGCGAAACGCGCGGAAATGAAGGGGTTCGCTGTTGGCGAGGACGCCGTCGAAGTCGAAGACGACCGCCTTGATCACGATCCGGCTTTTTTCATGCGCTCTCCCGCATGAATCGGGATCTTCAGGCGGTTCTCCGGCGGCGGATACGGGCATTCGAACGACGCGTTGTAGTAGCAGTACGGCGTGTAGGCCTTGTTGAAATCGAGCTCGTAGAGATTCGTGGCGGTGCGATGGAGATCGAGGAACCGTCCCGCCGCGTAGGTCTCCGTGCCGCTGGTCAAATCGCTGAACGGGACGAACAACTGATCGAGGTCGCTTCTCGGTGAACGCCGTCAGCGTCATCGGTTGCCCCTTGAGCGTGAATTCGAGCGTGCCCAGCCTGATCATCCTGCGCAGCTGTCCGCTCGAGGTCGGCATCATCAGCGTGGTCTGCTGTTCGGCCGGCTTCAGCGCTGCGGCGATGTGATACTCGGGATCGGCGGGAAAGTACGCCAGCGGCAGGAACTCCGCCTTGCGCGACGCCGGAATCGGATCGTCCTCGTGCTGGAACTGGGCGTCCTTCGCGGCACGCGCCGCCGCGATCCCCGCGACGTAGTCGGCGGGGTTGTCGTCCGGACGAGGACTGCTGCAGCGCGGCGACGGTCACGAGCGCCGCCGCGAGCACGATCCGGGTGTATGGCATCCTCACCATTTTAGCTGGCGGACCGGCTTCAGAAAATATAGCCGCCGCGCGCGACCGTCTCGTCCGCCAGGCGCCGGCGCAGCGCCGCCGTGTTGACCGGCATCTGCTTGAACAGGCGCCGGAGCGCGGCCACGGTGGTCCGCAGGGTGTCGCCGTCCGACATCGCCGCGAGCGCCTGGCGCGCCGAGGCATCGACGCGCATCGCCGCGTCGTTGACGAAGACACGCGCCGCGGCGGCTTCCAGCTCCGCCCGGGGCGCGCTGCGCTTCGACGCGGACACGCGCTCTCAGCCACGAGCTCTCGGCGCTGAACGTATCGATCAGCATGTCCGCCAGGTGCATGAGGACTTCCTGCTGATCGGCGATCTTGTCGCGATAGGTCTGCATCGCGAGACCGAGGACCATGAGCGACGCCTTCTTGCACGACTCGATCGCCCGCTTCTCCTCGCCGAGCGGCGTCCCATCGTCGGACGGCAGCGACGGCGGCCCGAGCAGCTCGTCCTGCAGCGCCTTGGCGGCGGCGATGATCGCGATATCGCCCTTGGCGGCCCGGCGCGCCAGCATGCCTGGAATCAGCAGCCGGTTGATTTCGTTGGTGCCTTCGAAAATCCGGTTGACGCGCGAATCGCGATAGTGACGCTCGGCGGGATAGTCGCGGACGAAGCCGTTGCCGCCGTGGATCTGGATGTTCTCGTCGAGGACGAAATCGAGCATCTCGCTGCCGGCGACCTTGGCAATCGACGCCTCGATCGCGTATTCCTCGAGCGTGGCGAGCGCGACGGATTGATCGACCGGATCGTGCGGCGTGGCCTCGATGCGCGCGTCGATCAGGCCCGCGGTGCGGTAGATCAGGCTCTGCACCGCGTAGGCGCGCGCGACCATCTCGCCGATCTTGTGCTTGATCGCGCCAAACGACGCGATCGGCTGGCCGAACTGCTTGCGCTGCGCGGCGTAGCGCGCGGCTTCGCCGATCGCGCCTTGCGCGGCGCCGGCGCACATCGCCCCGAGCTTGTAGCGCGCGAAATTGAGGACGTTGAACGCGATCTTGTGGCCCTTGCCGATCTCGCCGAGCAGGTTCTCCGCGGGTACGCGGACGTCCTGAAGAATCACCGGCGTCGTCGACGAGCCGTGCAGGCCCATCTTGTGTTCTTCCTTGCCGTTGGTGACGCCGAACGCGCGTTCGACGATGAAGGCGGAGAAGAGCTCGCCGTCGACCTTGGCGAAGACGATGATAGACGTCGGCGAATCCGCCGTTGGTGATCCACGCCTTCTCGCCGTTGAGCACGAAGCTGCCGTCGGCCTGCCGCGTCGCGCGCGTCCTGGCGCCGAGCGCGTCGGAGCCTGAGCCCGGCTCACTGAGGCAGTACGCGCCGATCATCTCGCCCGAGATCAGCCGCGGCAGGTACTTGCGCTTCTGCGCGTCGGTACCGAAGAGCACGAGAGGAAGAACCGTGAGGTTGGCCTGTGCGCCGAAGGTTGCGCCAAACGATGCCGCCCGCGCCATCTTCTCGCTGACGACCATCGACGAGACTTTGTCGAGCTGCACGCCGCCGTAGACCTCGGGCGCGTCGACGCCGAGCAACCCGAGCGCACCGCCCTTGCGCACCAGCTCGCGCGCCAGGTTCCAGTCCTTCGTTTCGAGCTGGTCCAGCGCCGGCAGGGCCTCCTTCTGGACGAAATCGGTGACCGTCTGCCCGATCAGACGCTGCTCCTCGGTCAGCTTGTCCGGCGTGAGCACGGCGTCCGGATCGGAGGTCTGCAGGAGCCACTCGCCACCGCGAAGGGTCGGCGTCAAAGATGAAGTCGTCATCGTCAATTCCTCAACTCCTAATTCCTCACTTCCTTAATTCCTTACTTCCATACTTCCTTAATTTCGAGAGTTCAGTTGAGTCGTTCGAATATCCCCGCGGCTCCCATCCCGCCGCCCACGCACATCGAGACCAGCCCGTATCGCTTGTTGCGGCGCGCCAGCTCGTACAAGAGCGTCGTCGTCAGCTTCGCGCCGGTGCAGCCGAGCGGATGGCCGAGCGCGATCGCGCCGCCGTTCACGTTGAGGCGATCCGGATCGATCGGCAGCTCTTTCAGGCACGCCAGGACTTGCGCGGCGAACGCCTCGTTCAGCTCGACGAGATCGATCTGATCGAGCGTGAGGCCGGTCAGCTTCAGGACTTTGCGAATCGCCGGAACCGGACCGATCCCGAAGAGCTCCGGCGGTACGCCGGCGGTCGTATAGGCGACGAAGCGGGCGAGCGGTTTCAGCTGATGTTGGCGGGCCAGCTCGCTGGACATCACGACGAGCGCCGACGCGCCGTCGCTCGTCTGCGATGAATTGCCTGCCGTCACGCTGCCCGTCGCGTGAAATGCCGGTCGAAGCTTCGCCAGCGCTTCGGGTGTGGTGTCGCGCCGCGGTCCCTCGTCGATCGCAAACGGCGACTCGATGGTTCGCGGCCTGGCGGGGTCCACCAGCCGGGCGGTGACCGGAACGATTTCATCCGCGAAGCGTCCGGCATCGATCGCCGCCAGCGCGCGCTGGTGGCTTCTGAAGGCGAACGCGTCCTGCTCTTCGCGCGAGATCGCCGGATTCGCGCGCGTGGTTTTCAGCGACGAGGCCCGTGCTCAGATAGACGTCAGGGTAGTTGTCCACCAGCGTCGGGTTCGGCGCCACGGTATGGCCGCCCATCGGGATCAGGCTCATCGACTCGGTGCCGCCGGCGACGATCGCCGACGCGGATCCGCACATGATTCGCTCGGCGGCGAACGCAATCGCCTGGAGACCCGACGAACAGAACCGATTGATCGTGACCGCCGATGCCGATGACCGGAATGCCGGCGCGCAGGCTCGCGATTCGCGCGACGTTCAATCCCTGTTCCGCCTCCGGCATCGCGCAGCCGAGGATCACGTCGTCGATCTCCGCCGGGTCGAGGCCCGGCGCGCGCGCCAGCGCCTCGCTGATGACGGCCGCCGCGAGCTCGTCGGGACGAGTGCCGCGCAGCGTGCCGTTGGGCGCCTTGCCCACGGCGGTCCGGACGGCGGAAACGATGACGGCGTCCTGCATATGATTCATCCGTCCGGCGGAACCGGACTCCAGCTGAAAACGTTCTTACCAGTCGCCGAGCAAATCCTCGACCGCGTCAGCGACCTCGGTCACCTTTCCGTCGAACAGGTGGTCGGCGGCGTCGATGACCACGAGTTCCTTCGGCTCGGCGGCACGCGCGTAGAACTCGCGCACGTCCTTCAACGAGCAGATCTCATCGCGCTCGCCGTGGATGAAGAATTTCGGCTTCGCGCTCGCCGCGACCGGCGCGAAGTCGTACTTTGACACGGCCGTGGCGATTCCGAGAAGCGTGGACACGCGCGGATCGCCGGCGCCCTCGGTCAGCGCGATCCACGATCCGAACGACATCCCGGCGGCCCAGATCGGGAGCCCTGGATACTGCGCGTGCATGTAGTCCAGCGCCGGCGCGAAAGTCGTCGGCCTCGCCGATGCCCTCGTCGAAGGTGCCGCCGCTCTTGCCGACGCCACGAAAATTGAATCGCAGCACGACACACCCGATGCGGGTGAGCGCTTTGGCGGATTGATACACGGCCTTCGTATGCATCGTCCCGCCGAACTGCGGATGGGGATGCGCGAAGACGACCGCGGCGCGCAGCCCCGACGTGCCGCCGGCGTGCACCAGGCCGTCGGCCGAGACGCCGGGCTGTGCCGGAGGCTCGTCGAGGAGGACTTCCAGCCGGCCGACTGGACCTTCGATTTCACGCAGCACTGTGATGGTCGTCCTGTCTGGATGCGTTCGCGAACCGCGCGACGATCGCGGCGAACTCGCGCGGCCTGGTGATCGAGCCGAGGTGTCCGGTGTGTTCGATGACCGCCGTCGCCGCGCCGCCGATGAGTCGCGAGTACTCGGAGGTGCCGCCGACATCGACGACGTGATCGAGCGCGGGGTCGCCGTGAATGATGAGCGTCGGACAGGCGACGGCCGCGCAATCGCGCTGCCGGTCCGCCTGTCCTATCAGACGCGCCCGTGCCGCCATCCGTGGCGTCGAGACCGGCGCCTCGAGGACCGTCATGACCTGGCGGCGCGTGAAGCGGCGCCGCTCCAGCTTGTCGGGAATCGCGGCGCGCACTTCGCGGCGCAGGCGGAACGGCGTCTCGGCCAGGAACAGCGGACCGAACACCAGCGGCCAGCGCGCGTACGTGTCGTGCCGGCGCTTGAGATGCCAGAACGGTCCCGGCGTGGACACGAGCACGAGCCCCGACGTGCGCTCCGGATGCCGGGCGGCAAATCGCAGGGCGATGATGCCGCCGAACGAGATGCCGCAGACGATGGCCTTCTGGATGCCGAGAGTATCGAGCGCGGCTTCCACCTGCGCCACGTAGCTGTCGAGCCCGTGTTCGCGATCGTACGGCGCGCCGGCGCTCGGTTCGTCACACAGCGAGAACGTGATCGTCCGGCACGTGTCGGCCAGCGCGTCGATCGAGGCCCGCACGTACTCCCAGCGTCCCTGGAGTCCGGGAATGACGACGACCGGCGTGCCGCTGCCGCGATCGATGATCTGCATCAGTTCCTGAGCGTCTTGCCGGTCTTCAGCGTGTACTGAATGCGCTCGAGCGTCTTCCGCTCGCCGCAGAGTTTGAGGAACGCTTCGCGCTCGAGATCGAGCAGGTGCGCTTCGGTCACGGTCGTGCGATGCGGCAGGCTTCCGCCCGCGACGATGTGCGCGAGCGTGCGGCCGATCACCGCGTCGTGCTCGGAAATTCGCCCGGCCCGCCACGCCAGGTGCACGCCCAGCTTGAGCGCCGCTTCGACACTCTCGCCGCCGACCGCGATCGGTTCCGGCCTCGGCGGCTGATAGCCCTCGCGGACCCGCTCCAGCGCGATCGCTTTCGCGTCCGCCATCAGCCGTTCGCGGTTCATCGACATCGCATCCTCGGCGCGCAGGAATCCCAACTGCCGCGCCTGCGCGGCGCTGGTCGAGACCTTGGCGAACGCGATCGTTTCGAAGACCGACTGCGCAAACGGCAGCAGGTCGGCGCGCGCCTCGGCTGGCCGCGCGCATGGCGCGCATGACGAGCTCCTTGGTGCCGCCGCCGGCCGGAATCAGGCCGACGCCGACTTCAACCAGGCCGATGTACGACTCGGCCGCGGCCTGCACGCGGTCGCGCGTGCAGCACGATCTCGCACCCTCCGCCGATCGCCAGGCCGGCCGGGGCCACGACGACCGGAATGTCGGCGTACTTGAGCGCCATCGTGGCCTGCTGCAGCGTGCGGACCATCAGGTCGATCTCGTCCCAGTTGCCCTCCTGGGCTTCGAGCAGCACGAGCATCAGGTTCGCGCCCGCCGAAAAATCCGTCGCGTCGTTGCCGACGACCAGCGCCGCGAAATTGGCCGACGCTTCCTTCAGGCCGGCGTTCAGCATCTGCGACCGTGTCGCCGCCGATCGCGTTCATCTTCGAGTGAAATTCGACCGCCAGCACGCCGTCGCCAAGATCGACGAGGCTCGCGCCGGCGTTGCGCTTGACCACGCGCTCGCGCTCTTTTGCCGACCGCAGGATTTGCAGGCCCGGCGCCGCCGGCGGCACCGGCCCCGCGCGGAACGTGTCGCGGCCCTGAGCGATCTGCGCGGCCACGAGCGCGGGCACCGCGGGCCCGGAGATCGCGAGGGCGTCCAGCACGTTCTTGATGCCGATCGCATCCCACAATCTCGAAGGGGCCCAGCTCCCAGCCGAACCCCCACCGCATCGCGCGGTCCACATCGTCGATCGAATAGGCGATGTCGGGCGTCACCTGCGCGGTGTAGACGAGCAGCGAGCCGAGGGTGTCGCGCAGAAACGCGCCGACCTTGTCGCGCCCGAGGAACAGCGTCCTGATCCGCTCGCCGACGTCGTCGATCCCCTGCGCGTTGTCGACGCGACGCGAGACGCGGCGACTGCCGGGGACGATACGTGAGCGTCGCCGGATCGAGGGTGAGGATGTCGCTGCCCGATCTGCTTGTAGAACCCCTGGCCGGCCTTCTCGCCGACCCAGCCGCGTTCGATCAGAGCCGGCGACGAGCGGCGGCAGCGCGAACGCTTCGCGATCCGCGGCGTCGGGCAAACGCTCGGTCAGATTCTGCGCGACGTGGCCGAGCACGTCGATGCCGGCGATGTCCATCGTGCGGAATGTCGCGCTCTGCGGCCGGCCGAGCGCCGGACCGGTGATCGCGTCGATCTCTTCGATCGTGTAGTCGACCGCTTTCGAGCGCGCGCAGCGTCTGGACGACGCCGAACAGGCCGATGTGGTTGGCGATGAAGTTCGGCGTGTCCCTGCGCGACGACCACGCCTTTGCCGAGATGATGATCGGCAAACCAGGAGATGCGCTCGACCACGCCGGGATCGGTGTCCGGCGTCGGGATGATCTCGAGCAGCCGCAGATAGCGCGGCGGATTGAAGAAGTGCGTGCCGAGCAAGTGGCGCCGGAAGTCGGCGCTGCGTCCTTCTGCCAGCGCCGCGATCGGGATGCCGGACGTGTTCGAGGACACGATCGATCCGGCGCGGCGCACCGACTCGACGCGCTCGAACAGCTGACGCTTGACGTCGAGCTGCTCGACGATCGCTTCGACGATCCAGTCCGAGTCGCGCGATGCGCGCGAGATCGCGATCGAATCCGCCGGTCGTGATGAGCGACGCCGTGTCGCGCGTGAAGAACGGATCGGGCTTGAGGGCGAGCGCCCGCTTCAGGCCGTCGCGGGCCGCTTCCGGCGTCACGTCGAGCAGCAGCACGGGCACGCCGGCGTTGGCCAGGTGCGCGGCGATCTGCGCGCCCATGACTGCCGGCGCCGAGCACCGCCGCCGAACGAATGGCTTCGCACGGTCATCGGTCGCCCGGTCAGTATCTGGCGGTCTCGAGCAGGGCTTCGAGGATGTCCTGTGACTGCGGCAGGATGGCTTCCTCGAGATCGGGCGCGTAGGCGACCGGCGTATCGAGCGCGCCGACGCGCCGGACCGGCGCGTCGAGATGCTCGAACAGCTCGCCGGCGATCCGCGCGGCGATTTCGGCGCCGAACCCGCACGTCAGCTGATCTTCGTGCGCGACGACGACGCGGTTGAGGCGCTTGACGTGCGCGGCGATCGCCTCCCAGTCGTACGGCGCGATGGTCCGGAGGTCGAGCACCGCGGCGTGCGCGCCGAGCTTTTCGGCGTGGTGCGCGGCGACCAGCGACCGCTGCACCAGCGCGCCCCAGGTGACGATCAGCACATCGGTGCCGTCGCGGCGCAGGTTCGCCTTGCCGAACGGCATCATGAAGTCCTTGCCCGGGTACTCGCCCTTGTTGTAGGTCTGGCGATACAGGTGCTTGTGCTCGAGGAACATCACCGGGTCGTCGCAGCGAATCGCGGTGCGCAGCAGCCCCGCCGCGTCGACGGCGTTCGACGGATACGCGATGCGGATGCCGGGGCAGTGCGCGAAGATGCTCTCGCCCGACTGGCTGTGATACGGACCGCCGCCGCGCAGGTATCCGCCAATCGGCACGCGGATCACCATCGGGCACGACCAGTGATTGCCCGAGCGGTAGCGCATCATCGCCATCTCGTTGCGAAGCTGCATCATCGCCGGCCAGATGTAGTCGAAGAACTGAATCTCGACGACCGGCTTCAGGCCGCGCGTCGCCATGCCGACGCCGCGGCCGATGATGCTCGCCTCCGCGATCGGCGTATTGAAGACCCGATCGTCGCCGAACTGCGCGCTGCAGCCCGAGCGTCGCCTTGAACACGCCGCCCTTGCCGGCGACGACGGCCAGCGCCTCGCGGCGGCTGGCGTCGGCGACGTCTTCGCCGAAGACGACGATGCGCGGGTTGTGCGCCATCTCGTCCTTCAGCGTCCGGTTGATGGCGTCGACCATCGTGTCGGTCGCGCCCTCGGGCGCGGCCGGCGTGTCGAAGGCGGCTGACGTCGGATCGACGGTCGGCGAGTAGACGTAGTGCGACGCCGTGTGCTTTGCCGGCTTCGGCGCCTTCAGCGCGGACTGCGCGGCGTCGTCCAGCTCCGATCGATCTCCGATTGGATGGCCGTCAGCTCGGCGCTGGTCGCCAGGTCGTGCGCCGCGCAGGAACTCCGCGAAGCGCCGGATCGGATCGCGCCGCGCTTCGCTCTCGCGCTCGGCCGGCGTCTTGTACAGCTTCTCGTCGTCGGACAGCGAGTGCGAGTACGGCCGGACGACGTGCGCGTGGACGAGCGCCGGGCCCTTGCGGGCCCGGACGTGGGCGGCGGCGTCGCGCATCGTGCGAAGGCTGGCGAGAAAGTCGGTGCCGTCGACCGAATCGACGCGCAGGCCGGGAAACGCGCGGACCAGCCGCGAGATGTCGCCGCCGGCGGTTTCGACTTCGACCGGAACCGAGATCGCGTAGCCGTTGTCTTCGACGAGGAACAGGACCGGCAGTTGCCGGGTGCACGCGACGTTGATGCGCTTCCCAGAACTCGCCTTCGCTGGTCGAGCCTTCGCCGAGCGACGTGAAGACGATCTCGTCGGCGTGAAAGTGATGCTCGCGGTCGGGGATGCTGGCGACGCGGCTGTAGATGACCCCGGCCTCGGCCGCGCCGACCGCGTGCAGCACCTGCGTGGCCGTCGCGCTCGAGCCGGGCACGATGTTGAGCGCCGTGTTGCCCCAGTGCGACGGCATCTGCCGGCCGCCGTTGCTCGGGTCGCCCGCCGCGCCGACCGAGGCCAGCAGCATCTCGAGCGGCGTGACGCCCAGCTGCAAGCTCAGCGCGCGGTCGCGGTAGTAGGGGTGAAACCAGTCGTAGCCGGCCCGCAGCACGAGTCCGGCGGCGACCTGAATCGCCTCGTGGCCGGCGCCGCTGATCTGGAAGAACGCCCGGTTCTGGTTCCGGAGCTGGATTTCCTTGTCGTCGAGCGCCGCGAACGCAGCATCGTGCGATAGACGTCGAGGAGCGCGTCGCGGGAGAGACCGTCGAACTGGGTATCCGCGGGCTGGGAAGCGGCCTCGGTCGGCCGATCACCGTTGATGACGGTCGCCTTCATCTGGGCCGAATTATAGCATCCGTTGGGGATGCGATATCCTCAGTCGCCATGGGTGCACCCGCAGTACGGCTGCATCGCTGGGACGAGATCGCGCTTGAAAAAGTGACCGAGATGCTCTCGCGGAAGATCGTCTCGGGCGATCGCGAGATGCTGGTGCAGAGTTACGTCAAACGCGGCTGCCTGGTGCCGATGCACGCGCACGACAGCGAGCAGATGACGTACGTGCTGCAGGGGGCGCTGAAGTTTTTCGTCGGCGGCGAGGAGATCACCGTGCGGGAGGGCGAAGTGCTGCACATTCCCGCCGGCGTCGCGCATCAGGCCGAGGCGCTCGAAGACACGTTCGAGCTCGACGTTTTCAGTCCCCTCAGGGCGGAGTGGCTCGAGCCGCTGGCGGAACCATAAGGTGCGAGGTGCGGGGTGCGGAGGTGCGAGGTGCGGTGCCAGGTGCCAGTGCGGGGTGCTTGGTGCACATCACGCTGCGGTGCTTCGCACCGGCACGATGCACCAGGCACTGCACCCAGGCACCTGAGCACCTACGCACCCAAGCACCTTGGCACTGCACCTACGCACCTACGCACCCTCGCACGACGCACCGATTTAGTGCACCCGGCGATTCCAGTCGTTCGCCCGTCCGCCTGAGTAGACGTCGAACTTCTTGCGGGTCCGCGCCATCTTCCAGCGCAGATACCAGTACTTCGCTTCAGACAGCGGATGGATCCGCCCGCCTTTCAGAAACAAATAGCCGACGACCAGGCCGCCGAGATGCGTCAGGCTCGCGACGCCGTTGTTGTCGTTGAGCGACGAGTAGAACTCGATCGCGCCCATGAGCATCACGAAGTACTTCGCCGGAATCGGAAACACGAAGTACATGTAGATCGGCCGATCCGGAAACATCAGGCCGTAGGCGAGCAGCAGGCCGTAGATCGCGCCGGATGCGCCGATGATCGTCTGGTACCAGAGCGACGAGAACACGAGCGACGCCAGCGACCGTCAGGACGGCCGCGCCGATCCCGGTGACGAAATAGAACTTCAGGAAGTACCGCGTCCCCCAGATCCGCTCGAGCTCGGTGCCGAACATCCACAGCGCCAGCATGTTGAACAGCAGGTGAAAGAGCCCTGCGTGCAGGAACATGTAGGTGCCGAGGCGCCAGACCTGGAGATGCGCGACGGCGCTGGGCGTGAGGCCGAGGGTGGCCGGCAGCCAGGTGATCGATGACCATTCGAGCACGCTGCCCGCAAGGAACACGGCGACGTTGGCGCCGATCAGCGCCTTCAGCGCCGGCGACAGCGGGCCGGGTCCGAACGTCATCGTCGACGAACCGAAACGCGAGGGCTGACGTGGCATGACGCGACGGGATCGTATCACGCGGACTGCGCGCGCCTCATCGACCGAACGCGTCGCGCAGACGGTTCCGCGCTTCCGCCAGCAACTCTTCGGCTTCTGAGATCCGCAGCATCTTCGCCGCCGCGGCGAGCATCACGAGACCGGAGACGATCGTGATCGCCAGCCGCAGAGCTTGTTGAATCAGGCCGCCGCCTGTTAAGAGCAACAGCATCAGGCGACTGACACTTTCTACCGTCACCGCCATCACGGCAGCCGCGACGAGCACGCGTCCCGCCGTC
Organism: uncultured Acidobacteriota bacterium; assembly: GCA_963712355.1. Taxonomy (GTDB): domain Bacteria; phylum Acidobacteriota; class Vicinamibacteria; order Vicinamibacterales; family CAVVIG01; genus CAVQHT01. The sequence continues at coordinate 267,364 of CAVQHT010000022.1, forward strand.
GACGCGAGGCGTTTGCCATCGAGACCGCCGATGCGGCGGCTGAGAAACAGCACCGACAGGCCGCCGTTGACGCAGGCGGCGAGCGACGTCGCGAGCGCGAGACCGCGATAGCCGAAGAAGCGCACGAGCGTCAGGCTGAGGACGAGATTGACCACGATCGCGGCCGTGCTGATCGCCACCGCGACGCGGCTCTGACGCAGCGCGTAAAACACCGGCGACGCGATGCGCGCGGCCGAATACCCGACGAGGCCGATGACGTAGCACTGAACGGCCGCGGCCGTCGCGATGGTGTCGGAGGGACGAAACCGCCCGCGTTCGAGCAGCAGCTGCACGATCGGCACCGCCAGCGTGAAGAGACCGACCGCCGCCGGGATGTTGACGACGAGCATCAGCGCGACGCCGCGCGAGACCGTGCGCCGCATCGCCGCGAGATCGCCCGACGCCAGCTGGCGCGAGACGGTCGGGAGCACCGCGGTCGCAATCGACACGCCGAACAGTCCGATCGGCAGGTACATCAGGCGAAAGGCGTACTGCAGCCACGACACGGCGCCCGTGCCCTGGCGCACCGCGAGCATCGTGCTGACGAAGCAGATTCACCTGCGTGGCGGCGAGGCCCAGCGTGCCTGGTCCCATGAGCAGCAGCACCTGGCGCAAGCCTGGTTCGTGCACATCGAGGTGCGGCTTGAACCGGAAGCCCTGTCGCCACAGCAGCGGCAACTGAATCGACGACCTGTCCCACGCCGCCGAGCAGCGCACCGATCGCCAGCGCCATGATCCGCGGCTGACCGAGACGCGGCATGATCGGCGTCAGCGCCAGCGCGCACGACGATGGAGACGACGTTGAAGGCGGCGGGCGCCAGCGCCGGCACGAAATAGCGCCGCAGCGAATTGAGCATCCCCATCGCGGCCGCGGCCACGGCTATGCAGGTGAGAAACGGCAGCATCACCCGCATGAGCTGAATCGTCAGCTCGAGCTTGCCCGGCACGCGCGAGTAGTCCTCGGCGTACAGCGTGACCAGCGGCTCGGCGAACACGAACCCGAGCACGACCAGCACGCCGGTGACGATCAGGAGCGCCTTCAGGACGTTGTTGGCGAGGCGCCACGCATCGGGCTTGCCGCGCAGCGTCAGATACTGGGTGAACGTCGGCACGAACGCCGCGCTCATCGCGCCCTCGGCGAACAGATCGCGGACCAGATTGGGAATGCGGAACGCGACGGTGAACGCGTCCATCTCGTTGCCCGCGCCGAACACCGCGGCATTGACGGTTTCGCGCACGAGCCCGAGGATGCGGCTCGTCAGCGTCGCGACTCCGGCGAGCGTCGCCGAACGGGCGATCGTTCCGGTTGAAGAAGCGGAAGGGTCTGAAGGAGAGGGCGGGACTGGATCCAACGGCAAGGCGGCTACACGCCGCTCAATTTCTTCCGCACGAGCTCGTTGACGGCCTTGCCGTCCACCGTCTGGCCCGCGAGGCGCGCCATCGCCGCCTTCATCACGCGGCCCATGTCTTTCGCTGACGTCGCGCCGGTTTCGGCGATCGCGTCGGTCACCGCGGCGTCCACGACGGCGGGGTCGGCCGCCGCGGGCAGGTACGATTCGAGAATCGCAATCTCCGCGGTTTCCTTGTCCACGAGATCCTGCCGGCCGCCTTTGAGAAACTGCTCGATCGAATCGCGGCGCTGCTTGACCAGCGAATTCACCACCTGCCGCGCCTCGGCATCGTCGAGCGCGCGGCCCTTTTCGACCTCGCGATTCATGAAGGCGGCTTTCAGCATGCGCAGCGCGCTGAGACGCGCGGCGTCCCTCTGCCGCATCGCGTCGGCAATCGCGGTGGTGACTTCATCGAACAGGGGCATCGAGTTTTTTCGAGGCGACGCTACGGCCGCTGCTGTTGCGGCGTCTGACCTGGCTGAATCTGGCCCGGTTGAAGTTGCTGCCCGGGCTGAGCGGGCTGACCGGGTTGCACTGGTACGGGAGCGACCATCCCGGGCGTGGACACGCCGACCGGCATGCTCGGCGCGGAAGTCGGTCCTGCCGGCACCGGCGCAACCTGTTGTGCGGGCTGCGCGGGCGGGAACGTGGTGAAGACCGGCGGACGTCCGGGAACCGGCACCGTGTCCGACGGATTCTGCGGCGGCGGATCGTCGTCTTCCGGCCGGTTCGGCGGCGCAAACTGCGGACGCGGAATCGCCGGCGGCGGCGTCGCGGCGACGGTGACTGGACGCGGCGGCGGCGCGGTCGTCGGCAGAATCAGGATGCGATCGAACCGCGACGCGCCGCTCTGCGGCGTGGCGCGCGGCACGAGCAGGTACGCGCTGACCGAGCGCAGGATGATTTCGAGCGCGTCGGTTTCGGAGACGTTGGACAGTTCGAGGGTGGTGACGCTGCCGGCGACGCGTTCGCCGTTGACGATGCGCGTCCCGCCGACCCGCGCCCATTCCGCGAGAATCTGCGCGAGCGTCGCGTTTGTCGCGAGGAGCGTCACGCGGTTGTCGACGATCGTCAGGCGGACTTCGGCCGATGCCTGGGTCGCGGCCGCCAGGACCAGCACCACGCCGGCCAGAAGTCTGCGCACGACGCCAGTATACGGCTACTGCGTCCGGAAATACTCGATGACATCCGTGAGGATGTCGTCCAGCGTATGTTCCGGCTGGTAGCCCACCATCGCCTTGATCTTGCTGAGGTCGGGGACCCGGCGGGGCATGTCCTCGAATCCGGACTCATACGCCTCGTCGTAGGGAATGAGCTTGATGGTGGACGTCGAATTCGTCATCGCGCGGACCCGTTCGGCGAGTGCGCGGATTGACACTTCCTCCGTGTTGCCGATGTTGATGACCTGGCCGATCGCTTTCGGCTCGTTGACGAGCGTGATCAGCGCCCGGACGACGTCGGTGACGTGGGTGAACGAGCGGGACTGTTTGCCGTCGCCGAAGACGGTGATCGGTTCGCCGGCCAGCGCCTGGCGGACGAAGTTCGGGATGACCATGCCGTACTGGCCGGTCTGGCGCGGGCCGACCGTGTTGAAGAACCGCACGATGATCACCGGCAGCTTGCGTTCCTTCCAGTAGGCGAGCGCCAGGAATTCGTCGATCGCCTTGCTGCACGCGTAGGCCCACCGGTGCTTGGGGGTCGGGCCCAGCACAAGATCCGAGTCTTCGTGGAACGGCACGTTCTCGCTCTTGCCGTAGACCTCCGACGTGGACGCCAGCACGACGAGCTTCTTTTTCTTGTTGGCGTGCTTGAGGACGACCTCGGTGCCGTGCACGTTGGTTTCGATCGTGTGGACCGGCTGCTCGACGATCAACTTCACGCCGACGGCGGCGGCGAAGTGGAACACCACGTCGGCGAGATCGATGAGCTCCGCGAGCAGCGGCTCGTTGTCCACCGAATCGATGTGATAGCTGAAGCCGGCGCGGTCCTTCAGGTGAACGATGTTCGCCATCGACCCGGTGGACAGGTTGTCGAGCACCACGACCTCGTGTCCGCCGGCGAGCAGCGCTTCGGAGAGGTGCGAACCGATGAAACCGGCGCCGCCGGTGATGAGTGCACGCACGCGCTAGACCTCGTGAAAGTCGCGCACCGCGGCCGCGACTTCGGAAACTGCAGATGGCGTCAGGCCTGGATAGAGCGGCAGCGACACCACTTCACGGCAGGCGAGGTTCGCCGCCGGACATTCGGCGGGCCGTTCGCCGGCGAGCGCCCGCTGATGGGGAATCGGTACCGGATAGTGCACGAGCGTTTCGATGCCGCGGGCGCGCAGGTGATCCTGAAAGGCGTCGCGGCGAGAGGTGCGCACGACGAACAGATGGTAGGCGTGTCCGCTGTCGCATTCAGGAACCGGCGTCACGGTTTGCGGTCCGTCCGCGAGCTCCCGGCGATAGGTCTGCGCAAGGCGGCGGCGCGCCGCCGTCCAGTCCTGCAGAAACGGCAGCCTCGCGCGAAGGATGGCGGCCTGCATTTCGTCGAGCCGCGAATTGATGCCGGGCAGTTCGTGATGGTAGCGGTCCGACTGTCCGCCGTTGCGCAGGCGCCGGACGCGTGTCCGCGAGCGCGGCGTCGCTGGTGACGACGGCGCCGCCGTCACCGAGCGCGCCGAGATTCTTCGTCGGATAGAAACTGAACGCCGCGGCGACGCCGATCGAACCGACCGGCCGCCCGGCGGCGGTCGCCAGGTGCGCCTGGCAGCAGTCTTCGACGATCGGCAGGTTGTGGCGCGCGGCGATTGATTCGATCGCCGCCATGTCCGCCGCCTGGCCGTAAAGATGAACCGGCAGCAGCGCGCGCGTGCGCGGCGTGACCGCGGCGGCCATCGCCTGCGGATCGACGGTCAGCCTCACCGGATCGATGTCGGCAAACACCGGGCGCGCGCCGACCATCATGATCGCGAGCGCGGTGTACGCGGCCGACAGCGGCGTCGTGATCACTTCGTCGCCGGGCCCGATGCCGAGCGCTCGCAGGATCAGGGCGATGGCGTCGGTTCCGTTGCCGACGCCCACCGCATGCGGAACCCGGCACGCCGCCGCAAATTCCGCTTCGAACGCGCTCACTTCGGGGCCGAGGATGAACCAGCCGCTGTCCAGCGACGCGATCGATGGCGGCCCGGACCGCCTCGCGATCCTCGCGCGGCGCCGGCGAGCTGCAGGGAATGCGGAGCGCGGTCATGCCGATCCGCTGGACGCGGCGCCCTCGTCCACATAGCGGTCGAAGTGCTCGCGATAGAACGCGAGCGTGCGGGTCAATCCGTCCGGGAGCGCCGTCGAAGGCTTCCAGCCGGTGGCGCGCGTGAACTTCGACGAGTCGGCGTAGAAATCCCCGATGTCGATCGATTTCTTCTCCGGCGGCCACGTCGACGTACTCGACGCGGCCCGATCCGGCGACGCGCAGGAGGAGCGCCGTCAGGTCGCGGTGCGAGATCGGGCCGTCGCCGCCGACATTGAAGACCTCGCCGTTGCAGGCATCGTTCTGTCCCGCCCGCAGGAACGCATCCGCCGCATCGTCCACGAACACGAAGTCGCGCAGCTGCGTGCCATCGCCGTAGATCTGGATGGTCCGATTTTCGAGCGCGAGCCGGATGAACCAGCCGATGAAGCCCTGGCGATTGTGGCGAATGAGCTGGCGCGGGCCGTACACGTTCGTGAGCCGCAGCGAGCAGGCGCGGATCCCGAAGACGTTGTTGTACACGAGGTGATAGTACTCACCCGCCGCCTTGTTGATGCCGTTGACGTCGGTCGGGCGCACGAGATGCTGTTCGTTGACCGGCAGCGAACTCGGGCCGTCCGTACACCTGGCGCGTTCCGGCGAACACGACCTTCACGCCGGGATTGTTGTAGCGGCAGGCCTCGAGGAGCGTCAGCTGGCTGCGGCAGTTGATATCCAGATCGGCGTACGGATCTTTCATGCTGTCGATGTGGCTGACCTGACCGGCGAGGTTGAAGATGACCTCGCGGTCCTTCACGAGGAAGTTCATCGTGCTCTGCTGGCGGACGTCCGCGACGTTGACGCGCACCTGATCGCGAATCCCGTCCACGTTGAACAGATTGCCGCCGTAGTCGGGAATCAGCGAGTCGACCAGCAGGACATCCGCGCCGAGCGCGACCAGCTGCCGCGCGAGGTTGCTGCCGATGAACCCGAGTCCGCCGGTAATCATCACGCGGCGATCGCGGTAGAAACGGCGGTAGTCCGGGAGCTCGCGCGGTCATTCCGAGCCGGCCGACGCCTGGCGATTGGCGGACGGGTTCGAGATGAGACGCCACGGCATGATCGCCGATTCGAGCAGGACCGCGCGCGAGACCTTGGATTCGCCGGCGCGGCGTTCCACGAAGGTGATCGGCACTTCCGCGATGCGATAGCCGCGCCGCGCGGCGACAAACAACATCTCGACGAGGAACGAGTAGCCGTCGGAGACGAGCGCGTCCAACTGAAGTTTCGCCAGCGCGCCACGCTGCCAGCAGCGGTAGCCGGACGTGCAGTCGTGCGCGCTCAGGCGCGTGACCGCGCGGATGTAGTTGTTGGCGCAGCGGCTGAGAATCCGCCGGCGGAGCGGCCAGTTGATCACGGCGCCGCCGGGAATGTAGCGCGAGCCGATGACGAGATCGGCATGCGCCGCCGCGGCCATCAGATCGGGCAGCTGTTTCGGATCGTGCGAGAGGTCGGCGTCCATCTGGCAGATGAGATCGACCGGTTCGGTCAGCGCCCGCTTCATGCCGTCGATGTACGAGAGGCCGAAGCCTTTCTTGCCGGTGCGGTGCAGCACCTCCACGCGTCCCGGATATTCCTTCGCCAGCGTCGTCGGCGACATCGCCGGTGCCGTCCGGCGACCGATCGTCGACGACCAGGACGCGCACGCCGTCATGTTCCATCAACCCGCTCACGAGCACCGGCAGGTTCACGCGCTCGTTGTAGGTCGGGATGACGACCAGCGCAGACTGTTTCACGAGTGAGGCCTTTCAAATCTGAGCGACGCGATCTGTTCCGACACCAGGCCGATCAGGAACATCACGACGCTCAGCAGGATCAGCAGCACGGACGAATTGGTGACGTGCGACTGGGTCGCGATGGTCCACACGGCATAGGCCGCGCCGACCGCGAACGTCATCAGGCTCACCGGAACGAAGATTCGCAGCGGGCTGAAGATGGTAATCACTTTCAGCAGGATCAGGAAGAACCGCGCGCCATCGGCGCCGAGGCGGATTTTCGAGGCGCCCTGGCGGCTCGCGGCCTCGACCGGGACGAACTGGACGCTGTAGCCCGCCTTGATGAAGGCCAGCGTCGTGGTGGTCGGCGTCGAGAACCCGTTCGGAACGAGGTGCAGGAATTCGAGCAGGCAGTCGCGCCGCGCCGCCCGGAAACCGGACGTCAGGTCGGGAATCGGCCGGCCGGTGAGATAGCTGGCGATGGCGTTCAAGGCACTGTTGCCGATGCGCCGCGCCCAGCTCGCCTGGGTCTCTTTCGAGCGCGCGCCGATCACCAGCTCGAAGGTGGCCAGCTGGCTCACCAGCCGCATCGCGTCCGCCGCCCGGTGCTGGCCGTCGCCGTCGACGATCAGGACGAATGTGCCCGACGCCTGGCGGATGCCGGTCTTGACCGCAGCGCCATTGCCCTTGTTGTACGGATGCGTCAGAACCCGCGCGCCGGCCGCCGCCGCTTCGGCCCCCGTGGCGTCCGACGAGCCATCGTCCACCACCAGGATCTCGTGCCACTCGGCGACGCCTCGAAGATGGGTGACCAGGTGGCCGACCGACGCGCCTTCGTTGAACGCGGGAATGACGATCGAGGTGTGTCCCGCAATCTCAATCATGTCGCGTGGCGGAAGTTGATGATGTCACCGTCCAGCACGACGTACTCCTTGCCCTCGAGGCGCACTTCCCCGTGGTCGCGGCACGCGGCCATCGAGCCGCGTCCGATGAGCGCGTCGTAGGAGACAACCTCCGCCCGGATGAACCCGCGGGCGATGTCGCTGTGGATTTCGCCCGCCGCGAGCTGGGCCGGCGTCTGCCGCGGGATGGACCACGCGCGGCACTCGTCTTCGCCGACCGTGAAGAACGAAATATATCCGAGCAGATCGTAGCTGGCGCGAATGACGCGGTCGAGACCCGATTCGGTCAGGCCGAGATCCGCGAGGAAGGCGCGCGCGTCGGCGCGATCCAGCTGCGCGATCTCCAGCTCGATCTTTCCGCAGACCGCGACCGCCGCGGTCGCCGCGCGCGACAGGAACGCCGTCAACCCCGCCGCTTCGGCGGCGTGTTCGATCCGGGTCGCTTCCTGGCCGCCCGAGGTCAGCTGCGCCTCGTCCAGGTTGATCACGATGAGCAGCGGTTTCGCAGAGAGAAACTGAAAACCGCGCAGCCGCTTGAGATCGTCGCCGTGCAGGTCGAGGGCGCGCAGCGGCCGGCCTTCTTCGAGTGCGGTGCGGCACAGCGTGAGGACGTCGCGCTCGCGTTCGAGGTCGGCCGAGCGCGACTTCTTGAGATCTTTCTCGAGCCGTTCCAGGCGCCGTTCCGCCACGCCCAGGTCGGCGAGGATCAATTCGTCCTCCATGGCCTGCGCGTCGCGCGCCGGATCGATCGAGCCGGCCGGGTGCGCGACGGACGGATCGGTAAACGCCCGCAGCACGTGCACCAGCGCGTCGGCATTCTTGTAGGCCGCGACATCCACCAGCGCCTGCGCGCCGCCGGTGCGCCCCGGCGCGGCCAGATCCGTGAACTCCACGGTCGCCGGCACGCGTTTCTTGGGGTTGAACATCGCCGTCAGCCGATCGAGGCGTTCGTCCGGAACCTTCGAGATTCCGATCGATGCGTCGCCTTTTCCAGCGCGCGTTTCCTTGGCGCTCGTCATGAGCTGGAACAACGTGGTCTTGCCGGTGGAGGCGAAGCCTATCAAGGCGGCTCTGAGCATGGTTAAGAGGCGGATCGTACTTCACGACGGGTGCGGCGTGCGAGGTGCGTCGTGCGAGGTGCGGTGCGGTGCGTGCCGAGGTGCGGCGGTGCGAAGTGCGCGCGCGGCCACATCGCGTGGGGTTCCACAAAACGCGTCACCCCATTAGTTGGTCGGCCCTGAGTGGATGGAGGTCAGCGCGCGTCTCATCTCGGACTGCGCGCCCACAGCCCCGCTTCACACTTCCGCACCGTCAGCTCAGCATTAACTTCGCTAGGCCGTACGCCCAAGCAGCGAAGACAATACGAAAGTAACCCTCGTAACTTACTGAAGGATTGTGTTTTGCGGTTGACACCAAGTGGCCGTCAACCTAGTATCTTCGTGGAATTTTCTGGCCAGAAGTGGAGTAGTGTCGCGTGTTCATGGGCAATGCGCCCGCCACCATTGACGACAAAGGCCGTCTCAAGGTCCCTCAGGCCTTCCGACTGCTGCTCGAGCCGAAGTACGGCCGCGAGCTGTTCGTCACGAGCATCTCGGGCGACTACCTCCGCCTGTACCCGATGCCCGTCTGGATGGACATCTTACAGAAACTCGCGGCCGCTCCATCAACCGATCCGTCGAAATTGCGATTTCTCGAGCGGACGAATTATTTCGGCGCATCCGCCGACCTCGACACGCAGGGCCGCGTGCTCATTCCCGGTCCGCCTCCGCGATTCCGCCGGCATGTCGGGCGAAGTCGATGTGCTCGGACAGATCAGCTATCTCGAAGTCTGGAATCACGATCGGCTCGCCAACAAGATGAGCCGCGATCCCTTCAGCGACGCCGACGCGCGCCGCCTCGCGGAGCTGGGCATTTGATCGCGCACGTGCCCGTCCTCACCGCCGAAACGCTGCAGTTCCTGCAGCCGGAACGCGGCGGTCTGTTCGTCGACTGCACCGTCGGCCTCGGCGGCCACGCGCGCGCGGTGCTCGAAGCGGGCGCGTCGCGCCTGATCGGATTCGATCGCGACGAGCAGGCCCTCGCCGTGGCGCGGACCACGCTGACGCCCTGGGCCGATCGCGTCGAACTCGTGCACGCCGACTATCGCGACCTCGACGCGATCCTCGATCGTCACCAGGTGACCGCGATCGACGGACTGCTCGCCGATCTCGGCGTGTCGTCACTCCAGCTCGATGGCGAAGGGCGCGGCTTCAGTTTCCAGCGCGACGAACCGCTCGACATGCGAATGGACACCTCGAGCGGCGACACCGCGGCGGATCTGGTCGCCGGCGCCTCGGAGAGCGATCTGGCCGACGCGATCTTCACCTACGGCGAGGAGCGCTACTCGCGGCGCATCGCGCGCGCCATCGTTCACGCCCGCAACACCGAGCCGATTGCCACGACCGGGCGGCTGGCGTCGATCGTGCGCCGCGCCGTTCCGACGCGCGGCTACGTGCGCATCGATCCCGCGACGCGCACCTTTCAGGCGCTCCGCATCTGGGTCAATCGCGAACTGGATGCGCTCGATCGCTTCCTGGTCGCGGCGGTCCGGCGGCTGCGCGAAGGCGCGCGGCTGGTCGTCATCAGCTTTCATTCACTCGAGGATCGCATCGTGAAGCACACCTTCCGTGCGCTCCACGATCGCCCGGAAGAACACGCAGCGATTCGCATCCTGACGAAGCGGCCGATCGTGGCCGGCGACGAAGAGGTTCAACGGAATCCGCGTGCGCGCAGCGCCAAGCTCCGCGCCGCCGAGCGGGTGGCATGATGGCCGAATCCTTTGAATACGCAATCCGCAAGGACGTTCGCAACAACCCGATCGTCCGCGAAGTGGACGATGCGAAGCAGCGCGACCTGTGGAAGACGGTCGCGGTCGCCGGGCTGTTCGTCGTGATCCTGCTCTTCTGGGCGTGGCCGCGCTTCGAGATGCTGCGCCGCGGCTACCGCCTCGAGGAGATGCAGACGCCAGCGCCAGTCGGAGGAAGAAACCACGCGGCAACTCCGCCTCGAGGTCGAAACCCTGGCGTCGCCGAAGCGCATCGAGACGCTGGCGACTGAAAAGCTGCACCTCGTCACGCCGACTCGCGAGGAGGCCATCGTGATCGAACGTGTCGTGCCGGCTGACCCGCCGGCAAGATCGGTAGTCGCACGACGGTGACCAGCGGCCTGCGGCGCCTGATCGGGCGTCACGTCAACAAACGGTCGAGCGAGCGCGAGCGCCGATGCCGCGAAGGACTGGCGCGCCATGCTGCGCGGCCGGCTGATCGTCACGGCCAGCCTGCTGGCGCTGTGGGTCGTCGGCATCGAGGCGCGGCTGGTGTTCCTCCAGGTCATCGAGCGGCCGTACCTGGTCGAGCGCGCCGAACGCCAGCAGATGAGCACGCAGCCGGTTGCCGGCCTGCGCGGCGACATCCTCGACCGCCGCGGCCACGTGCTCGCCACCAGCGTCGACGCGGACACGATTTACGCGGTGCCGAGGGAAGTCAAAGACGAAGCAGGCGCCGCCGCGAAGATCTGCGCCGCGCTTGGCGACTGCACCGGCAAGGATCGCCAGGAACTGATCGATCGCCTCAAGAAGAAACGCGCCTTCGTGTACGTCCGCCGGCAGGTCACGCCGGAGGAAGCGAAGAAGGTCGCCGCTCTCAATCTCGAAGGCATCGGCTTCCTCAAGGAGAGCCGCCGCTACTATCCCAACACCGAGCTCGCGGCGCACCTCCTCGGGTTCGTCGGCCTGGACAACAAGGGCCTGAGCGGCATCGAGTCGGCCTACGACTCGCAGATTCGCGGCAAGGAAGGCCAGATCCTCGTCCACACCGACGCGCGCGGCCACGCGTTCAATCGCTTCGAGCGGCCGCCGACTTCCGGGTCGACGATCGAGCTGACGATCGACGAATACCTGCAGCACGTCGCCGAGCGCGAGCTGCACGCCGGCGTCGCTCGAGAACCACGCCGCGAGCGGCAGCGTGGTCATCATGGATCCCCACACCGGCGAGATCCTCGCGATGGCCAACGAGCCGACGTTCAATCCCAATACGTATCGCGACTTCACCGAGAACGTCCGCCGCAACCGCGCCGTGCAGGATCTGTACGAGCCGGGCTCGACGTTCAAGGTGGTGACGGCGTCGGCGGCACTGCAAGAGAAGATCATGCCGTCCAACGAGATGATCGACACCAACCCCGGCCAGATCCGGATCGGATCGCGGGTGATCGGCGAGGCGCAGCATCACGACTACGGCGTGCTGTCGCTCGCCGAGGTGATCGTCCATTCGAGCAACGTCGGTGCGATCAAGATCGGCCTCAGGCTCGGCCCCGATCGCATGAGCGACTACGTGCAGCGGTTCGGATTCGGCCGGCCGGTGTCGCCGGACTTTCCGTCCGAGAGTCCCGGCATCGTCTGGGAGCGCAGCAAGTGGACCGACAGCGCGCTGGCGTCGGTCTCGATGGGATATCAGGTCGGCGTGACGCCGCTGCAAATGGCCGCGGCGGTGAGCTCGGTCGCCAACGGCGGCGAGTACGTCGAACCGCGCGTGGTCCGCGCGGCCTACCGTGAAGACCGGCGCTACAACGTGCAGCCGAAGGTCCTGCGGCGGACGATCGACGCGGACACCGCCGCGGCGCTGACCGCGATCATGGAGCAGGTCGTCGAGAAGGGCACCGGCACGCCCGCGCAAATCCCCGGATACACGATCGCCGGCAAGACCGGGACGGCGAACACGCTCGTCGACCACCGCTACACCAACGACACCTACGCGTCGTTTGTCGGGTTCCTGCCGTCGCGCGACCCGAAGCTCACGATTCTCGTGATGCTCGATTCGCCGCACGGCGCCGTCTCGCACTTTGGCGGGCCGGTGTCCGGCCCGATCTTCAAGCGCATTGCGGAAGCGGCGCTGCGCTATCTACGGCGTGCCGCCGTCGATCAATCCGGCGCCGCCGGTGTTGATCGCCGCGCATCACGACGAGAGCGCGCCGGTCGACGACGGCAGTGCCGGTCGACGAATCGCCGCTGCCGAACATCATCGTCGACGGGCCGCCGGGCACGATGCCGGACGTGCGCGGCATGAGCGCGCGCGACGCGATGCGGAAGCTCGTGAAGGCGGGATTGACCGCGCAGCTGTCCGGCGACGGATTCGTCACCGCGCAGATTCCGGCCGCCGGCGACCCGATCGACGAAGGCGGCGTGTGCCGCCTGACCCTCGGCCGCGCGACGATGCGTCAAGCGGCGAGCGAGCAATGATCACGGCCGACCTCCACGGCGTCCTCGAGCGCGCACCGCCTGCTGAAGGCGGGCGGTGAGGATCCGTCCGGGGCCGCGCACGATCAGGTGGCGATCACCGGGATCTCGTACGATTCGCGCCGCGTTCGTCCCGGCCATGTCTTCGTCGCGCTGAAAGGACAGCACGCGGACGGTGCGGCGTTCGTCACGCAGGCGCTCGAGCGCGGCGCCGTGGCCATCGTCTCGCAGGAAGCCGCGCCGCCCGGATTGCAGGCGGCCTGGCTGACGGTGAGCGATGCGCGACTCGCCCTCGCGCTGCTTGCCGCCGCGTTCTGCCGGCCATCCCAGCCTCGAGATGCGGGTGATCGGCATCACCGGCACCAACGGCAAAACGACGACCGCGTATCTGGTCGCGTCGATCTTCGACGCCGCCGGCATTCCGTGCGGCCTGCTCGGGACGGTCGGGTATCGCATCGGCGATGAAACGCGCGACGCGACGCACACGACGCCCGAAGCGCCGGAAGTGCAGGCGCTGCTTGCGCGAGATGGTCGATCGCGGCTGCGGCGCCTGCGCGATGGAAGTGTCCTCGCACGCCTTGTCGCTGCGTCGCGTCGACGGGACGACGTTCGCCGCCGGTGTCTTCACCAACCTGACGCGCGACCATCTCGATTTTCACAGCGACATGGACGCCTACTTCCAGGCCAAGCGCCGGCTGTTCGAAATGCTGCCGCGCGATGCGCCGAGCCTGATCAACATCGACGATCCGCGCGGCGCGGCGCTGGCGGAAATCGCCGGCCGGCCGGTGACCTACGCCGTCAACCGTCCGGCGGACATCACGCCCGGCCCGCTGTCGTTTTCGCTGAAGGGCCTCGAGTTCGACGTGCGGACGCCGCGCGGCACGCTCCACGTCAAGTCGTCGCTCGTCGGACGACCCGAACGTCTACAACATTCTCGCGGCGGTCTCGACGGCGACCGCGCTCGGTCTGTCGTTTCGCGAGATCGAAACCGGCATCGCGTCTCTCGCCGGCGTGCCGGGCCGGTTCCAGGTGGTCTCAGGCGCGAAAGACGACATCACCGTCGTCGTCGACTACGCGCACACCGACGATGCGCTGCGGAACCTGCTCGAGACGGCGCGGCCGCTGGCGAACGGACGGCTCATCACCGTCTTCGGCTGCGGCGGCGATCGCGACCGCACCAAGCGCCCGCTGATGGGCGCGGTCGCCGGACGGCTGAGCGATCTGATCGTCGTCACCTCGGACAACCCGCGCAGCGAGGATCCGGCGCGCATCATCGAGGAAATCCAGCGGGGCATTACCGCCGACACGCGACGCGACGCCGCGCAGCGTCTGTTGACCGTGCCGGATCGGCACGAAGCGATCGACACCGCGATTGAGCTGGCCAGACCGGGCGATCTCGTGCTGATCGCCGGAAAGGGTCACGAAAAGTACCAGGTCATCGGCAGCAAAGTGCTGCCGTTCGACGATGTCTCGGTCGCGCGTGACGCGCTCGGCCGCAAGCGTAGTAACTCCGGTGTCGTATTAGCGTCGATGCTCTATCACCTTCTGTACCCGTTCCACACCCAGCTGTCGGTGCTGAACGTGGTGCAGTACATCACCTTCCGCACCGCGGCGGCGAGCCTGTCGGCGTTCGTCATCAGCCTCACGCTCGGTCCGTGGCTCATCCGGAAACTGCGCGAGTTTCAGATCGGCCAGGTCATTCGTCAGGAAGGACCGACCAGTCATCGCGCCAAGGCGGGCACGCCGACCATGGGCGGGCTGCTGATTCTGACCGCCGCGCTTGGCCCGACGCTGCTGTGGGCGAAACTGGACAACGCGTACGTCTGGATCGCCGTGCTGACGACGGCGCTCTTCGGCGCCATCGGATTCTTCGACGACTACCTGAAGATCGTCCGGCGCGATCACCACGGCCTGCGTCCGCGCTACAAGATGGGCTGGCAGATCGCCGTGGCCACCGCGGTCGGCGCCGTGCTGCTCGTGCTCGCGCAGAACGGCGTCTACAACACGCGGCTGATCTTTCCGTTCTTCAAGCGGCTGATTCCGGAGCTCGGGATCTGGTACCTGCCGTTCGCGGTGTTCGTGCTGGTCGCGGTGTCGAATGCCGTGAACCTGACCGACGGCCTCGACGGACTCGCCATCAGCACGTTCTCCATTGCCGCGGCCGCGTATACCGCGCTCACGTACGTCACCGGCAACCGCGTGCTGGCGGACTACCTCCTGCTCGTGCAGGTTTCCGCAATCCGCCGAGCTGACGATCTTCTGCGGGGCGCTCGTCGGCGCGTCGCTCGGATTTCTCTGGTTCAACTCGTACCCGGCCGAGATTTTCATGGGCGACGTCGGATCGCTGGCGCTCGGCGCCGCGCTCGGAACGGTGGCGATTCTCATCAAGCAGGAACTGCTGTTCGGGATCGTGGGCGGCGTCTTCGTCATCGAGGCGTTGTCGGTCGTGATCCAGGTGGCGGCGTTCAAGTTGACCGGCAGGCGCGTGTTCAAGATGGCGCCGATTCACCATCACTTCGAGTTGATCGGCTGGAGCGAGCCGAAGGTGATCGCGCGATTCGTGATCGCCGCGATCCTGTTCGCGCTCTTTAGCTTGATGTCGCTCAAGTTGCGATAAGCGTTAGGGCGGGTGGGCCAGGTAGGGCAGGTGGGGCGGGTAGGGCAAGTGGGAGCGCCTGCGGCCATGCGAAGGCGAGGACAAGGAAATCCGAGCCTGAGGCATCGGCGTCAGTTCGCCGCGGGGGTGGGGCCCCGCGGCCAGTGAAGAGAAGTCGGGCAGGTGGGCCAGGTAGGGCGGGTGGGGCAGGTCAGCGTAAGGCCGGGGGGAGCGCCTGCGGCCATGCGAAGGTGAGGACAAGCGGATCCGGAGCCTGAGCATCGGCGTCAGTTCGCCGCGGGGGTGGGGCCCCGCGGCCGGGGCGAAGTAGGCAAGGTCGGGCGAGATGGGCGCAGGTAGCGCTGGAGGGTGGGGCCCCAGCGCCAGTGAAAGAAAGAGCGCCTGCGGCCATGCCGAAGCGAGGACAAGGAATCCGAGCGAGCATCGGCGTCAGTTCGCCGCGGGGGTGGGGCCCCGCGGCCAGTGAAGGAACGAGACTGGGGTGGAGGTTGGAGGTTGAGGGACGACGGGTTGTGGTGGTCGGTGCGGCGCGAAGCGGACTGGCCGCGGCGGAACTTCTCGCCGCGCGCGGGGCGCGCGTGACGCTGTCCGATACCCGCCCGCAGATCGCGGAAGCGGACGCGCTGCGGCAGCGCGGCGTGACGCTGGAACTCGGCGGTCACGAGACGGCGACGTTCGTGAACGCGGATCTGGTCGTACTCAGCCCGGGCGTTCCGCCGGAACAGCCGGCTGTCGCCGCCGCCAGGGCGCACGGCGTGCCGGTGATCGGCGAGATCGAGCTGGCGTCGCAGTGGCTCAAGGGCCGCGTGATCGCCATCACCGGCACGAAAGGCAAGTCGACGACGACGGCGCTGACGGGACGGATGCTCGAACAGGCGGGTTATCACGTGACGGTGGGCGGAAACATCGGCGCGCCGCTGAGCGCGCAAGTGGATGAATCGACGCCGGCGTCATTGCACGTGGTCGAGACGAGCAGCTTTCAGCTGGAGCAGATCGACCGCTTCAAGCCGTGGATCGCGGTGATGCTGAACTTCTCGCCCGACCATCTCGATCGGCACCCGTCGGTGGACGCGTACGGCGCGGCCAAGGCACGGATCTTTGAAAACCAGACGTCGGACGACTGGGCGGTCATCAACGCCGACGATCCGGCGGTCCTCGCGCTCGCCAGGCAGGCCCGCGCCAGGCGCCGGGCGTTCGCGCGGCAGACGCCGCTCGAACAGGGCACCGTCGATCGATGCCGGCTGGATCGTCGATCGACAGGGCCGCGACCGGACGCCGCTCGTGCCGGTCAGCGCGATTCATCTCCTCGGCCCGCATCTGGTTTACGACGTGATGGCCGCCGCGACGGTCAGCGCGATCGCCGGCGCGACGCCCGCGGCGATGACGTCGGCGGTCGAGACGTTCCGCGGCCTCGAGCACGCGATGGAACTGGTGACCGAGGTCGACGGCGTGCGGTTCGTCAACGACTCGAAAGCCACCAACGTCGAATCGGCGCTGCGCTCGATCGAGAGCTTCGACAGCGGGCTGGTGCCGATCATCGGCGGGCGGTTCAAGGGCGGCGACCTGCGCCTCTTGCGGGACGCGGTGCGAGCGAGAGCCCGGGCGGTCGTCGCGATCGGCGAGGCCCGGCCGCTGGTCGCCGACGCCCTCGGCGATGTCGTGCCGGTGCACGAGGCGGACTCGATGGCGGCCGCGGTGGCTTCGGCGTTCGAGCTGGCGAAGCCGTCGGGCGTCGTGCTGCTCGCGCCGGCCTGCGCCAGCTTCGACATGTTTCGGGATTACGCGGAACGAGGCCGCGCGTTCAAGGAGATCGTCGGGACGCTGAAGTAGGACGGGTTCGAAGGGGAACGACGCGGAAGACAACGCAAAGGCGGACCGTATGCCGGCCCGCCCTCGACTGTGAACGGTGAGCAGTCGTCAGTCGGTCTTCGCGATGAAGGATTGGCTGCTGGGAACCGACGCTGCCCCGGTGTCGGAAGCTGGTGCCTTCATCCAAGGCCGACTGATGACTGCTGACCGCTCACAGTATGTCGGTCAGTTGGCAGCGGAGCTTTATAGGCGGAAATGGCTCGAAAACTCAAATCGGATCATCTGCTCTTCCTCGCCACCCTGGTGCTGGTCTGTCTCAGCATCGTGATGGTCTACAGCGCCTCGGCTGTGCTGGCCATGGAGAAGTACCACCAGCCCGTACTTCTTCCTGACCAAGCAGCTGATGTGGGCGGTCCTCGGACTGGCCCTGCTCTGGGTGGTGATGCGCATCGACTACCGCATTTACCGGGAGCCGGTCTTCATCTGGACCTGCCTCGGGGTCGTCGCCCTGTGCCTCATTGCGGTCATGTTCAGCCCGCCGGTCAACAACGCGCGGCGCTGGTTCAGCGTCGGCGGACTGGGCATCCAGCCGTCGGAGCTCGCCAAGCTCGCGGCGATCTTCTTTATTGCCGATCTGCTCGAACGGCGGATGCACCGGATCAATGAAATCGGCTACGGCCTGCTGCCGATTGCCGTCGTGATCGGCGCGCTGGTCGGCCTCATCCTGATTGAGCCCGACTTCGGCACGGCCATGACGCTTGCGCTGATTGCCGCGGTCATGGTGTTCGCCGCGGGTCTCAACTACAAGTACATCTTCGGCGCGATTCTGCTCGGCCTGCCCGCCATCGCCGTCGTCGCGATGGGCGCCGACTATCGGCGCCGCCGGCTCCTCACCTTCCTCAACCCGTGGGAGGATCCGCTCGGCGACGGCTTTCAGGTCATCCAGTCGCTCATTGCCGTCGGCACCGGCGGAATCACCGGACGCGGTTTGATGAAAGGCGTCCAGAAGCTGTTCTACCTGCCGGAACCGCACAGCGATTTCATTTTCTCGGTCATCTCCGAAGAGCTCGGTCTCATCGGCGCCACGCTCGTGATCGTGTGCTTCTGCGTGATCACCTGGCGCGGGCTCCGCGTCGCGCTTCGCGCGCCCGACAGCTTCGGCGCGTTTCTCGCGCTCGGGTTGACCACGATGGTGGCGGTCCAGGCGTTCGTGAACATGAGTGTCGTGCTCGAGCCTCATGCCGACCAAGGGCATTCCGCTGCCGTTTGTGAGCGCGGGAGGTTCGTCCCTCTTGATCAATCTGATGGGCATGGGCGTTCTCCTGAATGTGTCGCAGCACGCCTCATCGCAGGCATGACGGGAGTCCATGACCCGCGAGCCGTTGAGAATCGTCATCGCCGGTGGCGGCACCGGCGGTCATTTGTACCCGGGCGTCGCCGTGGCACGGGAGTTGTTGTCTCGCGAGCCGGACGCGCTCATCACGTTCGCGGGAACGGCGAAGGGGATCGAATCGCGCGTCGTGCCGAAGGAAGGCTTTGCGCTCGACCTGCTTCGCTCGAGCGGCCTGAAGGGCAAGTCGCTCGTCGATCGGGTGCGCGGCGCGCTGACGCTGCCGGCCGGGTTGCGCGACGCGTGGAACATCGTGGCCAACCGGCGGCCGCATCTCGTGCTTGGCGTCGGCGGCTACAGCTCGGGCCCGGTCGTCCTGATCGCCGCGCTGCGCGGCGTGCCGACGATGCTGATCGAGCAGAACGCCGTGCCGGGTTTGACCAATCGGCTGCTGTCGTTCGTGGTGCGGGCAGCCGGAGTGACATTCGAATCGACGAGGGAGTTTTTCGGGGAGAAGGCATTCGTCAGCGGTAATCCGGTACGGCCGGAGTTTCTCGAGGTGGGGCGGCGTTCGACGGAGGCAGGTGCGAATGGGCGGACATCCGCGATTCAGGTCCTAGTCTTTGGCGGCTCTCAGGGCGCGCACGCAATCAACGTGGCCATGGTGGAGGCAGCGGCGAAGCTGGCGTCCGGTCCGGCTTTGCGTCTCTCCCACCAGACCGGCGAACGAGATCTGGACATGGTCCGCGCCGCCTACGGAGCGGCGGGGCTTCAGGCCGAAGTCGAGCCCTTCTTCTACGACATGGGCCGACGGCGTCCACGAAGCGGACCTGATCGTCTGCCGGGCCGGCGCGACGACGATTGCGGAACTGACGGCGGCAGGGAAGGCGGCGATTCTCATTCCGCTGCCGACTGCGACCGACGATCACCAGCGCAAGAACGCCGAGGCGCTGGTGGCGGCGCACGCCGCCGAAGTGCTGTTGCAGACGGACGCGAACGGGCCGGCGCTGGCGGCACGGATCGCGGCGCTGGCGGGTGACCAGCAGCGGCGCGCGCAGCTCGAAGAGGGCGCGCGGGCGCTGGCCCGTCCAGGCGCGGCGCAGGTCATCGTCGATCGAATGCTGGAGCTCGCCGCGTGCTAGGCAAGACGCGGCGGGTCCACTTCATCGGGATCGGCGGCATCGGGATGAGCGGGATCGCCGAGCTGCTCGCGAATCTCGGTTACGTGGTGACCGGTTCGGACGAGAAGTCGTCGCCGGTGACGGAGCGGCTGAAAACGCTGGGCGTGCATGTCGATCTCGGGCATGCGGCCGGGCAGGTGGAGGGTGCGGACGTCGTGGTGGTGTCGTCGGCAGTACGCGAGACGAATCCAGAGGTGACCGAAGCGCTCCGCCGGCGCATTCCGGTCATCCCGCGCGCCGAAATGCTCGCCGAGCTGATGCGGCTGCGCGTCGCCGTCGCGGTCGCCGGCGCGCACGGCAAGACGACGACCACGTCGATGATCGCGCTCGTCCTGGAACGCGCGGGGCTCGATCCGACGGCGGTGATCGGCGGCCGGTTGAGCGCCTTCGGGAGCAACGCGCGTCTCGGGCGCGGCGAGCTGATGGTGGCCGAAGCGGATGAAAGCGATCGATCGTTCCTGAAACTGCTGCCGACGATGGCCGTGATTACCAATATCGACCACGAACACCTCGAGAGCTACGGGAGCTTCGGCGACCTGCAGCAGGCGTTCGTGGATTTTGCGAACAAGGTGCCGTTCTACGGATCCGTCGTGTGCTGCGCTGACGATCAGCATCTGGCGGCGGTGATCCCGCGCATGACCCGGCGCGTCATCACCTACGGGCTCGACTCCACGGCGGCCGAGGTGACGGCCAGCGACGTGGTTCTCGGACCACTCACGGCCGCAGCGACCGTCGCGCGCCGATTGCCGGCAGATGGGAAGAGCCAGGCCGAAACGCTCGGGCGATTGAACCTGAACGTGCCCGGCCGGCACAACCTGCTGAACGCGCTCGCCACCGTCGCCGTGGGACTCGAGATCGGGCTGACCTTCGATCAGATTGCGTCCGGGCTGCGCGACTTCCGCGGGGCCGAGCGGCGGTTCGAGATCCGCGGCGAGCCCGGCGGCATCCTGATCGTGGACGACTACGGCCATCACCCCACGGAAATCGAAGCCGTGCTGGCGGCCGCACGCACCTTGAATCGCCGCCGCATCATCGTCGCCTTCCAGCCGCATCGCTTCACGCGGACCGACGCGCTGCGCGGGCGGTTTGGACCGGCGCTGGCGGGCGCCGATCACGTCGTGCTCACGGACATCTACGCGGCCGGCGAGCCGCCGATTGCCGGCGTCACCATCGATCGGCTCGCGGCGGAAATTCGCGCGGCGGGCGTCGGGAAGGTGGACGTCGTGCACGGCGCTGACCGACGTGCCGGCGGCTCTGGCAGCCATTGCGCGGACCGGTGATGTCGTGATCACGCTCGGGGCTGGTTCGATTGGGACCGTTGCCGACCGGCTGGTGCCGCTGCTGGCGGCAGCGCCGCATGGAGAGCCGTCGTGAGTCCGATTGCCGTTTCCGCGGACAAACGATTCCACCGGGCACACGTCAAACCGGCGCGGCGGCGCGGCCGTTTCCGGCATCTGCTCCGGCCGGCCGTCACGATTGCCGCGTTGATCGCGTTTGCCGCGCTGCTGGTCTATCGCGGGGGCGCGATCGTCGCGAACGCGCCGATCCTGCAGATCGATCACATCGTCATCCATGGCAACCAGCGCGTCGCCAGCGGCACGCTGCTCGCGGCACTGAACGGGATGCGCGGCGAAAACATCGTGCTGACCGACCTCGACGCGTGGCGCGACCGGCTGCTCCAGTCGTCGTGGGTGCGCGACGCGACATTCCGCCGGTCGCTGCCGTCCACCATCGAGGTCTCGGTGACCGAGCGGGAACCGATCGGCATCGGCCGTTTGAAGAGCCACCTCTTTCTCGTCGACGAACGCGGCGTGGTCATCGACGAATACGGGCCTCAGTACGCCGATTTCGATCTGCCGATCGTCGATGGCCTGTCGCCGCCCAACGCCGCCGACTCGCCGGGCGACGATCTGCGCGGCGCGCTCGCGGCCCGCGTGATCCTGTCGCTGCGCAGCCAGCCGTCGGTCGCGCGCCGGCTGTCGCAGGTGGATGTGACGAACGCGCACAACGCCGCGGTGATTCTCAACGGCGACCCGGCGGTGATCTACGTCGGGGAAGATCGCTTTCTGCCGCGGCTCGAGTCGTACCTTGGTCTCTCGGAGGCGCTTCACGAGCGGGTCGCCGACATCGACTACGTCGACCTGCGGTTCGACGATCGGATTTACGTGCGGCCGGTTGGCAAGACCGGCAAGCCGGCGCCGATGCGCGCCGGCGCAGATGCAGCCCGCATCAGCCGCACGGACACGAAACAGCGCTGACGCATGACCCGGAGGTAGAGTGGCGCGTAAAGAACGGTATCTGGTTGGCCTGGACATCGGCACGTCGAAGGTGACGGCCGTCGTCGGCGAACCGCTCGACGGCGGGGCGCTCGACATTGTCGGCCTCGGCGTCGCCGAATCGCGCGGCATCCGCCGCGGCGTCGTCGTCAACCTCGAAGCGGCGGTCGAGTCGATCAAGAAAGCGATCGAAGAAGCCGAGCTGATGGCCGGCGTCGAGATCGACTCGGTCCACCTGGCGCTGTCAGGGCCGCACATCAAGGGATTCAACAGCCGCGGGGTGATTGCCGTCGCCGGCAAGAACCGCGAGATCACGCGCGAGGACGTGCGCCGGGCGATCGACGCGGCCAAGGCGGTGTCGCTGCCCACCGGCCGCGAGATCCTGCACGTCCTGCCGCAGGACTTCGTCGTGGACGAACAGGACGGCATCGGCGCGCCGGTCGGCATGACCGGCGCCCGGCTCGAAGTCAACGTCCACATCGTCACCGGCAGCCAGAACTCGACGCAGAACATCGTCGCCTGCGTCAATCGCGCCGGCGTCAACGTCGCCGAAACCGTGGTCGAGCAGCTCGCCGCCAGCGAATCCGTGCTGACCGACGACGAGAAGGATCTCGGGGTGGCGCTGGTCGACATCGGCGGCGGCACCACCGACATCGCGATCTACGAGCGGGGCAGCTTGTGGCACACCGCCGTGGTCGGCGTCGGCGGCGACCATTTCACGAACGACATCGCGGTGGGCCTGCGCACGCCGGTGCCGGATGCGGAAAAGATCAAGCGGCGCTGCGGCTGCGCGCTGTCCGGCATGGTGGACGAAGACGAGACCATGGAGGTCGCCAGCGTCGGCGGCCGGAAGCCGCGCGTCATGGCGCGCCGGATTCTTTCGGAGATCCTGCAGCCGCGCGCCGAGGAGATTTTTCACCTCGTGTGGGACGAGATCCGCCGCGCCGGTTACGAGAAGAGCCTCAACTCCGGGCATCGTCCTGACCGGCGGCGGCGCCATCCTCGACGGCATGCCGGAAATCGCCGAGCAGATTTTCGATCTGCCGATCCGGCGCGGCTGCCCGGTCGGTGTCGGTGGTCTTGCCGACCACATCAACAGCCCGACGTTCGCGACCGGTGTCGGTCTCGTGTTGTACGGCGCGCGCAATTCAATGGGAGATGCGGCTCGCGTACCGGTCGGTGCGGGTGCGCTGGTGCGGGTCGCGGGCAGACTGCGCGGATTTTTCAGGGAATTCTTTTGATCGCAACGCCTGGCCGCCGGCACCGCCTGCGGCCGCGAAGCGAAGGGGGGCGTGACCGATGAGTGAGTTCCACAAGGACGACGAAGCCAAGCGCCTGCGGCTGACGCTCGCACGTCGAACCGTATTCCGGGGCGCGGATCAAAGTCATTGGCGTCGGCGGCGGCGGCGGGAACGCCGTCAACCGCATGGTGCGCACCGGGCTCGACGGCGTCGAGTTCATCGTCGCCAACACCGATCTGCAGGCGCTGAAGAGCAACGCCGCGTCGGTGAAGCTGCAGATCGGCTCGAAGCTGACCAAGGGGCTGGGGGCCGGCGCGGATCCGAATACCGGGCGGAACGCGGCGCTCGAGGACACCGACATGATCCTGCAGGCGCTCGACGGCGCCGACATGATCTTCGTGACCACGGGTCTCGGCGGCGGCACGGGCACCGGCGCCGCGCCGGTGATCGCCAGCCTGGCGAGCGAGCTCGGCGCGCTGACCGTTGCGGTCGTCACCAAGCCGTTCAAGTTCGAAGGCAAGAAGCGGCTGATTCAGGCGGAACGCGGGCTGGAAGCGCTGCGCGACTGCGTGGACACGATCATCACCATTCCGAACGAGCGCCTGCTCACGATCATCGATCGCTCGACGCCGCTGACCGACGCGTTCTGCACGGCGGACGATGTGCTGCGGCAGGCGATTCAGGGGATCTCCGATCTGATTCTCGTGCCCGGGCTGATCAATCTCGACTTCGCCGACGTGAAGACGATCATGTCCGGCATGGGGCTGGCGATGATGGGCACCGGCGTCGCCGAGGGCGAAGACCGCGCCGTCGAAGCGGCGCGCCGCGCGATTTCCAGTCCGCTGCTGGAAGGCGCGTCGGTGAACGGCGCACGCGGCGTCATCATCAACATTACCGGCGGTCCCGATCTATCGCTGATGGAAGTGAGCGACGCCTCGACGATCGTTCAGGAAGCCGCCGACGAAGACGCCAACATCATCTTCGGCGCGGTGGTCGATCCGGAGCTCAAGGGCAAGGTGAAGATCACGGTCATCGCCACCGGCTTCCTTCCGAACGCCGGTATTCGCCGCCATCGTCCGCCCAGACACCGGTGGACATGACGCCGTACACCGAACAGGTGAGGCTCCGAGCCGACCCCGCGACCGTCGATCGATCGGCGCAACGGGTATCGTTTCCGCGGCGACCCATTCTGGACCTGCCGATGGCGGCCTCGGGTGGCGGCGCCCCCATCAGCGGAACAGCGGATGAATCTCAGCAGGATGGCGCGTTGAGTGCCAGTTTTGACGTGCCGGCGTTTCTCCGCCGTCAGGAGAGCTGAGCGCCGGGTCGGCCGCGCCGACCTCCCGCTCGAGCGGCGCCCTCGGTTCTCGATGGTAGAGTAAGTAGATCCACGGCCGTCGAGAGCGCCGTCTTCTCCATGCAGTCCTGGCAGCAGCGCGAGCGCGCACAAGAAACCCTCTCAAAAGAGACCGGCTACGTTCGAAAGCCGCACGGCAGCCGGTTGCGCGTCGCGCTGACCTTTCCCAATACCTACTGGGTTGGCATGTCCAACCTCGGGTTTCAGACGGTCTACAGCCTCTTCAACGCGCAGGATGACATCGTCTGCGAACGCGTGTTCCTGCCGCCGAAGCAGGAACTGGCGGCGCTGCTCGAGTCGAAGACGCCGCTGGTGACGCTCGAGTCGCAGACGCCGGTCGCGGAATTCGACGTCTTCGCGTTCTCCGTGTCGTTCGAGTGGGACTACGTGAACGTGCTGACGCTCATGCGGCTCGCGGGTATCCCGCCGTACGCCGCTGAACGCTCGGAACGCCATCCACTGATCCTCATCGGCGGCGCCGTGACGTTCGTGAACCCCGAGCCGCTCGCGCCGTTTGCCGATGTCATCGCCGCGGGGGAAGGCGAAGTCCTCGTTCCAACGTTCGAGCGGGCGTTCCGCGAAGCGACCGGCCGCGCCGATCTGCTGCGCATCCTGTCCAGCGAACGCGGCTACTACGTGCCGTCCTTCTATACGCCGGGCTTCGCGGCCGACGGCTCGATGACCGGCATGACGGCGACCGTCGAGACCGCGTCGCTTCCCGTGAAGAAGGCGGCGGTGCGGACCACGGACGCGCTCGAGCCCCCCGCGACGCGAATCTTCACGCCCGACACCGAGTTCGGATCGCGATTCCTGGTCGAGGTCGTGCGCGGCTGCGCGAATCTCTGCCGCTTCTGCTGGGCCGGCTACAACTACCTGCCGGTTCGTTCGTTCCCCGCGGATCGCATCCTGGAGCTCGCGCGTGCGGCGCGTGTCCATTCCAGCCGCGCCGGCCTCGTCTCGATCGCCTTGTGCGACCACCCGGAGATCGATCGCATCCTCGGGAACCTCCTCGAGATGGGCTACATGATCAGCCCGGCGTCCCTTCGCCTCGACGATCTCACCGAGTCGATCGTGCAGACCCTGCGCGCCAGCGGCGAGCGCAGCATCACCATCGCGCCCGAAGCGGGATCGGATCGCCTGCGCCGGGTCATCAACAAGACGGTGACGAACGACGAGATTCTCGACCGCGCGGAGCTGATTTTTGCCAACGGCATCGAGAACCTGAAGCTCTATTACATGATCGGCCTCCCGACGGAAACGGACGAAGACCTGGTGGCGATCCGCGATCTGACGCTGCAGATGCGCGACCGCATGCTGAAGTACGCCAAACCCAAAGGCCACATCGGGCGCATCGTCGGCAGCGTGAACCCGCTCATTCCGAAACCCGGCACCGCGTATCAGTGGCTGCCGATGGAAGATCCGGCGCTGACCGACCGGAAGATCAAGCGGCTGCGCTCGCTGATGGCCGACATCGACAACGTGTACTTCAACATCAAGTCGGAGCGGCACTCCTACTATCAGGCGCTCTTGTCACTCGGCGACCGGCGCGTCGCGCCGGCGATTGAAGCGGCCGAGCGCAACGGACAGAACTGGCGTGCGGCGGTGGCCGAATCGGGCGTGGACGCCGATGCGTTATATCTTTCGCGACCGCAGCCAGGACGTCTTCCTGCCCTGGGACATCATCGACGGCGGGATGAAGGCGTCGTTCTTTCAATCCGAGTTCGAAAAGTCGCTGCGCGCCGAGTGGACCCTTCCTCCCAAGCGCCAGCAGGAAAACGCGCGGCTTCTGCCGATGCTGTGATCGGCGTGCGCCGATCGGCCGCGTTCGATCGCGGCGGGGACGAAACTTCGTATCGTCCCCCAACGATCGAAGCCCCGTGCCCCGCCGGGCGATTCGCCCTACGATGCGACCGCCGCGCGTTCCTCGTATTCCTGAAACGCCTCGAGCACGAGATCGCGAATCCGGTTCTGCGCCGTCGTATCCAGGATCGGCCGCAGCAGCGCGAAGCTGCGCCGCTCGCCGTTCACCGAGTACTGCCGCGCCGGAAACGTGACGTTGCGGCCGCCGCCGCCACCCCGCCGCTCCCAGACCGCAAACCCAATCAGCTTGAGACCTTCGAGCGGTCCGTCGGTGAAGTGCAGTTCGGCATCCGCCAGCTTGCCCGGCGGGTTCCCTTTGTCGTTCGGGGTGATCTTGATCGTCATCGGATACGCTCCTTGAATCGTCGGCCGGCAGCGCCCGCCAATTTCTCGCATGCCTCCGTTCTTCAAGACGGGTACCTCTCCCCATCGTGACGAAGCGTTTCTGTAACCACTACGAGACGAAGGAGTTCGCGCTCAGGTCAGGATCAGTACTTCTTGCGGAGCCCCAGGAGGCGTACCAGATCGACAACCACGGTTGACACTCGAGACGGCGGCTGGCCGTCGACAGCCCGAGTTTCATGTCGCGCGCGGATCCTCCGTATGATGGAGAGCGGCGCCGTGGCGGTTTTGGTGGCCGTGGCTATCGCGTCAGCAGCAGGACTTGCGCGATGGCGAGCGCATCGGAATGCGTGATGGTGAGCAGCGACGCCGCGGCACCGAGCGCTTCGAACCGCCGGCCGGCGCCCCCGTGAAAGTGCAGCTGCGGCGGTCCTCCGCGGCGGACGACCTCGACGCCGCGCCACAGGACTTCCGGCGTGTGGCCGGTCCCAAGCGCCTTCATCGCGGCTTCCTTGGCGGCGAAGCGGCCGGCAAAATGGATTTCCGGATGACGCCGGCGCATGCAGTACGCGATTTCGCCTTCGGTGAAGATCCGTTTGATGAAACGTTCGCCGAACCGTTCGATGGTCGCGGCGATTCTGGGGATGTCGGTGGCGTCGATGCCAAGCCCGATGATGTTCGACATGAAGAAAATGATACTGCCGACGCCTGGCCGCGCCTTCGCCTGGCGCGAGACACCGGCCGGTCCGGCGCTGGTGTGCGAGCCGCTGCTCGAATTTGCGGCCCACCTGTTCACCACGCGCACGTGGGCGCTGGGCAGTCAGCACCCGGATACTGACCTCGACGCGGCCTGGGCCGACGTGGCCGCCGCCATGGATGTCGCGCCGTCGCACCTCGCGCGCATGAACCAGGTGCACGGCCGCGAGATCGTGGCCGCCTCTCCGGAAAGTTCCACCGTCCCGGCCGACATCATCGTCAGCGACGATCCGACGCTGGCGCTGGCGGTGCGCGCCGCTGACTGCGTTCCGCTGCTGATCGTCGACCCGGTGAGTCGCGCCGTGGCTGCCGCGCACGCCGGCTGGCGCGGCATGGCCGCCCGCGTTCCCGAAACCGCCGTCGAAGCGATGACCGCACGCTTCGGCAGCCGCCGCGAAGACTTGATGGTGGCGGCCGGTCCGTCAATTGGCGCGTGCTGCTACGAAGTCGGCGCGGATGTGCGGCGCGCCTTCGACCACGCCGGATTTCCTGCGGCCGATGTGGATCGGTGGTTCCTCGCGGAACCGGCGCCGACCTCGCGCAACCCGTCGATGCCGCAGCTCTCGCGGACGCGCAATGCCGGCCATTGGTTTTTCGACGGATGGGCGTCGGTTCGCGATCAGTTGACGATGGCCGGTGTGTCCGCGGATCGGATCTTCTCGGCCGATTGGTGCACGGCCAGTCACGACGCGTTGTTTTGTTCCTACCGGCGCGACGGTTCGGGCGCGGGCCGGCTGGCGGGCGCGATCAGACCTTTGCCGCGTCGTCCATAGCGGTGTTGGCGAGCCGGTCGGCGTGCTTGTTCGACTCGCGCCGGACGTGCTCGAACGTCACGCCGCCCAATTCGTGCGCGAGCAGCCGCGCCTTCGCGTGCAGCGGCTGCAGTCCCGGCGTTCTTCACCTTGTAGTTGCCGAGCATCTGCTGGACGAGCAGCAGCGAGTCCGATCGGATGTGCACGGCGGTCACGTGGTGCGCGCGCGCCCACTCCAGCGCCGCGAGCAGGCCGCGATATTCGGCGACGTTGTTGGTCGCGACGCCGATCGCCTCGCTGAATTCCTCGACGAGCGCGCCGTCCTTGCTCTCGATGCGCACGCCGAAGCCAGCGGGTCCCGGATTGCCTCTGGCTCCGCCGTCGATGTAGGCGACGATGTCGGTGGGTTCGAGCGCGCTGAAGAGATCCGTCACGGCGCCGGCTGCGTTCCGGCGGGCGCGGGAACCGGAACGAAGTACAGGATGCGGTTGCAACTGTCGCACTGGATGATCTCGAGGTTCCGGCGCACGGTGTTGAAGATCTGCGGCCGGAGCCGCACGTGGCAGATGGTGCAGATGCCGTCCCTGGCCTCGGCGACGGCCACGCCGTTGCGGCGCCTGGAGACCATCTCGAAGATACTCAGCACGCTCGGGTTCAAGGCTCCGACCAGCGCGCCGCGTTCGCCGCGCAGCCGTTCGGCGAGCGCCTCGAGCTCGCTGTGTTCCGCGGCGAGCGCCTTCTTGTCCGCCTCGCCCTTCTTCTGATCGGCGGCCAGCGCCGACTCCGCGCGTCTTGACGCCGGCGGTCAGCTCGTCACCCGTCACCATCAGCTCGAGAATCTGATCTTCGAGCTTCTTGATTTCCGTCTGCGCGAAGGTGATCTCGTGCTGAATCGCGTGGTATTCCTGGTTGGTCTTCACCGCCATCGCCTGTTCGCGAAACTTCGACAGGCGGCCTTGATGAACCGCCACATCCTTCTCGATGTTGCGGCGCGCCGCCTGGTTGGCGGCCAGCGCCTCCTTGGCGGCGGCCACGTGCTGGCGGGAGGTTTCGAGTTGCGCGTCGAGCGCTTTCAGCCGCTCGGGCTCGTCGGCCAGCCGCCGTTCGGCGTCGTGTGCGGCGGAGTCGACTTTCTGCAGCGCAATCAGCCGTTCGAGATCATCGTGCATGTTGTTATTCGGGCACAAAAAAAGCCCCGGCGCCTGCGCACCGGGGCTTGGCGGGCGATGGATTCGCCTCGCGTGTTCCTGTCCTCAATCTGCATTCAGCGATCAGCAATCTGCAATATCCCGCGAGAAAAAGTTTGGGCCCACCAGGATTCGAACCTGGAACGGGCCGGTTATGAGCCGGCGGCTCTAACCGTTGAGCTATGGGCCCGCCCCAGAGTCTAAAGCATTTGGTCATCGAATCGTCGAATCATCTCGTCATTGACCGGTGCCCAATGACCAGATTGACCCGATGACCAGATGACCCGATTTCACGTCTTCTACGACGTCCTTCCCTCGAGAAACGCCCGCAGCTTCCGGCTCCGCGACGGATGACGCAGCTTGCGGAGCGCCTTGGCTTCGATCTGGCGGATGCGCTCGCGGGTGACCGCGAAGCTCTGTCCGACTTCTTCGAGCGTGTGCTCGCTGCCGTCGCCGACGCCGAAGCGCATCTTGATGACTTTTTCTTCGCGCGGCGTCAGCGTCTTGAGGACCGACTCGGTCTGTTCCTTCAGATTGAGGTTGATGACCGCTTCGGCCGGCGACACGACCTGGCGATCTTCGATGAAGTCGCCCAGATGCGAATCTTCCTCCTCGCCAATCGGCGTCTCGAGCGAGATCGGCTCCTGCGCGATCTTCAGCACCTTGCGGACCTTGCTCACCGGGATGTCCATCCGCTTGGCGATCTCTTCCGAGGTCGGTTCGCGCCCCAGTTCCTGCACGAGCGCGCGCGAGGTGCGGATCAACTTGTTGATCGTCTCGATCATGTGCACCGGGATGCGGATGGTGCGCGCCTGGTCGGCGATCGCGCGGGTGATCGCCTGGCGAATCCACCACGTGGCGTAGGTCGAGAACTTGTAGCCGCGGCGGTACTCGAACTTGTCCACGGCCTTCATGAGGCCGATGTTGCCTTCCTGAATGAGGTCGAGGAACTGGAGGCCGCGGTTGGTGTATTTCTTGGCGATGGAGACGACGAGACGAAGGTTGGCTTCGACGAGCTCTTTCTTGGCCTGCTCCGCCTGATATTCACCGCGGAGAATCGTGTCGAGCGTCGCCTTGAGTTCCGTCGGCTCCTGCTCGAGCGCGTCGGTCATGGTCTTCAGCTTGAGCCGCTGGTCCTTGACCTGCCTGAACAGGTTCTTCTTGTCTTCCTCGCGCAGCTTCTGCTTCTTGTTCTTCGGGTTCAGCACGCGGCCGATCGCTTCGATCTCGCGCTGCACCGACTTGACGTTCTCGACCGAATCCTTCATCTCGTCGATCAGGCGGCGCTTGACCGACTCGGTGAACTCGATTTCGCGGATGCGCTGCGACACCTCGATGCGCGCCCGCATCGCGTGCCAGCGCGCGCGGCGGTACTTCCGCTTGTCGCGCGTCGTCGTGCCCTTCGGCGTTTCGTTGAGCTTTTCCTGCAGCTTCTCGGCCGCGAGATTGGCCTTGCGCACCGCGTCGATCTCGCGCTGCACCTGGCGCGACCGTTCGGCGATGCGCTCGTCGGTGATTTCTTCGTCGTTGAAGATCACCAGCTCGCGGATCGTTCGATCGCCGGTGTGCAGCGCGTCGCCGAGCTCGATGACCTTGCGCGCCACCAGCGGCGTGCGCGAAATCGACTTGATGACGGCGAGCTTGCCGCGCTCGATGCGCCGCGCGATCTCGACTTCGCCCTCGCGCGTGAGCAGCGGGACCGTGCCCATCTCGCGCAGGTACATCCGGACCGGATCGTTGGTCTTGTCGAGCGCGCCGGGCGTGAGATCGAGCTCGAGCTCTTCGGAACCTTCGGCCGTGCGGTCGATCGGCTTGTCGTCCCGCATGTACTTCTGGTCGGAATCGATCACTTCGATTCCGGCGCTGCCAAAGGTGTTGAAGAGGTCGTCGAGCTCGTCGGAAGAGGTAATCTCCGACGGCAGGAGCTCGTTCACCTCGTCGTACAGCAGGTAGCCCTTTTCCTTGCCAATGTTGATGAGCTGCCGTACTTCGTCGTATTTCTCTTCGATCGACATCTATGATTCCTCGCTGCTAGTTCAAGTCCTCGATCCGGAGCCCTAAATCATTCTTCTTCCGGAGGAGCGCGTCAATTTCATTTCCATGCAGGTTGGCGCCTTCTCTTTGCAGGCGGTCAATCTCGCGCTGGATACCTGCTCGCTCCCGTTCGCACCGGAGCCGTTTCAGCGTCCGGACGCATTCAAACGGCGGGGCGTGGGGGGTAGGGTCTGCCGCAATGCTGGTCACCAACTGGGCGTTCATCGGTACTTAGACGCTGCAAAAGCGCTGTTGGTAAGCGGTCCGGGGCTAAATCCTGCAGGTCCCGGGCCACGTCGAAAACGGGCCGCCCCGCCAGCTGCGACACGTCGTCATCGTCGAGCTCTGCCAGGGCGTCCAGGGCCGGGGAAGTTGCGTGAAATAGCCCCCAAATCAGCCCTTTTTCCGCATCTTTCAACTGGCCCAAACGTCGGGCACCTCGCGGGTCGTCAGCTCCGTCTTCTTGTGAACCGCGGCCTTACGGATTTCTGCCCGGACGACGTCTTCTGTCACCCTCGCCTTGTGGGCGATGCGATCGGCGAACTGGTCCCGGGCGGTGGCCTCAGGGATTTTTGACGCCACCACGAGCATCTTGGTCAAAAACTGCCGCCGGCTTTCGTCATTGCCGAAGTCCTGGCCGGCCGCCGCCTGGTCGAGCAAGTACTCGAGATAGGGCCGGGACGTCCGGAGCCTCTCCCTATAACGATCTGGACCGTTGCTTCGAATGAACGTGTCCGGATCTTCGCCCTTGTCCAGCAGCAAAACGTTGACCTCGAACCCCTCGGCCACCAGCATTTCGCACGACCGGGTCGCGGCGCCCTGCCCGGCGGTGTCCGGATCGAAGCTCAGGACGACCTTCGTCGTGAACCGGCGGAGGGCCTGCGCCTGCTGCGCGGTCAGCGCCGTGCCGCACGAGGCGACGGCCGGCGCGGCCTCCGACTGAAACACCTGGGCGAAGTCGAAATAGCCTTCGACCATCACCGCGTAGCCCTGCTTCCGGATAGCCGTTTTGGACAGGTTGAGGCCGTACAGCGTGCGGCTCTTCGAATAGATAGCCGTTTCGGGGGAGTTCAGATATTTCGGCTGCTGGTCGGGGTCCATCGAGCGCCCGCCAAACGCGATGATCGACCCGGTGTCGCGGCAGATCGGAATCATCAGGCGATTGCGGAACCGATCGACGATCTCGCCGTTGTCGCGCTGCAGGATCAATCCGCTCTGCATCAACAGGCCCTGGGCGAAACCCTGTTTCAGCAGACGTTCCTTGAGGCCCGGATCCCTGCACGGGGGCGTAGCCGATGCCGAGCGCTTCGAT
Source organism: uncultured Acidobacteriota bacterium (assembly GCA_963712355.1). GTDB lineage: Bacteria > Acidobacteriota > Vicinamibacteria > Vicinamibacterales > CAVVIG01 > CAVQHT01. The sequence continues at coordinate 300,001 of CAVQHT010000022.1, forward strand.
GGTGCTGGGCGCCACCGCGCGGTCCTTCAACTGCTGCCGCGCCCGCTGGCCCGCCGGCCGACGCCAGCTGTTCGCGGAAGTACAGCGCCGCGGTTTCGTGAATCTTCAGCAGCGATTCGCGCAGCCGCGCGTCCTGCCGCGCTTCATCGCCTTCCTCGGTCTCCGGAATGGTCAGCCCGAACCTCTGCGCGAGCAATCGCACCGCATCCTGGAATCCGACGCGTTCGTGCAGCTCGAGAAACTTGAACACGTCGCCGCCGACCTTGCATCCGAAACAGTGGAAAAATCCCTTCGCCGTATCCACGCTGAACGACGGCGTCTTCTCCGAATGAAACGGACAGAGCCCCTTGTACCGTCCGCCGCCGGCCGGCTTGAGCGGCACGTACTCCTGAATGACCGTCGCGATGTTCGCCTGCATGCGCACATCGTCGATGAATGATTGGGGAAAGAGACCCATCAGAGAAATCTAGTCATCTGGGCATTTGAGCATCGAGTCATTGGGATTGAGTCATTGATTCGCAGATGCACCAATGACCGATGACCCGATGACCAAATGACCCAATAACAAGCATCACCCTAGTCCTTGAGCTCCACGACGGTCACGCCGCCGCCGCCCTGCTCCGGGGGCGCCGCGGCGAATTTCGCAACGAGCGGGTGCTGCTGAAGAAATCCGGCCAGCGCGCGCTTCAGTTGTCCGGTGCCGTAGCCGTGAATGAAGCGCAGCGTCCGCTGATCCGTCAGCAGCGATTCATCGAGAAAGCGTTCCGCGCGGGCCAGCGCTTCGTCCACGCTGCAGCCGATGACGTTCAGATCCGCGAGCATTCCTTCGCGCGGCTGCAGGTCCACATTCACCTTGATCTTTGCCGGCGCCGTCGGCGACTGCGCCGCCGATCACGCGCAGGTCGCGCGCATTCGAGCGCATGCGCTTGCCGCGGACATCGACTTCCACCGAGCCGTCGTGCACCGAGGTGACGATGCCTTCCAGTCCGAGGCCGTTCACCACGACGCGATCGCCGATCGCGACGGCGCGCCCGGGGATCGACGGAACCGGCGTCGGCGCGTCTACGGCGGGAACCAGCGTGCGCTGCACGATCGCATCGACCGCTGAGCGCGCGTCCGATCGCGCCGCGCCTGTCGCGCCGGTGCTCACGACATGGCGCTCGGCGGCTTCACGCGCGAGCGCATGGCTCTTTTCCTTCAGGCCGGCGATGACCTCGTCGATTTCACGGCGGGCCTGGCGTACCTGCGTGTCCAGTTCCTCGGTGAGCTTCCGCCGGAACGTTTCTTCGCGGTGCTTGAGCGCGTCTTCGCGCTGCGCGCATCCGCGCCTCGTCGGCGTGCAGCGTTTCGCGCTCGCGCGCCGCCAGCCGGTGCTCGTGCTCGAGCGAGCGCAGATCGCGATCGATCTTCGCGAGGTGCTCGGCCAGCTGCGCTTCGCGAGCGGTCAGGTTCTGCCGCGCCGCGGCGACGACCGACGGATTCAGGCCGAGCCGCGCGGCGATTTCGAGCGCGAGGCTCCTGCCCGGCGATCCGTACAGCAGCTCGTAGGTCGGCGCGAAGGTGTCCGGATTGAAGCCGAACGCCGCCGACGTGACGCCCTCGGTCGTCGACGCGTAGTTCTTCAGCGCGTCGTAGTGGCTCGTCGCCATGATCGTCGCGCCGCGCTGCCGGAAATGATCGACCACCGCGACGCCGAGCGCGCCGCCTTCGATCGGATCGGTTCCCGATCCCACTTCGTCGAGCAGCACCAGCGCGGGCGTCGTGAGACTGCGATCCATCGACGCGAGATTCGTGACGTGCGCCGAGAACGTGCTCAGGCTGGCCTCGATCGACTGCTCGTCGCCGATGTCCGCGAAGATCGAGCGGAACACCGGCAGCCGCGAACCTTCCGCGGCGGGAATGCGCAGCCCCGATTGCGCCATCAGCGCGAGGAGGCCCGCCGTCTTGAGCGCCACCGTCTTGCCGCCGGTGTTCGGCCCGGTCACGAGCAGCGTGGTGGCCGGCGGAATGATCTTGATCGTCACCGGCACGGCGTTCTTGACGAGCGGATGGCGCGCGGCCTGCAACTCGAACGCGCCGTCGGTCGTCAGCCGCGGCTCGACGCCGTCCACCGACTGCGAGAATCGCGCCCGCGCCTGCACCACGTCGAGCTCGGTCGCCGCTTCAATCGTCCGCTGCAGATCGAGCGGCCGCGCGCGGAACGTGTCGGTCAGCGCCAGCAGGATGCGCCGCACTTCCTCGGCCTCCTGCTCCTCGAGCGCGACGATGTCGTTGTTGATCTCGACGGTGCTGAGCGGTTCGAGATACAGGCTCGCGCCGCTCGCCGACGCGCCGTGGACGATGCCCGGGATGCCGCTGCGATGCTCGGACCGCACGACCAGCACGTAGCGCCCGTTTCGCTCGGTGACGACCTGATCCTGCAGGTACTTCGCGGTGTCTTTGCCGCGCAGGTACGACTCGAGCGTGCCGCGGAGCCGCGTCCGCTGCTTGCGCAGCCGGTCGCGAATCATCTTCAGTTCGGGGCTCGCATGATCGACGACGTCGCCCGCCGCGTCGATCTTGTCGCGGACCTGCGCGATCTCGCCCTTGAACGACGCCGCGCCGGCGGCGACCTGTTCGATCAGCGGGAACGAACCGCCGACGCGCCGGATCGCGACACGCGTGTCTTCCACCGAGTCGAGGAACGTCACCAGCGTGAGCAGCCGCGGCCCTTCGAGCGCGCGTCCCTCGACCGCCAGCGATCCGAGAATCGACGGCAGGTCGTCGGTCGCGCGAAGCGGCAAGCGCGCCGTTTTTCGCGAGGAACTGCGCGGCCTCGGTCGTCGCCGCCAGCAGGTGCGCGACGCGGTGCGGGTCCGCGGACGGCTCCAGCCGGGCGAGCCGCTCGTCGCCCATCGGGGTCAGCGAAAACGCGCGGACCGCGTCGACGATGCGATCGAATTCGAGGGCCCGAAGGGCCGCGATCTGCATACCAGGACAGTCAGGAAAATGCTGCACGCACGGCAGCCGGCGGGAGACTAGATTGTAACGTACGGCATCCCGGCGCACTGACGGTCAGTTCGCGATCGCGCGCAGATCTTGAACCTTTGCGTTCGCGCTCTTCGACGGAGTTGAACCCGCCAGCCTGCAAGGGCGACGAACGGCCGGTCATCCGCTACAAGTGATTGATAAGGCTGGCGATGTTGGCGGCGCCGAAGCCGTTGTCGATGTTGACGACCGAGACCCCGGACGCGCAGCTGTTCAGCATGCCGAGCAGCGCCGCGACGCCGCCGAAGCTCGCCCCGTAGCCAATCGAGGTGGGAACGGCGATCACCGGCACGGCGACCAGCCCGGAGACGACGCTCGGCAGCGCGCCCTCCATGCCGGCCACGACGATGATGACCCGCGCGGCGGCCAGCTGCTCGCGAGCATCCAGCAGGCGATGGAGGCCGGCGACGCCGACGTCGTACAGCCGGTCGATTCGATTACCCATGAGCTCAGCCGTCCGGGCGGCCTCCTCGGCGACCGGCAGGTCCGAGGTGCCGGCCGCGGCGATCAGGATGACGCCCGTGTCCGGGCGGGATGTCGCCCTGCGGGAGCGCAATAATCCGGGCCACGGGGTCGTAGCTGGCCTGGGCCACCACCGCGCGCACCGCCTCGAAGGCGGCGTCGGTGGCGCGCGTGACGAGCAGCGTCGATCCGCGCGCGACGATGCCTTCGGCGATGGCGGCGATCTGCGCGGGCGTTTTGCCCAAGCCCAGCACGACTTCGGGAAATCCCTGACGAATCGCGCGGTGGTGGTCGATGCGCGCGAAGCCAAGGTCTTCGAACGGTTGCGCGCGCAGCGCGTCGAGGAGCCGGCGCTCGGCGTCGGCGACATTAGTCTGCCCGCCCGCGACGGCGTCCAGTAACGCCTTGAGTTGACCGGCATTCATTGTGAATAGCCCGCGATCAGCATGCGTGGTTTATTGATCTTTGGAAATGTGGCCGTTAATATAACTAATCGAGCTAAATGACGTCTGCTGAAACTCTTACGCTGGCTTCGTACTTCTTCGTTCTCATTATTCTTGCGGTCTACGGGTGGCACCGGTACTACCTGGTTTACCTCTATCTGAGGAACCGCGATAACGAGCCGAAGGCCGGCCGCGCCGCTGTCGCCGCTGCCGGTCGTCACCATCCAGCTGCCGCTGTACAACGAGATGTACGTGGCGGACCGGCTGATCGCATCGGTTTGCGCGATCGACTACCCGCGCGAGCTGCTCGAGATCCAGGTGCTGGACGACTCGACGGATGAGACCGTCGGCATCGCGGAGCTTGCGGTCCGCCGGTTCGCGGCCGAGGGCATCGACATCAAGTACATCCACCGGAGCGATCGCACCGGCTACAAGGCGGGCGCGCTCGAAGCGGGCCTGAAGCAGGCGCGCGGCGAGTTCGTCGGCATTTTCGACGCGGATTTCCTGCCCGAGCCCGGACTTCCTGACGCGGTTGATGCCGCACTTCGCCGACCCGAAGATCGGGATGGTCCAGGCGCGCTGGGGCCACATCAACCAGGACTACTCGCTGCTCACGAAGATCCAGTCGATCCTGCTCGACGGCCATTTCGTCCTCGAGCACGGCGGACGCAATCGCGCGGGCCGGTTCTTCAACTTCAACGGCACGGCCGGCGTCTGGCGGCGCGCGGCGATCGACGATGCCGGCGGCTGGCAGCACGATACGCTGACCGAGGATCTCGACCTGAGCTACCGCGCGCAGCTGCGCGGCTGGCGGTTCGTGTTCCTCTCCGATCTGATCGCGCCGGCGGAAGTCCCGGTCGAGATGAACGCCTTCAAGTCGCAGCAGCATCGCTGGGCCAAGGGGTCGATCCAGACCTGCCGCAAGCTCCTGCCGCAGATCCTGCGCGCCGACATTCCGCTCGGCGTCAAGGCCGAAGCGTTCTTCCACCTGACGGCGAACTTCAACTACCCGTTGATGTGCGTGCTGTCGGTCCTGATGTTCCCGTCGATGGTCATCCGCTACAACATGGGCTGGTACGAGATGATGCTGATCGACGTCCCGCTGTTCTTCGCGGCGACCTTCTCGGTCTGCAACTTCTACATGGTCTGCCAGCGCGAGATTCATCGCGACTGGCGCACCCGCCTCAAGTACCTGCCGTTCCTGATGTCGATCGGCATCGGGCTGTGCATCAACAACACGCGCGCGGTGCTTCGAGGCGCTGTTCAACAAGCAGACCGAGTTCGCCCGCACGCCGAAGTACCGGATCGAAGGGGATTCGGACGAGTGGGTCGGCAAGAAGTACCGTCAGTCGGTCGCGGTGCAGCCGCTGATCGAGCTGGGCCTCGGCCTGTATTTCACCGCCACGGTGTTTTACGCGCTGGCCAACCAGATCTACGGCACGGTGCCGTTCCTGGTCCTCTTCCAGATCGGATTTCTCTACACCGGCCTGCTGTCCATCGTGCAGCAGTACGCGGGCGATCCGGTGGTGCTCAACACCCAGGTCGCCAGCGGGAAATAGCTTCGCGTAAGATAGCTTCGCTCTATGACCTCAGCCACGCCGAAGCCCAAAGCCGGGCTTGAAGATACCGTCGCGACCTCGTCGGCCATCTGTTATCTCGACGGCGACCGCGGCGTGCTCGCCTATTGCGGCTACGACATCCACGATCTGGCGCGCCACGCGACGTTCGAGGAAGTCTGCTACCTGCTCTGGCACCGCCGCCTGCCGACGCGTGCCGAGCTCGGCGATCTGCAGTCGCAGCTGGTCGCCGGCCGCGAGCTGCCCGAGCCGGTCATCCGCGCGATGCGCGCGCTGCCCGCCGGGCGACGGCATGGACGCGCTGCGCACGCTGACGTCGGTGCTCGGCGCACTACGATCCCGATGCGGCCGATCAGTCGCCGCAGGCCAACTACCGCAAGGCGGTCCGCCTGACCGCGCAGCTCGGGACGCTCGTCGCGACGCTGGGCCGCGTCAACGCCGGCGGCGGGCCGATCCAGCCGGATCCGGTCCTCGGTCACGCGGCGAACTTCCTCTACATGCTGACCGGATCGAGCGGCCGAGCGGCCTGGCGACGCGCGCGTTCGACGTCGCGCTGATCCTGCACGCCGACCACGAGCTGAACGCGTCCACGTTTGCCGCCCGGGTCGCGGCCGCCACGCTCACCGACATCCACTCGGCGATTGTCGGCGGCGATCGGCGCGCTGAAGGGTCCGCTGCACGGCGGCGCGAACGCCGACGTGATGCGGCTGCTGCTCGAAATCGGCCAGGACGCGCCGCCCGAGAAGGCCGAAGAAGTCGTGCGCGCCAAGCTGGCGCGCAAGGACAAGATCCCGGGCTTCGGCCATCGCGTGTACCACACCGAGGATCCGCGGGCGACGCATCTCCGGCAGATGTCGCGCGACCTCGGTCAGCGCGCCGGCCAGCCGCAGTGGTTCGAGATGTCGCAGCGGATCGAGGCGCTCGTCAAGGCGGAGAAGAAGCTGAATCCGAACGTCGATTTCTACTCGGCCTCGACCTACTACGTGCTCGGCATTCCGATCGATCTCTTCACGCCGATCTTCGCGGTCAGCCGCATCTCGGGCTGGACGGCGCACGTCCTCGAGCAGTACGCCAACAACCGGCTGATTCGCCCGCGCGCCGAGTACATCGGTCCCGAATACCCGCAGCGCTACACGGCGGTCGAGAACCGCTGAACATTGAGGAATTGAGGAATTGCGAAATTGAGGAGCTTGACCGACTTTCGTTCCTCAGCAATTCCTCAATTCCTCAACTCCTTAATTCCTCAATTGGTAGACTGAACCACCAGTCGTGAATCCGCAACGCATCCGCAATTTCTCGGTCATCGCGCACATCGACCACGGCAAGTCGACGCTGGCCGATCGCTTTCTCGAGATCACCGGCGCCCTGCAGGCGCGCGAGATGGAAGCGCAGGTCCTCGACGCGATGGACCTCGAGCGCGAGCGCGGGATCACCATCAAGGCGCATCCGGTCCGCCTGAACTACACCGTCGACGGCCGGCGAGCAGTACGTCCTCAATCTCATCGACACGCCCGGGCACGTGGACTTCTCGTACGAGGTCACGCGGTCGCTGGCGGCGTGCGAAGGCGCGCTGCTGCTGGTCGACGCGTCGCAGGGGGTCGAGGCGCAGACGCTCGCCAACGCCTACCTGGCGGTCGAGAACAACCTCGAGATCATTCCGGTCATCAACAAGATCGACCTGCCGGGCGCGCAGCCCGAAGAAGCGCGGCGCCAGATTCACGGACATCATCGGGCTCGACGGCACCGGCGCGATCCTCGCGAGCGCCAAGCAGGGCACCGGCGTGCCCGAGATCCTCGAAGCGATCGTCGAACGGCTGCCGCCGCCGGCCGGCGATCCCGACGCGCCGCTGAAGGCGCTGATCTTCGATTCCTGGTACGACCCGTACCGCGGCGTCGTGATCGTCGATCCGCGTCATCGACGGGATGATCCGCAAGGGGATGCGCATCCGCTTCATGGCGGAGAAGCAGGACTACGACGCGGAGCAGCTTGGCTATCTTCACGCCGAAAGCGGTGCCGGCCGAGGAGCTCGGCGTCGGCGAAGTCGGCTTCCTCGTCGCCAACGTCAAGAAGATCAGCGACGCGAAGATCGGCGACACGATCACCGAAACGGCGCGGCCGACGCTGGCGCCCTTTCCCGGCTTCAAGGAACTGAAGCCGATGGTCTTCGCCGGCTTCTATCCGGTCGAGGGGCACGAGTATCCGGAGCTGCGCGATGCGCTCGAAAAGCTGCGGCTGAACGACGCGTCGTTCTTCTACGAGCCGGAAACCTCGATCGCGCTCGGGTTTCGGTTTTCGCTGCGGGTTCCTCGGGCTGCTGCACATGGAGATCGTCCAGGAGCGGCTCGAGCGCGAATTCGACGTGGATCTCGTCACGACCGCGCCGGGCGTGCTCTACCGCGTGACGACGACCGACGGCGAGATGCACGAGATCGACAGCCCGGCGAAGCTGCCCGACGCCGGGCCGCATCGCGAAGATCGAGGAGCCGGTCATTACCGCGATGATCCTGACGCCGGCGGAGCACGTCGGCGGCATTCTGCAGCTCTGCCAGGACAAGCGCGGCGTCCAGAAGTCGATGGAATATCTCGCGTCCAATCGCGTGCTGGTGACCTACGAGCTGCCGTTCAACGAAGTGGTGCTCGACTTCTACGACAAGCTGAAAACCATTTCACGGGGCTACGCATCGCTCGATTATCATGTGACCGGCTACTGGCCGTCGCCGCTCGTCAAGCTCGATATCCTGGTCAACGGCGACCCGGTGGACGCGCTGTCGATCATCGTGCACCGCGACATGGCGTACGATCGGGGACGGGCGCTGGCGTCGAAGATGCGCGAGCTGATTCCGCGGCAGATGTTCGAGGTGGCGATTCAGGCGGCGATTGGCGGGCGGATCATCGCGCGCGAGTCGGTCAAGGCGCTGCGCAAGAACGTGCTCGCCAAGTGCTACGGCGGTGACATCTCGCGCAAGCGCAAGCTGCTCGAGAAGCAGAAGGAAGGCAAGAAGCGCATGAAGCGGGTCGGCAAGGTGGAGATCCCGCAGGAAGCGTTCCTGGCCGTCCTCAAGATGGGCACCGATACCGAGTGAGCGCGGATCGCCCGACTGGATTCAGCTGATATGACGAACGACTTCCGCAAATCGACGGCGCGCGAGTACTTCGAGTCGATCGTCATCGCGGTGATTCTCGCGCTGTTCATCCGGACCTTCGTCGTCCAGGCGTTCAAGATCCCGACCGGGTCGATGGAGAACAACCTGCTGATCGGCGATCACCTGCTGGTCAACAAGTTCGTCGCTCGGTCCGACCGCCACCCCGCTCGAGCGGATGCTGCTGCCGATCGGCGACGATCCACCGCGGCGACGTCCTGGTCTTCAAGTATCCGGAGGAACCGGAACGCGACTTCATCAAGCGCATCATCGGCCTGCCCGGCGAGACGCTCGAGATGAAGGAAAAGAAGATCTACATCAACGGCACGCCGCTCGACGAGAACTACGTGCACTTTCTCGAGCCGCCGCACCTCGGCGAGGACCTCACCGAGGTGACGTCGCGCGATGTCCGCGAGCGCTACGGCCCGGTCACCGTCCCGCCGAACGAGTACTTCGCGATGGGCGACAACCGCGACAACTCGCAGGACAGCCGCTACTGGGGGTTCCTGCCGCGCGACTACATCAAGGGGAAGGCGCTCATCATCTACTGGTCCTACGAAGCCGAGCGCGAAGACTACCAGGACGAAAGCGCCAGTGCCACGCTGCGCAATCTCGGGTCGGTGTTCATACACTTCTTCACGCGAACGCGCTGGGACCGCATGCTGCACCAGATCCGCTGAACACCGGACCCTCGACGGCCGATATCAGATTGAGGAGCGATAGTCCTTGAAGCTGCTCATCAAGCTCGCGATCGCCGCGTTGCTGGCCAACGCCGCTTACCGGATCGGTTCGGAATACCTCACCTACATCAAGTTCCGCGACGCCATTCGCGACGCGGCGATGTTCAAGGCGACCGACGATGTGGAACTGCGCAAGAAGATCATGGACCTGTCGGACGAGTACGACGTGCCGCTGGTCGATGAAGCGCTGATCATTCACCGCGAAGAGCGGCATGTCGTGGTCGAGGGGAAGTACACGAAGCCGATCGAAGTGGTGCCGACCTACAACTATCCGTGGCCGTTCAGCTGGACGGTTGACGCGATGGTGTCGACGACCTACCCGCTGGTCCCGCCCAAGAAATAGCGGCAACCGGGGCGCGCGGTCCTCAGCCGGTTTTGGCTTCGTGCTCGGCGAGGCGCGGGCGGTGGATGAGGATCTTGTCCTTGTCGTCGCGGTCGCGCGCTTCCTGCTCGCGCACGTATTCGAGCGTGTTGCGCAGCACCTGAATCGTCGACTCGATCGAGGTCTCGACGTCGCGGCGTTTCAGCTTCAGCCCGTCGATTTCGCGCTGCACGTCTTCGAGCCGCGCCTGGGTCTTTTCGAGCAGCAGCTCCGAGCGTCCCTGGGCCTCGCGCACGATCCGCCGCGCTTCCTCTTCGGCGTTGGCGCGGATGTCGTCGGCCAGCTGCTGCGCCGTCATCAGCGTGCTCTGCAGGCTCTTTTCCTGGCTCGCGGTGTTCCGTCACCGCGGCCTCGAGGCGCGTCACTTCCTGCTTCAGACGGTCGCTCTCGCGCAGCGCCTGCTCGTAGTCGTCGGCCACCGCCATCAGGAACGACGTGACTTCGACCTTGTCGAAGCCGCGCATCGAGTTGCTGAAGCGCTGTTGCCGGAGATCCAGGGGGCTGACATTCATGATCTTTTTGAACCTCGAAACCGCTTCTCTGCCTATCGGCCACTCGCCGGCGGTTCGACAGGCCGCGCCCTCAGATGGCCGTTCTGGACCCGAAAATCGCCGATCCGACGCGGACCATCGTGGCGCCCTCTTCGACCGCGACCTCGAAATCGTGGCTCATGCCCATCGACAGCTCCGCGAGGGCTGACGGCTCCGCACCATCCGCAACGAGACGGTCTCGCAGCGATCGCAGTGCGGCGAAATGAGGGCGAGCCTGCTCGGAATCGTCGGCCGCCGGCGGCAGCAGCATCAGGCCTTTCAGCCTGGCCGCGCGACACGCTCGGGCCGCCTTCGATAATAGGCCAGATGTCCTCGGGCCGCGCACCATGTTTTGTCGGCTCGCGCGCCAGGTCGACCTGGACCAGCACGTCGATGACGCGTCCGGCGGCCTGGGCGGCCTCATCCACCTTCGAGCAGCAGCGCCGCGGCGTCGATCGAATGGATGGCGTGGAACTCCGCCGCTTTCTTCGCCTTGTTCGACTGCAGATGACCGATGAGATGCCAGCGCAGCGGCAGGTCGGCAGTCTCCTGCATCTTCTGAAGGCCTTCCTGGACCTTGTTTTCGCCGAAATCGAGCTGGCCGGCGTCGGCCGCCGCGCGGATGTAGTCGGACGGAGAAGGTCTTGGAAACGGCGATGAGCCGGACTGAGGCAGGGTCGCGTCCGGCCCGGCCCGCGGCGCGCGCGATGCGATCGCGCACGCCGATAGCCGGGCACGAAGCGCGGCGGAATCGAACACTACTTCTTGAGTTGCGCCAGCAGCGACTTGGCCGTCGCGGCGTTCGGCCCTTCCGGCGCGAGCTTGAGGTAGGTCTCGAACTCGGTCGCGGCGCCGGCCAGGTTGCCTTCGTTCACCAGCGCCATGCCGAGCTGATAGTGCGCCTCGGCGATGATTCGGATTCGCCTGGACCGCCGCTTCGAACGCCTTCTTGGCCTCGGGGATCTTGCCGGCGTTCCACAGGATGACGCCCTGGTTGTACTGCGCGTCGGCGTTGCCGGCAGCCCCGCCAGCGGCCGAGAGGTTGCCGGCCAGCGACGTCGCCTTGGCGCTCGCTTCGGTCGCGAGGTCGAACTTGCGCTGCGCGTTGTAGACCGTCGCGAGACCGTTGTAGGCGGTCGCGTCGTCCGGCTTCATCTCGATCGACTTCTTGTACGCCGCTTCGGCCTTGTCCCAGTCCTTCAGCTGCGCGTAGCTGTAGCCGATGTTGTTGTAGCAGTCGAAGCAGGTCGGGCTGGACGGCGAGGCCGGCGTTGAACTTCTCGATCGCCTCGGTGTGCTTGCCCGCCGTTACTGAGCGCGACGCCTTCCTCGAAGATCTTCTTCAGCTCCGCGCCCTTCGCGGCGGCTTCCTTGCCCGCCGCGGCGCTCGCGACGCCGAGCGTGAGATTGGCTTCCGCCGTCCCGCTGACGCGAACGGTGAGCGTCACCGGCGCGGATGCGAGCTTGTCCTTTTCGGCCGTGACCTTGTAGCTGCCCGGGTTGAGGCCGATCTGGAAGTACTCGCCCTTCTTGTTGGTCTTGGTTTCGAAGCGGCGACCCGTGCCGCCGTTCATCTCGATAATGACTTTTGCACCGTCGACAGGCTGACCCTTGTCGTCGTTGACCACGCCCTTCATCATGCCGGTGGACTGCGCCGCAGCCGGCAACACCATGGCGAGCACGGCACACACGGCGAGAAACGAGAGCCACATCGGCCGGCCGTTGATTCGGCGGACCATAGACGTCCTCCTGGAGAAAGAAAAACTTCTAAGCAAAACGTATCTTACACGATCGAAAAGAAGCCTTCGACGGCCTCCAGATCGTGGACGACCGTCGCCGGCGGCAGCGACGCGAGGAACCGCCGGCCATAGCCCTTGGTCCGCAGGCGCGGGTCCAGCACGGCCAGCACGCCGCGGTCCTGGCGATGCCGGATGAGGCGCCCTAGCCCCTGCTGAAGGGCCAGGATGGCCAGCGGCACCTGGTACTCGGAAAAGGGCTCGCCGCCGCGCGCGCGAATGGCGTCGATCGCGGGCCGACGTGATGGGATCGCTCGGCGAGGCGAACGGCAGCTTGTCGATGATCACGCAGCTGAGCGCCTCGCCGACCACGTCCACGCCCTGCCAGAAGCTCGACGTGGCGAACAGGACGCTGTGCGGCGTCTCGCGGAACTGCTTGAGGAGCTGCGACCGCGGCGCGGTCCCCTGCACCAGGATCGGATAATCGAGCGCCATCTCCGCAATGGCCTGCACCGACCGCAGCGTCGCGTAGCTCGTGAAGAGCACGAACGCGCGCCCCTGCGTCCGCTTCAGGATCTCGATCACCTGGCGGCCGGCCGCCATCGCGAAATCCGGCGATCGCGGATCGGGCATCCGCGGCGGCAGATACAGGATCGCCTGCCGCGTGAAATCGAACTCCGACGTCAGCTGCACGTCGTCGGCGTCGCTGATGCCGAGACGGTCGCGGATGTAGTCGAATCGCGCCGTCGACGGTCAGCGTCGCCGAGGTCAGCACCGTGGCGCGCATGCGATCGAACAGCAGCTCGCGGACGATCGCGGAGACGTCGATCGGCGCCGCGCGCAGGAAGATCCCCTTGCCGCGGAACTCGACGAAGTACACGTAGGCCGGATCGCCGGCCCGCAGGAGGAACCGCAGCTCGTCGCGGATTTCGCCGGCCCGCCGGGCGAGCGACGCGGCATCCTGTCCCGGCGGCGGATCGGCGTCGGCCTCGGCGCGCGGCTTCGCGAGCAGCGCCAGGGTCGCTTCGAGCAGGTCGAGCGCGCCGGCCAGATAGGCGGCCGCTCGCGCGCGTCCCGGCGATCGTGGCGTCGGTCACCCGCACCCGCTCTTCGCCGCGGACGCGATCGGTCGTGCGGTGCGCGAAGGCGAGCTCGCTGAAGAACGATCGCGCGTGGTCGCGCAGTTTCACGATCGACCGTTCGATCTCGTTCTGCTCGGGCGGTCGTCCAGCGCGGCCGCGCCGGCGAAACGCTCGACGTCGCGGGCGTAGTCCTCGAGCCGATAGGTGCTGACCGAGAACCCGAAGTACTGCGTGGCGATGTCTTCGAGCTGATGCGCCTCGTCGACCACCGCGTTGGCGCAGGCGGGAATCACTTCGCCGAAGGCGTTCTGCCGGACCGCCGCATCGGCGCACAGGAGATGGTGGTTGACGATCACGACGTCCGCCGCGGCCGCGCGCTGCCGCATGCGCGTGACGAAGCAGTCGTCGTAGCGTGGACACTCGCTGCCGAGGCAGGTCTCGGCGGTCGCCGACACTTCGTTCCAGAACGGCAGATCCTCCGGCAGATCCTCGAGCTCCGCGCGATCGCCGGTGTCGGTCCGCCCCGCCCACTCGCGGATGATCGGCAGAAACACGTCGTGCATCGCCGGCCCGCCGTTTTCGTTCAGCTGATCGAGGCGATGCAGGCAGAGATAGTTCGCGCGCCCCTTCATGTAGGTCGCGGTGAACGGCACGTCGAGCGCCTCGCGCAGCGCCGGGATGTCCTTGAAGTAGATCTGCTCCTGCAGGTTCTTGGTGCCGGTGGAGATGAGCACGCGCTGCCGGCTCAGGATGGCCGGGACGAGGTAGGCCAGCGTCTTGCCGGTGCCGGTGCCGGCTTCCGCGAGGAGGACGCCGCCCTGTTCGAGCACGCGCGCCACGCGGTCGGCCATGGCGGCCTGACCGTCGCGCGGTTCGTACAGCCGGCATCGACCGGGCGAGCGCGTCCGCCGGCGCGAAAGACGTCGGCGGTTAGAACCGGTGAGTCCGGGTACAGCGGGAACTTCCGGCACAGCCGCTCGACTTCTGCGCGAATCATCCCGAGCGCCGCGTCATCGTCCGGGCGTCCTGAGCGCGCGCGCGATCAGTTCGCCGACGATGTCCATTTCCGCTTCGCGCATGCCGCGCGAGGTCACCGCGGGCGTGCCGACGCGGATGCCGCTCGCCGTCATCGGCGGGTTCTTGTCGAACGGGATCGCGTTCTTGTTGACCGTGATGCCGGCCTTGCCGAGCGCCGCTTCGGCGACCTTGCCGGTGATGCCGCGGGAGAAGACGTCGACCAGCATCAGGTGATTGTCGGTGCCGCCGCTGACCAGCCGGAATCCCTCCGAAGAGATGACGGTCGCGAGCCGCTGCGCGTTGGCGACGATCTGCCGCTGGTAGACGGCGAACTCCGGCTCGGACGCCTCTTTGAAGCAGACCGCCTTGGCCGCGATGATGTGCATCAGCGGGCCGCCCTGCACGCCGGGGAACAGCGCTGCGATCCAGATCCTTCGCATACCGCTCGCGGCACAGCACCATCCCGCCGCGCGGTCCGCGCAGCGTCTTGTGCGTCGTGGTCGACACGAAATCCGAGTGCGGCACCGGGCTGGGATGAATCCCGGCCGCGACCAGCCCCGCGATGTGCGCCATGTCGGTGAAGACCGCCGCGCCGATGCGATCGGCCGCCGCTCGCACGCGCGCGAAATCGATGACCCGCGGGTAGGCGCTGGCGCCGACGATGATCATCTTCGGCTTGCGCTCGTCGGCCAGCCGATCGATCTCGTCGTAGTCGATGCGCTCGTCGGATTCGCGCACGCCGTACGGAACGATGGTGTAGAGCTGTCCCGAGAAGTTCAGCGGGTGGCCGTGCGTCAGGTGCCCGCCATGACGCGAGGTTCATGCCGAGCACGGTGTCGCCCGGCTTGAGCAGCGTCATGTAAACGGCCATGTTGGCCTGTGCGCCGGAATGCGGCTGCACGTTGACGTGCTCGGCGCCGAACAGGCGTCTTCGCGCGCGCAATCGCCGCGCGCTCGACGACGTCGACGAACTCGCACCCGCCGTAGTAGCGCTTGCCCGGATAGCCTTCGGCGTATTTGTTGGTCAGCACCGAGCCGGCGGCTTCGAGCACGGCGCGGCTGACGAAATTCTCGGACGCGATCAGTTCCAGGCCGTCGTTCTGCCGGTGCAGTTCGTGCCGCACGGCGTCGGCGATCTCCGGGTCGGTGTCCGCCAGCGTCCGCCAGCGCGGGATGCGAATGGTTTCAGTGCTCATGTGCGAATTCCCAATTCCTAAATTCTCAATTCCTAATTCCTAATTCAATTCCCAATTCTCAACTCCGTCCGCTTTCCCGCGCGCTGATCTGATCGACCCGGCGCTGGTGGCGTCCGCCGGCGAACGGCGTGGCCAGCCAGAGCTCGAGGATTTCGTCGGCCAGGCCGAAGGCGACAATCCGTCCGCCCATCGAGAGGACGTTGGCGTCGTTGTGCTCGCGGGAGAGGCGCGCGGTGTAGAGATCGTTGCAGAGCGCGGCGCGCACTCCGGGAACCTTGTTGGCGGCAATCTGCTCGCCCTGGCCGCTGCCGCCGAGGACGATACCACGATCGGCGCGGCCGCCGCCGACCGCTTCGCCGACGGCGAAGCAGATCGGCGGATAGTCCACGGACGCTTCGCTGTCGGTGCCGTGATCGTCAACGGCGTGGCCGAGTCGCGTGAGCGTCTGCTTCAGGTGTTCTTTCAGAAGAAATCCGGCGTGATCCGCGCCGATCGCCACGCGCATAGCCGCAAATTGTACTATGTCGAGGTGAGAAACAACTTGGTGCGGGGTGCGGGGTGCGAAGTGCGCGGTGCGGTGCGGGGTGCGGGGTGCGACGTGCGAGGTGCCGCACGAACGCTGCAGCACTACGCACTTCGCATCGCACCCGGCACCAGGCTCGATTCCCTTGGCATTGCACTCCGCACGTGCGCACGTCCGCACCTCGCACCGCACTTCGCACCGCGCACTTCGCACCCCCGCACCGCGACCGCGAGGCTCGTTCGATGACGCCGAGCGCCATCGTTTCCGCGCGAGGCGAGGATCGGCTGCGCGGCGGGCATCCGTGGATCTATCGCACGGATGTCGCCGAGGCGAAGGCCGCGGCCGGCGAGATCGTGGTCGTGCGCAATGCGCGCGGCCGGGTGCTGGGGCAGGCGCTTTATAGCGATCGTTCGCAGATTTCGCTGCGCATGCTGGTCGTACGGCGAGCGCAACGCCGACGCCGCGCTGCTGCGATCGCGGCTGGAATCGGCGATCGCGTTTCGCGCGAAGCTGGCGATCGACGCGTCGGCGTATCGACTGGTCCACGGCGAAGGCGATCTGCTGCCGTCGCTGATCGTCGATCGATACGGCGACTACCTCGTGATGCAGACGCTGTCCCAGGGGATGGACAAGCTGACGCCGACGATCGTGGCCGCCCTCAACGACCTCCTGCAGCCGCGCGGCATCCTGGCGCGCAACGATCCGCGGGCCCGCCTGCTCGAGGGGCTGGAGCAGCGCGTGGAGGTCCTGTCCGGCGATGTTCCGGCGTCGGTGCCGGTGCACGAGTTGGGGGTGAACTACGACGTCGATCTGTGGCACGGCCAGAAAACCGGGCTGTTCCTCGATCAGCGGGAGAACCGGGAGGCTGCCGCGCGCTATGCCAGCGGCCGGGTGCTCGACTGCTTCACCTACAACGGCGGCTTCGCGCTGAAGCTCGCGCCGCGCGCGAGCGAAACGATTGCGTTCGACATTTCGGAAGAGGCCGTGGCGCACGTCCGGGAGAATGCGGCACGCAACGGCGTGGTGGTCGACGCGCGTGTCGGCAACGTCTTCGACGAATTGCGCGGTCTCGATCGCCTCGGCGAACGGTTCGACACGATCGTCCTGGATCCGCCGGCGTTTGCCAAAACCAAGGCGTCGGTGGCGAAGGCGACCACCGGCTACAAGGAAATCAACCTGCGGGCGCTCAAGCTGCTGAATCCGGGCGGCATGCTGGTGACCTGCAGCTGCTCGTATCACGTGAACGAGGCCGCGCTCGCCGAGATCGTCTACGACGCCTCCGTTGACGCCCAGGCGCACGTGACGGTGGTGGAAAAACGCATGCAGGGACGCGATCATCCGGTCCTGCTCGGCGTCCCGGAAACCTACTACCTGAAATGCTTCATCCTGCGAAAGCCCGCGTAGGCTCTCCGGCGCGAATCGCCGCGGCCGCCCGGCGCGAGCTGGCCGCGTTGTCACGGCCGGCGGAGTCGTTCGACGCGAGCCGGTACTTTCGCGGAACGCCGGATCTCGGCTTCTTCAACGTCGGCACAGCCCGGGTGCGGCAGATCGCGCGCGAGATCGTCGCCGCGAATCGCGCGACCTGGTCGATCGACGAGGCGATGGCGTTTGCGGACGTGCTGATTCGCGATCGGCATCTCGAGGCGAAGGGGCTGGCCGTCGAGGTCGTGGCTCGCTACCACCGCGCGTTTACGCCGCGTCACCTCGCCGCGTGGAAACGCTGGCTGGCGAACGACTATTCGGCGAACTGGGCGACGACCGACGCGATCTGCGGCATGTTGATCGGCCCGCTGCTGCTCGAACACCCGGCGCAGGTCCGCATCGTGGCGTCGTGGTGCCGGCATCGCAACATGTGGGTCCGGCGGGCGTCGGCCGTCGGCATCATTGCGTCGGCGCGCAAGGGCCGCTCGCTCGACACCGCGTATCCGTCGCCCGCGTGCTCCACGACGATGCGGCCGATCTGATTCAGAAAGCGGTCGGCTGGATGCTGCGCGAGGCGGGGAAGCCGGACATGCCGCGACTGGAGCGGTATCTCCGCGCGCACGGATCAAGGATTCCGCGGACCACGGTCCGCTACGCCATCGAGCGGTTTCCGCCAGCCAGCGGCGCGACCTGCTGGCGCAACACGAGCGAATGGGCGCTGAAGCACCTGCACGGTCGAGTTGAAGGGCAGGACGCACCGCGCGAAGTGCGTCTCGAGTCGAACGTCCTGCAGATTCGCGCCGGAGACGTGAAACTCGACGTGCCGTTCAAGACATGACGGCCTGACCGCGGCAACGGCCGGCTGAGATTCATGTCAGGCCGGTGCCGTCGGGCTGTCGCTGGGCGCGCGGCGAAATGGGCCGACAAGATCCGAATCCTCCGTCGCGCCTCGCGAAAATCGGCGTGAAGCCCGGTTGGCGCGCGGCCGTTGTCGGCACCGTCGATCCGGAGTTCGTCAGCGAGCTGAAAGAGGCGGCCGGAACGGTCTCGACGGGACGCGTGATGAAAGACGCGGACGCGATCTTTCTCGGCGCAACCAAAGTCACGGACCTCGACCGCGCCGCTGCGCTGAAACAGTCGCTCAAGCCTGATGGAGCGCTGTGGATCATCCGGCCGAAGGGACACGCCGCCATTACCGAGCGCCTGGTCATGGACGCCGGCAAAGCGGCCGGTCTCGTGGACGTGAAAGTCGTCGGGTTCTCGCCGACGCACTCCGCGCTGAAGTTCGTGATTCCCCTCAAGGACCGCAAGAAGCCGAAGGGCTAGAGCCCAGAAAGCCTAGAGCCCAAAGCCTGAGAGCCCAGAGCCCGAGAGCCCAGAGCCCAAAGCCTGCTAACATCCTCACAGACCGCCAGGGGTATCCCCGATTCCGCTCGAGACGTTTCTGTTCCGAGCGGGCTCTCGACGAGCCGGGATTGAGATCAAACCCTTGGAACCTGAACCGGTTTAGACCGGCGGAGGGAGTGCGGGACATGTCCCAGTTTTCCGACGGCGTTTCCGAATTCACAGAAAGTCCTGATCGACGGCCCGCAGGGCGTGCAGGTCCCGGTGCGCGAGATCGCGCTGTCGGGCGGCGAAGCGCCGCTGCGTGTCTACGACACGAGCGGACCGCAGGATCACGACGTCAACAGCGGCCTGCCGAAGCTCCGCGAGCGCTGGGTCGCGCCGCGGCGCGCCCGCGCGCGGGCCGGCCAGGCGGTGACGCAGCTGCATTACGCGCGTCAGGGCGAGATCACGCCGGAGATGGACTTCATCGCGCTGCGCGAAGGCCTGCCGGCTGACTTCGTGCGCGACGAGGTCGCGCGCGGCCGCGCGATCATTCCGTCCAACATCAATCACCTCGAGCTGGAGCCGATGGTCATCGGCCGCAACTTCCTGGTGAAGATCAACGCGAACATCGGCAACTCCGCCGTCTCCTCGTCGATTGAAGAGGAAGTCGAGAAGCTCCGCTGGGCGACGCTCTGGGGCGCCGACACGGTGATGGATCTCTCGACCGGGAAGAACATCCACGAAACGCGCGAGTGGATCGTCAGGAACTCCGCCGTGCCGATCGGCACCGTGCCGATCTATCAGGCGCTCGAAAAAGTCGGCGGCCGGCCCGAGGATCTGACCTGGGAGATCTACCGCGACACCTTGATCGAGCAGTGCGAGCAGGGCGTGGACTACTTCACCGTCCACGCCGGCGTGCTGCTGCGCTACGTGCCGATGACCGCGCGCCGCGTCACCGGCATCGTGTCACGCGGCGGATCGATCATGGCGAAGTGGTGCCTCTCGCATCACAAGGAAAATTTCACCTACACGCACTTCCGCGAGATCTGCGAGATCATGCGCGCCTACGACGTCGCCTTCTCGCTCGGCGACGGCCTCCGTCCCGGCTCGATTGCCGACGCGAACGACGAAGCGCAGTTTGCGGAGCTGCAGACGCAGGGCGAGTTGAATCGCATCGCCTGGGAGTACGACGTCCAGGTGATGAACGAGGGGCCGGGCCACATTCCCATGCATCTCATCAAGGAGAACATGGAGAAGCAGCTGGAATGGTGCCAGGAAGCGCCGTTCTACACGCTCGGTCCGCTGACCACCGACATCGCGCCCGGCTACGACCACATCACGTCCGCCATCGGCGCCGCGATGATCGGCTGGTACGGCACGGCGATGCTGTGCTACGTCACCCCCAAGGAACATCTCGGCCTGCCCAATCGCGACGATGTGAAGGCCGGCGTGATTGCCTACAAGATTGCCGCGCACGCCGCCGATCTGGCGAAAGGCCATCCGCGCGCCCGCGAATGGGACGACGCGCTGTCAAAGGCGCGCTTCGAGTTCCGCTGGGAGGATCAGTTCAACCTCGCCCTCGATCCGGTCACCGCTCGCGCCTACCACGACGAAACGCTCCCCGCCGACGGCGCGAAGGTCGCGCACTTCTGCTCGATGTGCGGTCCGAAGTTCTGCAGCATGGAACTGACGCAGCAGGTCCGCGAGTACGCGCAGCAGGGGATGGAGGAGAAGTCGGTCGAGTTCCTCAAGGAGAAAGAGATCTACGTGAAGCTTGGAAAGTAAGGAAGTACGGAAGTAAGGAAGTAGGGAAGTCAGGAAGTTGGAAGTGCCAAAGTTGGGAAGTGAAGAAGTAGCCTAAGGAGGTCACTTCCTTACTTCCCAACTTCCGTACTTCCCTACTTCTCCGTAACCGGCACAATCTGAATAATCGTCGGGAATCGCGGCGGCTGGCCTCCGGGCTTGGGGTTGGGATAGCCCTGCGAGACCTGCGACTGGAAGTCCTTCACGGTCACACCCGGCGGAAACGCCATCGTCTCCTCTCGAAAACGGCCGACGTCGAATTCGTGCGTGGCGGGCGCGTCGAAAATCAGGTCGCCTTTTTGCTTCAGCACGTTTCGGTAGAAGGTGACGATGTCCACGAAGGATGCGGCGGTGCCGTACACGTAGAACCGCTGACCGCGTCCGGCGTCGTACGAGGTGATGTACTGCGCGCCGGGATACAGCGGCACGCCGAGCGTCGCTTCGGTCGGTCCGCGCTCGCTGGCGGCCGGCGTCGAGACGGCGGGCGCGTCAGGCGGCGGCGCCGGGAACGACGGTCGGCTGCGTGCCGGGGCGGCCTGGCGCGGCGGGACGCGGAAACGGTGCGGCGAGGGCGGTGGCGTTTGCTGGGCTAAAGCCGTTGCCAAGAGCAGGATAGCGACGTACATGCCACGAATTATACGACGCGGAACCGCCTCGTCGGCTACGGCGTCTGACTAAAATAGAAACCCATGTCGAACACCATCAAGACGGCAGTTCTGCTCGGCGCGATGAGCGCCGTTTTACTTTTTCTCGGAGAGGCGCTCGGCGGCGCCCAGGGCCTCGTGATCGGTTTCCTGTTCGCGGTCGTCACCAACTTCGTCTCCTACTGGTTCTCCGACAAGATCGTGCTGGGTATGTACCGGGCGACCCAGGTTGGTCCGGAACACCGGCTCTACCGCGTCGTCGCCCGCCTCGCGGAGCGCGCCGGCCTGCCGATGCCGAAGGTCTACGTGATTCCGCAGCCGTCGCCGAACGCGTTCGCGACGGGACGCAACCCGCACCACGCGGCGGTCGCGGCGACCGAAGGGATCCTGCAGATCCTGAATGACGACGAACTCGAAGGCGTGATCGCGCACGAGCTGGCGCACGTAAAGCATCGCGACATCCTGATCAGCTCGGTGGCGGCGACGCTCGCGGCCGCCATCATGATGATCGCCCGGTTTGCGATGTTCTTCGGCGGCGGCCGGCGCGACGATCGCGACGGCAATCCGATCGCCGTCATTGCGACGATCATCCTGGCGCCGATCGCCGCGATGCTGATTCAGGCGGCGATTTCGCGTTCGCGCGAGTTCGACGCCGATGCGGGCGGCGCCAAGATCGCCGGCAGCCCGCTCGGGCTGGTGAGCGCGCTCAAGAAGATCGAAGGGGTCGCGCGCGCCGTGCCGATCGACGCCAACCCGGCGACGGCGCACATGTTCATCATCAAGCCGTTCTCGCTCGGCGGGATCACGTCGCTCTTCAGCACGCATCCGCCGACCGAACAGCGCATCGCCGCGCTGCTGCACGAGTAGAACGACGACTCTGGGCTTTGGACCTTGGGCTCTTGGTACTTCTTATTGAGTTCTTGCCAAGGCCTACAGCCAAAAGCCTAGAGCCTACCAACTGAACCCGACCTGCTCCGGCCCGGTCTCAGACTCAGCGTCTGGCGCCGGGCCGTCGTCGTTTCCGGTCGGCCGCGCCGCCACCGCGTAGCGGTCCTGCAGCACTCTCACCATCGCCCGGACCTCGTTGCGGTACGACTCGGGCGCATATTTCTTCGCATAGAGACGCTCGAACCGCGGGGTCATCGCCGGAAACTCGCGCTCGATGAACTTCATGAAGTGCGTGCGGGTGCCGTCCTCCAGGTACATGACGTTGCAGCCCACGAACCGCGCGCCGTGATCGGCGATCGACTTGATCGTGCGTTCGAGCTTCGAGCGCGATGACGAGAAGCCGGGAACGATGGGCGCCATGAGCACGCCGGCGTGGATGCCGGCGTCGGCCAGTTCGCGAACCGCCCGCAGACGCTGCAGCGGATGCGCGGTGCCCGGTTCGAGGATTCGCCAGGCGTCTTCGTCAACCGTCGGCACGCTCATGCACACGGTGCACTTCGCCACGCGCGACAGGCTGGCGAGGACGTCCTTGTCGCGGACAATCATCGGTCCCTTGGTGATCAGGCCGACCGGCGTGCGCGCGCGCGTCAGCGCTTCGATCGTCCGCCGCGACAGCCGGTAGTGACCTTCGATCGGCTGATAGGGATCGGTCGCCGTGCCAAACGCGACCTGTTCGCGCGTCCACGAGGGGCGATCGAGCTCCTTGACGAGCACCTCGACGAAATTCTTCTTCACGAGAATCACCGACGCGAACTCGTCGTCGGCATTCATCTCGAACTGCACGTGATAGCGGCGCGCGAAGCAGTAGTGGCAGCCGTGCGTGCAGCCGCGGTAGGGATTGAGCGTCCACTTGAACGGCATCCCTTTGACGGCGTTCAGCGCGGACCGGCAGACGACTTCCTGGTACTGCGCGTGGTCGGCGCGACGCTCCGCTTCCGTCAGCGCGGCCGTTCCGCCCTGCTTCACCACATCGGCGATCTGGCGCGTCGTGGGTTTCGGCGATCCGATGTCGAACAACAGGGGGAATTTGGCCATGATTCGCCTTTTGTTCGCCAATGATTGCGCCGGGCCGCCGATGTGTCAAGCGCAAGCGATGTGAGACTCTAGGGCCGCTTGGCGGTGAAGGCTCGCGCGACGCTCGTCCTGCTTGTGATTGCTTGCCGGCATGATCGCGCTCGCGTTGTTCGCGCGGCGCGCCGCCGACGCCGCGCCCACCTCCGACATCGCGGTGATCGAAAGCGACACGCTCCTGGCGTCGCAGGGGCGGCTGCTGCTCGGGCCGTACTCCCGGTTTCAGTGGCACCACCCGGGCCCGCTCTCGTTCTATTGGCTCGCGCCGTTTTATGTCGGTCGCCGGGCACCGAACCACCGGGTTGAACGCCGGCGCGCTGGCGCTGAACGCGGGCTGTCTCGCGCTGATCGCGTGGATCCTGATCCGCCGCGCGCATCCTGTCGTGACGATCGCCGTCACGGGTGCCGCGGCGGTCTACGCATGGCGAAGCGCGGAACTGCTCACGAGTCCATGGAATCCGCACATCGCCGTCATCCCGATGATGACGCTCATCGTCGCAGCCGCGGATGCGGCGTCGGGCGCGCCCTGGATGCTCCCCGTCGTCGCGCTGCTGGCGAGTTTCGCCGGGCAGACGCACGTCGCCCTGCTGCCGTCGGCAGTGATCGTTGGTGCATGCGCGGTGCTCGGCGCGATTGTCGGAAATGGCCCGCGCCGTCTGTCAGCGCCGCTCGTCGCGACGCTCGCCGCGCTGGCACTGTGCTGGCTGCCGCCGGTCGTCGAACAACTGACGTCGCCTCGCGGCAATATCGGGCTCCTGTGGTCCTTCTTCGCGCGGGAAACGCATCCGCGCCCGCTGTTCGCGGTCGCGGTGTCGGCATGGAGCGACATGCTGACGGGTCTCGTCCGGCCCGATTTCTACGTCGCGCACGGCTGGATCTTTCGCGAGAGCCCGGTGAAGTGGGCGGAACTGCTGTCGATCGTCCAGTTCGCGGCGCTTGGCGTCTGGCTGGTCGCAGCCTATCGGACGCGGCGGCGATTCGAGCTGGCGCTCGCGGCCATTCTCGTCGTCGCGGGCCTCACGGCGCTGTGGTCCACGACGCGCGTCGACGGCGAGATCTTCGACCACGGCGTGTTCTGGATCTCCGGCCTGGGCGTTCTGAACCTCGCGCTGATCGCGGCGCTGGCGGCTGGCGCCGGTTTCAAGCGGCAGGCAGTCGTCGCGTCGTCCCGATGGCCGGCCGTTGCGGCGGTGGCGTTGACGGGAGTCGCGGCGATCGCCGGCGTGCGGCAGTTCCGTGACGCGGTCGCCGGGGCGTCGAATCCCGGCGCCGACTCCGGCGTGGTCGCGGCCGTCGCCGCGGATCTGCGGACGTATCTGCGCGAGCAGCACATCGAGCGTCCGCTCATCAAGCTCGATCAGGATGCGTGGGGAATGGCCGCCGGCGTGATCCTGCAGCTACAAAAAGCGAATGTGCCGCTGGCCGTCGAGGACGACTGGATCGTGATGTTCACGCCGGTCTTTGCCGCGACCGGACACGAAGCGGTGACGTTGACGATCGCCGGCCGGGAACAGCACGTGCGCATGCAGGGCGGCGCTGACGCGAAGGTGGCCGTGGCGCACGATCCGATCTACGTGCACGTCAGCCGATAGCGGCGTTCGCTTGTCCGGCCCTGTCGGCGCCGTCTGCCAGCGTGTCGAATGCCGCCAGCGTGCAGCAGAGCGCGCCGATCACGAAGAAGTAGTAGTTGCAGAACGCCTTGGATCCGAAGGCGAACATCATGAACGTCGTCAGCGCGACCGCAGCCGCGAAGCCGCCGGCGGTATTCCGCGTGACCACGATGCTGACCACCGCCGCCGCGATGGCAGCGCCGACCGCCCACACGAACGTTCCCTGTCCCATGCCCCGCCGCGCCGCCCAGCTCAGATAACTCAGCGAGTCGACGCGGAACGGCTCCTGCGTCTGCAGCCACACGACGTTGCGCATGAAGGCGTTCGGATGCCAGAGCGCCAGCGGCAGCGTAATCGCCGCCGCGGCGAACGCCATGCCGAACAGGATCCAGTACCACTTCGACGGCCGCAGCCAGACCAGCCGCAGCAGCGCGAGTCCGGTGAATCCGAGGTACTGCTTGGTGACGACGAGGATGCCGGCCGCCCAGCTCGCCCAAATCGGGTTGCGAATCAGCAGGAACACCGTCAACGCGAGCATGAAGATCGCGATCGGCTCGGTCCAGCCCTGCTCGATGACAAACCAGACGCGCGGCGTCGTCAACAGCAGGCAGGCGGCGAGCTTCGCGCTCAGCGACCTGCGCGAGAAGCCGATGAGGCCCGCGCCGAGAATCAGCCACGCGAGCTCCGAGTAGCGGAAATCGCCGAAGAGGAAATGGCCCGGCACGGCGAAGATCAGGCTGGCGGGCGGATACGGATAGGCGATCGCCAGCCGCTTGCCGATGACGGCGGCGGGGTTGTAGTAGAGCCCCGAATCGGCTCCGTAGATGTTTTCGAACGAGATGCGATAGGGATCGTGATGATGAAGAAACGCGTCGAGCGCTTCCTTGTGCACCGTGACGACGTCGATATACGGATTGGGCGAGGCTTTGATCATCCAGACGCCGATGCGCCAGGCTCACCGCGAGGAATGCCGGAAACCAGATCCGCCGCATTGCGCGGACTCCGGCGACGCCGGCCGCAATCAGCCCGCCCTGAAGGATGACGCCGGTGTAGAACGGCCACATCATGACGGTGTCCTTGATGTACATCCCCGGCGATTTCGCGACCAGCATCTGCTCGATCTGCCACGCGATGCCCGCGGTCAGGAGCGCCGAGACCGCGACGACGCCCGCGTTCGACAACCCGCGCACGAAGCGATGGGCGATCACGCCGATCAGGCAGAGCACGAGCGCCGCGGTCAGCCAGTTCAGTGCGTCGGGATGGAAGAAGCCGTTGAAGATTTCGAGCGCGCGCCCCAGCGTGATGGCGCTCGCGCCGAGGCACATCGCCGACAGGTAGCCGAGCCACGTTCGGTTGAACACTCGCCGCACGCTCAGGGTTCCATCACGAAGAGCGTCGAGGTGCCGACCGGATCGCGGTAGGTGCCCCACGGGCGAAACTCTTTTTGCGTGGCCATTCGCAGCATGAGCGCGGTGAACTTCTCGGGGGCCATGAAGGCGTTGTGCACGATGATGTAGCGGACGTTGTGGGCGCGGAGGCGAGCCATCGCGGCATCGCTGGGGAACGCCTCCATGCGGACCAGCGTTTGCGCGTAGTCCGGCGGAAAGTAACCACTGTATCCGTTGACGAGCGGATGCCAATGCGAAACCGACCACACCGAATAAAAGGCTTCAAAGCCCGGCAGTTCGTTCATGTGCGGGACCGGCAGCTCCAGGACCACACCAGGTCCACCCGAACGAATCGACCTTGTACACATCCGATGGCTTGATGATGTCGCCGCTGCCGAGCGGTATCGGCCGATTCGCGCAGTCGAGGAGCATCAACGCCAGAATCGCGCCCATGGCGGCGCCCTGATGCTGCGACAGGCGGCGTCCCCGTTCGATCAGCGCCTGCGCCCCGAGTCCCGCGAGCATCGCGAGCGCGCACGAGGTGAGCATGCCGAAACGCGCCGTGGCCCGCAGCCCGCGAAGCGGCGACAGATGATCGAGCAGCCAGTGATAGCCGATGCCGTTGACGCCGAGCGACAGCTCGAAGGCGAGGAGCGCGGTCAACCCGTACAGCAGGACCCACTTGCGCGAGCGTCCGGTGACGCTGATCAGCGCGAGCACGTACGACGATCAGGCCCGGTGACAGCCGAAGCTCGGAGTCGCCCCACCGGTCGGCCGTCCAGCCCCAGATGCGGTTGGACGCCGCGGTTGCCAGGTAGCTGATCGGCTGCGCGCTGTACTTCGTGACTTCGTTGATGCCGCGCAGTCCGACGGCCTGGCCGGCGCTCGCGTACATCCACACATATGGTCCGGCGACGACGGTCGCCACCACGAACGCCGCGGCGAGCGGCTCGATCGCGCCGGCCGCGTTCCGTCCGGCGTACACGAGGATCAGCGGGACGAACACCACCAGGGTCAGGGCGAGGAAGACGCTGTAGTACACGCACGACAGCGCCTGCAGTCCGAAGAAGACGCCGGCGAGCACGCCGTATCGCCACGAGGAATCGGCGACGGCGCGGTGAAGCGCCCACCAGGTGAGCGGCACCCACATCGCCCACTGCAGCTCGAGGTGCATGATGTGCTCGATGCGGTAGGGCGCCAGCGTGAACGCCGCGGCCGATACGAGCGCCGGACCGGTGGCGCCGGTCACATACCTGGCGAGAACGAACATGCCGATGCCGGAGCCGACGAAACCGGCGAGCAGCGCCAGGTTGTAGATGAGTACCGGCGAGACATGCGCCCAGTACAACGGTGCGGTCAGCAGCCCCTCGAGCAAGACCGCATCGGAGTACGCGAGGGTGCCCTTGGCGGGATAGAAAATGTTGGCGTTGAACAGATCCAGCGGCGACGTGATCAGCGCGTGCGCAATCCACGACGTGCGCCAGATGCTGAAGTACGAATCCTGGTGCTCGACGAGATGCGAGGAAAGGCGACCGATCTGAGGCCAGGTCACGAAGGCGGTGAGCGCGGTGACGAAGAGGGCCGCGCCGGCGAGGCGGACGATCGGACGCATCATGTGCTTCGGATGTGCGCGCGCCAGTATTCGAGCAGATCGTCGAGTGTCTGCTCGAGCGGGACCGTCGGCGCCCAGTGCAATTCGTCGTGAATCCTGGTCGGGTCGCCTTGCAGCACCGGAGAATCGTTGGGCCGGTAGCGCGATGGGTCCGTCACGACGGTGATCGGCACGCGGGCGCGGGCCCGCATCCGATCGAGCAGCGCGCTGACGGCGACGACCCGGCCGGTGCAGACGTTGTAGGGGCGTCCCGCCGGTGCGTGTTCCATGATCAGCTGATAGGCGCGGACGGTATCGCGAACATCGGTCAGGTCGCGAAGCGGCGTCAGGTTGCCGACTTGCATTTCCGGCTCGGATAACCCGGCCTCGATCATGGCGATGCTCCGCGCAAAGCTCGACGCGACGAACCCCGGGTCCTGGCGCGGGCCGAAATGATTGAACGGTCGCGCAATGCAGATCTCCGGCGCGGTGCTCTTCACGCCGAGCATCTCCTGCGCCAGCTTGCTCAGCCCGTACGGACTGGTCGGCCGCAGCGGATCGTTTTCGGACAACGGCCGGTCGGACGGCGCGTAGACGAGTCCCGAGCTCGGAATCAGCAGCCGCGCCTTCGGCGCGAGCTCGCGAAGGCCTTCGATCAGATGATGCGTCCCGCGGACGTTGACGGCGAGCGTGGCGGTGGCCGCGTTCCACGCGCGCCCGACATTCGCGGCGCCGGCGCAGTGATACACCCGCGCGGGCGCGCTGGATTCGATCGCCGTTCGCACCGACGCCGCGTCCAACATGTCGACGGCCTGCCAGCGGACCCCGTCCACGGCGGGCGGCGGCGTCCCGCCCGGACGGTACCATCCGATCAGATCGCCTGTCCCTGCGAGTAAGTCGAGGAGGTGGCTTCCCGCAAACCCGGTCGCGCCGGTGACGAGCGTTGCGCCGCGTGCGATCACGTGGAAATCAGCGCCTCACCCCGCCGTTCATGCCGCCGACCGGGGAGAAATTCCCGAGCCCCGCGAGGGTGAACGAGAGAAAGAAGCGACGGTCGGATGGCACGAAGAAGCCGGTCACCCCCGCGTAGTTGTAGCGCTGGTACTCGAAGGCGATGCCGCAGCATTGCGAATTGTAGAACGTCGAGATGCGCTGTTGCAGCAGGCGCGTTCGCAGGATGTCGTAATTCGCCGAATAGGTGACCCCGTACTTATTGTCGCGCGTCTGCAGGGTGCTGCCGAAGTTGAGATAGTGATCCAGCGCAGTCAGGTTGTCGTATCCGGGCGTCAGCGGCACAAAGAACTTCCGGCTCCACCCGACCGACAGCTGCAGATGCTGGGGAATCGTGTAGTTACCGTTGGCGGAGAGCGTCCGGAGCGTCCTGTAGCGGCTGTCGATCTCGCCCCTGAGGTTGGCGTTGAATCTGACCGACGGCGAGGCGCGCAGGCCCAGCTGAATCGGCGAGTAGTTGTTCGCGAGGACCGGCGACGACGCGCCGCCGAGGATCGTCGTGTACTGCGAGTCGAACTGCGCGGCGCGGGCGTCCACGTAGTACGACTGGTTGATATCGAACGCCACGATCTCCTGCGCCTGGCTGAGCTGTCCGACTTTCCGCTTCGCATAGAGGCGGTTGCTCAGGCCGTAGGTGACGCGCGTCGTGCCGAAGACGGTGTCCGTGCCGTCGATCTGGATGATCCGCTGGATGTCGATGGCCGAGGTCCGGCTGATGGTCACCGACGGCTCAATCGTGTGCTTGAACCGTTCCGCATAGTGGTTGTCCGGCGTGTCCCAGACCCTCGTAAACACCGGGCCGACGGCCTGGGCCTGGACCGCGAAGTACGGTACGGTTGAGGTCCTCGTCGATCGGAAGCGTGCTGACCGGGTCGATGCTGCGCGTGTAGAACGTGTCGCGCCAGGTCGCCGAGGTATTGACCGTGAACCACTGCCATTTCCGGAACGGATAACGAATCTGCGGGTACAGGTCGAAACGGCTCGACGGAACGATCATCGAAACTGCCGACGTTGGTGGTGGTGCGATCGAGATGCGCGGCCTCTCCGCTCATGGAGAAGTACAGCGGGCTGTTGCCGAACAGCGGGCGCTCGTTCCGGGAGAGCGTGATGCGCGGCGTGCTGCCGGACACCGCCGAACTGATCGTCGATGAAAACCACTCGGTCCGATCGAACGTCCCGTTGATCGACCAGCTCCGCCACATGCCGACGACGTTGCCGCCGTAGCGGCGGTTGTTGCTCGTCGACACGTTGACGTCCGGGTTGTAGGTCTGGTTGGTGATGATGCTCGAGAAGTAGTCGACGTAAGCCCGCCCGCGAAAATTGCCCGGAAAGATCTGGTTGGCGCCGCCGCGGACGGTAAAGCTGCGCCCGGCCGGCCGCGGGACGGTGCTCCCATCGGGCTGGTTGTACGTGCCGCCCTTTTCGTTCAACACGTTCGCATCGATGCTGCCGTTCGCTCCGGCGCCCAGGTTGTAGCGATACTCGGTCTCGGCTCGACCGCCCGTTTTCGAGAGGTAGTCGTAGGCCACGGTCGCATCCATGCTCCGGTTGATCGCCCAGAAGAACTCGTTGTGAATGACGTGACCGTCGATCGTCGTGTGCCCGTAGGTGGGCAGGAGGAACCCGGTGGCGCGGCCGTCTTCCTGCGTCGGATAGTAGACGTACGGCAGGTAGAGGACCGGCACGCCCTTGACGGTGAAGACCGCCTGCCGCAGCACCGTGTAGTGATCGACGTTGAGCACGACCGTGTCGGCGAACAGCTCCCAGCGCGGCGTCGGCTGGACGCACGTGCTGAAGCCGCCGTTGGTGATCTTGTATTTCTTGACGCCGAGCTTCTCGACGGTCTCGCCGAAGAAGTACACGTCGGTGTCCAGGCCGGTCGCGGTGGGCACGATGATGCCGCCGGGCTGAGGCGCCTGGCGCGGCGGCGGGATGTTGGCCATGCCGCGCGCCGAGTAGAACGTGCCGAGGCGGGTCTGGGTATTGAACTCCGCGTGATCGGCGGCGATGCGGTTGTTGCCCTGCGTCAGCACGACGTTGCCGCGCGCGAGCACCTTGTCCTCGCCTTCGAACACTTCCACTTCGTCCGCGTAAAGCTTCGTGTCGCCGCCGACCTGCTCGAGTTCGACCGAGCCGGTCAGCAGCCAGTGTTTTTCCTCGATGCGCTCCTGGCGGTAGGTCCGGACGTCATACCCGTTGACGGTGACCTGCATCTGCTGTGCGGTGGCCGATCGCGCGCTCGCCCAGAGAACGATCGAGAGCGCGCAAATGAAGAAGACTCTGGACATCCACACGTGGCTGCGAGAAACCGAGGGTATCACGACGCCGCGGCCCCGCGGTTCTGCTCGCGCGACGCGCCGGCGCCGAGGATGTTGAGGACGTCGCCGAGCAGGAAGATCGATCCGGCAACGAGAATGCGCCGGTCGAGGTTCCATGCTGCGTCGAGTGCCGCAGACAGCGATGCCTCCACACGGACATCGAGATCCGGGCGGACTCGCTTCGCGACCGCTGCAACGCGCTCGGGCTCCGCGGCTCGCGGGGTCAACGCGCTCGTGATGATCATCGCGCTGACCACCGGAGCGAGCAC
The DNA here is from genome assembly GCA_963712355.1 of uncultured Acidobacteriota bacterium. Lineage (GTDB taxonomy): Bacteria > Acidobacteriota > Vicinamibacteria > Vicinamibacterales > CAVVIG01 > CAVQHT01. The sequence goes on from CAVQHT010000022.1 coordinate 331,261, forward strand.
CCGGAGAATGCCCTCCGCGTCCTTGTCCCGCATGACGCCGAAGACCATCGGGCGCCGGGGCCGCGGCGCGAGGAAGGCGGCAAGCATCTCGGCGCCGGCCGGATTGTGCGCCGCATCGAGCAGCGCTTCGCGGCCGTCCTCGAGCGTGATGGTCTGGAGACGGCCCGGCCATTGAACGTCCGCCAGCCCGCGCACGACGGCGTCGGCGGGCACACGGAATCCCTGCCCGTCGAGCACTTCGACGAGTCGCACGGCAACGCTGGCATTGCTGACTTGGTGCGCCCCTGCCAGCCCCAGCGTGACGCGGCCATAGTCCTTCGACGGTGTGCGCAGCCGCATGGTCTGCGTCCCGTCGTCATTTGATCTGGTGCGCCTCGATCGAGACGCCGTCGCTCGCGTCGACAATCGGCGCACGCTGCTCGCCGGCGATGCGCGCGATGACGGTCCGGGCTTCCGGGCCGATGCGTCCGACGACGACCGGAACCTCCGGCTTGATGATGCCGGCCTTCTCGGCGGCCACGGCGGCCAGGGTCGTCCCGAGGTACTGCTCGTGGTCGAGTCCGATCGACGTGATCGCGGTGACCCGCGGCAGGAGGACGTTGGTCGCGTCCAGCCGGCCTCCGAGCCCGACCTCGCAGACCGCGATGTCCACCGCGGCGCGCCTGAAGATCTCGAAGGCCACCGCCGTCGTCGCTTCAAAAAATGTCGGATGCACCGGCAGCGCGCCGCCGGCCTGCAGCGCGAGCACGGCGTCCCGAAAACGCTCGGCGGCCTCGCGCAGCTGATCGGGCGACGCCGGAACGCCGTTGACGGCAAACCGCTCGGACAGATCGATGAGATGCGGAGAGGTATACCGTCCCGAGCGGTAGCCGGCGGCGCGCAGGATGGCATCGACCAGCGCCGTGACGGATCCTTTGCCGTTCGTGCCGGCGATGTGGACCGACGGATACGCGCGCTCGGGATGTCCGAGCGCCGCGAGGATGGCGCGGATGTTCTCGAGCCCGAATTTGATGCCGAAATGCTCGAGGCTGAACAGGTACTCGAGAGGATCGCCAGCCACTAGCCCTGGGCGGCCGGCTCCGGCGTGACGGCCTCGGCTGCCGCGGCTGCGGCAGCGGCCGCTCGCGCGGGCGACACGCCCGTGGCGCCCATGAAGCGCAGCGCCGCGGCGATCGTCGCCTTCATCTCGCGGCGATCGACGACGAGATCGAGCATGCCTTTCTCGAGCAGGAACTCCGAGCGCTGGAAGCCTTCCGGCAGTTTCTGGCGAATCGTCTGTTCGATGACCCGCGGGCCGGCAAACCCGATCTGCGCCTTCGGCTCGGCGATGTTCAGGTCGCCGAGCATGGCGAAGCTGGCGGTCACGCCGCCGGTCGTCGGATCGGTGAGCACGGCGATGTAGGGCAGCCGCGCGCGATCCAGCCGGGCCAGCGCCCCGGAAATCTTCGCCATCTGCATCAGCGAGAGCACGCCTTCCATCATGCGCGCGCCGCCCGACTGGCAGACGATGACGACCGGACAGCGCTCGGCGATCGCGCGCTCGATGGCGCGGGTGATCTTCTCGCCGACGACCACGCCCATGCTGCCGCCGATGAACGCGTACTCCTGCGCGGCGATGATCGTCGGGAATCCCGTCGAGATGGCCGGAGCCGACGATGACCGCGTCCTTGATGCCGGTGGCCGCATAGCCCGCCTTGAGCCGCGCTTTGTACGGCTTCGAGATCGGTGAACGTGAGCGGGTCGGTGGAGACCAGATCGCGATCGTGCTCAGTCCACGGTCCGTCGAAGAGCATGCGCAGGCGTTCGGTGGCGGTGACGCGAAAGTGGTGCGCGCACTTCGGACAGACGCTGAGATTCGCCGCGAGGTCCTTGTTGTAGATGATCTGCGCGCATCCCGGACACTTGACCCAGAGGCCTTCGGGCACGCGGCTCGGCCTTGTCCGCGGCCGGCGCGATCGGCTTGCGCGTTTTCTTGAACCACGCCATGAAAGTTCAGCTTACCACTCACTTCGTCCGCGGGACGTAGTAGCGCGTGCCCCGCCCATCTGCCCGATCTGCTTGATGAGATCGTCGAGCGCTTCGTCGCTGACGTCGGAATCGAACTGGGAGGTTTCGACGACGAGCAGCGGCGTGGCGTCGTAATGAAAGAAGAAGTGGTGGTAGGCCTCGTTCAACTCGCGGAGGTAGTCCTCGTCGGGTTCGAACGCGGCGTTCTCGGGATCGGCGCGACGGCTCTTCAGGCGCCTGAGGAGGATGTCGGTCGGCGCCTGCAGGTAGATGACCAGATCGGGATGCGGGACGTCGCGCGCCAGCAGATCGTAGAGGCGCTGATAGATGAAGAGCTCGTTGTCGTCCAGATTGAGATACGCGAAGATCTTGTCCTTGTCGAAGAGGTAGTCGGCGATGGTGATCTGGCTGAACAGATCGGCCTGCCTCAGCGTGGTCTGCTGGCGATGGCGGTTGAGCAGATAGAACAGCTGCGCCTGCAGCGCCGCGCCCGGCCGATCCGTAGAAGTCGGCGAGAAACGGATTGTCGGTTTCCTCGAGAACGAGCGTGGCGTCGAGGCGGGTCGCGAGCCGTTCGGCGAGCGGCGTCTTGCCCGCGCCGATCGGACCTTCGACCGCGATGTAGCGGAACTGCAAGGCGCCCGATGATATCATCGCGCCGTGACGCGCTCGACACTGGTGCTGGCACTCGCACTGATGTGTTCTGCGTGTGCGAGTGCGCCGATCGCGCCGCCGCCCACGCCTACCGGACCGACTGCGACGTTCGAAGAGAAGATGTCGTGGATCGTGCGGCTGGAGGACCAGCGCGTGCTCCACGATCCGGAGCCGCCGCCGCCGCCGCCGCCGCCCCCGCCCGTCAAGGGCAAACCCCCGATCGTTGTCGCGCCGCCGCCGCCGGTACCGAGTCTGGTGCGGCTGCTCACCGACAAGGAGGCGCGCATTCGCCGCCGTGCCGCGCTGGCCGTCGGGCGCGTCGGGTTTGAAGGACGGCGTCGAGCCGCTCGTCGCGCTGCTCGCCGACGAGGATCCGGAAGTGCGCCAGATGGCCGCGTTCGCCATCGGCCTCATCGGTGACGTCAGCGGCAAGGACGCGCTGGTCCGCGCGCTGACCGATCGGTCGCCGCTCGTCAAAGGCAGCGCCGCCGAGGCGCTCGGGCTCATCGGCGATCCATCCGCCGGCCCAGACGATCGCGCAGATGGCGACGGCGATGGTTGCCGCGGGGGCGTTCACGAACATTCCGAGCGACGAGCTCGATGCGGCGCGTGACAGCCAGGCCGCCGCGGTCCGCCTCGCGCTGCTACGCGCTCGTCCGATTGAAGGCCTACGACGCGCTGGCGGCGGTGGCGCTCGATCCGCTGGGACAGCCGCGCACGCGCTGGTGGCCGGTCGCGTACGCCTTTCAGCGCATGGAGGATCCGCGCGCCTTGCCGGCGCTGCTGACGCTCGTGCGGGATCCGCATCCGTACACGCGTGCGTTTGCGGCGAAAGGGCTCGGGGCCATGGGCAACGCGAGCGTGCCGCTCGCGGGCGCCGCGCTGCTGCCGCTCGTCGAAGGCGCCGACAAGGGCGTCGCCGTCGAAGCGATTCGCTCGCTCGCCCGGCTGCACGATCGGCGGCGCCACCGCGACGCTGATCAAGGTGATCAGCGCCCGTCCCGCCGATCCGACCCTGCGGCTCGAGGCGGTCACCGCGCTCGGCGCCGTCGGCGGCGAGCGCGCGTTCGACACGCTGATCGATCTGCTGGGCGATCCCAGCTCCGGCGATTCGTGCCGCCGCGCTCCGGTCGCTCTCGCGCAGCTGGATCCCGAGAGTTTCGTGACCGTGCTGTCAGGCCTGGACGACGATCCGCACTGGAGCGTGCGGGCGGCGCTGGCGTCGGTGCTGGGTTCGATGCCGGCCGAAATCGGCGGCGGCCGCGCTCCGCCGGATGCTTTCGGATCCCGACGCCCGAGTCATTCCCGCGGTGCTGGAAACGCTGGCGAAGCAGGCGACTCCCGACGCGCCGGCGATCATGATCGAGCACCTCGAACGCCGACGATCCGGTCATCCGGGCGGCGGCCGCCAACGGCTTGCGCACGCTGAAGCCGGCCGACGGCGTCGCGGCACTCACCGACGCCTACCATCGCGGCGAGGGCGATCCGACGTATGTCGCGCGGGCCGCGGCGCTGTCCGCGATCGCCGCATACGGGGCGCAGGCGGCGACGCCGATCCTGACCGCGGCATTGGCCGACAAGGACTGGGCGGTGCGCGTCCGCGCGGTCGCGCTCCTGAAGGAACTCGATCCGGCGACCGATGCCGCCACGCGGATTCGTCCGGCGCCGTCGCGGCTGCCGGAGCTCTACACCACGCCGCACGTCATCAATCCGCAGGTGTCCACGCAGGCCTACATCGACACCGAGCACGGGACGATTCAGATCGAACTGGCGGTGCTCGATGCGCCGATGACGGTGGAAACGTTCGTCACGGCTGGCGCGCGACGGGTTCTTCGACAAGAACGTCATTCATCGCGTCGTGCCCGACTTCGTCGTGCAGGCCGGCGATCCGCGCGGCGACGGCGAAGGCGGTCCGGGCTTCACGATTCGCGACGAGCTGAACGAGCGGCCGTATCTTCGCGGCACGGTCGGCATGGCGCTCGACTGGGCGGATACCGGCGGCAGTCAGTTCTTCATCACGCACTCACCGCAACCGCATCTCGATGCCCGCTACACGGTCTTCGGCCGCGTCGTCGCCGGCATGGACGTCGTCGATCAGATCCAGCAGTGGGATGAAATTGTGGGCGTGAGAATCTGGGATGGAACGGCGGCGGCGGGAGTCGACGCGCTGAAAATTGAAAGGGGGGCGACGGCCGCCCCCCTTTTTTAACGGGCGAGGTCGGCTTAACGCTTCTTGCCGGCCTTCTTCTTCCCGCCCTTGGCTTTCTTTGCCATTGTCTTTTATCCCCCCCTTCATGTGGGTTTGACTTGCGCGAGCGCTCCGATCGCCGATCCTGTGGCTGCCGCCTGGCACGCTCACCCGACGATGCGTCGCTCGTCGCTTCGTGGCACTTTCCGCGCCGCTCCGTGAAAGGCCCAGGTGCGGCAAGCTGAGGCTGAACGAATCACCTCACTAGGGATGGCCTAAGTGAACCACCCTCATACCAGATGTAGATTATGGTTGAGAAATTTCTGATGTCAAGCACAAAAGCGACTGAATTGTCAAAAATTTCTGATCATGATGCGCGTCGCGATCGCAGTCGCGCGAGTGCGTGCGCGCGACTTCGATCGAATATCGTCCGGATCGTCGTTCGGCGTTACGGCAATCGCGTCGTTGAGCGCGTGTCACCGCGCGTTCGCGATCGCCGAGACGCTCGTACGCGAGTCCGAGCGTCAATCGCGCGAGCGCATCGGCGCCGAATGGCGCGTCGGGATGCGACTGAGATGTAAACGAGAGCGCGTCGACCGCGCGCGCGGCGTCGGATTGCGCGAGCAGCTCCTGCGCGATGCCGATTTGCGCACGCACGCGCGTCATCGCCGCGAATTCCACCCGTCCGGCGGCCGCGCGATCGAGCAGTGCGCGCCATGTCTGCGAGGCTGGCGGCATGGTCGTGCAGGTAGTCGCGCTGGACTTCGGCGATGCGCTGGAGAAAAAGCGGATTCGACGGATACCGCGCGTCGAGACCGCGCAGCAGGTCGAGCGCGCGCGCCGGCTGATGTTCGTACCAGAGATACAGCCAGTGGAGCTGGTAGTCGGCTTCGCCCCTGAGGATCGCGCCGCGATCTCGCGCCTGCAGGATCTCCCGCAGTCCCTGTTCGCGATCGCCGCCCGGCAGCAGCAGGAGCCAGCGCAGCGCCCTGACCGCCGCCGGCGCGACGGCCGCGTAGTAGTGATACAGCCCGATGCCGAAGTACGCATCGAACATGGTCGGATCGAGCGCGATCGCTTTTTCGAGGGCGTCCTTGATCTTCAGTCCTTCGCGGGCGGCTGACAGCCGCTGACCGCGCAGCACCCGCCACTGCACGAGCGGCGCATACGATCCGGCGAGGTAGAACCACGCCTCGGCGCGCCTGGGCTCGCGATTCGTCCACCGGCTGGCCGACTCGATCGCGCGGCCGGCCGCCTGTTCGAGCGGCGAGTCGAGCGCGCGGTTGTTCGGATCGAGCTGCATCTGCCACCAGAGCGCCGCGGTCTCGAGCGCGGCGCAGGCTTCGCGCGGCGCGGGCGGACACGCTCGAGGCAGTGCCGCGCGGGCCGCGTCGAAACGCGCCGCCAGGATCGTGTCGTACAGGCCGACAGCCGCGCGCTTTCGGTGAAGGGCGCCCGTGCGAGGCCGGGCACGACCGCCACCAATACCGCGCACACGACGATCAGCGATTTCGGCAAGACGAGGGCCCGATTGTAAACTGCCCTGCCCGGCATGTCAGACGCCCGATTCGGATTTCAACTCACGGCCACCGATGGCGCCGCTCGAACGGGCGTCATGACGACGCCGCACGGCCGCGTGGATACGCCGGCGTTCATGCCGGTCGGCACGCAGGGCGCCGTGAAAGGCGTCGACCCGCCACGATCTGGAGTCGATCGGCGCGCAGATCCTGCTGAGCAACACCTACCATCTGTATCTTCGCCCCGGCGACGATCTGATCGCGCGGCGCGGCGGCCTGCATCGGTTCATCGGCGTGGGACAAGCCGATCCTGACCGACAGCGGCGGCTACCAGGTGTTCAGTCTCTCCGAGCGCCGTTCGATCACCGAGGACGGCGTCCGTTTCAAATCGCATCTCGACGGATCGTCTCATCTGCTCACGCCGGAGAAGGCGACGGACATCCAGGCGCAGCTCGGATCCGACATCGCGATGGTGCTCGACGAGTGCCTCGCGCACCCGGCCACGCTCGAAGAGACTCGCGCGTCGATGCAGCGAACGCTGCGCTGGGCGGCGCGCGCCCGCGCGCGGCTCCTCGAGCTCCGCGACCGGACCGGTGGACGGCGTCACCGTGACCAATCCGGGTCAGGCGCAGTTTGGCATCGTCCAGGGCGGCGTCGACCGCGCGCTGCGCGAAGAGAGCGCGCACCAGACGGTGGCGCTCGGGTTCGAGGCGTACGCGATCGGCGGCCTGAGCGTCGGCGAGCCGGTCGAGGTCATGTACGACGTGGTGGCGGCGACGACGCCGCATCTGCCGGCCGATCGTCCGCGCTATCTGATGGGCACCGGCACGCCGGAAGACCTCGTGGAGTCGGTGGCGCGCGGCATCGACCTCTTCGATTGCGTCCTGCCGACCCGCAACGCGCGCAACGGTCAGCTCTTCACCAGCGAAGGCCGCATCAATATTAAGAACGCGCGCTACGCGGAGGACGACCGGCCCCTTGACCCGGCCTGCGGCTGCTACACCTGCCGGACCCATTCAAGGGCATATCTGCGTCATCTTTATATGGCCGACGAGATCAACGCGGCGACCCTTAACACGTTGCATAACCTATGCTTTTACCTTGACACGCTGAGGCGGATTAGGGACGCTATAGCGTTTGGGCGGTTTGAAAGGTTCAGGCTCGCGTTCCATCAGCGCTTGTCCCGCCAGTCTGGAGGCCCTGGACACTTCGAGCCTCCCGAGTTCTCTCTAAGGTAACGAGTCTCCGATGAATCCCGTCGCACGTTCGCTGTTCGCCATGGGTGCCGCTCCTCGAGGGCGGAAGCGCATGGCTGCAGTTTGTTCCCTTCGTTCTCGTCCTCGGCGATCTTCTATTTCATCATCCTGCTGCCGATGCGCCGCAAGCAGCAGAAGGTGCAGACGTTCCTGGAGAGCCTCAAAGTGGGCGACCGGGTCATCACGACCGGCGGCATCTACGGGCAGATCACGCGCCTCGGCGACCAGAGCCTCCAGCTGCAGATTGCCGACAAGCTCAAAATCGAAGTGGCGAAAGCCTCCATCGGCGGCTACCAGGGCCAGGCTCCCGTGGTCGAAGCCGCCAACGAGTAAGGCGTTATGTCTAATTTGCGCTGGAAATTGCTCACCATCCTTGCCGTCACCGTCGTCTTCGGCGCGGTCGGCGTGTATCCGGTGCTCGCGCAGCGTGCGGGCATCAACTCGCCGAAGTGGCTGATGGACAAGATCCTGAAGCTCGGCCTCGATCTCCGCGGCGGCGTGCACCTCGTGCATGCGCGTCGAGACCGACGATGCGCTGCGATCGGAGTCGGAGCTGGAGATGGAGCGGCTGCGCGGGCAGCTGGCGACGGCCAACATCACCAGCACCAACCTCTCGGTGGTCAGCCCGACCGCGTTCAAGGTCGAGGGGATCACGCCGGAGCAGGATACGGCGTTCCGCAACGCCGCCAACGAAGTCAGCACCAACTTCGAGCGCGACACGGGCGTCGGCGGCGCCTACACCTTCAACATGCGCCCGAACATCGCGCTCTCGCTGCGTGAAGAAGCGGTCGTGCAGGCGCGGCAGACGATCGAGCGGCGCGTCAACGAGCTGGGCGTGGCCGAGCCGAGCATCTCGCAGCAGGGCGCCGATCAGATCCTCGTGCAGCTGCCCGGCGTCGCCAACGTCGATCGCGCCAAGCAGATCATCGGATCGCCGGGTCTCCTCGCGCTGAAGATCGTGGAGCAGGGCCCGCGGTCGACGAAGGAAGAGCTGCTGGTCAACGGACAGGAACCGGCGGGCATGGAAGTCGTGCCGGGCGTCGGGTCGCCAGGCGATCCGGCCGGTGCGACGTCGTACTACCTGGTGCGCAGGGCGGCCGCGGTCGTCGGGCGCGATCTCCGCAGCGCGCGGCCGTCACTCGACGAGAACAATCGTCCGGCCGTCAGCTTCACGCTCAATTCGGAAGGGGCCGCGAAGTTCGGCAAGGTCACCGGCGACAACGTCGGCAAGGACCTCGCGATCATTCTCGATGGCCGCGTGCAGTCGGCGCCGCAGATTCAATCGCGGATTTCCGGCGACGGCCGCATCTCGGGCAGCTTCACGCAGGAAGAAGTCCAGAACCTGTCGCTGATCCTCCGGTCGGGCTCGCTGCCGGCGAAGATGACCTATCTGCAGGAGCGCACGATCGGGCCGAGCCTCGGCGCCGACTCGATTCGGTCGGGCGTGCTGGCGTCGGTGGTCGGCCTCGGGCTGATCATCGTGTTCATGCTCATCTACTACAAGCTGTCGGGCGTCAACGCGGTGGTCGCGCTGCTGCTCAACCTGGTGATCCTGCTGGGCCTGATGGCGTATGTCGGCGCGGTCATGACGCTGCCGGGCATCGCCGGCTTCGTGCTCACGATGGGGATCGGCGTCGATTCCAACGTGCTGATTTTCGAGCGCATCAAGGAAGAACTCGAGGCGGGCCGCGGCGTGCGGGCGTCGGTCAACGCCGGATTCAGCCGGGTGTTCCTCACGCTGCTCGACACCCACGTCGCCGCGCTCATCTCGGCGGCCTTCCTGTTCAACTTCGGGACCGGGCCCATCCGCGGCTTCGCCGTGACGCTGGCGGTCGGCCTGCTGTCGAACCTCTTCACCGCAACCTTCGTGTCCAAGACGCTGTTTGAGCTGGCGCTGTCGCGTCAGCGCCAGGTAGCGACGCTGTCCATCTAGCCATGCACATTTTCACCAACCCCAACTACGACTTCCTTCGCTGGCGCTGGCACGCGGTCGTGCTGTCGTGGGTCGTCATCCTGGCCGGCCTCGGCGTGATCCTCACCAAGGGTCTGCCGCGCGGCATCGAGTTCGCCGGCGGCACGGCGGTCATCACGAAGTTCGATCACGACGTGTCGGTGCAGCAGGTGCGCGCGGCGCTCGAGAAGACGTTCGGCGGACAGAACGTCGTCATCCAGTCTTACGGTGATGCCAGCCAGCACCAGGTGCTGAGCCGCGTGCCGCAGAGCGGCGCGGAGACCGAGGACTCGATCAGCCAGACGAAGGACGCGGTCACCAACGCGCTCAAAGCCGCGAACCTCGGAGACTTCACCATCGTCGGCACCGAAATCGTCAGCCCCACGGTCGGCGAGGAGTTGACGAGCAAGGGCACCTGGGCGACGGTCCTGTCGCTCATCGCGCATCCTGGCTTACATCTCGTTCCGCTACCAGCTCAGTTTTGCGGTCGGCGCGGTGGTCGCGACGCTGCACGATCTGCTGGTGACGATCGCGTTCCTGGCGTTCTTCCAGTACGACCTGTCGCTCAACGTGATCGCGGCGATCCTCACGGTCACCGGCTATTCGACCAACGACACGATCGTCATCTTCGACCGCGTGCGCGAGAACCTGCGCGGCATGCGGCGCGACTCGCTCGGCGAGGTCATCAACCACTCGATCAACCAGACGCTGGGCCGGACCGTGCTGACCGCGGGCACGGCGCTCCTGAGCGCGATCTCGCTGTTCGTGTTCGGCGGCGAGGTGCTGCGCGGCTTCGCGTTCACGATGATGGTCGGCATCATCACCGGCACCTATTCGAGCGTGTTCGTCGCGGCGGCGATCGTCACCGTGTGGCGGGGCAAGGGCCCGACCAAGGCGGCCGCGCACGCGCCGGGCGGTCCGCTGGCGGCGGCGCCGGCGGCCCAGCAGCCGACGCGCAAGTCCAAGCCGCAGCGCAAGGCGCGCGCGTCGTAATGGCGGCTCGAGGCCCGTTGGGCCTCGAGCGCGATCTTCCGGATCTCGCACGATCACGATCCCCAGCATTTCCTTCTTCATGCCGACCGCGTAATGCAGTGGCTGCGCCGGAATTTCATCACCGGATTCTTCGTGACGGTGCCGCTGTTCATCACGGTCCTCGCGCTGATCTGGATTTTCGGGATCGTCGACGGGCTGACCGGGCCGATGTACGAGCGCCTGCTCGGGCGCCGGGTGCCCGGCCTTGGTCTCGCGACGACGGCGCTCGGCATCGTGCTGGTCGGCGCCTTCGCCACCAACGTGATCGGCAAGCGGCTGCTGCAGCGCGGCGAGGGTTACCTGCTGCGCGTGCCGGTGTTCAAGACCATCTATGCGCCGGTGAAGCAGCTGGTGGTGGCGTTTTCGCCGGACAACGAGTTCGGCTTCAAGCAGGTGGTGCTGGTGGAGGAGAATCAGGGCTACGCCCTGGGGTTCCTGACGAAGGAGTTCACGGTCGATCGCGGCGCGGGGGCCGAGACGCTCGTGGCCGTCTACGTGCCGACTAATCACCTCTATCTGGGTGACATCGTCATCGTGCCGCGCGAGCGTGCCCTGTTTCCGGACATTTCCGTCGAAGAGGGACTCCGGATTTTCCTGACCGGCGGAATGGCGCTTCCCCCGCGTGTTCGCGGCTGGAAAGCCGACGACCGGGTCAAGGACTTCCGAGTATAATCCGTCGTTTTCTAGTGGCTCGACATGCCGGCGCCGATCGGGGCCGGCTCAGACAGACACGGCGACCCTGCGAGGTTTGCCGCATTGTGAGGTCAGATGAACGCGACCGTGTTGAAGATGGCAGGACGCCTGGTGGTCCTGATGATGTTGATCGGCCTGATTGGCGCAACCGCTGCGCCGGTGTTTGCGCAGGCGCCCGCAGCCGCTGAAACCGCCGTGCACGCCGGCGGCGAAGCGAATCTCGTGGTTCCCGATCTGTCGGGCGTGACGTTCCGCGGCATCAACGGCCGCACGCTGCTGATGGCCGGTCTGGGTGTGTGCGCGCTCGGCCTGCTGTTCGGGCTCATGACGTTCAACGAGCTGAAGAACATGCCGGTGCATGCGTCGATGCTCGAGGTCTCCGAGCTGATTTACGAGACGTGCAAGACCTATCTCGTGACGCAGGGGCGGTTCATCCTCATTCTCTGGGCGTTCATTGCGGTCATCATCGCCGCCTACTTCGGCTGGCTGTCGCCGGTTCCCGGCAAGCCGGTCGCCCTCACGCTGACCGTCATCCTGCTGTTTTCGCTCATCGGCATCGCCGGCAGCTACGGGGTCGCGTGGTTCGGCATCCGCGTGAACACCTTCGCCAATTCGCGCGCCGCGTTTGCGAGCCTGCGCGGCAAGCCGTTTCCGATCTATGCCATTCCGCTGCGTTCGGGCATGAGCATCGGCATGCTGCTCATCAGCGTCGAGCTGCTGCTGATGCTCTGCATCCTGCTGTTCATTCCGGGCGACTACGCCGGGCCGTGTTTCATCGGGTTCGCGATCGGTGAATCGCTCGGCGCCGCGGCGCTGCGCATCGCCGGCGGCATCTTCACCAAGATCGCCGACATCGGCTCGGACCTCATGAAGATCGTCTTCAACATCAAGGAAGACGATGCGCGCAACCCTGGCGTCATCGCGGACTGCACCGGCGACAACGCGGGCGATTCGGTGGGACCGAGCGCGGACGGCTTCGAAACCTACGGCGTGACGGGCGTCGCGCTGATTTCGTTCATCCTGCTGGCGGTCCACGACAGCCGGGTGCAGGTCGAGCTGCTGGTCTGGATCTTCGTGATGCGCATCATGATGATCGTGGCGAGCGGGCTGTCCTATTTCGTCAACGAGGCGGTCGCCAAGTCCAAGTACGGCAACGTCGACAAGATGAATTTCGAGGCGCCGCTGACCACGCTGGTCTGGCTGACCTCGATCGTGTCGGTGGTCCTGACCTACATCGTGTCGTACCTGCTGATTCCGAACATCGGCAACGACCCGTCGCTGTGGTGGAAGCTCTCCACCGTCATCACGTGCGGCACGCTGGCCGGCGCCATCATCCCGGAGTTCGTCAAGGTCTTCACGTCCACCGAATCGGCCCACGTCAAGGAAGTCGTGACCTCGTCGCGCGAAGGCGGCGCGTCGCTGAACATCCTCTCCGGGTTCGTCGCCGGCAACTTCAGCGCCTACTGGCTCGGTCTGAGCATCGTCGCCCTCATGGGGATCGCGTATTACGTGAGCACCTTCGGCATGGGCGCGCTGATGCTGGCGCCGGCGGTGTTCGCGTTCGGCCTGGTGGCGTTCGGCTTCCTCGGCATGGGTCCGGTGACGATCGCGGTGGACTCGTACGGGCCGGTCACCGACAACGCGCAGTCGGTCTTCGAGCTGTCGGTGATCGAGACGCTGCCGGGGATCAAGGAGCAGCTCAAGCGCGATTACGGATTCGACGTGCAGCTTCTCGCACGCCAAGGATCTGCTCGAGGAGAACGACGGCGCGGGCAACACCTTCAAAGCCACCGCGAAGCCGGTCCTCATTGGCACGGCGGTTGTAGGCGCCACGACGATGACGTTTTCGATCATCGTGTCGCTGACCGACTGGCCTGACGCAGAATCTCGACAAGCTGTCGCTGCTGCACCCGCCGTTCATGCTCGGGCTGATTACCGGAGGCGCGGTGATCTACTGGTTCACCGGGGCGTCGGCGCAGGCGGTGACGACCGGCGCGTACCGCGCGGTCGAGTTCATCAAGGCGAACATCAAGCTGGACGGCGTGGAGAAGGCGTCGGTCGCGGACAGCAAGAAGGTCGTGGAGATTTGCACCCAGTATGCTCAGAAGGGGATGTTCAATATCTTCCTCACGGTGTTCTTCTCGACGCTGGCCTTTGCGTTCCTCGAGCCGTTCTTCTTCATCGGCTACCTGATGTCGATCGCGCTCTTCGGGTTGTACCAGGCGATTTTCATGGCCAATGCGGGTGGCGCGTGGGACAACGCCAAGAAGATCGTGGAAGTCGAGCTGAAGGCCAAGGGGACGCCGCTCCATGCGGCGACAGTTGTCGGCGACACGGTTGGCGATCCGTTCAAGGACACCTCGTCGGTGGCGATGAACCCGGTCATCAAGTTCACGACCCTGTTCGGGCTACTCGCCGTTGAACTGGCGGTCAAGCTGTCGACGGACGCAGGGCCCGGCGTCACGAATGCGCTGGCCGCGGTTTTCTTCGTTGTTTCGATGTTTTTGTCCGCCGCTCGTTCTACGGGATGCGCATCGGGTCGGGCGAGGCCTGAGCCTCGGCCGATTTGGCAAAAGAGGTGTCTAAGCGCTCCAGGAGTGCGTTGACTCTCTGAATTTCGACTGACTATAATCGCCGCCCTTGCATGAACGCGCGCGTTGGCTGAGCGGGTTCACGCGGGGCGGGCGTTAGGCGACAAAGACAGAAAGACCCAGGAGGAGGCAAGCTGTGCCGCGTGACATGTTCGGCGACGTCGTCAACCCATCCATCAAGGTGGGAAGTCGGAGCTGGTATACCGTGCCGCTCTCGATTGCCGCGCACGTGGTCGTCATCGGAGCCGTCGTCATCATTCCGTTGATGGCCGCCGATGTGCTGCCGACGCCGCCATCGATGATGGCGTTTGTCGCCGCACCACCACCACCGCCGCCGCCGCCCCCGCCGCCTCCGCCGCCGCAAGCTGCCCAGGCGCCGCAACCCAAAGTGGATGTGAATCCCGCCGCGGCCCCGGTCGAAGCGCCGAAGGAAATCACGCCTGAGACGGGCATCGAGCAGAACGTCAAGGGCGCAGTCGGCGGTGTCGAAGGCGGCGTCGTCGGTGGCGTGACCGGTGGTATCGTCGGCGGCCTCGAGGCCGCGCCGCCGCCGCCGCCCCCCCGCCGCCGCCGCCGGCGCCGGTCCGTGTGGGCGGCGCGATCAAGCAGCCGACCAAGGTGAAGGACGCGCGTCCCGTCTATCCGCCGATTGCGCAGTCGGCGCGCGTGCAGGGCGTGGTCATCATCGAAGCGGTGATTGGCCCCGACGGCCGCGTGCAGGATGCGAAGGTACTTCGTTCGATTGCGCTTCTCGACGCCGCCGCGCTCGACGCCGTGAAGCAGTGGCAATACACGCCGACGTTGCTCAACGGCGTGCCCGTGCCGGTCATCATGACGGTGACGGTGAATTTCACACTGCAATAGACCGCGGGATTGCGGCGATTCGACTCGTCAACTTGTAATGTGCGATTTGTGAACTTGCGATTTTTGATCTGGATGGAGGGTGGACCGTGGACCTGATGGAAATGTACGGCAGTATGACAATCGTGGCGAAGGCCGTGGCCTTCGTGCTCATTATCATGTCGATGTGGTCACTCGGCGTGGGAATCGAGCGCTTCTTCACTTACCAGCAGGCACGGAACCAGTCGAAGCTCTTCGCGCCGCAGGTGGCCAAGCACCTCAAGGAAGGCCGCCTGAAGGAAGCCGTCGCGCTTTCCTCTTCGAAGAACTATCGCTACAGCCATCTGGCGAAAGTGGTGCTCGCGGGCTTGCAGGAATATCAATTCCAGCAGGAAACCGGGCAAGCCATGAGTCGTGAAGACCTGATGGACACGGTGCGCCGCTCGATTCAGCGCGCCACCGCGCTCACCGCGTCCGACCTGAAGAAGGGCGTGTCCGCGCTCGCGACGATTGGTTCGACGGCGCCGTTCGTCGGACTGCTCGGCACGGTCGTCGGCGTCATCAACGCGTTCCAGGGCATCGGCAACAGCGGCTCGGCCGGTATCGGCGCCGTGTCGGTCGGTATCTCGGAAGCGCTCGTCGAGACCGCGCTCGGACTCGTCGTCGCGATTCCCGCGGTGTGGATCTACAACTACCTCACCTCGCGCATCGAGTACTTCAACGTCGAGATGGACAACTCGTCGTCGGAGCTCGTGGACTACTTCATTCGGAAGACGGCGTAAGGGCTCTCAGACTCCAGGCTTCAGGCTTCGGCGCTTGCTGGAGCCCGAAGCCCGGAGCCCGCAGCCGGACCGGGTTTCAGGTTCAGGGAGAGTTCGCTATGTCAATGGATCTTGGCGGCGCGAAAGGCGGAGTCAAATCCGACATCAACGTGACGCCGCTCGTCGACGTCATGCTGGTGCTGCTCATCATCATGATGCTCGTGGCGCCGATGCTGGAGCAGGGCGTCAGCGTCAAGCTGCCGAAGGCGGCGAACGCGACGGCGAAGCCGCAGTCGTCGGACCAGACCATCGTCGCGATCGGCGCCAACCGGGCGTTCTACGTCAACGCGCAGCCGGTGCCACGAGGCCGAGCTCGCGAACAAGGTCAAGGACGTGCTCGAGAGCCAAGACCGGCGAGAAAATCGTCATCATCAGGGCCGACGAGGAAGTCGAGTACGGCGCGGTGATGGCGGCGATGGATCAATTGCGCCTGGCGGGCGTCGAAGACATCGGCTTGATTACCGAGCCGACGACCGAGAATGTCGCCGCAGCCGCGGCCGCAGGCAGGAGCACGCTAATGGCACACGCACATCATCATCTCGGCGCCGACAAGGTCGTCAAGGGCGCAGGCGCTGCACGCCAGTGCGGACATGAACGTCACGCCGCTCATCGACGTGCTGCTCGTGCTGCTGGTCATCTTCATGGCGACGCTGCCCCTCGGTCAGCGCGGCGTCGACATCAACCTGCCGGCGGAGACCAAGACCGCGCAGCAGCAGCAGGAAACCGACGTCAGCCAGATCATGCTGGAGTACACGGCGGACCAGCACATCTCGATCAACAAGACCGACGTCCAGATCGGCGAGCTCGAGAGCCGCCTGCGGACCATCTTCGAAGGCCGCAAGGTCAAGACGATGTTCATCGCCGGCGCCGAGACGCTGCGCTACAGCGACATCATCGAAGTGATCGACGCGGCCAAGGGCGCCGGCGTCGAGAAGGTCGGCATCGTCACCGCCGCCATGCGGCGCGCCGCGGGCGTGCAGGCCAGCAACTAGTCGTCGTCGATTCCGCTTCGCACCACCCAACGGCCGCCTTCGGGCGGCCGTTTTCTTTTTGCGCCACGCGCGCGCTCGCCCGAAATGCGATCTCTCGCTGGCCGGAATGGTGTCGTCGGCCGCGCGCGAATCGTCGAGTCCGACAAATTCGTGGCGATCAATCCGCCACTTTTGGCGGTCCGCGTTCGCTCTTATGGATCGCCCATGCCGGCGGCCACGCAACCGCACGAATTCCGCTGCCAAACCGTATAGACAAGCCCGACAGGTCACTGTATCGTTACCCCTTCGGACTAGGCTGTCGGCTGTATGCGCCGCCAGTCGGAGTCCGTATGACCCGTCTGTGCTATCCCCGCATATTTTGGAGAAGAGCATGAGTCGCACGATGTTCCGATTTTTGATAGTCCTCACGCTGTGCGTGCTGTGTCCGATCGGGACGCGCCTACGCACAGGGCGTGACCACCGCCGCGGTGACCGGTGTCGTCAAGGACACGCAGGATGCTGTCGTGCCGGGCGCGACGATTGTCGCGACCCACGAGCCATCCGGCACCACCTACGAGGCGGTTTCGCAGGCTGACGGACGATTCTCCCTTCCCGGCATGAGGGTTGGCGGACCGTACACGGTCTCCGCCGTCGCTCAGCGGATTTGCGACTCAGGAACAGAACAACATCACGCTCACGCTTGGCGTGACGCAGGATCTCGTCTTTGCGCTCAAGCCGGCCGCCGTCAGCGAGACGGTGAACGTCGTCGCGGAGAGCAGCCCGATTTTCAGTTCCGGCCGCACCGGCGCCGCCACTTCGGTGACGCGTGAGGATCTCGCCACGCTGCCGACGATCTCCGGCCGGCTCACCGACATCACGCGGTTGAGTCCGCAGTACGGCGGCAACGGCAGCTTTGCCGGGCAGGACAATCGCGCCAACAACATCACGATCGACGGCTCGTACTTCAACGGCTCGTTCGGTCTGCAGACGACGACCGGCGGCGTCGGCGATCGCACCGGCGTTGCGCCGGTGTCGCTCGAAGTGATCGAGCAGGTGCAGGTCAACGTCGCCCCGTACGATGTGCGCCAGGGCAACTTCGTCGGCGCGAACGTCAATACGGTCACCCGCAGCGGCGCGAACCAGTTCACCGGATCGGTCTACACGCGCTACCGCAACGAGTCGTTCGTCGGAACGGAAGCCAACGGCCAGACGTTCAATCCGGGCACCTTCAAGACGACGGACACCGGCGAGTGGGTCGGCGGCCCGATCATCAAGAACAAGTTCTTCTTCTTTCAGAGTTGGGAAAGCCAGAGCGACACGCGGCCGCTGACGACGTTCCGGGCGAACCAGGGTGGCGAGCCGGTCGCCGGCAACGTGACGCGCGTCAATGCGTCCGACCTGACGGCGCTCAGCTCCTACCTGTCGACGAACTTCAAGTACGACACCGGTCCCTTCGACAACATCAGCAAGAAAACCCCGGGCAAGCCCTGGATGCTGAAGTTCGACTACAACATCAACGCGACGAACAAGATCAGGTTCCGCTACAACCAGCTCAATTCAAGCACCGACGTGGGGCAGAACGGTTCTGGCGCGCTGGGCGTCACGCGGCGGACCGGCACGACCGACTTCCTGAGCTTCCAGAACTCGAACTACGCCATTCTCGAGAACGTGAAGTCGGGCATCGGCGAATGGAACTCGGTGTTCGGCAAATGGACGAACACGCTCCTCATCGGCGACACCTTCCAGGACGAGAGCCGGGCTGACATCGCCTTGTTCCCGTTCGTCGTGATCGGCGACGGCGCCGGCGGCGTGCTGACCTCGTTCGGGTCGGAACCATTCACGCCCTACAACCTGCTGCGCTATCCGACGTTCCAGGCGCAGGACAGCGTGACGAAGTACATGGGCAACCACTCGTTGACGTTTGGCGGCGCGGTGGAGAAGTTCCACTCGGACAACTCGTTCTATTTCGGGATCCAGAGCTGCGTACTCGTATGCGACGCTCGCGGATTTCTACGCCGACGCCAACGGCTACGTCGCCAACCCGAATCGCACGACGTCGCACGTCAACCTGGGCATCTTCCAGGTCAAGTACCTGCTGCAGCCTGGCCAGACCACGCCGCCGCTGCAGCCGCTCGATGTTCTCTACTCGAGCGGTTACGCCCAGGACGAATGGCGCCTGCGCACGAACTTCACCCTGACGGCAGGCCTCCGCGTGGACGTGCCGCGATTCGGCGACACGGCGTTCTCCAACCCGGCCGCCGACTCGCTCACGTTCCGCGATCAGGACGGTTCGACCGTTCAATACCAGTCGGGACAGCTTCCCGAAACGAACACCGTACTGGTCGCCGCGCGCGGGCTTCAATTGGGACCTCAAGTCGGACGGTACGACGCAGGTGCGCGGCGGCACCGGACTCTTCTCGGGCAAGCCGCCGTACGTCTGGATTTCGAACCAGATCGGCAACACCGGTGTGTTGTTCGGTTTCCTCGACAGCCGGAACACCACCGCGTATCCGTTCAACCCGAGTCCCGACAAGTACAAGCCCGCGCCGACCGGCACCGCCGCGGCAAGCTACGAGCTTGACGTCACGGACAAGGGGTACCGCTTCCCGCAGACGTGGCGTAACAATATCGGCGCGGATCGCCGGCTGCCGATGGGGCTCGTCGCCACCGGCGATTTCATCTACAACCAGGATCTCAACGCGCCGGTCTACTTGAATGCGAACCTGCCGGCGCCGGAGACCACTTACACGGGCGTCGACAACCGCGTTCGTTGGGCCGCGGTCAATGGCGTTCCGGCTTGCATCACGACGTTGGGCCTGGAGAATGGCCCGTGCGCCACGAAGCTCAATAACGCGCGCGGCAACCAGGTGACCGCCGCGTACGTGATCAAGAACTCCAGATCAGAACTATTCGTGGAACATTTCCGGCTCGCTCGCGAAACTGATGACGCACGGCTTCTCCGCGAAGCTTGGCTTCAACTACGGCGTGTCGCGCAGCCTGGTCGAGCCGTCTTCGACGGCGGCCACGTCGTGGGCCGGAACGTTCCAGGGCGTGCCTGGCGATCCGAACAACCCGCCGCTGGCCTACTCGACCGAACTCGCCGGGCAAGCGCATCTTCCTGCAGGCGTCGTACAGCAAGCAGTATTTCGGTTTCGGCGCCACGACCATCTCCATGTTCTACGACGACGCCACTCACGAACGGGAACGCCAGCTACACGTTCTCCGGCGACGCCAACGGTGACGTCCAGAGCAGCAACGACCTGATCTACATCCCGCGCAACACGAGCGAGATGAACTTCAGGCCGCTGACGGTCAGCGGGCAGGACCTACAGCCCGGCCGAGCAGGCGGCCGCGTTCGAGCAACTAGATCAAGGCGGATTCCTACCTCAGCTCGCATCGCGGCGAGTACGCGGAACGCGGCGGCGTGTTCCTGCCGGTCGTCAACCGCATCGACCTGAACATCAGCCAGGACATCTTCCACAGCGCGAAGGGCGCCCGGCACACCGGGTCAGATTCGGTTGGACATCACGAACTTCGGCAACCTGCTGAACTCGAACTGGGGCGCGGGCACTCGCCTCACCAACGGCCAGGTGCTGACGAGCCCCCAGGCAGACGCCAACGGAGCGCTCAGCTACACCCTCCAGACGCTCAGCGGACAACTGCTGACGACGCCGCGGCAGACCAACGCCGGCATCAACGACGTCTACGTGATGATGGTGAGCTTCCGCTACGGGTTCAACTAAAGTCCGGTAGCCGTTCGCGCACGATCCGAGCCGAGGCGAGCAATCGCCTCGGCTTTTTTCATGTACCGGGGTCGTCGGTGCGGGGTGCGTCGTGCGGGGGTGCGAAGTGCGAGTGCGACGTGCGGAGTGCGGGGGTGCGCGGTGCGGTACCAGTGCGACGTGCGGGGTGCGGTGGTGCGAGGTGCAGTGCGGAGTGTGAGCGGCGTGCGAGGTGCGCGCGGTGCGAGTAGCGTGCAGTGCGCGGCGCACTCCCGCACGCCGCACGTCGCACCCGGCACCGCACCTCGCACCGACGCACCCCCGCACCTCGCACCGACGAGGCACAAAAAAAGGGCCGTCAGGTTGTTGATACCTGACGGCCCTTTTCGGTCTGGTCGTGCGTCTGTCTACGTCTTGCCGCTGGTCTGCGCCTTGCGCAGTTCGTTGGCCTTGTCGCCGAGCGCCGTGCCTTCCTTGACCAGCTGCTGCTGCTTCGCCGGGTCCTTTTCAATCAGCGCCTGCTGACGGAGCAGGAGTCCCTTGAAGGTGAGCGCCTCGACGAAGTCGGCCTTCAGGCTGAGCGCCTTGTCTGCCGCCTCGACGCCCTTCTCGAGATATTCCTTCTTCTGCGCTTCGGTCAGGGACGGATCGCCGCGCGCCTCGTCCCAGTAGTAGGCGGCGATCGTCTGGAAGGCTTCCGGGTTGTTCGGCTCCGCGGCGGCGCGCTGCTCGAGCGCGTCGATCGTCTTCGTCGAACTGACCCTGACGGTTGTAGTAGCCGGCAAGCGTCATGTAGACCGCGGGGTCGCTCGGCTTCGCGTTCTTCGCGTAGATGAGCATTTCCTCGGCCTCCGGGTAGGCGCCGGCGTCCTCGTAGAGTCTTCGCGAGGACGAAGTAGTTGGACGGGTCGCCCGGGTCCAGCTGGATCATCTTCTGAACGATGGGTTCAGCCTTGGCCGGATCGTTCAACTTGTCGGCGCCGTAGGCGGCCTGGAGGTACTCGAGCGAACGGGTCGCGAGCATCTTGTTCACGGGGTCGGTCGAGCCCTGCGAGCTTGTCGGCAGCAGGTCTGATAGTTCTGGACCGCCTTCTCGAGGAGCGCGTCGTTCTCCGGGTCGCCCTTCTTGCTCGGCTTGAACTGGTTGTCGTAGCTGTTTCCGAGGAAGAAGTAGGCCTGACTCAGAGTGGGGTCGTCCTTGATCGTCTCTTCGTACAGCTCGGCCGCCTTCTTGTAGTCCTGGGTCTGGTAGGCAGCGTTGGCGGCCTTGAAACTCCGCTTTGCCTGAACCAGCACCGACCTGCGAACACCCGACGGATGCCGATACCGCTACGCATCGCCAGCGCCAGCGGCGCACCCGACAAAGCACGCATTGAGCCCCCTTTATGGCCGTGAATCCAAAAATCCCGTCTGACCGCTTCCCGCTAGGCGAGGAAAATTGCCGTGGCCGAAACCGGGCCAGTATAGTGAAGCAAAAAAACGTACGTCAATACAGGGTTTAGACACCGGATTCCATGATTCGCTTCGAGGATTTGCTCGAAAAAGTCCGGGCCTACAGCCCGGACGCCGACGTCGAGCTGCTGCGGCGGGCCTACGTCTTTTCGGCCTTCGAGCACCGGGGACAGGTCCGCCATTCGGGCGAACCTTACCTCATTCATCCGCTGGCCGTCGCCGACTTCCTGGCCGACATGAAGCTCGACGTCGTGGCCATCTCCGCCGGCCTGCTCCACGACGTCGTCGAGGACACCCTCACCACCATCGAGCGCATTCGCGAGCTCTTCGGCCCCGAGGTGGCCCACGTCGTCGAAGGGGTCACCAAGATCAGCGCGATCCGCTTCTCGTCGAGCGAGGAGCGGCAGGCCGAGAACTTCCGCAAGATGCTGCTGGCGATGGTCGATGACATCCGCGTCATCCTCGTCAAGCTCGCCGACCGGCTGCACAACATGCGGACGCTCAGCCACCTGCCCGAGGACAAGCGGCTCGCCGATGGCGCAGGAAACCCGCGACATCTACGCGCCGATCGCCAACCGCCTCGGCATGAGCAAGGTCAAGAACGAGCTCGAGGAGCTGTCGTTCCGCTATCTCGAGCCCGCAGACCTACGAATCGCTGCGCGTCAAGGTCGACGCGCGGCGCCGCGCGACCGAAGGGCTGATCGAGCAGCTGCGCGCGACGATCACCGCCAAGCTCCGCGAGGCGTCCGTGCCGGTGCTCGAGATCGACGGACGCATCAAGCGCCTGTGGAGCATCAGCCAGAAGCTGCAAGAAGCAGCGCATCGAGCTCGATCAGGTCTACGACTTCATCGCGCTGCGCATCATCACCACCAGCGTGAAGGACTGCTACGCCGCGCTCGGCATCATCCACCAGACCTGGTCGCCGGTGCCCGGCCGCATCAAGGACTTCATCGCGATGCCGCGGCCCAACGGCTACCAGTCGCTGCACACGTCGGTCATCAGCGAGCACGGCATGCCGTTCGAGGTGCAGATCCGGACGCTCGAGATGCACCGGATGGCGGAAGAAGGCGTCGCCGCGCACTGGAAGTACAAGGAAGGCCGCGTCGGCGATCACAAGGACGATCGCTACTTCCAGTGGATGCGCCAGCTGCTCGAATACCAGCAGGAGGTGCGCGACCCGCAGGAGTTCATCCAGAACCTGAAAGTCGAGCTCTATCCCGAAGAGGTCTACACCTTCACGCCGAAGGGACAGGTCAAGGCGTTTCCGCGCGGCGCGACGCCGATCGACTTCGCCTACTCGATTCACACCGACGTCGGCCATCAGTGCGTCGGCGCGCGCGTCAACGGCAAGATGGTGCCGCTCCGCGCGCGCCTCAAGAACGGCGACATCGTCGAGATCATCACGCAGAGCGGCCACAAGCCGAGCCGCGACTGGCTGAATTTCGTCGTCACGTCGCACGCGCGCTACAAGATCAAGCACCTGATCCGGCTCGAGGAGCGGGCGCGCGCCATCGATCTCGGGCGCAAGGTGTTCGAGAAGGAAGCGCGCCGCTACGACGTCGCGCAGAAGGGACTGCTCGAGAGCGAGCCGTTCCTGCAAGGCGATGCAGCGACGCCGGCGTCAAGACGCCCGACGATCTGTTCGCGCTGATCGGCTACGGGACGCTCTCGGCGAAACAGCTGCTCGGCAAGCTGGTCCCGGCCGAACGCCTCAGGGAAAAGGCGCCCGACAGCGTCGTCGTCGCCGCGGTCAAGCGCGCGTTCGGCGGCCGGCGAAGAGAAGATCAAGGTGCGCGGGGCGGACGACGTGCTGGTGTTCCGGGCGCGGTGCTGCAATCCGATCCGCGGCGAGAAGATCGTCGGCTACATCACGCGCGGCAAGGGCGTGTCGGTCCACTCCGCGACCTGCCCGAACGTCGTCAACCTGCTCTACGACCCGGAGCGGCGGATCGAGGTCGAGTGGGACAAGAGCCCGGCGATCGACGGCGCCGAGCCCTATACGGTCAAGCTGCACGATGGAAGTGGAGGATCGCAAGGGCGTGCTGGCCGCGGTCAGCGCGAAGATCGCCGACATCAACACCAACATCAAGAACATGGAAGCGCGCGCCGCGGGCGACGACCAGCGCGGCGCGCATCGACGTGACGATCGAGATCAGCGACCTGCAGCACCTCGAGAAGCGTGATCAAGTCGCTGAAGGCGGTGAACGGCGTGCTGGATGTGGAGCGCGCCGGGCGTCCCGGCTAGTCGCGCATCGCGATGACGTCGATCTCGATCCGCGCGTCGCGCGGCAGCCGCGCCGCCTGCACGGTCGAGCGTGCCGGGTAGGGCTCCGCGAAGAACGTCTCGTAGACGTCGTTCATCGCCGCGAAATCGTTCATGTCGGCGAGGAAGACCGTCGTGCGGACGACGTGGCGCGTAGGCGAGGCCGCCGGCTTCGAGCAGCGCGCCGATGTTCTGGAGCACCCGGCGCGTCTGCGCGCCGATGTCGCCGTCGATCATCGCGCCGGTCGCCGGATCGAACGGCACCTGGCCGGAGACGAACAAGAACGGTCCGGACTCGGAGCGCGGCCGAGTACGGACCGATGGGCTTGGGCGCGTTGGCCGGGCTGATCGACCTCTTCACCTGCGCCCTACGCCGCCTTGACGACCTTGTTCGAGCGCAGGCACCGCGTGCAGACGCGCATGCGCTTGACGCCGCCGTTGATCATCGCCCGGACGGTCTGGAGGTTGGGTTCGAACCGGCGCGCGCTGACGTTGTGCGCGTGGCTGACCTGACGCCCCACGACCGGCTTCTTGCCGCAAATTTCACACTGCTTAGCCATCGAGAGTCCTTACCTGTCGCTGATCCAACGGACCACCCGTCCGCCTGAAGCGAAACTCCAAGTATAACCGTGGGTTACGGTGCCATCAAGGCTTTGGAGCGCTTTCGCTTACGCGGGCTGCGGTACGTTTTCGTCGCTGGTAAGCGCGTGACGGACAAGTTCGTTGATGGCGCGGAGAACGTTGAGGCATGTGAGAAAAGGTCGCGGGAATGAAGGAGATCGCTGGACGTCCGGACGTCGCGACCCTGTCGGCGAGGCGTCGTGGGACCACAGACTGTGGTGGTCGTCAGACACCGATGTCGTCCGAAAATCCGGACACGCCAATTGTGTCGGCCCCCGAGAACTCTTCCCGGCCATCCGGCGTCTAAAGCTGCAACGGATTTGAACAAATGGCCAAAACCATCTCGACATCAAAAACAAGTCCTTCAGTAGCAATGAGTTACAAGGTGGCAATCCGGCAGAACTTCGGCGCGCGTAGGTGTCGGGTAAGCGCAGCAGGCGGCACGTTTCGGCGGTTTCGTAACGAAAGCCAGGGCGAATCGGGCGTCGGAAGTATCGATCTAATAACGGCAGACTAATTGCATTCCCGGCGGCAATCTTAAGTGCGGCAGTGACCCGGCGATTACCGGGACGGAAGGAGCGGCGATGGCGACCATGAAACAGACGAAGGTGGGTACCGAGGTGAAACCGCGGTCCCGTTACGCGGAACTGAAGCAGATGCTCGAGGAGCGTCGTCGTGAGATTCAGGCCGCAGTCCAGGGCAAGATCCGGGACGCGCGGCATGAAGGCACCTGGGGTGGCAAGCAGACCGAGGTGTTCGACGCCGTCGAGAGCTCAGAAGCCGATATCCAGGACGAGATCGAGTTTGCGCTGATCCAGATGAAATCGGAGACGCTCAACAAGATCAACGACGCGCTCGGCCGCCTGGAGCAGGGAGACTACGGCAACTGCTTCGAGTGTGGCGAGGAGATCGCGGAGAAGCGCCTCCGCGCCCTGCCGTTCGCGGTCCGGTGCAAGGACTGCGAAGAGGCCCGCGAAGTCGCCGAGAAGCGCGAGCGTCAGATGGCCAGCCGCCGCGGCTCCTCGTCGCTCTTCTTCGAAATGTAAGCATCCGGCGTTCCCGAAAGCGGGCTCCGCCGGCGGCGGAGCCCGCGCCACTCCCCGCCGGCGTTCCCTTCGACCGAAAACATATCCACGTCGCGCACCGGCGTGTAGGCTTACGGTGTCTAAACGATCAGACGTGCCTGATCGTCGACGACCAGGCGCACGTATCGATTGGAGGTCGCCATGAGCGATCACACCGAGGACCTCAGACCCGAGGACATCTCGATTGGCGATCGGCCGCTCGCGCTTCCCTCAGAGCTGCCGATCCTCCCGCTTCGAGATACCGTTCTCTTTCCGAATTCGTTCATGCCGCTCGCGGTGGCCCGGGAGAGCTCCGTTCGCCTGATCGACGATGCGATCGCGGACGGCAAGCTGATCGCCGTGTTCACGCAGCGGGATGCCGCGGTCGAAGAACCGGGCCAGGCCGACCTGTACACCGTCGGCACCGCGACGCACATCCACAAGATGTTCAAGCTTCCCGACGGCAGCCTCCGGCTGATCGTGCAGGGGCTGGCGCGGCTGACGCTCGACGAAGTCGTCGCCACTCAGCCGTACGTGCGGGCGCGGGTCAGCGCGGCGAACGAGGGCACCAACGACGCCGACACGCTCGAGATCGACGCCCTGGCGCGCAACATCAAGACGAACTTCCAGCAGGTGGTGTCGCTGTCGCCGCTGCTGTCCGACGATCTGCAGACGCTGGCGATGAACATCGCCGAACCCGGCCGGCTCGCGGACTTCATCGCCTCGAGCCTCACGACCATCAGCACCGTCGTGAAACAGGAAGTGCTCGAGACGCTCGACATCCGCACGCGGCTCGACAACCTGAATCGCATCCTCATCAAGGAGCTCGAAGTCCTCGAGCTCGGATCGAAGATTCAGTCGCAGGTCCAGTCGGAAGTCGGCAAGAACCAGCGCGAGTACTTCCTGCGCGAGCAGATGAAGGCGATCCAGAAGGAGCTCGGCGAAGGCGACGACCAGACCAGGGAAGTCGAGGAGCTCGCCGAGAAGATCGAGGCGGCCGGCATGCCCGAGCCGGTCAAGAAAGAGGCGCTGCGCGAGCTCGATCGCCTCTCGAAGATGCCGGTGGCCGCGGCCGAGTACACCGTCTCACGCACCTACGTGGACTGGCTCGTCGCGCTGCCGTGGAGCAAGCGGACCGAGGAAGTCATCGATCTGCTGAAGACCAAGAGCGTCCTCGACCACGATCATACCGGGCTCGAGAAGGCCAAGGACCGCATCATCGAATACCTTGCCGTCCGGAAGCTCAATCCGGCGGTCAAGGGCCCGATTCTCTGCTTCGTCGGGCCTCCGGGCGTCGGCAAGACGTCGCTGGCGCGCTCGATCGCCGAGTCGCTCGGCCGCAAGTTCGTCCGCGTGTCGCTCGGCGGCATGCGCGACGAGGCGGAGATTCGCGGTCATCGCCGGACCTACATCGGCGCGCTGCCCGGCCAGATCATCCAGGGGCTGCGCCGCGCCGAGTCGAAGAACCCGGTGTTCATCCTCGACGAGATCGACAAGCTCGGTTCCGATTTCCGCGGCGATCCCTCGTCGGCGCTGCTCGAAGTGCTGGATCCCGAGCAGAACAACACGTTCCGCGATCACTATCTGGACGTGCCGTTCGATCTCTCGGAGGTGCTGTTCATCACGACCGCCAACGTGCTCGATCCCATTCCGCCGCCCCTCCGGGACCGGATGGAAGTGCTCGAGATCGCGGGCTACACGGAAGAAGAGAAGCTGCACATCGCGCTCGACCATCTCGTGGCCAAGCAGGTGACGAACCACGGGCTGACCGCCGAGTACATCACGTTCACGCCCGATGCGCTGCGGCAGGTCATTCGCGGCTACACCCGCGAGGCCGGCGTCAGGAATCTGGAGCGCGAAATCGGCGCGCTCTGCCGCAAGGCCGCGCGGCGGCGCGCGGAAGGCGACGAGACGCCGATCGAGGTCACGCCCGAAGTCGTCGTGCAGCTGCTCGGCGCGCCGAGGTTCCTGGACGAGGAGATGGAGGAGCGCACCAAGTTTCCGGGTGTGGCCATCGGTCTCGCCTGGACGCCGGTTGGCGGCGAGGTGCTCTTCATCGAGGCGTCGCGCATGGCCGGCACCGGCTCGCTCACGCTGACCGGGCAGCTCGGCGACGTCATGAAGGAGTCGGCGCGCGCCGCGCTGTCATGGCTGCGGACGCACGCGCGCGAATACAACATCGATCCGGACTTCTTCAAGAGCGCCGAAATGCACGTGCACGTGCCGTCGGGCGCGATCCCCAAGGACGGCCCCTCGGCGGGCGTCACGATGGCGGCGGCGATGGCGTCGCAGCTGACGGGACGTCCCGTTCGGAGCGACGTGGCGATGACCGGAGAGATCACGCTGTCCGGGCGGGTCCTGCCGGTCGGCGGCATCAAGGAGAAGGTGCTGGCGGCAAGACGCCTCGGCATCAACGAGGTGATTCTGCCGAGACAGAACGGCAAGAACGTCAACGAGGATCTCACGCCGCAGTTGCGTGAGGGGCTGGTCGTTCATCTCGTCTCGACCATCGACGAAGTGCTGGCGCTGGCGTTGCAGCCGGTGTCAACCGACGTGCTCAGGACGTCGAAGAAATCGCATCGCTCGGTCGGCCACGTCGCCGCGCCGCGGATGTAAGTCAGTCGCACGCTGAACAGGGCGGAGCGTGGCTCCGCCCTGTTCCTCGCCTTCTTCCTCTTCTTTTCCCTCTTACAGCAGCGTCAACGCGTACGCCGTTTTCAGATCGACGATCTCGCCGGCGCGCCACCATCGCCTTGGCCTCCGCGATGGAGAATTCCCGCACGTCGATGTCCTCGTCCTCGTCGGGCTTGCGGGTTGAATCGGGCGCAGGCGGTCCGAGCGCGTAGGCTTTGAAAAAAATCAGTTCCTCGTCACAAAAGCCCGGCGCCGGATAGAACCCGCCGACGCGTTCAAGCCGCCCGGGCACCAGCCCGATCTCTTCTTCGCATTCGCGGGCGGCGCCGTCCTCGGGCGTTTCGCCGGGGTCGAGGCTTCCCGCCGGCACTTCCCACAACTCGCGATCGACGCTCCCGCGAAACTGGCGGATCAGGATCACCTGGCCGTCCCGCGGCAACGGCACGATCACGACGGAAGGCGCGTGGCGCACGACCGTGAGTTCGTGCTCGCGCCCGTTGGGGAACCGCTTGCGCGTTTGCTCGACAGAGAATTGCGCGATTCGAAGACGATAGGCACAGGCTTCAGGGCTCCAGGCTGTCGGGCTTCAGGCTCCGGGAACTTCATCGTCGTCACGCGGGCGAAGTTCGTCCAGCACGTCCTGAAGATCGGCGGGAATCTCGCTGATGAATTCCATCCGGCGGCCGTCGGTCGGATGCTTGAAGACCAGGCGCGCGGCGTGCAGGAACGGACGCTGCAGACGCATGACGGCGCGGATATCGCCGGGCACGCGCCGGTGGACGCCGCCGTAGAGCGAATCGCCGACGATCGGATGTCCGATGGCGCTCAGGTGAACACGAATCTGGTGCGTCCGCCCGGTATGAATCGCAATCTGCGCCAGCGTGACCGCGGGGTTGAGATGCTCGGCGCGCACGATCCGCGTCGCCGCTTCCCGGCTGCGCCTGGCCCGCGCGGACATCTTCTTCCGGTCGCCGGGATCCCGGCCGATCGGCAGATCGATGCGCCGTCCCGCCTGCACCACGCCCCAGACGAGCGCGATGTAATCCTTCTCGATCTCGCGATCCTGAAACTGCCGCGAGAGCTCTTCGTGCGCCGCGTCGTTCTTGGCGACGACCATCAGGCCGGACGTGCCGCGATCGAGACGATGCACGATGCCCGGCCGCTTCTCGCCGCCGATGCCGCTCAGATCGGTAATCTGATGGAGGAGCGCGTTCACCAGCGTGCCGCTCGCGTGCCCGGCCGCCGGGTGAACCACCATCCCCGCCGGCTTGTCCACGACGACGAGGTCCGGATCCTGGTAGAGGATCGGCACGTCGAGCGGTTCGGGCCGCGGCGTCGCCTCGACGGCCTCCGGGACTTCGACGACGACCGTCTGGCCCGCCTTGACGCTCAAATTCGACTTGGCCGATCGTCCGTCGACCTTGACCGCCTCGTCCTTGATCAGCCGCTGGATCTGCGAGCGCGATTGCTCCGCGACCACCGAGGCCAGGAAACGATCGAGCCGTACGCCGCCGCTGTCGTCGGGAACCGTGATCGTGATGGTCGGCATGGAACGGGGAGCCGCTTCCTACGGCTCGCTACGGCTTACGCGGCCTGCCGCGCAGCTTTGGGCGCCGGCGCTTCGCTGCGGCTCAAATAGAACAGCATGACGAGCGCCAGCGGCGCGAGGATGATCGAAATGAACTGCGAGGTCGAGAACATCAGCACCGTGCCGCGCGGATCGCCCCTGAAAATCTCGATGATGTATCGCGAGATCGCGTAGAGCAGCATGTAGAGCCAGAACGTGCGCCCGGGAAAACGCCGGCCCTTCGACTCGGTGGCGAGGAGCAGCACCAGGATGAGCGCCTCGGCGCCTGCTTCGTACAACTGCGTCGGATGCAGCGGGATGTTGAGCGGCGTGCCGACGTTGAGCGCGGCGTACGGATCGGTAAACGTGATCGCCCAGGGCACGGTCGTCGGCTTGCCGAAGCAGCAGCCGGCGAAAAAACAGCCCATCCGTCCGACGACGTGACCCAGGGCAATTCCCGGGGCGAACACGTCGCACGTGGTCCAGAGCGGCAGGCCGACGCGGCGGATGTACCACACCGCGACCACGACCGCGAGGATCAAGCCGCCGTAGAACACGCCGGCCGATCGCGCGAGGTCGAGCAGCGCCCGCGGATTGCTGGCAAACGATCGAAAGTCCGTGATCAGCAGCAGGAGCTTCGCGCCGACCAGCGCGCTGATGATGATGTAGATGCCGAGGTCGAGGACCCGCGCCTGATCGAGCCCGCGTGCCTTGGCGCGGCGCATCGCGAGCTGCAGACCCAGCAGGTAGGCCGTCGCCAGCAGCAGTCCATACGTATAGACGGTCAGCGGACCGATGTCCCCGACGATCGGCAGGCTCGGGAGGTGCCACTCAAACAGTCTTGGATGCATGCGTGCCTACTATGATCATGTCGAGAATCATCACGGCCACGCCAACACTGATCGCCGAGTCGGCGACGTTGAAGGCCCAGAAGTGATACGTGCGCCAGTAGACGTCCACGAAGTCGACCACCGAGCCGATGACCAGGCGGTCGATGAGGTTGCCCGCCGCGCCGCCGATGATGAGCGCGAGTCCCAGGCGGGCGAGCCACTGGTGATGCGCCAGGCCCGCCGCATAGACGGCCACGCCAATGAGCGCCGTCGTCGCCACGATCGCAATCACCATCGTCTTGTACGGAAAATCGACGGCGTTCAGGATGCCGAACGCCGCGCCGGTATTTCGGACGTGCGTGAAGTCCAGCAGCCCCGGGATGATCGCCGCGCTCTCGTGAAGGGGCAGCGTGCGCCGGACGATCGCTTTCGTCAGCTGATCCAGGACGACGACCACCAGCGGCAGCCAGATTTCGATCCGGCGGGCGCCAGTGCTCGCGGCCGGCATCGGCAGCGTCGACGGTGTAGTCCGTCAAGACAGCGCGTCCTGACACCGCGAACAGAGTCCGGCCCAGGCGGGGTCCGCCGAGATGTCCGGAACATAGCGCCAGCAGCGCTCGCATTTCACGCCGGTGGCGCGCTCGATGGTGATGCCGGGTCCTGTCTCGTCGCCTGACGATCCGCCCGCGCCGGGCCGGATCTCGACCTCGGACACGATGAACAGCATCGGCAGCAGCTTCGCATGCTCGGACAGAAACGAGAAGTTGCCGTTGTTCGACGACAGCACGACCTTCGCCTGCAGCGAGCTGCCGATCTGCTTGTTCTTGCGCAGCGGCTCGATCTCCGCGAGCACCCGTTCCCTGAGGCCGGTGAGCGCCGACCAGCGATCGAGCAGCGGCTGGTCCACCAGCGCGGCCAGCGCCGTCCGGTCGGGGAAGAGCGCCAGGTGCACGGATTCCTCGCGCGAACCGGGCAGGTGGCGCCACAACTCGTCCGCCGTGAACGAGAGGATCGGCGCGACCAGGCGAGCCAGTCCGTCCGCCATGAGATACAGGGCGGTTTGCGCCGAGCGGCGCGCGGTCGAGCGCGCGCCGAACGTGTACAGGCGATCCTTCGACACGTCCGCGTAGAAGGCACTCAGATCGACGGTGACGAATGCGTTCAGCGCCTGGAAGATGACCCCGTAGTCGTAGTTGTCGTACGCCTGCAGGATCCGCCCGCCGACTTCGCCATAGCGCGCGAGGATGTAGCGGTCCACTTCCTCGCAGCGCGACGGTTCGACGAGATCCACGGCCGGATCGAAGTCGTAGAGGTTCGCCGCCAGATAGCGCAGCGTATTGCGAATCTTCCGGTAGGCTTCCACCGCGCGCGCGAGGATCTCGTTGCTCACGCGGATTTCGGCGCGGTAGTCGCTCATCGACACCCACAGCCGCAGGATGTCGGCGCCGCTCTGCTTGACGACGTTCTCGGCCTCGATCGAGTTGCCGAGCGACTTCGACATCTTGACGCCTTCGAGGTCGATCAGGAAGCCGTGCGTCAGCACCTCGCGGAACGGCGCGCGGCCGCGCGTGCCGAGGCCGACGAGCAGCGAGCTCTGGAACCAGCCCCGGTGTTGATCGCTGCCTTCGAGGTAGATGTCAGCCGGCCACGTCAGTTCCGGGCGCACCGACAGCACCGCCTGGTGGCTCGACCCGGAGTCGAACCAGACGTCGAGGATGTTCAGCTCGCGCTCGAACGTGCCATGACCGCATGTCGCGCAGGTCAGGCCCGGAGGCACGAATTCCTCGATCGGACGCTCGTACCAGGCGTCTGCACCGTAGCGCTCGAAGACCGCGGCGGCGCGTTCGACGATCTCGGGACTCGTCACCGCTTCGCCGCAGGCGGAGCAGTCGAGCGCCGGAATCGGCACTCCCCACGCGCGCTGGCGCGAGATGCACCAGTCGGGCCGGTTGACGAGCATGTTGTAGATGCGATCGTGTCCCCACGACGGGATCCACTTCACGTGATGATCGACCTGATCGATGGCGGCTTCCCGCAGCGACTGGCCGCCGGCCTTCGCCACCGGCACGCCGTCCATCGCGATGAACCACTGCGACGTGGCGAGGAAGATCACCGGGTTGTGACACCGCCAGCAGTGCGGATACTGATGCGAGAAGGACTCGCGGTGCCACAAGCGTCCGCGCTCGGCGAGCGCCGCTTCGACTTTCGGGTTGGCGTCGAATACCCGCTGGCCGCCGAACAGTTCGACGGTATCCAGGAAGTGTCCGGCCGGCCCGACCGGGGCGTAGATTTCCAGCCCGTAGCGCATGCCGGTGTTGAAGTCGTCGGCGCCATGTCCGGGCGCCGTGTGAACCGCGCCCGTGCCGGCGTCCAGCGTGACGTAGGTGCCGAGCACGCCGACCGAATCGCGCTCGTAGAGCGGATGCCTGAAGCGGACGGCTTCGAGCTGGTCGCCCTTCATCTGCGCGACCGGCGATCCGAAATCGCGCCCGACCGCCGCGCTCACTCTTGCCGCGAGATCCTGCGCGACGATGACCGCGCGTCCGTCCACTTCGTAGGCCGCGTAATCGAACTCCGGGTGAAACGCGATCCCGAGATTCGACGGAATCGTCCACGGCGTCGTCGTCCAGATCAGCACTGAGACCGAGCGTCCGGCGAGGTCCGGAACCCGTGACGCGAGCAGGCCGGCGCTCTCCGGAGAGAGCGGGAACTCCACGTAGATGGACGGCGAGACGTGATCCTTGTATTCGACCTCCGCTTCGGCGAGCGCCGTGCGGCAGTGGATGCACCAGTGCACCGGCTTCTTGCCCTTGTAGACGAGGCCCTGCTCCGCGAATCGGCCGAAGGCGCGGGCGATCGCCGCCTGGTACCGGAAGTCCATCGTCAGGTACGGCGCGTCCCACGTGCCGAGGATGCCGAGCCGCTGGAATTGCGCCGTCATCGTGCCGATGAAGCGTTCCGCGTACGAGCGGCAGGCGCGGCAGAACTCGGCGGTCGTCATGTCGCGCTTCTTCGAGCCGAGCTCGCGATCGACCTTGAGCTCGATCGGCAGGCCGTGGCAGTCGTAGCCGACCACGAACGGCGCGTCGAAGCCGGCCATCGAGCGCGACTTGACCACGAGGTCCTTGAGGACCTTGTTGAGCGCCGTGCCGAGATGGATGTTGCCGTTGGCGTAGGGCGGGCCATCGTGCAGCACGAACTTCGGCGCGCCTGCGCGGCGCTCGCGAATCTTCCCGTAGAGATCCATGGCGGTCCACCGCGCGAGCGTCTCGGGCTCGCTGGTCGGCAGGTTCGCCTTCATCGGGAAGTCGGTACGCGGCAGGTTGACGCTGTCTTTCCACTCAGGCATGGGCTATCCAACGATTTTATAATGAACCGATGGCCACCCCCGCAGCAGCCCGGCAGAGCGTGCCGCTCCGATCGGCGACGCTCGACAACGGTCTGAAGGTCCTGATTCGCGAGGAGCACACGGCGCCGCTCGCCTCGGTGTGGTGCTGGTACCGAGTCGGTTCACGGGACGAGGCGCCCGGACTGACCGGTGTGTCGCACTGGGTGGAGCACATGAACTTCAAGGGCACCACCAACATTCCGCGGGATCAGGTGAAAGGCATCATCGAGCAGTTCGGCGGCACCTGGAACGGCTACACCTGGATCGATCAGACCACGTACCTCGAAACGGCCACGAAAGACGCGCTCGATCGCATGCTGTTCATCGAATCGGAGCGGATGGCGAGGTGCCTGTACGAGCCCGAGGACTGCGAGTCGGAGCGGACCGTCATCATCTCCGAGCTGCAGGGCGGTGAAAACGATCCCGACCAGCTCCTGGATCAGGAGCTCACGGCGACCGCGTTCAAAGCGCATCCCTACCGGCATCCGACGATTGGCTGGCTCTCGGATCTCCAGTCGATGACGCGCGACGATCTCTACGGCTACTACCGGCGGCACTACATTCCGAACAACGCCACGCTCGTGATCGTCGGCGACGTGGACCCGGATGACGCGCTGCGCCGCGTGGAACGGTTCTTCGGTCCGATCGAGGCCGGCAATCGGCCGGCCCGGGTGCGCACCCGCGAGCCGGAACAGCTCGGCGAACGGCGCCTCGTGATCCGCAAGGAAGGAACCGCCGCGTATCTGAGGGTCGGCTATCACGCGCCCGCGGTCGCCGAACGAACCTTCGTGCCGGCGTTGCTCCTCGACGCCGTGTTGACCGGCGCCAAAGGAGTAAACCTCTGGACCAGTTTCCGGGTTCCTCCGCCGCAGCGCAGCACACGGCTCTACCGGGCGCTCGTGGAGCGCGGCCTGGCGTCAGCGGTGTCCGGCGCGATGCTGCCGACGGCGGAACCGTTTCTCTGGACGATCTCGGCGACGGCCACCGACGGCACGCCGCTCGGCGCAGTGGAATCAGCGCTGCTCGAAGCGCTGGATCGGGTCCGCCGGGAGGGCGTCACGGATGCCGAGTTGGCGCGCGCGAAAGCGCAACTTCACGCGCGGATGGTGTTCGACGATGACAGCGTGACCAGCCTCGCGCACCAGATCGGCTTTTTCGAGACCATTGCCAGCGCGGCGTTCGTCGAGCAGTTGCCGGCCGCGATTGCCGCGGCGAGCGTCCAGGACGTCTCCGCGGTTGCGGGCGACTTGCTCAAACCATCCAATCGAACCATCGGCTGGTTCGATCCCGAATGACCACCAGAGGCCTCGCGCCCGCCCGTACCGTCCTCGACAACGGCGCCGTGATTGTCGCGAAGGAATCGCGCAAGACACCGGCCGTCAGCATCAACCTCGCGCTGCGCGCGGGGTCGATTGGCGATCCGCCCGGCGCCGCCGGCTCGACGTATCTGTTGTCGCAGACGATCGATCGCGGCACCGAACGGCGGCCGGCGTCAGAAATCGCCGAGGCCCTCGACGACCGCGGGATCACGCTGTCGTTCACCGTCACCCGCCATTTGTTCTCGGTCGTCTGTACCTGCCTCGCTCCAGACGTGGAGTTCGTGCTCGCGCTGCTCGCCGAGATCGTGTCGATGCCCAGCATTCCCGAATCCGAGCTGGCGACCCGCAAAGGCGAGGCGGTCACGACGCTGCGGCAGGACGAGGACAATCCGGCGATTCGGGCGGTCGAACGCCTGATGTCGCTCCTCTACGGCAGCGAGCATCCGTACGGCCGGCCGGCGAGGGGAACCGTCGCGACGATCGAGGCGGTGACGCGTGAGTCGCTGCTCGATCTCCATCGCCAGCGGTTCGCTCCCGGCGAGCTGAGCGTCGTCCTGGTCGGCGATCTCGATGTTCAGCATGTGTTCGACGTCGCCGGGGCCGTCTTCGGCAGCTGGTCGGCGCCGTCTCCGCGGCCGATCGACGTGCCGCACCCGGCGCCCGCGGCCGAGCGCCGGCGCGTGGTCATTCCGATGATGAACAAGTCGCAGGCCGATATCGCCTACGGCTTCACGACGATCACCCGGTCCGATCCGTCGTATTTCCCGTTCTGGTTGATGAACAACGTGCTCGGGCAGTACGCGCTCGGCGGTCGCCTGGGCGACAGCATTCGCGAGCGGCAGGGGATGGCGTACTACGTCTCGAGCACGTTCGATCCCAACGTCGTCGAAGGACCGCTGCTCATCCGCGCCGGGGTCAGCGCCGCCAATGTCGATCGCGCGATTGCCTCGATCGACGAAGAGATCGCGGCGCTGGTTCGTGACGGGATTACCGAAAAGGAGATCGCCGAATCGAGACAGTACATGATCGGATCGATGCCGCGGGCGCTCGAGACCAATGCCGGCATCGCGCAGTTCCTGCAGACCAGCGAATTCTTCGGTCTCGGCGAGGACTACGACGTCAGGCTGCCCGATCGATTGAAGGCGGTGACGCGCGATCAGGTGCACGACGTGGCCCGGCGCTTCCTCGATCCGGAACGCGCCACGATTGTCGTCGCCGGCCCCTACGAAGGCTAGCGCGATGCTCCGCGCGGTCTTCTTCGATGTCGATTTCACGCTGATCTATCCGGGGCCCACCTTCCGCGGCGAGGGGTATCAAGCGTTTTGCGCGCGGCACGGGATCGTCGTGGACCCCACCCGGTTCGAACGCGCGGTGGTTCGCGCGGCCGTCGTGCTCGACTCCATCCAGGACGAGCTCTACAACGACGATCTCTTCATTCGCTATACGCGCCGCATCATCGAGGGCATGGGCGGCACGGCGGCAAAGCGCTCGACGCCTGCGCGCGCGAGATCTACGCGGAATGGGCGGCCGACCGGCATTTCGAGCTCTACGAGGATGTGTCGCCCGCGCTCGTGCACCTCAAGGCGCTGGGACTGCGCATCGGCCTGATCTCGAACTCACATCGCCGCCTCTCGTCGTTTCAGTCGCATTTCGAACTGGACGGACTCATCGCCGTCGCGATTTCTTCGTCCGAGCACGGCTTCATGAAACCTCACGAGAGCATCTTCCGGGCCGCGATGGACGCCGTCGAAGCCGCGCCGCAGGAGTCGCTGATGGTCGGCGACAGCATCCGCCACGACATCGACGGCGCGCTCGCGGTCGGCATGGCGGCGGTATTTCTTCATCGGGAGCCAGGAAAACATCCGGCGGAACGCCGGCTGGCCGAACGGGGAGTACCAACGATCAAGTCGCTGGCGGAATTGCCGCCGCTCATCACATCGCGGCTAAAGCCCAAGGCCTAAAGCCCAGAAGCCGGCCTCTTCTACCCCGGCGGCCAGTCCATGCTGCGTCCGCCGAGCAGGTGCAGATGAATGTGGGAGACCGTCTGGCCCGCGTCGCGGTTCGTGTTGAACACGGTGCGGTAGCCGCTCGCGGCAATGCCGCGTTCCGCGGCGATCGCCGCCGCGCGCCGGGCCAGCTCGCCGACGATCTGATCGTCGTCCGGCGTGAGATCGTTCAGCGTGTCGATGTGGCGCTTCGGGATCACCAGCACGTGCGTCGGCGCCTGCGGGTTGATGTCGCTGAAGGCGAGCACGCGGTCGTCTTCGTAGACGATGGACGCGGGAATCTCGCGGCGAACGATCTTGCAGAAGAGACAGGACATGGCAGTCGATCCTAGGCCGGCGGCGTCGGCCTCGCCATCGCGACCCGCGCGATGCCCTGGAGGTCCGGTTTCACGTCGACCATTGTGAGTGTCCCGCTGTTCGAGATCAACTCGCTGACCTCCGCCTCCTGCCCATCCCCGAATTCGAAGATCAGCATGCCGTTCGAGGCGAGACGGCTGGCGGACTGTTCGATCAGCCGGCGGATGAGATCGAGACCATCGGCGCCGGCGAACAAGGCGACATCCGGTTCGAAGTCGCGGACTTCGCGCTGCATGACTGGCCGGCCGACGTGGTTCACGTATGGCGGGTTGGCGACGATCGCGTCAAACGGTCCGTCAATCGTCGTCAGCAGATCGGCCTCGCGGAGCGACACGCGGTCGTCGACGTGGTGAGCCGCGACATTGCGGGCGGCGACGACCAGCGCGTCCGCCGAGATGTCGGTGGCCGTCACGCGCGCGGCCGGCAGCTCGTGAGCGATGGCGACCGCCACGCATCCGCTGCCGGTGCACAAGTCGGCGATGTGCAGCGGCTCCCTGCGATCGCGGAAATATTCGAGAATCGTCTCGACGAGCGATTCCGTTTCCGGCCGTGGGATGAGCACGGACGGCGTGACCTCGAAGTTCAATCCCCAGAATTCCTTCAGGCCGGTGATGTACGCCAGCGGCTCCCGCATTTCACGGCGGCGGACGAGGGCTTCGTAGCGTTCGGTGAATCCGTCGGGTGCCGGCGAGCGGCCCGAGGTGAGGATCGTGGCGGTGCTCCACCCGAGCACGTGCTGGGCGAGCAGGCGCGCGTCGAGCGCCGCTTCGACGGCCGGAATGCCGGCGCGAGTCAGACGCTCCCGGGCTGCGGCGACCTGTTCGTCGATGGTAGTCACGCGCCGGGCCGGAGACAGCCGCTCTTACGAGACGGCAGTGGCGTCCTTCAGTTTCTCGGACTGATAGTAGGTGATGACGTTGTCGAGCACTTCGGCGAGATCGCCGTTGAGGACTTCGTTGAGCCGGTAGAGCGTGAAGTTGACGCGGTGATCGGTGATCCGGTTTTCCTTGAAATGGTAGGTGCGGATTTTCTCCGAGCGCTCACCGGTGCCCACCTGGCTGCGCCGATCCTTGGCGATCGCTTCCTGCTGCTTGCGCAATTCCATCTCGTAGAGGCGCGAGCGCAGCACCTTCATCGCTTTCGCGCGGTTCTTGATCTGCGATTTCTCGTCCTGCTGCGACACGACGACACCGGTCGGAATGTGGGTGATGCGCACCGCCGAGTAGGTGGTATTCACGCTCTGGCCGCCCGGGCCGCTCGAGCAGAACGTGTCGATCCGCAGGTCCTTGTCGTGGACGACGACGTCCACCTCTTCGGCCTCCGGCAGCACCGCGACCGTGGCGGTGGACGTGTGCAGGCGTCCGCTGGCCTCCGTCGCCGGCACGCGCTGGACCCGATGCACGCCGCTTTCATATTTCAGCTTGCTGTAGGCGCCGCGCCCTTCGATCGTCGCGATGACTTCCTTCAGTCCGCCGATGCCGGTGTCGCTGCTCGACATCACGTCGATGCGCCAGCCCTGTCGTTCGGCGTACTTCGAGTACATCCGGAACAACTCGGCGGCAAACAGCGCCGCTTCGTCGCCGCCCGTGCCGGCGCGGATTTCCAGGACGACGTTGCGTTCGTCGTTGGGATCTTTGGGAACCAGCAGGATCTTCAGGTCGGCGATCAGCGCCTCGCGCCTGGCAATCAGCGACTTCAGCTCTTCCTGCGCGAGCGCACGCATGTCCTCGTCGCCGGCCGTCAGCAGATCTTCGGTCTCGGCGACCGACTGGACGACGGCCTTGTACTCGCGGAAACGCTGAACGGTCGGCTCGATCTCGGAAAAGGCCTTGGCCTGTTTCCGATACTCCGCCGGATCGTTCTGCAGCTCGGACGACCCGAGGCGCTGCACGAGATCTTCGTATTGCCGCTCCGTGGCGGCTAACTTGTCGAACATGATTCAAATGCCACAACGTTCAACGCAGAGAGCGCTGAGCTCGCAGAGTCTACAGGTTATTCTGCGATCTCTGCGGCCTTTGCGTTGAACGTCGTCTCATCCCCCTGAAACCGGCGGAAGGAACGCGACCTCGTCGCCGTCATGGACCAGATGATCCATGCGCGCGTAGTCGGCGTTCACCGCACTCGAAATCGAACGCTCGTAGCCGGCGAAGTCGGGAAACTCCCCGACCAGTTGCCGCCAGATCGAGCCAATTGTCGCACCGGGCGACACGTCGCGGGGCAGTTCCGAGGCGCCGGCAATGTCCCGCAGCCGCGCGAACAGGCGCACGGTTACACGCATGCGACCCGCTCCGCTTCCTGCCGCGCCTTCTCATCGTCGGGATCGGCCGTCGCGCCTTCAATCCAGACGTCGCCGCCTTCGAAGAATTCCCGCTTCCAGATCGGGGCAATCTGCTTGACCCGTTCAATCGCGTACCGGCAGGCCGAGAACGCATGCGCGCGGTGCGCGGAAGCCGCTGCTATTGCGACGCTGGCGCCGCCGATTTCGATTCGCCCGAGCCGGTGGTGCAGCGCCAGCCGCACGCCCGGCCAGCGCTGGGCCGTTTCCGCGGCAATTCGCTCGAAGACCCGCAGGGCCAGCGCTTCGTAGCCCTCGTATTCGAGGTGCTGAACGACCCGCCCGGCGTTGTGATTGCGCACGAGGCCCAGAAAGGTCGCCACGGCGCCGTCCGAACCGGTGGCGGTCCCGCGGTCCGTGACCGCCTCGATCAGCGCGTCGAGCGCGAGCGGCGCGGTGCCGATCGCCAGCAGCGGTACTGACACGGGTTCAGTATAGCGGGACCGCAGGACGGGGCGTACCGGAACGGAATCGCCAGAAATGGTCCAGCGGCCCGTGTCCGTGACCGATCGCAAGCCCGTGCCGAATCGCGCCGGCCACGTAGGCCTGCGCCTGCTCGGCAGCATCGTGCAGCGGCCGCCCGGCCGCGAGACCCGCGGCGATCGCCGACGCAAACGTACAGCCGGTGCCGTGGGTGTTGTTCGAGGCGATCCGCGGGGTCCTGAACTCGCTGAAGCGCTCACCATCGAACAGCAGATCGACGAGCTCGTCGCCCGTCGCGTGGCCGCCCTTGACGATGACCGCGCGGGCGCCGAGCGCATGAATCGCGCGCGCCGCATCCCGGGCATCGTCGAGCGAGGCGATGCGGCGTCCGCTGAGGACTTCCGCTTCGGGAATGTTCGGCGTCACCACCAGGGCGAGCGGCAGCAATTCCACCCGCAGCGTCTGCACCGCGTCGTCATCCAGCAGACGGTCGCCGCTCTTGGCCACCATGACCGGATCGACGACGACGTTCGGGAGCTCGAGGTCTTCGATGGCCGCCGCGATCGCTTCGACGATCGCCGCGTTTGCGAGCATGCCGGTCTTGACCGCGTGCAGCGTGATGTCGCCCGCGACCGCTTCGATCTGCGCGACGACGAGATCGGCGGGGAGCGGTTCGACCGCGGTGACGCCGACCGTGTTCTGCGCGGTGATCGCCGCGATCGCACTCGTGCCGTAGACGCCGAACGCGGCGAAGGTCTTGAGATCGGCCTGGATGCCGGCGCCACCGCCCGAATCGCTGCCGGCGATCGTCAACGCGGTCGGGACCGGTGCGTGGTGAGCGTGTTCGGTCACGAGGCTCGGCGCGGCGGCGCGGACCTGGCGAAGACCAGGATGAACTGGAAAGGCGGGATGACTTCGCGCGACTGCAGGAAGAGGCCCGCGGCTTCGGCGGCCTTGATCACGGTTTCGGGATTGACGCGGTCTTCCGCGGCGGGGCCGGGACCGCCGTTCCCCGGGAGAAAGTCGGCGACGCCCAGCCGCCCCTGCGGCTTGAGCGAGCGGGCGATGTTCCCAAGCAGCGTGAGAATCACCTCGGGCTTCGCCGGGTCGTCCATCTCCCGATACGCGTTCATGAGGATCACCGCGTCGAGGCCCGCGGGCAGGAGAGGATCGGTGGCGTTGCCGAGGACGGTGCGCACCTGCGCGATGCCTTCGTGCTGCAGGCGCCGGCTCATGGCCTCGATCATCTGCGGCTGAACGTCCTCCGCGTACACGAGTCCGTTCGGTCCCACGCGACGCGCCAGGCGAAGCGTGAACCAGCCGCCGCCTGCTCCGAGATCCGCGACCACGGCGCCATCGGCGATGCCGAGCGCATCCATCACCAAATCGGGCTTGTTCCACTCGTCGCGATCCGGCGGTTCGAGCAGCCCGAGATCCTGGGGTGAAAAAAGCTTCTTGCGCTGCGCCGGCCGCGCGGGCGCCGCCGGACCGGGTGGCACCGGCGCCTGCGCCGGCACGGGAGATTCGAGAAGGAGCAGCGCCGCGGCGATCGCGCCGCACGCGATTCGCAGGGTCATTGCGGCTTCCGTTCGGCGGGCGCCTTTGCCACTGGCGCACGCGACAGTTCCGCGCCGGCGATTCCGGGCCGGGTCATTGCTTCCACGGAAAGAATATCGTCGAGTGCCGCCGGATCGAGCAAGCCGCGCTCGATCACCAGATCGCGGATCGGCCGTCCCGTTTTAACCGCTTCCTTGGCGATCTCGGCGGTCGCCGCATAGCCGATGTACGGGCTGAGCGCGGTGGCGGTCGCCGTGCTGCGGTCCAGGAGTTCGCGCGCGCGCTGCCTGTCGGCGGCGATCCCTTCGACGGTCCGCAGCCGCAGCGCCAGCATCGACTGATGAAGAATCCGCGACGAGTGCAGCGCGTTCCAGGCGATGACCGGCATCATCACGTTCAATTCGAGCTGGCCCGCTTCGCACGCGAGGGCGACGGTCGCGTCGCAGCCCATCACCTGGAAGCACACCTGGTTGACCATTTCCGGCACCGACGGATTCACTTTGCCGGGCATGATCGACGAACCGGGCTGCACCGCCGGCAGGATGATTTCGGAAATCCCGGCGCGGGGCCCCATGCTCAAGAGGCGCAGGTCGCTCGCAATCTTTCCGAGCTCCACGGCGAGCCGCCGCATCGCGCCGGAGTAGGCGAGGACATCGCCCATGCTTTGCGTGACGCGAAAGAGATTGTCCGCCGGCTTGACCGCGAGTCCGGTGTAGCGCTGCAGGTTTTCGATGACCTTCAACCTGAAATCTTCACCGGCGTTCAGGCCGGTGCCGACCGCGGTTGCCCCGACATTGAGTTCCAGCAACTGTTCCGCGCTCCGCTCCAGGTCGTCGGCCGCGCGCTCGATGCACGCGGCATAACCGCCGAATTCCTGGCCGAGCGTGATCGGCACGGCGTCCTGCAGGTGGGTCCGGCCGGTTTTCAGGACGTCCTTGAACTCGATGGCCTTCTTGACGAACGCTGACGCCAGCGCCCGCGCCGCCTGCGTGAGGCGCGCGTGCCCGAGCAGCAATGCGAGGCGCGTGGACGCCGGAAACACGTCGTTCGTGGACTGCCCCATGTTGACGTGATCGTTGGGGTGCACGCGCCGGTAGTCGCCGCGCGGTTCGCCGAGACGCTCGGCGGCGCGATTGGCGAGCACCTCGTTGGCGTTCATGTTGTGCGACGTCCCCGCTCCTGCCTGGTACACGTCAACGACGAACTCCTCCCGCAATTCGCCCGACAGCACATCGTCGGCCGCGGCGATGATCGCGGCGGCAATCGCCGGGTCGAGGCGCTGCAGATCGCGGTTGGCTTCGGCTGCCGCCTTCTTCAGGAGAATCGTCGCCGTGACGAGATCCGGCGAGGCGTGCAGTCCGCTGATCGGAAAG
This sequence comes from uncultured Acidobacteriota bacterium, assembly GCA_963712355.1. Lineage (GTDB taxonomy): Bacteria > Acidobacteriota > Vicinamibacteria > Vicinamibacterales > CAVVIG01 > CAVQHT01. The sequence goes on from CAVQHT010000022.1 coordinate 374,694, forward strand.
TTCTCGACGGCGCGCGCCGTCTGGACGCCGTAGTACGCGTCGGCGGGTACGTTCAGCTCGCCCAGCGGGTCGCGCTCGGTGCGGAACGTCATCGGTCAATTATACTGGGGCGTTCAGTTGAGTCCGGCTAAAGCCGGACACTACGACTGCCAGGATCCCATGCTTCCATCATTTTTCGACAGCGTCCTGCAGCTCATCGTTCGCACTTCCACCGACCTCCCGCCCGACGTGCGCGCGGCGATGCGCCACGCGCGAGGAGCCGAGGCCGAGGGAACGCGTGCGTCACAGGCGCTGGCCATCATCGCCCTGAACATCGATCTCGCGGTGGACAACGAAGGCGCCATCTGCCAGGACACCGGCATGCCGACCTTCGAGGTGCACGTGCCGGTCGGCGCGGACCAGATCTGGATGCGCGCGCAGATTCGCGAGGCGGTCGCCGAAGCGACCCGCCGCGGCAAGCTCCGCCCCAATTCGGTGGACTCGATTACCGGCCAGAACTCCGGCGACAACCTCGGACCGGGCACGCCGATCATTCACTTCGATCAGTGGACCCGCGACGACATCGAGATCAAGCTGATTCTCAAGGGCGGCGGCTGCGAGAACACCAACGCGCAGTACGCGCTGCCGGTGGAGCTGCCGCACCTGGGGCGCGCCGATCGCACGCTCGAAGGCGTCCGCAAGTGCATCCTGCACGCGGTGTGGAATGCGCAGGGCAAGGGCTGCAGTCCGGGCGCGGTCGGCGTGTGCGTCGGCGGCGATCGAACGTCGGGATACGTGCACGCGAAGGAGCAGTTGTTCCGGACGCTCGACGACGTCAATTCCGACGAGCGGCTGCGCGATCTCGAAGCGTCGATCATGTCCACGGTCAACGCGCTCGAGATCGGCCCGATGGGATTTGGCGGCAAGGTCACGCTGATCGGCTGCAAGATCGGCGCGCTCAATCGCCTGCCGGCGAGCTTCTTCGTGTCGGTCGCCTACGACTGCTGGGCGTTCCGCCGCCTCGGCGTCACGCTCGATGCGACCACCGGCGCGATCAACTCATGGCTCTACCGCGATCCGTCGCACCCGATTATCCCGATGATCGATCAGGCCGGGTTCGCGCGGACCGGCCGCGAAGTGGCGCTGCACGCGCCGCTCACCGAGGACGCGGTGCGCGCGCTGAAGGTCGGCGACGTCGTGCTCGTCTCCGGGTCGCATGTTCACCGGCCGCGACGCCGTGCACTCGTACCTGATGAAGCACGAGCCGCCGGTCGATCTGCGCGGCAGCGTGCTCTACCACTGCGGTCCGGTCGTGGTGAAGGAAGAGTCCGGCTGGCGCGTCACCGCCGCGGGTCCGACGACCAGCATTCGCGAGGAGCCGTACCAGGGCGAGATCATCAAGCGGTACGGCGTCCGCGCGGTCATCGGCAAGGGCGGCATGGGCGCGAAGACGCTGGCGGCGCTCAAGGAACAGGGCGCCGTCTATCTGAACGCCATCGGCGGGGCGGCGCAGTTCTACGCGCGGTCGATCAAGCGCGTGGACGATGTGTCGCTGCTCGAGTTCGGCACGCCGGAAGCGATGTGGCACCTGATGGTCGAGGATTTCCCGGCGATCGTCACGATGGACGCGCACGGCAACAGCCTGCACAAGGACATCGAGCAGGAGTCCGGCGCGCATCTCGCGACTATCGGTGGCTGAAGTCCTTGAGCGGCGGCCGCCGGTAGCCGCTCTCCATCGCCGCCATGTCCACGTCCATGGTCTCGAGATCGGAAATGGCGAGGAACGGAAACGGCGAGAGCTCCGGCACGTCGATCGTCTTCAGGTACGAACCGCAGGTCTTGCAGATCTCGACGCGTCGATCGATGCGCGCCTGGTTGGGCGCGGCGGTCACGAACTTTTCGCCCGATTCCCCGCAGTAGATGCACGCATAGGACTTGAGCTCCCAGGCGAGCGCGCAGAACGAGCAGCGCAGTACGCGGTGCGCGTTCGCGACTTCGGCGATCGCCGGCCACGACCCGCACAGCGCGCAGTAGCCGTGCGCCCAGCTGTCGAGTGCCATGCGCAAGGGAGAGTCGTCGGCGACCGAACCGAAAAGCGCGTCCTGCAGGGCGTAGGCAAACGGGCTGACGGCGAGCTCGGCCACCAGCCACAGGAGGTCGGGGGACAGCCCGCGGTGTTCCGCGCCCGTGCGGATCGCCGCCTGGTCGCGCTTCAGGGACGCCGCGAGCAACGACCCGGCGTCGATCCGCGTCTCACTGATCTGGAGGCGGATGTGGTCCGCCGCCTCGCCCGCGCCGCCCTTGCTCAGGGCTTCACACAAGGCCAGCGCCGCCGGCGTCAAAACGGGTACAGGGACCGGAATAGGCTCCCCCGACAAGGCAGGGACGCCACGATCGAGCTTGGCAGCGAGGTAGCGGCCAGGAAGTGACAGTTTGGGCAATCGCCCACGTTGCAGCACCTCTGCCGTTTTACCGACGATACCGAGCAGTTGCTGTTGCAGAGCTACGGCGGGTTCGAGTTCGGGCCGGGAAGCCAGAACCTCGTCCCAGCGAGTCGAGGCCGCGGCGGTCCGGGCTTCGCGAGTGACCGGGGCCAGCGCGACGTAAGGCATGAACGCTCAATGGTATAATGGCGAGTCGACTGACAGGAAATCGAGGAGAAATCGACGATGATCAACGTTTCCGAGACCGCAGCCAGCAAGATCAACGAATTGCTTACCGAAGAAAATAAAAACGGCAGCGGCCTTCGCGTGTTCGTGCAGGGTGGCGGCTGTTCAGGATTCCAGTACGGCCTGATGATCGAGGAAAACGGCCAGGGTGCGGGCGACCAGGTGTACGAGTCGCACGGCGTCAAGCTGTTCGTCGATCCGATCAGCGTCCGCTATCTCAACGGCGCTGAAGTCGATTTCGTGGACACCGTGACTGGCGGCGGCTTCACCATCAAGAATCCCAACGCGACCTCGACGTGCGGCTGCGGCTCGTCGTTCACGGTCGAATAAAGACCCTTGGACTTCACCGGCCTCCGCCCGGCCGGCGGGAAGCGTTCCAGTAAACGCGACCGCATCCTCAATACCTTTCTGCGGCAGAAAGGGCATCTCAGCGCGGACGAGTTGTGCGATCTCGTCCGCCGCGAGGATCCGGGGATCGGTCGCGCCACGGTCTATCGCACGCTCCAATGGATGGTCACGACCGGGATCGCCCGCAAGGTCGATTTCGGCGAAGGCCGTTCGCGGTTCGAACCAGCCCACCGGCATCCGCGGCACTTTCACCTCGTTTGCAACATCTGCCATCGTTCGTCGGAGTTTCTGAGCTCCGACGTCGAGGGGCTGCTCGAGGAGATTGCCGCCGTCCGCAACTTCACATCGGATCAGACGGTCATCCAGGTGTTCGGCACCTGCGAGGAATGCCGCACCGGCGTGCGGGCGGTGCCGCTCGACGGCGCCACGACGGAGCTCGTGTTCGCCCGCGACGCGCTGCGGATCGCCATCGCGACCGAACGCAGCGGTCTCGCGTTCTACAACCGCGCCGCCGCGCTGACGACCGATGCGCGCGGGCGCAGCGTGTTCGAGAAGCTGGCTGAGGAAGAGAAAGAACACCTCGGCACGCTCGAGAAGCGCTATCGGGATCTGCTGACACAGGACGAGCAGCTCGAATCGCGGCCGACGTTCCTGTTTTTCAAGGGTGCTGCAGCCGGCATCTTTGCCGAGGGCGCGGAAAAGCTGCGCGCCGGTGTCGACGATCTGCAGGCGTTGTTGATCGGCATCCGCTGCGAACAGGACTCCCAGAAGTTCTTCAGAAAATACGGTGAGCGGTTCGAGGACTCCGAGGGCAAGCAGATCTTCCTCGAGTTCGCCGAAGAGGAACTGGCGCACCGCGATCTGCTCATCGCCGAATACCGGGCGCTCCGCGAGCGTCTGGCGGCGCGTCCAACCGGGAAGCGTGCCGCCGCACGCGCGGCGAATTGATCGACCTTCACACGCATACGACCGCCTCGGACGGGCGCTGCTCGCCGGAGGAACTGGTGGAGCGCGCCGCGAAGGCGGGCGTCACCGTGCTCGGCGTCACCGATCACGACACCGTGGCCGGCTGCGCGCGCGCCGCTGCCGCCTGTGCCGCCGCGCGAATCGAGTTCGTGCCCGGCATCGAGATCACCGCGGTGGTCGCCGAGCGCGACGTGCACGTGCTCGGATACTTCGTGGACATTCATTCGGCCCGGCTGCAGTCGTTCCTCGCGGAACAGCGTCAGCGCCGCGTCGATCGCCTCCGGCAGATTTCGGCGCGCCTCGCTGAACATGGCATCGTGCTCGACGTCGAGGCGATTCTCGCGCCCGGCCTGACCGATGCGACGCGCTCGGTGGGGCGGCCGTGGATTGCGCGCGCGTTGATCGCCGGCGGCTATGTCGCCGACATCAGCGAAGCCTTCGATCGATGGCTGTCGCCCGGCAAGCCGGGATTCGTGGCCCGCGTCGCGGCCGAACCCGAGGAAGTCTTCGAGCGGATCCACGACGCCGGAGGCCTTGCCGCGCTCGCGCACCCGGTGCAGACGAAGCACGACGAGCGGATTCCGGGCTACGCCGCGGCGGGCATGGACGCGCTCGAGGTGTATCACACCGATCACGACGCGACGGCGACGGCGCACTATCTGGCGCTCGCGACCAGCCTGAGTCTCGGGGTCACCGGCGGCTCGGACTTCCACAGCGAGACCGAGCATGGCGGCGGGCAACCGGGCAAGGTCTCGCTGCCGCGCGAGCACTACGAGCGGCTGCTCGCGCTGCGTGCCACGAGCCGGGCAACCGCTTCGGGCTCGGCGACTTCCTCGTAAAACACCACTTCCAGATCGCCGGCCGCCGCGCGGAGTTCACCGGGCTTCAACAGGTGATCGGGCGAGGTCGGACCCCAGCGTCGCGCGAGCTGCGCCTCGGTGAACGTCTCGTAGATCAGAAATCCGCCGGGCGAGAGCGCCGCCGCGAGGTCCGGGAACAGATCGCGCTGCAGGTAGCGCGTGACGACGATCAGCTCGAATCGGCCACGGGGCAGCGGCGATCTCGTCAGGTCGGCACACCAGGCACGCAGCGAGTAGCCGCGCCGTTCGGCCGCTCGTACGGTCGCGGCCACGAACGCCCATTGGATATCGACGCCGAACGTGCGGCATCCGAGCTCGGCCAGCAGCAGCGCGTGGCGGCCGCGTCCCATCGCCAGGTCGAGTGCGCGGCGCGGCGCCGGAATCGCGTCCACGTGCGATCGCATCCAGCGTTCGACGAACGGAGACGGTGGATCGGGTGGCGGCGAGTCGGTCATACTGAGCATTCAATGGCAGAAGCGCTTTTGACGGCGGTCGGCATCGGCTTTCTGGGTCTCTTGACGACCGCGTGGTTCGGCCTGATGGGCACCGACGTCGCACGCCACATCTCGTTCGGCATCTTTTCGACGCTGATCACGCTGCTCGCGCACTCGATGATGATGTTTTATCTCATCGGCAAGGGCAAAGCGGTCAAGGACGCGATGGCCGAGGGCAACCTGACCGGCGACCACTACCGGCGCATCGCCGCGGTGCGCAAGCCCGTGTTTTCGATCGGCACATTCGCGATGCTGGCGACGATCGTGACGGCGCTCATGGGCGCGAGCGTCGATACCGGCGTCCTGCCGCCGATGGTCCACGGCATGATCGCCTACGGCACCATCGCCTGCAATCTGGCCGCGGCCAAAATCGAAATCGATGCGCTCACCGCCTCCAGCCGCATCGTTGACGAGGTCAATCGCCTGCTTGGAGCGTGAGCCTCGTCCCGCCGCAGTCCTCGAGCTCTCAGGCGTTACCAAGCAATACGGCGCGCTCAGACCGCTGCGGATTGAGCGCCTCCGGGTATCTCCCGGCGAATCCGTCGCGCTGATTGGCCTCGATCAACCGGCGGCGGAAGTCTTCATCAACCTGATCACCGGCGCCACGCTGCCGGATACCGGCGTGGTCACGATCTTCGGCCGCCCGTCCGGCGACATCACCGACAGCACCGACTGGCTGACGACACTTGATCGCTTCGGCATCGTCAGCGAGCGGGCGGCGCTCCTCGACGGGCTGTCGGTCATCCAGAATCTTGCGGTGCCGTTCTCGCTCGACATCGAACCGCCGCAACCGGACGTGCGCGAACGCGCCGTCGCGCTCGCGCGGGAGGTCGGACTGGCCGAACGCGTGTGGAACATGCGCATCGCCGATCTCGGCGCGATCGAACGTGTACGAGTGCGCCTGGCACGAGCGCTGGCGATGGATCCGTCGCTGCTGATCCTCGAGCATCCCACCGCGACGCTCGCCGCCGCCGATGCGCCGCCGCTGGCGGCCGACGTTCGCGCTATCGCCGATCGACGGGGCGCGGCGACCATCACGCTGACGATGGATGCGAAGTTTGCGGCAGCGGCCAGCCGCGTGTTGACGCTGCAGCCGGCGACCGGCCGGCTGACGGAAGGCCTATTCGGTAGAATCAGGTTCTGGTCGTGAGCAAACTCATTCTGTTCGACATCGACGGCACGCTGCTCTCCACCGGCGGCGCGGGCGGCCGCGCCATGGCGCACGCGTTCCGCGACATCTTCGGCCTCGACAACGGGCTCGGCTCGATCTCGATGGCCGGGCGCACCGACGCGTGGATCGTCGCGCAGATGGCCGCGCAACACGGCCTGGCGTCAACCGATCAATCGCTGAAGCAGTTTCACGACGCGTACATCGGACATCTGCTCGAAGAGATTCACAAGCCCGGACCGCAGAAGGGCGTCCTGCCCGGCGTGCGCGAAGTACCTCGAAGCGCTGTCCCGCCGTCCCGAGGCCCACGTCGCGCTCCTGACCGGCAACTTCGAACGCGGCGCGCAGATCAAACTCGAATACTTCGATCTGTGGCAGTACTTCTCGGGCGGCGCGTTCGGTGACGTCTCGCACGATCGGAACAGTCTGCTCGGCATCGCGATGCAGCGCGTTGGTGAGCTCGGAGGACCGGCGGTCGCGCCGTCCGACGTGATCATCGTCGGCGATACGCCGCTCGACGTCGCTGTCGCGATCGCTGGTGGTGCGCGCTCGCTGGCCGTGGCGACCGGCGGCTATGGCGTCGCCGCGCTGCAAGCGAGCGGCGCTGATGTGGTCTTCGAAGATCTGAGGGATGTCGATGCGGTGGTCGCGGCGCTGGGGTTGGTAACCGGCCCGGGCTGACACTCACCGGGCCGGAACAGACTAGCCTTCGGTCAGCCGGACGTCTCCGGCACGCGGTCCTTTGCCGGAATCCTCCGGCGTAAACTCCACACGCTGGCCTTCGCGCAGCAGCTCGAACACCGCGCCGCGCACGGAGCTTCGATGGAAGAAATGCTCGATACCGCTCTCATCGCGGATGAAGCCGAATCCCTTGTCGATGAGAAGTCTGGCGATAGTCCCGCTCGGCATACCCGAAGCCCTCCGTTCCGACCCCTTGAGGAAATCTCAAGGAGCGTTCAGCCGGCAACGGGCGCGCAACGAAAATCTGGCCGCGTCGAGATGCGTGGGCCGGCTGGATCGACCAACTCGGTTGAGCTGGAAATCGCGGCCAGTCTAGGCGTGACTTCCGACGGAAGTCAAGCGATCCTGCACTGAAAAACCAACCGACTATGCGGTAGGTTCCGGAGTGGCCGGTTTGGGCTTGTCGCGGTTCGGCGGCGGGTAGGTCGTCCAGAAGTGCCGGTTACATTTCGGGCAAACCCAGAACTGATCGGGCGTCCAGGGCTGGTCCGGGCCCGGGTCTCGCATCTCCATCTGCGTGCCGCAGCGCATGCAGCGGATGTGAAGGCCAGTGTCGCTCATGCGGAGGATTCTAGTCCATGAGCGCCCGGAAGCTAGAATCACCCCGGTGATCCCCGTCGTCGTCCTGTCCGCCGGCATGTCCACCCGCATGGGGCAGCCCAAGGCGCTGCTGCCCGTTTCGGACACCGACACGTTCCTCACGCGGATCGTCCGCACGTTTCTCGAGGCAGGCGTGGACGATGTCGTGGTGGTGCTGGGACACGAGGCGCCGCGCATCGCCGCCCGTCTCGCGGCGACCGGTCTTCGCGGCGCGCGTGGTCGTCAACGAACAGTACGAAAGCGGTCAGTTCTCCTCGGTGCTGGCCGGGCTGAACGCGGTCGATCGTCCGGGTGTGCGCGCGCTGCTGTTGACGCTCGTGGACGTGCCGCTGGTGAATGCATCGACCGTCCGGGCGGTGGTCGAGCGCTATCGGGCGACCGGCGCGCCGATTGTCAGGCCCGTACGCGGCCTGGAGCACGGACACCCGGTGCTCATCGACCGTTCGCTGTTCGCGCAGCTGCGATCCGCCGATCGATCGCAGGGCGCGAAGCCGATCGTGCGCGGCCACGTCTCGCCGGCCGGCGACGTCGAGGTCGATGACGCCGGATCGTTTCTCGATATCGATACGCCGGACGAGTACGCCCGCGCGATCGGCCGCCCGCTGTTCTAAGGATTGATTTGTGCCGTCGGCGCCTTGCCGACTTCCTTGATGAAGTAGGCGAGGAAGCGCGCCATGCGTTCGAGCCCGGGCGTCGAGATGACGTCGAGCACTTCGCCGGTCGTGTGATAGAGCGGCGGCGCCTGCATGATGGTGATCTTCGCGCCCTTGATGTCGCCAAAGCCGCCGGTCTCGCCGCTGCCCATGTCGGACTTCTCGGAGATGAAGTTCACGCCGTAGCGCGTGACACCCTGCTGGAAGAGCGTGTCGATGAACGGCGACTTGTTCGACACGCCGGCGACGATCGGCGCTTCACCGGAATCCGCCACGAACTCCCTGGTCCCGTCGTCGGCCACGCTGCGCGCGGGAGAGAAGTTGCGCTGCGACACGTGCTCGATGTTGACCATCAGGATCGCCTTCTGCGCGAGATCCGGATTCAGCTGCAGGAAGTTGCGCGGGCCGTTGATGCCGGGGCTGTGATGGCCGGCGCTGGCGACGAACGCCAGCGTGCGCTCGGGCCGGTTCTGCGGCTTCGCGAAATGGCGCGCCAGCGCGATCATCACCGAATAGCCGTCGGCGTTGTCTCCGGCGCCGTCGAACCACGCGTCGGCGTGGGCGTCGATCACCAGGACGTCGCTGCTGCGGCTGCCGGGAATCACGGCGACCGCGTTCTTGGCGGTCAGGTTGGTGCGGGTTTCCGTCTTCAACGTGATCTGCGCGCGGAACTTCCCGTCGAGACCGGCCTGCGCGATGCGATCGAACACGCTCTCCATGAACAGGCCGTCGCGGCTTCCGAGGTTGAAGCACAGGCCGCCGCAGTTGTTGAAGTCGCGCGCCAGCTCGTTGCCGGGCAGGCGGACGATGTTGAAGACGGCGACGGCGCCGCGCTTGATGAGATCCTGATCGCGCGAGACGGCCGGGCCGCGCTCGAACACCATGTGGCCCTGCGGCACGATCAGCTGCACCGCGATCTTGCCCTTGACGTCGATGTGCTGCAGCACGGCGGGACTGGCCGTGCCGACATAGATCAACGGCGCCGTCAGCGTGCCCGCGGGAAGCTCCGAGGGCGACAGCGGGATCGCCGATTCGAGAACGACGTCGGCGCTTCCCGGACCAAACGCCGGATCGGCGAGCAGCCGCACTTCCCACGACATCGGGAACCAGAAGCTCGAACGCGCGTCCTGCTTGAAGGTCTGCACGCGGACGTCGGCAATGCCCGCCTTCTTGAACTGCTCGATTCCCCAGTCGATCGACTTCTCGCCGGACGGCAGGCCCGAAATGCGTCCCCACGTCTGGCCGCTGCCGACTTCCTTGGTCCGCCGGCTCTCTTTCGAGATGTTCACGATGGTCTCGAGATCGGCGCGAATGTTCGCAGCGGTGAGCTCCGGCGTGGCGCTCTCGCCGGGCGGCAGCGTCACGGGACGCGGCGCGCGATCGCCGACGATGACCGCCGGCTCTTTGCCGGGCGGCGGCGGCAGCGCGACGCCGAACCACGGTCCGTTCTTGTGGGCCTCGGCGGCGCCTCGACCGCGTCCTTGCGCGAGCAGCGGATTTCTCGGCGAAACGCCGGTTGCCGTCAGGAGAATGGCGGCGGTTGCGGCAACAAGGCGCGAAGAAGAAGTCGAAGGCGTGAAATGCATGCGAGTTGGTAACAGGAGCGTGCCGCGTTGTCAATATCGAGGCGCGTGTCGTACTGCAATAGAGCTTTCACCACGAAGACACGAAGGACACGAAGAAAGGGTCTTTGGGCTTCGTGTGCTTCGTGTCTTCGTGGTTAGCGTTACTGTGTCCGCCGCAACTCCTCTGCGATAAGATGCGGAAACTACTCGAGTCCGGATGCCCGCATCTCCATTTCCCATCCAGCCGCCGATTGAGCCGATGCTCGCGAAGCTGTCCGAAGAGCTTCCGGCCGGCCCCGATCTGTTGTACGAACCGAAGTGGGACGGCTTTCGCGCGATCGTCTTTCGCGGCGGCGGCGACGTGTTCATCCAGAGCCGCGACCTCAAGCCGCTCGACCGCTACTTCCCCGAACTGCACGCGGCGTTGATCGCGGGGCTGCCCGACGGCTGCGTGGTGGACGGCGAGATCGTCATCGCGACTCCGCGCGGCCTGGATTTCGACGCGCTTCAGATGCGCCTCCATCCGGCGGCGTCGCGCGTCGCGAAGCTGGCGAAGGAATCGCCGTCCGCCTTTGTCGCGTTCGACGCCATCGCGGCCGACGGCGAGGATCTCCGTGCGACTGCGCAGCACGAGCGGCGGGTTCGCCTGGAACGGCTGCTGGCGAACGTCAAGCCGCCGATCTACCTGACGCCGATGACGCACGATCACGCGCAGGCGCGGGAATGGCTGGCGCGCTTCGAGGGCGCCGGGCTGGACGGCGTCATCGCCAAGCCGTCAGACGGAACGTATCAGCCCGGCAAGCGCGCGATGATCAAGATCAAGCACGTGCGCACCGCGGATTGCGTGGTGGCCGGGTTCCGCTGGCACAAGGACGGGAAAGGCGAGCGCGTCGGCTCGCTGCTGCTCGGGCTGTTCGATGCAGGCGGCCGCCTCCATCACGTCGGCGTCACCTCGTCGTTCACGATGACGCGGCGGAAGGAGCTCGTGACCGAGCTGGCGCCGCTGCGCGAGGGCGCGCTCGAGGGTCACCCGTGGCGCGAATGGGCCGAGTTCGATACGTCGAACATGACGCGGATGCCGGGCGGACAGAGCCGCTGGAGCGCCGGCAAGGATCTGTCGTGGGAGCCGCTGCGCGTCGAGCGCGTGTGCGAGGTCAAGTACGACCACATGCAAGGCGATCGATTCCGGCACGCGGCGGTGTTCCAGCGCTGGCGTCCCGACAAGCCGGCGCGCGACTGCCGCTACGATCAGCTCGAGGTCACGACTCCTTACGAGCTCGAGAAGGTCTTCGGCGCCGCCAGTTCTCCGCCTCCTCCGCGCTGACGCCGCTCCAGTCGTTCACGTCGTCGTTCGGGTCCAGCGCTTCCTGCTTCGGCCGTAACGCCTCGGGCACGTGCTGCAGGTTGACGCGAATGCGCGTCCAGGTCTGAAAGCGTCCCCGCATCGCATCCACCAGCACGTCGGCCGGTTCGAGATGCGCGGCCGCTTCGGTGTGGCGCGCCTTCCAGCGTTCGAGGCCGGCCAGCGCATCGTCCTTTTTTCGCGCGCGGCCGATCTCGATCAGCGGATGTTTCGACACCCGCCGTTTCGACGGCGCCACGCGCGGCGGTTCGCTCGCCTGCTTGCGGTAGTGGGGCGGCCACGGCGCGTCGCCAAGCCCTTCTGATTCCTGCCGTTCCGAGAGTTCCAGCAGCGGTTCGATCGAACACCGCCGATCGTCGATGCCGAGATGACGATCCCCGACCTCCTTGAAGCGCGCCGGCATCGTCCGCAGCGTGAAGTCGCCCGGTTCGCACGCGGCGATCTCGTCCCACGCGAGCGGCGCCGAGACGCGGGCGTCGGGCCGCGGCCTCACGGAATACGCGCCGGCGATCGTTCGATCCTTGGCGTTCTGGTTGTAGTCGAGGAAGACGCCGTGACGTTCTTCCTTCCACCATTTGCTCGTGGCGAGGGCGGGCGCACGCCGTTCGACTTCGCGCGCGAATGCCAGCGCGGCACGCCGGACCTGATCGAAGGTCCACCGCGGCTCGATGCGAATGTAGATGTGCATGCCGCGCGAGCCTGACGTCTTCGGCCAGCCGATCAGCCCGAAGTCGCCGAGCGTCGCGCGCACCACGTCCGCGACCTCGCGGATTTGCGGCCACTCGATGCCGGGGACCGGATCGAGATCGACGCGCAGCTCGTCGGGATGATCGAGATCGTCGGCACGAACCGGATGCGGATGCAGCTCCACGCAGGCGAGGTTGGCCATCCACACGAGCGTCGCCGCATCGCGCGGCACGACCTCCTCCGCCGTCCGCCCGGAAGGAAAACGCAGCTCGACGACGTCGATCCACGGCGGCCGCGATTCGGGAGCGCGCTTCTGGTAGAAGTAGTCGCGGTCGATGCCGTTCGGGTAGCGGACGAGGACGTTCGGCCGGTTGCCCGACCCGCGCAGCGCGCCTTCGGCGACCGCGAGAAAGTAGTGGACGAGATCGCGCTTGGTGACGCCGGCCTGCGGAAACAGCACCTTGTCGGGGTTGGAAAGGGCGATCTCCCGGCCGTTGACCGTCAGGATTTCCTGCTCGCTGCGAGAACCCACACGTCACTATAAATCCATTGCGCGGGCCGCCGGCCGGCGCACGGACGGTCAGCGAGTAACGGTGATCGTCAGCGAGTCGTCGCCGGTCAGCGCGCCATCGTCGGCGCGTGCACGGAGCACGTAGGTGCCCGGTTCATCGAAGGTCACCTGGGTCGTGTACTTGCCGTCCGCGGGAACCGGAGGCGCGACCCAGATGGGCGCCCACGGAGAGTTGGCGCCGGAACGTGTGTCTTCCCACGACTTGACTTGCGCCGGCTCGAAGTTCACCGTGCCGGCTCCCCGATAGACGAACCAGGAGAGGTGCAGTCCGAGGTTCTTGTTGACCGTCGGCCGGTACGGCGGAACCTCCTGCGCCTGGCGGAGACGTTCCGGCGGAATCGGCCGAACCTTCGGCACGCCGTCGTCGGTGACGAGGGCGGTCAGCGAGATCGGCTGGCCCACCTTTGCGGTGCGCGTCTTGCCGCCTTCGATCTTCACTTCCGGCGCCTTGTCCGCGCGCAGTTCAGGATTGCTCGAGCCCGCGCCGAGCGCGCCGGTTTCCGACATGATGTCGACGTTTTCAATCAGCAGATCGAGGCGCAGCGATCCGTACGCCTTCTGCGCTTTGCCTTGCGACGTCAGCGTCCAGACGAGTTCCTTGGTGCCGAAGTCCTTCGGGACTTTCACGCGGAAGATGAAGCGATTGCGGCGCGGCAGGAAGTGCGTCGGCTGACCTTGATCGGGCCCGCCGGGCTCGAGGTTGTTCTCGGGACCGATCGGAACGTTCAGCTCCTGCTGCCAGTTGTCGTTCATGTAGCCGAACACGAGGTTGAACGTGCCGTCGTCGTTCTTCTCCCAGCCTTCGAAGGCCGGCCACACCGGCTGCCCCGACGGCGTACGACTGCGCGTGACCCAGCGAGGGCAGGATGAACAAGCCGAGTCCGAGGAGTGCGAACGCGACGGGCCCTCTGAGAGCCCGCGAGACACGGGCGCGTCCTGATCTCATCGCGGTACTCACTGCTGATTGTTGGTGGCGTTCGGCGCCTGCACCGTGTTGCAGAGCGGGCAGCCGATGATGATGTCGTCTTTCGTCGACTGCCGGCGCTTGATCATCTCCTGCTTGAACTGCTCGTCGCTGAGCGCCACGCCCTGGCCGAGGTCGATGAACATGTTGGCCACCGAGCGATTGCCCGAACCCTGCCAGTTGCGCGGATCCGGAACGTTCTTGTTGGACGGCGAGTTGTCCATGTAGCCGGTGATGTGGAGGATCGTGCCCTTCGGGAGCAGCGGCGCGGCGTCGTCCGCGTAGTCGTAGCCGCGGACCCAGTTGTGATCGTAGCCGGCGCAGGAGAGCGTCTGGATGTTCAGGCCCCAGATCGCCTCGAGGCACATGCGCGCGCCCGGCGCGTGGAGATGCGGCTCGAACGAGGTGACCTTCGTGTTCTCCTGCAGAACCGTATACGCGTGCAGCTGCTGGTTGGCTTCGTTCGGCCGGATGGAGATGTCGAGCCCGTTGCCGAGCCCCCGGCTCTGCGACGGCTTCAGCGTCGGCTGATAGCCCATCGGGCTGGAACTTGAAGCCGATCTCGAGATGCGCGCGCGTATCGCGGCCGTTCGAGTGGAGGTGGATCGAGTTCGAGACGATGCTCTCGTTGGCTTTCAACAGGCGGCCGGCTTCCGGCGGAAAGAAGTCCGCGCCGCGTCCGACCTCGTGCACCGGCCACGGCGTGTTCGTACCGCCGCCGCCGTTCTTGTCGGTCGCCCAGATCATGTGATGAAAGACGTATCGTCCGCCGACGGTCGCGCGGCCGGTGCCGTCCTTGCCGCTCGGCACGTCGTTGACTTCGCGAATCTGCAGCGCGGCCACGTAGCGGTCTTCGGTCAACCCCGTCGGCACGCTCTCGATTTCGCCCCACCAGTCGGGGGCGTCGCCCTTCACGAGGATTTCCTTCGTCGACACCACCAGATCAGGTGTGCCAATCGCCCACGTGTTCCCATCGTCGAACTTCCGCGCCGGCGGCATGTCCTTCGGATCGCCCTGCGGCGCGCCGTTGTCCGCCCACTGGGCGACCTTGGCGAGCTCGGCCTCGCTCAACGACGGGTCGTTCTTGTACTTCTGGATGCCGACGTTCTTTTCGATGTACCAGGGCGGCATGACGCCGGCGTGGGGGCCGATGCCGGTGCGCTGCTTGATCGCGCGCGCCCACGGCCGGACCTCGTCGTACGTGACCAGCGACATCGGCGCCACACCGTCCGCGTGGTGGCAGTTCTGGCAGCTGCGCTGGAGAATCGGCGCGATGTCGCGGGTGAAGGTCACGTCTGTGGGCGCTGCGCGCAGTGCCGACCGCGGCGCCAGACCTGCCGCCGCCGTCAATATCACCACCGCGCCGACGCGGATCGCCCAGCCGATATGTCCTCGCTTCATAACGTTCTCCTTCGCGGCCACACAAATTCAACGACCCAACGGGGGTTGCGGTCATAGACGCACCGTCGACGCCGCAGGTTCCCGTAGGGTTTAAGGATACCGTAAGGGCGCCCGGTTCTGACGGTCAGCTTTGGCGGGTGACGTGAGGTCCCGGCGGGTCACTTCTGCGCGCGGGAAACAGCGCCTTGTCGAGTTGGAAATCCAGTCGTCACCGTTGACCTTGCGGAGGCCGGCTGCGGACAGCTCATCGCACGGCGAAGCGCTGCTCGTGGAGGAGGTCGCCCTTCTCGTTTCTGACTTCGACGCGCCAGTCTCCCGCGTCCACACTCTGCCGGCTGTAGGTGCGATAGCCCTCGGTCTGGTTTGCGGTGATCGTCAGCGTCTTGGATTGCTGCAGCGCGCCGTCGTGATACCAGCGATGCATGATGGTCGTGTCGCCCGCTGAGCGGACGCGCGTGTAGAGAACGATTCGCCCGGGCGCTACGGTGGCAGACGCCGGGTCGCACTGCCAGTTGGCGCCGCTCGCCGAAAACGTCTGACACAGCTGTGCGGTCGTCAGCGTGACGGGACCTGAGACGCCTGCGCGGGCGGCTTGTCCGCGGGCACGGGGCGAGGGTCGCTTTGCGGTACCGACCGCCGGCGGCCGCGCCGGTTCGACGGACGGCGCGGGTTCGGGCACTGGTTCGGCGCGCACCGATGGTGGCTGCGCGGCGGGCGGTGCGACTGGCGCAGGCTGCGCGGCTGGCGCGGGCTCCGCGACCGCCGTCGGGCTGCGGCGCGGGCGCGGATAGGATGCGGGCGCAGCATTCTCCCGCGAAGACGACCAGGGCCGCGTCACGAAGAGTGCGACGGCGGCCAGCACGATGATCCCGATGCCGACCCACGCGAACGAGCGCGACGTCGGAGGAAGCGTCTCCGCCGGCGGTTGAGGAGCGACCGGAGTCGGCGGCGGACGACGATCGACGACCCGCGCAGGAGGCGGAGGCGCGGGCGCCGCCTGCTTCGCGATCGGCTTCGGTTCCGGCGTCGGCTTGGGCTCCGGCGTCGCGGCGGGAGTCATCCCGGTCGGCAAGCCCCTGGCAAAACAGAAGTCTTCGAGGTTCGCGCGACTCGCCGCGACCATCGGATCGTCCGGCGGCAGCGAGGCGGACGTGATGGCCACCGCGCGCCGATAGAACGTCTCGGCATCGCCCAGCCGCCCGGTCTGCTCGGCGACCACCGCGAGGTTGTTCAGCGTGTTGGCGAGATCCGGATGGAGCGGTCCGAGCTCGGCTTCCTGGATGCGCGCCGCGCTCCGCAGGCGCTCATCGGCCAGCGCAAAATCGCCGGCGCCGGCCGCGCGTTCCGCCTCTTCGAGCATGCGTCGAGCATCGGGCAGTTCGGACATGAGGTCTCCGCGTCGCCGCTCGGTCCATGACGACGGTCACATTCTAGACCGTCGTGCCGTGGGGATTGCCGCTGCGGGACTTTTCGCGCGGAGACGCCGGGGCGCGGTTACCGGATATGGCGGAGACGCTTGAGCTCGTTTCCCACGTCGACGATCGCTTCGACGGCTGGAATGAGCCGGGCGCCGAGCGGGGTGAGCCGGTACTCGACGGTCGGCGGAGAGGTCGGCTTCACGTCGCGGTGCACGACGCCGTCGCCTTCCAGTTTGCGCAGCCGCGCGCTGAGCGTTTTCGCCGAGATGCTCTGCAGGTCGCTTTTCAGCTCCGAGAAGCGGCGCGGTGTGTCGCGCAGGTACCAGAGCACGTTGGGGGTCCAGCGCCCGCCGATCACTTTCATGCACGTGGTCAGCGGGCACGCGGGCGGGGCGACGCGCGATTTCCGTCGAGGCACCATAACGCCCCCACGTTACCGTATGGCAACCGCAATCTGCAATAGCAGAGTGCAATCATATTGCGTATGGCTACATGGTTACTTAAGGTAACTAAAGCCCGCATGACGCGGGCCCCAAGGAGTGAGTTGAGTCATGCAGTCATCGAGAACGGTCGTCATCACCGGAGCGTCCAGCGGCATCGGCCTGGCGCTCGCCACCGCGTTCGCCGCCAGCGGCGCGCGCGTCGTCGCCAACTCCCGGCACGCCTCGCAGGCCCAGACCCTGAAACCATCCGCGAATCTGGTGATCGTCGACGGCGACATCGCGTCGCCCGACGTGGCGGCGCGGGTGATTGATGCGGCCGAGCAGTTCGGCGGCGTCGATCTCCTGGTCAACAACGCCGGCGTGTTCATCGCGAAGCCGTTCACCCAGTACACGACCGACGACCTCGCCGCCCTGATCGCGACCAATGTGACCGGGTTCTTCCACGTGACGCAGCAGGCCGTGCGACGCATGCTGCCGCGGAAGTCCGGGCACGTCGTCACCATCTCGACCAGCCTCGCCGACCAGCCGATTACCGGCGTGACCGCGGCGCTGCCGATTCTCACGAAAGGCGGCCTCAATGCCGCCACCAAGGCGCTCGCCATCGAGCATGCGCCGCTTGGGATCCGGTTCAATGTCGTGGCGCCCGGGATGATCGACACGCCGATGCACAAGCCCGAGTCTCACGGTTTCCTGAAGCAGATGCACCCGATCGCCAGGCTCGGGACGACCAGCGAGATCGTCGATGCGGTCATGTATCTGGACCGCGCGTCATTCGTGTCGGGCGAAGTGCTGCACGTGGACGGAGGCGCGCATGCCGGCAAGTGGTGAGCGGACGCCCACGGTGCGGCTGCGGGAGCTCGGGCTGGTGCTGCCCGAGCCGCCGCGGCCGCTGGGCCGCTACCAGGCGGCGGTGCAGACCGGCTCGCTGCTGGTGCTGAGCGGGATGCTGCCGCTGCGGCAGGGCGTGGTCACGACCGGGCGGCTCGGCGATCGAATCTCGAACGATGCCGGCCGGGCGGCGGCGCGCCTCGCGGCGCTCAACGCGCTGGCCGTCGCGCAGGCGGCATGGGAACGCTGGATCGGATCCGCCGCGTCGTGCGCGCGACGGTGTCGATGGCCACCGTGTCAGATTTCGTGGCCCACGCGGCGATTGCTGACGGAGCGTCCGATCTCTTCGCGTCGCTCTTCGATGAAGGGCACGCGCGACTGGCATTGGGCGCGTATACGCTGCCGCTCGGGGCCACGATCGAGCTCGAGGTCATCTTCGAGCTGCACGGCGAAGGTTGACGTGTCGTCCTGGCATCACTCAGCCGCGGCGCGGGCCATCGGCGTCCGCTATCCGATCGTCCAGGGCCCGTTCGGCGGCGGCCAGTCATCGGCCGCGCTCACAGCGGCCGTGTCGAACCTTGGCGGACTTGGATCGTACGGGGCGCGAACCCATACGCCCCAGGAGATCCGCGAGGTCGTCGCGGACATTCGCCGGCGGACCGCGTCGCCGTTTGGCGTGAACCTGTGGCTGTCGGTCGAAGATCCGGGCGCGTCTCAGGTCACGCGTGAACAGTTCGAGCAGGCGCGCGAAGCGTTGCGGCCGCTCTATCGTCTGGCCGGCGTCGAACCGCCGGCCTTCACGCGCGTGGCGGCGCCACGCGTGGACGATCAAATCGACGCGGTCCTCGAGCTGCGCGTGCCGGTGTTCAGTTTCGTGTTCGGTGTGCCCGAGGCGTCGGTGCTTGCTGAATGCCGGCGCCGATCGATCGTCACGATGGGTGCGGCGACAACCGTTGACGAGGCCAGGGCGCTCGAAGCGTCCGGGGTTGATCTGGTCGTCGCCTCGGGATTCGAAGCCGGCGGGCACCGGCCGTCGTTTCTTCGGTCCGCCGATTCGAGCCTGACGGGGCTCTTCGCCCTCGTGCCACAAGTCGTCGATGCGGTGCGGATTCCAGTGATTGCCGCCGGCGGCATCGCGGACGGGCGGACGGTCGCGGCGGCGTTCATGCTGGGCGCCGCGCGGTGTCCAGGTCGGATCGGCGTTTCTCGCGTGCGAGGAATCGAACGCCGCGGCGGAACACCGGGCGGCGCTGTTGGGGCCGGAGCGAGCGCACACCATCCTGACGCGTTCGTTTTCCGGCCGCCTCGCGCGCGGGCTTCGCAACCGCCTGGCCGCTTACCTGGAATCGATTCCGTTGGTTCTGCCGTACCCGATGCCGCTGGAACTCCTCGCGCCGCTTCGCCGTGCGGCGCGCCTCCGCGACCGCGCGGACCTGATGCCGCTCTTCGCCGGACAAAACGCACCGCTCCTGCGATATCGTCGAGCGAAGGACGTCTTTGACGCGCTCGTGACCGAGACGGATGCGCTGCTGCCATAGCGCGACCGTGCGGTTTTTGGGCGTAAAAAGCCGCATGCTACAATTGGGGTTCGTCTCACCAGAGTGGGCCAGTAGCGCAGTTGGGAGCGCGCATGAATGGCATTCATGAGGTCACCGGTTCGATCCCGGTCTGGTCCACCAAATTTTCATTCGACCCGTCAAGCGGCCTTAAGTACTCGAAGAGAGACGAGGTTACGACGGTTCGATCGAATGCTTTTCCGCTGAACGCCACACCTTCCGGAAAAAACAGTCGCTGAAGCCGCTGCCGTTGCTCCAGCGACGCCTGAATCCAGAGATCCGAAGCACGCGGTAGCACCCGCTCCGCAAAGTTCAGGATGCCCTCCACGTCGAACTCCTCGATCTTCGAACCGTGCCGGTCAATCTCGACCAGCGTCAGCTCTTCGCGAAGCCGATCGCGTTGGCGTTCGTACGTGCCGAGGTCGATCGACTCCCTGTAGATGAACGCGTCATCGAGGCGATCGAGTTTCTGCTGGATCGCTTTCGCGCGATGCTCAGCGCTCGCCACCTCGTTCTTGACCGAAGCCTTCCTGTCGTGCCAGACGCGCAGCACGGATTCCTTGAGTAGCCGCATGTAACCCGGCGTCGGTTGGAATCGCTCCAACTCGTCCACGAACAGCCCCTCGAGTCTCGCCTTCGTGATGTTCACTGCCCGGCAGGGTGGGAGGCAGTGGTAGTACGCGTAACGAGCGCTGCGTCCTTTCGACCAGCTCGCCGTGACACCGCGTCCGCACGCCGCACACTTGATGAACGCCCGAAGCGGGAACTCAGGCCGACGGCGCTGGTATGGGCCAGTCGTGTGCACTCGTCCTGTCAGGATCGCCTGAACTCGATAGAACACATCGTCGGGAATCAGAGGATCGAAGTCTCCACGCTTGCCGACGACGCCGTAGCCAGGGACATCCACGATGCCGACGTACAGCTTGTTCTGCAGCATGGTGGCGAACGCCTGAGAACTGACCGGCAGGCCCTTCCGCGTCTTCAGCCCTCGACGGGTCATTTCGTCCAACAGCTCTTGCTTGGTAAATCGTCCCGTGGCGAAGTCGCGGAAAATCTGCTGGACAACCGGAGCTCGCTCGGGGTCCGGTATGAGGCTCTTGCCGTAGCTCCTTGGGACGTTGATGTAGCCGATGGGGGCGAGGAACGTCCATCGTCCCAATTCAAGAGCGGCCTTCATCCCCGCGCGGGTTCGATCCGACCGCACGTCGTTGTCGAACTGTGCGAAGGACGCGAGTACGCCCTCCATTAACTTGCCGGTAGATGTGTCGTCGATAGGTTCAGTCGCCGATCGCAAGGAGATGCCGAGCGATTTCAGATGCGATCGGAGCGCGAAATGGTCGTACTTTTCACGCGCGAAGCGCGTGAGGTTGTAGACAACCACGAAGTGGACCTTGCCCTTGTGCGTGCGGCAGTACTTCAGAAGCCGCTGCAGCTGGGTGCGGTCCGTGGTCTTGGCGCTCTCGCCTTGTTCGTTGAAGCGCTCGAGAATCTCGTAGCCTTCCCTGCGGCAGTACTCTTCGCACGCGCGGAGTTGCGTGGGCAGACTCAGATTCTCGGTCTGTTCCTTCGTGCTGACGCGTACGTAGATTACCGCGCCGATCATCTCTGGCAGCTTAGCCCCGTCTCCGGCCGCCGGCAAGATCTGTCGTCGCGGCATGGCTCAGTGGATGCGACCGTCCTGCAACGCCAGGGCGATCAGCACGTGCGCCATCGCTTCCGCGTGGCGCGCGATCTCCAGCACCTCGTCGTCGGTGAGCACGTCGGCTTCGTCGCCAAGCAATTCGCGGCATCGCGCGATCGAGATCGGTTCCGGAATGGCTTCCGCAGTTCGGGCACGTCCATGGCGGTCCCCCATTGCACGCGAGTCGTGTGGATTGGGTGGGCGCGCTCCGGCGCGTCGATGTGGCGGTCGACGCGCCGATGTCGAGGAGCGCGGATGCGGCGTTGCGCCGGCATCGTCCGCGGAAGCTGTGCTCCGGGCGGTGACGGTCACGTCGATGGCGTGACCGTCTGTCGAGCGTTCCGATGAAGCAGGGCGCGATCGCGCCTCTGGTGAACGCTAGCTTGTTGCGGCGCGTGGTTCTGAGAACGCGACGCCGCGAGAAGCCATGAAGTTCGCAGCCTACGGTGTGCAGTTCAACCGCTGATCAGCAATCCTGCAACAGGACTGCGATGTTGTGAGGGATGCGCTCCAAACCGTGCCCTTGGGCGGTCGGCGGAATGCGCGCTCCGGATGCCGTTGTGGCGAACCGGAGGAGTGCCGTGCGGCACTGACGTGATGAGGCCAACATACGCCCGCGTGATGCTCGCGTCAACCTCGTTCGTTGTGAGCCGTCATCAGGTTGGCCACCATCGCGTAGTTGCCAATGCGTGCCGCGCGCAGGCGTCGTCAATGCCCGAAGGCCCGGCCATGGGCCGGGTCGCAGCGAAGCGAAGAGCATTGACGACGCCGAGCACGGCGCCAGCATCATCGACGCGATGGTGGCGGCGCTGGTTCCGGCGCGCAAAATGGACGTGTCTCCGGGAGAACTGGGCGTGTGCGCGAACCGGTTCCCGCGGATTCATCGGCGCACTTGTCGGACGGATCTGGGCGCGCAATCGGATGCGCGGGCGGCGCGTTTCTCCTGCCCGAACTGAGCGCGCAGACAGCGACACGCGACACGACCAACGATGGCGTGAACGACCCTTTCTCGGCAGGTTGGGTCAGAGGCGAGGCAGAACAGCGGGGTCGTTCACGCGATCGTTGGTTCACCGGCTGCGATACCACCTCCAACGGCAACGGCGGCAGAAAGCGCCGCCTCGATGAGATGCTGGCGGCAAGTTGCTGCGAGAGAGACGCTTGTACGCGGTTCCCCGTCACGGGGCTACCGGGGTGAGGGAATTCCGGAGCGGCCGTCGACAGTGGGGGGCCAACCTACGCGATTTTCGCTTCGCCCCTCTCTTGGCCCATGACTCTCGGTCCATGTGCCGGTGAGCTGCAGATACTGAGCATTTAGCAATTGGACTTCGCAGGCCGAGCGCCATGCACCGGTCATCACGAAGGCTCGTCGAAGACGATCTCCACAGCACTACGCCACCTTCTCGCGCCAGGCTCGATACAGGGCCGCGATCTTCGCCATGCCCTGCTTGCGGAACTCCTCCGCGATGTAGCGATCGGGCGGGTCTCCGAAGTGTCCGCCCTGCTGCCGCGCGCGAAAGTACACCTCCAAAGCCGTGCTGACGCTCGGATTCAGCGGGGTCCAGAGCTCCTCTCGGAGCGCCGCCTTGTAGAGCGCCACCGACTCTTGAACCGCCGCGGCACGAGCAGACGCATCGTCCATCGGTGCAGCTTGAGCAGGAGGTTGTGGTGACGAATCAGGAACTGGCGAAAGTCCACGGGGATTCGCCGGTTCACCAGGTACAGGAACATGAACCGGCTGCTGTCCGCCTTCTCGATGCCGATGGGCAGCTTGTCGGGAAAGCAGCGGACAGTCTTCTGTGAACCTGACCTGAACGTGATGTGCGGATACTCTTCTGGGCGCAGACCTGTCTCTTGCGCGACGTCGAAGAACGTCCGTTTGTCGGCCTCGGGACTCAACCACCAGCACCGGGGATCGCTCAGCACGGCGTCCAGAATCATCACCCTCTCGACCATCCGGCCGATCGAGTGCAGACGGCGGTTGCGGTTGTCCTGATGCCCGATCGCCTCATAGAGCGGCTTGTGGTGAACGTGGTAGAGCGCCCTCGCCGGACAGGCCCTGGCTCGATGGCTCGGGCGAAGCCGCGAGCCACGAGGCGGGCGACAAATTCGCGGCTGTTCTGGCCGCGAGCCGTGCCGGTGAACGTGCAGTACTGTCGTTCGAGGAAACATCCGCCGTGGACCATCACGGTCACAAGGAACTGACG